>NZ_RBCK01000001.1:0-611504 GCF_003626515.1 Streptococcus chosunensis | reverse complement strand
AACAACCAATTACTCCTCTTCTGTTAACAGCAGAGGGGCGTGGAACCATTATTGATACCATTTATGAGAAACGTGTAAACCATGTTTTTGAACTAGCAAAGATGGACGCGGATATTACGACTACAAACGACCATATTTTATATACTGGTGGACGTAGTTTACGTGGTGCAAATGTAAAAGCTACTGACCTTAGAGCTGGGGCAGCACTTGTCATTGCTGGACTAATGGCTGAAGGTAAAACTGAAATTACAAATATTGAGTTCATCTTACGTGGTTATTCAGATATTATTGAAAAATTACGTAATCTAGGAGCGGATATTACACTTGTTGAAGAATAAACCGTAGAGGTGGTTATGAATATTTGGACCAAATTAGCAATGTTTTCTTTTTTTGAAACGGATCGCTTGTATTTGCGTCCTTTCTTTTTTAGTGATAGTAAGGACTTCCATGATATAGCTTCAAATCCAGAAAATTTACAATTCATTTTTCCAAGTCAAGCTAGTCCAGAAGAAAGTCAATATGCACTGGCCAATTATTTTATGAAGGCTCCTTTAGGGGTATGGGCTATTTGTGATAAGAAAACTGAAAAAATGATTGGTTCAATTAAGTTTGAAAAGCTAGATGAAATAAAAAAAGAAGCAGAACTTGGTTATTTTTTGAGAAAAGATTCATGGTCTAAAGGTTTTATGACAGAAGTTGTTAAAAAACTTTGCCAACTTTCTTTTGGGGAATTTGGTTTAAAACAATTATCCATCATTACCCACCTTGAAAATGAAGCTAGTCAACGGGTTGCTCTTAAGTCTGGATTTCGATTGATTCGTCAGTTTAAAGGAAGTGATCGCTATACAAAGAAAATGCGTGATTATCTTGAGTTTCGCTTTGTAAAGGGAGAAATTAATGAGTAAACACCAAGAAATTCTAAGCTATTTGGAAGAATTACCCGTTGGTAAAAGAGTCAGTGTTCGAAGTATTTCCAACCATCTAGGAGTCAGTGATGGAACGGCTTATCGGGCCATTAAAGAAGCTGAAAATCGTGGAATTGTAGAGACTCGTCCAAGAAGTGGTACTATCCGTGTTAAATCTCAGAAAGTTGCTATTGAAAGATTAACATTTGCAGAAATTGCAGAAGTGACTTCTTCTGAGGTTTTGGCTGGGCAAGAAGGTTTAGAGAGAGAATTTAGTAAGTTTTCAATCGGTGCCATGACTGAGCAAAATATTTTGTCTTACCTTCATGATGGGGGACTCTTGATTGTCGGAGACCGGACTCGTATTCAATTATTAGCGCTGGAAAATGAAAATGCCGTTCTTGTGACAGGTGGATTTCAGGTTCATGATGATGTGATTAAACTGGCTAATCAAAAAGGAATTCCTGTTTTAAGAAGCAAACATGACACTTTCACCGTTGCGACCATGATCAATAAAGCCTTGTCAAATGTTCAAATCAAAACAGATATTTTGACAGTTGAGAAACTGTACCGTCCGAGTCATGAGTATGGTTTTTTGAGAGAGACTGACACTGTTAAAGATTATTTGGACTTGGTACGTAAGAATCGTAGTAGTCGTTTCCCTGTTATTAATCAACATCAGGTTGTTGTTGGGGTTGTTACTATGAGAGATGCTGGTGATAAGTCACCAAGTACAACAATTGATAAGGTCATGTCTCGTAGTCTATTTTTAGTTGGATTATCTACAAATATTGCCAATGTGAGTCAACGGATGATTGCTGAAGATTTTGAAATGGTACCGGTTGTTCGTAATAATCAAACCTTGCTTGGGGTTGTAACCAGACGAGATGTCATGGAGAAGATGAGTCGTTCCCAAGTTTCGGCTCTACCAACTTTTTCTGAGCAGATTGGTCAAAAACTCGCTTATCACCATGATGAAGTAGTGATTACAGTGGAACCCTTTATGCTTGAGAAAAACGGTGTTTTAGCTAACGGTGTATTGGCAGAGATACTGACTCATATGACCCAAGATTTAGTTGTGAATAGTGGTCGCAATCTCATCATCGAACAAATGCTGATCTACTTTTTGCAGGCTGTTCAGATAGATGATATACTGCGCATTCAAGCACGCATCATCCATCATACTAGACGATCAGCTATTATTGATTACGATATTTATCATGGTCATCAGATTGTTTCAAAAGCAAATGTGACCGTTAAAATTAATTAGAAACTAGGAGAAAAGATGATAACATTAAAATCAGCTCGTGAAATCGAAGCTATGGACAAGGCTGGAGATTTTCTAGCAAGTATTCATATCGGCTTACGTGATTTGATTAAGCCTGGCGTAGATATGTGGGAAGTTGAAGAATACGTTCGCCGTCGTTGTAAGGAAGAAAATTTCCTTCCACTTCAGATTGGGGTTGACGGTGCCATGATGGACTATCCTTATGCTACCTGTTGCTCTCTTAATGATGAAGTGGCTCATGCTTTCCCTCGTCACTATATCTTGAAAGATGGTGATTTGCTCAAAGTTGATATGGTTTTGGGAGGTCCTATTGCTAAATCTGACCTGAATGTCTCAAAACTAAACTTCAACAATGTGGAGCAAATGAAAAAATACACCCAGAGCTACTCTGGTGGCCTAGCAGACTCATGTTGGGCTTATGCTGTTGGTACGCCGTCCGAAGAAGTGAAAAACTTGATGGATGTAACCAAAGAAGCTATGTACAAGGGAATCGAGCAAGCTGTTGTTGGAAATCGTATTGGTGATATTGGTGCAGCTATTCAAGAATACGCTGAAAGTCGTGGTTACGGTGTAGTACGTGATTTGGTTGGTCATGGTGTTGGTCCAACCATGCACGAAGAACCAATGGTTCCTAACTATGGTATTGCTGGTCGTGGGCTTCGTCTCCGTGAAGGAATGGTATTGACCATTGAACCAATGATCAATACAGGTGACTGGGAAATTGATACAGATATGAAAACTGGCTGGGCGCATAAGACCATTGACGGTGGTTTATCTTGTCAATATGAACACCAATTCGTGATTACTAAAGATGGACCAGTTATCTTGACTAGTCAAGGTGAAGAAGGAACTTATTAATAAAAAGTGAAAAGACTACTGGAAGTTTATTTTGAAAAATTCAGTAGATCTTTTCATATAAAATAAACGCATTTTATTGATGTTTTCAGGCTTTTTAAGACAACAAAATAGGCTCCATAATATCTGTAGGAGACTTATCTACAGATATTATGGAGCTTTTTTCTTATGCTCAGAATGGCAATTTCCCAGCGAAAGCACCCAGTTTTTTCTTGGTAGTTTCATCGATTTGTTCAAGAGCAGAGTTGATTGCTTGAACGGTCATATCAGAAAGAGTTTCAAGGTCTTCTGGGTCAACGACAGCTGGATTGAAGTCAATGCTGACAACTTTCTTATCTCCAGTTAAGGTCGCTTGGACAAGGTCTTGAGCAGATTTGCCAACAAATTGCATAGCCGCAAGTTCGGCTTGACTTTGTTCCATTTGTTTTTGAAGTTTTTGTGCTTGGCGCATCATGTTTTGCATGTTCATCATAGTGTTTTATAGTTTCCTTTTACAATTATTTTCCTTCCTATTTTATCAATTTTGAGGTTAAAAGTCTATTATTAGTATAAATTACTTAACATTAAATTGTCTGAAAATTTATTGAAAAATGAGTGAAAACATGGTATAATGAAACGTAAAATTAATTCAGGTTTCCTGAACCAATAGGAGTAAACAATGAAAAAACTAGGTTTTGTCCTTTTATCTTCAGCCTTGCTATTGACAGCTTGTGCTAATAATCAATCTAAGCCAAGTAACACAAGTGATTCGTCCAAGGTGACAGCCTTGTCTGAAGATAAGCAGAAAATGCTTGATAAGGCCACTGCTGAATATAAGACTTTTGTACAAGAGCAAATTGATAAACTGTTGACAGATACGGAAGGCTTTGTCAAACTTTTGAAAGAAGGTAAGTTAGAAGAAGCTAAGAAGGTTTATCCACTGATTCGTATGTCTTATGAGCGTTCAGAACCGATTGCTGAAAGTTTTGGTGAGTCAGATGTCAAGATTGACTTCCGTTTGGCAGACTATATGGATGAAAACAAGACTGAAGAAGGTTGGTCAGGTTTCCACCGTATCGAGCGTATCCTTTGGGAAGATAATACCACTAAAGGAACTGAAAGCTATGGGGATCAGTTGGTCAATGATATCAAGGAATTGAAAGCTAAGATTGCAACTGTGGATGTGGACTACAAGGTCATGTTGACTGGAGCAGTTGACTTGCTTAACGAAGTGGCAACAAGTAAGATTACAGGTGAAGAGGAAATTTATTCTCACACAGACTTGTATGACTTCCGTGCCAATATCGAGGGAGCTGAGAAGATTTTCCAACTCTTTAAACCTTTGCTTGAAAAATCAGACGCTAACCTAGTTAAAGAATTGGAAGCAGACTTCAAGTCTGTCAATGATTTGTTGGACAAACACATGACCGACAAGGAACACTACAAACTCTATACTGATTTGACAAAAGAAGATACCAAAGAATTGTCAGAAGCTGTGACAAAACTTGGTGAATCTCTATCACAAATGGGTAAATTTCTTAGTGGAGAATAAGAGTCATGACTGAAAAAGACGAAAAGTTTTTTGAGAAGAAAATGGACCGTCGAGAATTTCTAAAAAAAGCAGGGATTGGAGGGGCTGGTTTAGCGCTAGGGCTCTCTGGTGCTTCTGCTTTTTTCGCACCTAAGCTAGGAAGTCAGGAAAAAATCTCGTACGGAAATGAAAAAATTGCTTTTTATGGCAAGCATCAAGCTGGGATTAGTACGCCCATGCAAAAAAACATCTATTTTGTTGTCTTGGACTTGCACACGACGGATAAGGATAAAATTATCCAGTTGTTCAAGGATTGGACAGATTATAGTGCCAAGTTGGTTGAGGGAGAGCTGGTCAAAAAAGATGGCCAGAATGCTCTCTTGCCTCCGAGCGATACTGGTGAGACAGTCGGGCTCAATCCTCATCGTCTGACGCTGACTTTTGGTGTGTCTGCCAGTTTCTTGAAAAAGATGAACTTAGAAAGCAAGCGTCCTCAAGTGTTCAGGGATTTACCGCCTTTTCCTAAAGAGCAATTACGTGAAAAATATACTGGTGGAGATATTGTGATTCAGGCTTGTGCAGATGATGAGCAAGTTGCCTTTCATGCTATTCGCAATCTCATCCGTAAGGGCAGAAATGCCGTGACCCTTCGTTGGAGTCAGTCTGGATTTGCAGCGATCGGTGATCGAATGGAGACTCCACGTAACCTCTTTGGTTTTAAGGATGGAACAGCAAATCCAACCAAGGAGAAAGACTTTGACCGCGTTATCTGGGCTGATAGTAAGGACTGGATGGAAAATGGTTCTTATATGGCAGTTCGTCGGATTCAGATGTTTTTAGAGACCTGGGATCGCACTAGTCTTGAAGAACAAGAAAATACCTTTGGTCGTTATAAGGAAAGTGGTGCCCCCTTTGGTAAGAAGAACGAGTTTGATGAAGTGGATTTGAGTCTTTTGCCAGATGATTCGCATGTTCGTTTGGCTAAGGAAGTGGATAAGCCCCTTTTGCGTCGTTCTTATTCATACTCTGATGGGATTGATGAAAAAACTGGCCAGTTTGATACAGGCTTGCTCTTCATTTCTTTCCAGAAGGATCCTGATAACTTTGTTAAAGTTCAAACCAATCTAGGTGCTACAGATAAGATGAATGAATATATCACTCACATCGGTAGTGGACTCTTTGCTTGCTTTGGTGGTGTGGAGAAAGGAGGCTACATTGGTCAGAAATTATTGGAAGGTTAAAAGCTGGTTCTTGGTTTTAGCTTTGTCACTTTTAATTCTTTCCCCAGTAGGTGCCCAAGAAAGCTTGAGTTCTTACTTTGTGAAAATCACTGATGCGTCTAAAGCAGTAAAAAATGGTGATCAGTCTGAAGCCCAGAAACTCGTTAAGGAGATGGCAACAGACTTTGAAAGAGTAGAAGACAGCAATTCTGAGGCTGGTAAAGTCATCAAGGAAAAGTTAGCTCAATCAGGAGATATCACTGAAGATAAACTCACTGAAATTTCTGCAGCCCTATTAGCCTTTGAAAAAGAACAAAATCCTGTTGACTTAGATGCTGAAAAAGAAAAATTGGTAAACCGTCTAAGTCCTCGTTTTGAAGCCTTAGAGCAGGCCATTGCATCCAAAGATTTGGAAAAGATCCGAGAAGCTTTTAAGAAAATGAATTCCACTTGGACTATCAATGAAAGTGTGGTTCGTGACAATAGTACGGCCCATTATGGACGTGTTGAAACAGCTATTTCTTTCTTGCGTAGTAGTATGGAAACCGAGCCTACGGATTTTAACTCAATCCAGACTTCCTTCGAGGACTTAAAAAAGGCTATTGATGATTTTGTAACTGGAAAAGAAGTCGCAGAAGCATCTTCTAGTTTGACTCTTAAAGACGGTATTGCCCTTTTGAAGAAGGCTTTGGAACAATTCCAAGCTGGTGATCAAGCATCAGGAGAAGCTAGTATGAAGGAATTCATCACTATCTGGCCAACGATTGAGGGTTCTGTTAGCACGACCAATCCATCCCTCTATACTAGAGTGGAGAGTGAAAGCCCTGTGATTATGGTCAAGGGAAGTGAGAAGGAATATCAAGAAAAATTAGAAAAACTGATTGCAGATTTATCACAAATTGATACCAGCGCACGTTACAATGCCTTTGATGCCATGCTGATTCTTCTAAGAGAAGGTGTAGAGGCTCTCTTAATCGTTATGGCCTTGGTAACAACCTTGAAAGCAGCCAAGATGCGAAAAGGGCTCAAGTGGGTTTATGGTGGTGCTATCACTGGAATCATGGCCAGTCTTCTTATTGCTTTCATCCTGCAAATTGCCTTTCCAGCAGTAACATCAGGATCCAATCGTGAAATCATCGAAGGAGCAGTTGGGATTTTTGCGGTAGCTATGATGATTGTGATTGGAATCTGGCTTCATAGCAAATCTTCAGTCAAAAAATGGAATGCCTTTATGGAGTCACAAATGGAAACAGTGACCAAGACAGGATCCTTTATTTCTATGTTTGCCCTCAGTTTTCTAGCTGTTTTCCGTGAGGGAGCAGAAACCATTCTTTTTTATGTTGGGATTTTACCAAGAATTTCCAGTTTTGAATTTGTCTTGGGAATTTCACTTGCCTTGCTGGTTCTGGTAGTTATTGCCATCGTGATGAACAAGGCCAGTCAATTCTTCCTGCCACATAAGGTCTTCTTTATCCTGACTTGGATGATTTATGCCCTAGCCTTCAAGATGCTGGGAGTTAGTATCCATGCTCTTCAGTTGACAAATATGGCGCCAAATCACTTGCTGACAGGATTTCCAACGATTGACCTGCTTGGAATTTATCCAAGTTGGGAAGGCTTGGCCAGCCAGCTAGTCTTTGTTGTTATTGTCTTGATTGTCACTTTCAGACAGGGTGAAAAATAGATGGATAGAAAAGAATTGACAATCGTTGAACATCTGGTAGAATTTAGAAAGAGATTATTGGCTGTGGTCATTTGTTTCTTTTTGGTATTCTGTGTCTCCTTGATTTTTGCAGACCAGATTTACCAGTATGTGACCCAATCTTTTCAGCAAAAGTTGATTGTTTTAGGACCTAATGATATTTTATGGATATACATACGCTTGGCTAGTCTGATGGCCTTTACTATCACCTTGCCCTACACGGTGTATCATATTTGGTCTTTCATCAAACCTGGCCTAAAGAAGGAAGAAGCTAGAGCAATTTTTGCCTATATTCCAGCTAGTTTCCTTTGTTTTCTAGTTGGACTGGCTTTTGGTTTTTACTTTGTAACACCAGCCTTACTTCAGGTTTTATTAGGGCTAGGAGAAGGGCTATTTGAAACGCAGTTAACTGCACAAAATTATCTGTCCTTTGTTTTTCAAACGACCTTGCCTTTGGCCATGATTTTTGAATTGCCAGTTATCATTGCCTTTTTGACGTCGATTGGGCTCATTGGTCCAGAATTATTGATTGCTTATCGCCGATATGCTTATTTTATCTTATTGGTACTTGCAGTCATCTTGACACCAGCTGACTTTGTTAGCGATTTGGCAATGACTGCCCCTTTGATTTTACTCTATGAATTGAGTATTGCTATCAGCAAACACATTATGAAACACAAGCAGAAAGGAGAGAGAAATGGGAATCTTACGTGATATCGGAGCGCCAGGATTGATTATCATCGTTTTAGGAGCTCTCTTGATTTTTGGACCAAAACGATTGCCTGAATTAGGTGAGTCAATCGGTAAAATGCTGTCTGAATTTAAAAAAGCAGTTAAAGGAACTGAAAATCAAGATAAGAAAGATTAAGACTGGTGAGTTTTACTAAAAATAAGAAGTTAGGAAGTGTGTCTCTATTGGACATTTATCATTTCCTAGCTTTTTCTTGTATTAAGAAAATATAAATTTAAGCTTTCTTTAAGAAAACTATATTATTCTGAAGAACTCTAAAATTTCACAGCCATTTATTAGTAATGACTATTGAATTCCTAGTCACTACTAGAAATGGACTAGTTTCTTTGAATAATGGAACTGCTTAATCCTCCTATTCTAGAACGGGAGGTCCGGTATTTCTTTCATGATAGGACTAGATTGTGGTATAATAGAGAGAATAAGTTTTTTTAGTAAGACAAAGGAGAAAATAGATGATTTATGCAGGAATTCTTGCCGGTGGAACTGGCACACGTATGGGAATCAGTAATTTGCCAAAACAATTTTTAGAGCTAGGTGATCGACCTATTTTGATTCATACAATTGAAAAATTTGTCTTGGAACCAAGTATTGAAAAAATTGTGGTTGGGGTTCATGGAGACTGGGTTTCCCATGCAGAGGATCTTGTAGATAAATATCTACCTCTTCATAAGGATCGTATCATCATTACAAAAGGTGGTGCTGACCGTAATACGAGTATTGAGAAAATCATTGAAGCCATTGATGCTTATCGTCCGCTTACTCCAGAGGACATCGTTGTTACCCACGATTCTGTTCGTCCATTTATTACGCTTCGCATGATTCAGGACAATATCCAACTTGCTCAAAATCATGACGCAGTGGACACAGTGGTAGAAGCGGTTGACACTATCGTTGAAAGTACTAACGGTCAATTTATTACAGATATTCCAAATCGTGCTCACCTCTATCAAGGACAAACACCTCAAACATTCCGTTGCAAGGACTTCATGGACCTTTACGGTTCTCTCTCTGCCGAAGAGAAAGAAATCTTAACAGATGCATGTAAAATCTTTGTAATTAAAGGAAAAGATGTAGCCTTGGCTAAGGGTGAATATTCAAATTTGAAAATTACTACAGTAACAGATTTGAAGATTGCAAAAAGCATGATTGAGGAAGAGTAATAAAATGATTAATCAAATTTACCAACTAACAAAGCCTAAGTTTATCAATGTCAAATATCAGGAAGAGGGTATTGACCAAGAGAATCATATCCTCATACGCCCTAATTATATGGCGGTCTGTCATGCGGATCAGCGTTACTACCAAGGAAAACGTGATCCGAAGATTTTGAATAAAAAACTTCCAATGGCAATGATTCACGAGTCATGTGGAACCGTTATTTCTGACCCGACAGGAACCTACGAGGTTGGTCAAAAAGTTGTTATGATTCCCAATCAGCCTCCTATGCAGAGTGATGAAGAATTCTATGAAAACTACATGACAGGGACCCATTTCTTGTCTAGTGGCTTTGATGGCTTTATGAGAGAGTTTGTTTCTCTCCCTAAAGACCGTGTGGTGGCTTATGATGCTATCGAAGATACGGTTGCAGCCATTACAGAGTTTGTCAGTGTCGGTATGCATGCCATGAATCGCCTATTGACTCTTGCTCATAGCAAGCGGGACCGAATCGCCGTTATCGGAGATGGAAGTTTAGCTTTTGTGGTTGCAAATATTATCAACTATACTTTACCAGAAGCAGAGATTGTGGTTATTGGTCGTCATTGGGAAAAGTTGGAACTCTTCTCTTTTGCCAAGGAATGCTATATCACTGATAATATTCCTGAAGATTTGGCCTTTGACCATGCTTTTGAGTGTTGTGGTGGTGATGGTACTGGACCAGCTATTAATGACTTGATTCGCTACATTCGTCCTCAGGGAACGATTCTCATGATGGGCGTTAGCGAGTATAAAGTCAATCTCAATACACGCGATGCCTTAGAGAAAGGCTTGCTCTTGGTTGGTTCCTCTCGTTCTGGTCGCATCGATTTTGAAAATGCAATCCAAATGATGGAAGTCAAGAAATTTGCCAATCGTCTTAAAAATATCCTTTATCTAGAAGAACCTGTAAGAGAAATTAAAGATATTCACCGTGTCTTTGCGACCGATTTAAACACAGCCTTTAAAACAGTGTTTAAGTGGGAAGTATAAGTGCTGGAGGTTAATTGTGGAGAAAATCATTAAAGAAAAAATTTCTTCCTTACTTAGTCAAGAAGAGGAAGTCCTCAGTGTTGAACAACTGGGAGGTATGACCAATCAAAACTATTTGGCCAAAACAACAAATAAGCAATATATTGTTAAGTTCTTTGGGAAAGGGACAGAAAAACTGATCAATCGTCAAGATGAAAAGTACAATCTTGAACTGCTTAAAGATTTAGACCTAGATGTCAAAAATTATCTTTTTGATATTGAAGCTGGTATCAAAGTAAATGAGTATATTGAATCTGCTATTACGCTTGATTCAACTACAATCAAGACCAAGTTCGATAAAATTTCTCCAATTTTACAAACTATTCATGCGTCCGGTAAGGAATTAAGAGGAGAATTTGCTCCTTTTGAAGAAATCAAAAAATACGAATCCTTGATTGAAGGGAAAATCCCTTATGCCAACTATGAAGCAGTTCGAGAAGAAGTCTTCTCCTTAGAGAAAAGACTGGCTGACTTAGGTGTTGACAGAAAATCTTGTCATATCGATTTGGTGCCTGAAAACTTTATCGAATCACCTCAAGGACGTCTATATCTAATTGACTGGGAATATTCATCAATGAATGATCCAATGTGGGATTTGGCTGCTCTCTTTTTAGAGTCTGAATTCACTCTCCAAGAGGAAGAAGCCTTCTTATCTTACTATGAGAGTGACCAAACACCTGTCTCTCGAGAAAAGATTACTATTTATAAAATTTTACAAGATACTATTTGGAGTCTATGGACTATCTATAAGGAAGAGCAAGGCGCAGATTTTGGTGACTATGGTGTAAGTCGTTACCAAAGAGCTGTTAAAGGTTTGGCTTATTATGGAGGTTCAGATGAAAACTAAAAATGGAGTTTCTTTTGGTCTACTCTCAGGTATTTTCTGGGGGTTAGGTCTAACGATTAGTGCTTATATCTTTTCGATTTTTACAGATTTATCGCCCTTTGTGGTGGCTGCTGCTCACGATTTCTTGAGTATCTTTATCTTACTAGCTTTTCTTTTGATAAAAGAAGGAAAAGTTCGTCTCTCAATTTTCTTAAATATTCGCAATGTTAGTGTTATCATCGGAGCCTTACTAGCAGGCCCTATCGGTATGCAGGCCAATCTTTATGCAGTTAAGTATATCGGAAGTTCTTTAGCTTCATCTGTATCAGCTATTTACCCTGCGATTTCAGTTTTATTGGCTTTCTTCTTCTTGAAGCACAAGATTTCGAAAAATACTGTGTTTGGGATTATCTTGATTATTGCAGGAATTATTGCCCAGACCTATAAGGTTGAACAGGTCAATTCCTTCTACATTGGGATTCTCTGTGCTTTGGTTTGTGCCATTGCATGGGGGAGTGAAAGTGTCCTTAGCTCTTTTGCTATGGAAAGTGAATTGAGTGAAATCGAAGCCCTCTTAATCCGTCAAGTGACTTCATTCTTGTCCTATCTTGTGATTGTGCTCTTCTCTCATCAGTCATTTGCAGAAGTAGCTAATGGACAATTGTTAGGTCTTATGATTGTCTTTGCAGCCTTTGATATGATTTCCTACTTGGCTTATTATATCGCTATCAATCGCTTACAACCAGCCAAGGCTACAGGCTTGAACGTGAGCTATGTAGTCTGGACTGTCTTGTTTGCAGTTATTTTCTTGGGTGCACCACTAGATATGCTGACAATTATTACGTCACTTGTCGTCATTGCTGGAGTTTATATTATTATTAAAGAATAAAGGAGATTCGTGTGAAAGCCATCATCTTAGCAGCGGGCTTGGGAACTCGCTTGCGTCCTATGACTGAAAATACCCCTAAAGCCTTAGTTCGGGTTAATCAAAAACCTCTGATTGAATACCAAATTGAGTTTCTCAAAGAAAAAGGAATCCATGATATCATTATCATTGTTGGTTATCTTAAAGAACAATTCGATTACTTGAAAGAGAAATATGGAGTACGACTCGTTTTCAATGATAAATACGCTGATTACAATAACTTTTACTCTCTCTATCTTGTAAAAGAAGAATTGGCTAACAGCTATGTTATTGATGCCGACAATTATCTCTTTAAAAATATGTTCCGCAATGATTTGACACGTTCGACTTATTTTAGTGTCTATCGTGAAGATTGTACCAACGAATGGTTCTTGGTCTATGGAGATGACTACAAGGTTCAAGACATTATTGTTGATAGCAAGGCAGGCCGGATCCTTAGTGGTGTATCCTTCTGGGATGCTCCAACTGCAGAAAAGATTGTCAGCTTTATCGACAAGGCTTATGCAAGTGGAGAATTTGTTGATCTCTACTGGGACAATATGGTTAAGGATAATATCAAAGAGCTAGATGTCTATGTCGAAGAATTAGAAGGTAATAGTATCTATGAGATTGATAGTGTCCAAGATTATCATAAATTAGAAGAAATTCTTAAAAACGAAAATTAAAGATTCCAACATCTGACTGAAATAGTCGGATGTTTTTTACTTCACTTTAGTTTGTTATTTTTAATAACTGTTTGAAATGTGGTTGTTAAATATAAAAAAAAACAAAAAATGAACAAAAAACAACAGAAAAATATTGACAACGATTTCATATAGTGTTATACTTATAGCATAAAGTTAATGGAAAGAAGGGAAAACCTTATGGGATTAGATCATTTCTTTGACAAAAACCTTGTGTTTTGCTTAGAAGCGGATAATCAAGAACATCTCTTTGATCAGGTTGCAACTTTATTGGAAGAACGTGAAATCGTAACTCCAACTTATCGTGAAGCCTTGATCACGCGTGAAAAGTCATTTCCAACTGGCTTAGATATGGAATTTTTGGGTAAGGATTTGCCGAATGTGGCTATTCCTCACACAGATATTGTTCATAATCTAGCCGAAAAAGTTGTGGTCGTTCGATTAGAAAAACCAGTGACTTTCCACAATATGATTGCGCCAGATAAGGAAGTAGAAGTATCCTTACTCTTCTTTATCATTAATAACTCAAGTTCAAGCCAAACGAACATTCTTGCTCAGTTGATGGACTTCTTTACTGGGAATGGTCATCTTGAAGACCTATCAAAAATTTCTGAACCAGAAGCCATCTATGCTTATATTGCTGAAGCAATTGCTTAATCTTGTCTATTAAAAATATTAAATCGGAGGAAATCCATATGATTAAAATTCTTGCTGCCTGCGGTGCAGGTGTTAACTCAAGCCACCAAATTAAAAGTGCTCTTGAAGAAGAACTTTCAAACCGCGGTTTCGATGTTCACTGTGACGCGGTAATGGTCAAAGACGTTAATGAAGACCTTATCAAAGGTTATGACATCTTCACACCAATTGCTGCGACAGATCTTGGTTTTGACCCAGGTATTCCAGTTATCGAAGCTGGACCAATCTTATTCCGTATCCCAGCAATGAGTGCTCCAGTATTTGACAATATTGAAGCAGCTATCAAAGAACACGGATTAAGCTAATTTTAATTTGTTAACATTCATATAACTATAAAAAGGGAGGAACTATTATGGATGTCATTATCAATCTGGCCAACGATATCTTTAAACCTATCTTGGCTATGGGTGGCCCTATCATCATGCTGATCATTTTGACAGTGTTGGCCCTACTTTTTGGAGTGAAATTCTCCAAAGCGCTTGAAGGTGGTATCAAGCTCGCCATCGCCCTTACTGGTATCGGTGCTATCATCGGTATGCTCAACGGAGCTTTCTCAGCATCACTTGCGAAATTCGTTGAAAACACTGGTATTCAATTGAACATCACCGACGTTGGTTGGGCACCACTTGCTACCATCACTTGGGGATCTGCTTGGACACTTTACTTCTTGCTTGTAATGTTGATTGTCAACGTTGTGATGCTTGCAATGAAGAAAACAGACACACTCGATGTCGATATCTTCGATATCTGGCACTTGTCAATCACTGGTCTTTTGATCAAATGGTATGCAGACAACAATGGTGTAAGCCAAGGGGTTTCACTCTTCATCGCGACAGTAGCAGTTGTACTTGTAGGTATTTTGAAGATCATCAACTCTGATTTGATGAAACCAACATTCGACGACCTTCTTAACGCACCAAGTTCATCACCAATGACTTCAACTCACATGAACTACATGATGAACCCAGTTATCATGGTCTTGGATAAGATTTTTGATAAAGTTTTGCCAGGTCTTGATAAATATGACTTTGACGCTGCAAAATTGAACAAGAAAATTGGTTTCTGGGGATCTAAATTCTTCATCGGTTTCATTCTTGGTATCGTTATTGGTTTGATGGGAACTCCACATCCAGTTGCTGGAGTAGAAGATGCATCTTCATGGGAACTTGTTATTAAAGGTTGGTTGTCTCTTGGTTTGACAGCCGGTGTAGCTTTGGAACTCTTCTCACTTATCGGTTCATGGTTCATTGCTGCCGTAGAACCACTTTCACAAGGTATTACAAACGTTGCTACTAAACGTTTGGAAGGACGTAAGTTTAACATCGGTCTAGACTGGCCATTCATCGCTGGTCGTGCTGAAATCTGGGCTTGTGCAAACGTACTTGCACCAATTATGTTGATTGAAGCTGTGCTTCTTTCAAACGTCGGAAATGGTATCTTGCCACTTGCAGGTATCATCGCTATGGGTGTTACTCCAGCTCTCTTGGTTGTAACACGTGGTAAATTGCTCCGTATGATTATCTTCGGAACACTCTTGTTGCCACTCTTCCTTCTTTCAGGTACACTTATCGCGCCATTTGCAACAGAACTTGCTAAAGGTGTAGGTGCCTTCCCAGAAGGTGTGAGCCAAACTCAATTGATCACTCACTCAACTCTTGAAGGACCAATCGAAAAACTTCTTGGTTGGACAATTGGTAACACTACAACTGGTGATATTAAAGCAATCCTTGGTGCTGTAGTCTTCCTTGTATTCTATATCGGTATCTTTGCATGGTACAGAAAACAAATGATCAAACGTAACGAAGAGTACGCAGCAAAAGCAAAATAATGCGCTCCTATAAAATGTAAATTGTTGAAACTAGGTTGTCATACCTTCTAGGAGTGACAGCCTAGTTTTTTTATAAACTATCAAGAAATCGGAGAAAATAATGGTAATTGAATTAAAATCAGAACAATTAAGAGTTCAATTTAACAGTTTTGGTGGGGCTCTTTCTTCTATAAAAGATGCTGAGGGACTTGAGTATTTGTGGCAAGGGGATCCTACTTATTGGAGTGGACAAGCTCCTGTTCTTTTTCCCATTTGTGGTTCATTGAGAGAGGATACAGCCGTCTATATAGATGAAAATGGGAGAGAAAGTCAAGGAAAAATTCCTCGTCATGGTTTGGTTCGTAAGAAAGAATTTGAATTGGTTGAACAGACAGACAAGAGTGTAACTTTTGCAATTGAAGACGATGAGAATAGCTATCAGAACTACCCTTATCATTTCCGCCTAGAAATCACTTATAGCCTTACTGGCAAGACAGTGCGGACTCAATACAAGATTTTCAATAAAGAAACTAGCAAGGTCCTGCCTTACTTTATTGGTGGACATCCAGGATTTAATTGTCCTCTACTGGATGATGAAGTCTATGAAGATTATTATCTAGAGTTTGAGAAAGAAGAGACTTGCTCTGTTCCACGTCCTTTCCCAGAAACGGGGATGCTTGATTTTCAAGATAGAAGTCCATGGCTAGAGGGTCAAAAAGAATTAGACCTCAGCTATGATTTGTTCAGCACAGATGCAGTTACCTTAGATGAATTGCAATCTAGAACAATTTCCCTTCGTTCTCGTAAACATGATAAGGGATTGAAAGTGCACTTTGCAGAGTTTCCAAATCTCATTATCTGGTCAACTTTGAATAAAGGTCCTTTCATTGCCTTTGAACCATGGTCTGGCTTGTCAACATCCCTTGAAGAAGGAGATCATCTAGAAGATAAGAAGAATGTTCGCCTCCTAGAACCTGGTCAAGTGGATCAAATTGGTTTTGATATCGAAATTTTTTAGTTAAAAAAACACAAAAACAAACATTAACTGTTGACTTTTTCCGGAAATAGGAGTATATTATGTTTGTAAGCAACAAATGATGTTTGTAACAAACAAATAATCACTTGTTATATTCTCTTTTGTGGAGAAAGATTATTTCTAGGAAACTGATTTCCTAAACTTGAATAAGGTGTCATTCATCTCATTCAATCCAATTTGTCAATAAACTGCTAGAAAGCCTTTTGTAGGTCAACTGCTGACTATAAAAGGTTTTACTAGCCTAGAAAAATAAAAAGGAGTATACAATATGTCTATTGTTATCGGTGCAGATGCTGCAGGTTTGAGATTGAAAGAAGTTGTGAAAGACTTCTTGGAAAAAGAAAACTTCCACGTTGTGGATGTTACAGCTGAAGGTCAAGACTTTGTTGATGTGACTCTTGCTGTGGCTGCAGAAGTAAACAAAGAAGAACAAAACCTTGGTATCGTGATTGATGCTTATGGAGCTGGTCCATTCATGGTTGCAACTAAAATCAAAGGAATGGTTGCTGCAGAAGTATCTGACGAACGTTCAGCTTATATGACTCGTGGACACAACAACTCACGTATGATCACTATGGGTGCACAACTTGTTGGTGATGAATTGGCTAAAAACATCGCTAAAGGATTTGTTAACGGTAAATACGATGGCGGACGTCACCAAATTCGTGTCGACATGTTGAACAAAATGTGCTAATTAGATTACAGTAAGAAAGGTAAGTTAAAAATGAGAATTGCAATTGGATGTGACCACATCGTAACAGATGAAAAAATGGCGGTTTCAGAATTTTTGAAATCAAAAGGATATGAAGTCATTGACTTTGGTACATATGACCATACACGTACTCACTACCCAATCTTTGGTAAAAAAGTTGGTGAAGCCGTAACTAGCGGTCAAGCTGATCTTGGGGTATGTATCTGTGGTACTGGTGTTGGTATCAATAACGCTGTAAATAAAGTTCCAGGTGTTCGTTCTGCCTTGGTTCGTGATATGACAACAGCTCTTTATGCTAAAGAGCAATTGAACGCTAACGTTATCGGTTTTGGTGGTAAGATTACTGGTGAATTGCTCATGTGTGACATCATCGAAGCTTTCATCCATGCTGAATACAAACCATCTGAAGAAAACAAAAAATTGATTGCGAAAATTGAACACGTTGAAAGTCACAATGCTCAACAAACAGACGCAAACTTCTTCACTGAATTCCTTGAAAAATGGGATCGCGGAGAATACCACGACTAAGAGGTGACCTATGATTTTAACAGTCACAATGAACCCATCCATCGATATTTCCTATCCTTTGGATGAGTTGAAGATTGATACTGTCAATCGTGTGGTAGATGTAACCAAAACGGCTGGTGGTAAGGGACTCAATGTTACCCGAGTACTTTCAGAATTTGGCGATTCTGTTCTTGCTACTGGTTTAGTGGGTGGAAAACTTGGTGAGTTTTTGGTTGAACATATCGATGATCAAGTAAAGAAAGATTTCTTCTCAATTCAGGGAGAAACTCGTAACTGTATCGCTATTCTCCATGGAGACAACCAAACAGAAGTGCTTGAAAAAGGTCCTGAAGTATTGGAACAGGAAGGTCAAGACTTTTTGGAACATTTCAAAAAACTCTTGGAGTCAGTTGAAGTAGTAGCTATCTCAGGTAGTCTGCCTGCTGGTCTTCCAGTTGATTACTATGCGAACTTGGTAGAACTTGCTAATCAAGCAGGCAAGCCTGTAGTCTTGGATTGCTCTGGTGCAGCTCTTCAGGCAGTTCTTGAATCACCACATAAACCAACAGTAATCAAACCCAATAATGAGGAATTGTCTCAACTTCTAGGAAGAGAAGTTTCTGAGGATTTGGAAGAATTAAAAGAAGTCCTTCAAGAACCTTTGTTTGCAGGGATTGAATGGATCATCGTCTCACTTGGTGCCAACGGTGCCTTTGCCAAACATGGCGACACTTTCTACAAGGTAGATATTCCTAGAATTCAGGTAGTCAATCCTGTTGGATCTGGAGACTCTACTGTGGCAGGAATTTCTTCAGGACTTCTTCACAAAGAATCGGATGCAGAATTACTCATCAAGGCAAATGTCCTTGGTATGCTCAATGCTCAAGAAAAAATGACTGGTCATGTCAACATGGCCAACTATCAAGCTCTATATGATCAATTAATAGTAAAAGAGGTATAAAATGGCTTTAACAGAACAAAAATGTGCACGCTTAGAAAAACTTTCTGATGAAAATGGTATCATCTCAGCTCTTGCATTTGACCAACGTGGTGCTTTGAAACGCCTTATGGCTCAACACCAAACCGAAGAACCAACTGTAGCTCAAATGGAAGAACTTAAAGTCTTGGTAGCAGATGAATTGACTAAATACGCTTCATCTATGCTTCTTGACCCTGAGTATGGACTTCCAGCAACTAAAGCTCTTGATGAAAAAGCTGGTCTTCTCCTTGCTTATGAAAAAACAGGTTATGACACAACAAGCACAAAACGCTTGCCAGACTGCTTGGATGTTTGGTCTGCAAAACGTATTAAAGAAGAAGGTGCTGATGCAGTTAAATTCTTGCTTTACTATGATGTAGATAGTTCAGACGAACTTAACCAAGAGAAACAAGCCTACATCGAACGTATCGGTTCTGAATGTGTGGCTGAAGATATCCCATTCTTCCTTGAAATCCTTGCTTACGATGAAAAAATTGCGGACGCAGGTTCTGTAGAATACGCGAAAGTAAAACCACACAAAGTTATCGGTGCCATGAAAGTCTTCTCAGACCCACGCTTTAACATTGATGTCTTGAAAGTAGAAGTTCCTGTTAACATTAAATATGTTGAAGGCTTTGCTGAAGGTGAAGTAGTTTATACACGTGAAGAAGCAGCAGCATTCTTCAAAGCACAAGATGAAGCAACTAACTTGCCATATATCTACTTGAGTGCTGGTGTATCAGCTAAACTTTTCCAAGACACTCTTGTATTTGCTCATGAATCAGGTGCAAACTTTAACGGAGTTCTTTGTGGCCGTGCTACATGGGCTGGATCAGTTGAAGCTTACATCAAAGATGGTGAAGCAGCAGCTCGCGAATGGCTTCGTACAACTGGTTTTGAAAATATTGACGAACTCAACAAAGTCCTTCAAACAACAGCGACTTCATGGAAAAAACGCGTGTAAGAAAGCTATTAAAAACTGAAATTTTTAATACTTACAAAAATCCCCACCAATCGGTGGGGATAGTTTTATGGTTTAGAAAGAATAATTTTTGTTTGTTTTGAAAGTTGTTCAAACGTTTCTTTGCTCAGTTTAGAATCTGAAACGATGGTATCAATATCAGAGATATTGTAGAAGGTATAGAAATCAAATTTATTGAACTTACTATGGTCAGCTAGTAAGTATTTTTTATTGGAATTATTGAGGGCGATGCGTTGAGATTCACCTTCCTCTTCACTAAAGGTCGCAATCGCATTGTCTTTAATACCATTACAGCTAACGAAAGCTTTAGAAAATTGGAGATTGGCTAGGTTTTGCAAGGTTAGTGTTCCGACAAAGGCTCCAGTGATAGAGCGGTAGTTTCCACCAATTAAAATCAAATCTGTTAGTTTTCGTTCGTTTAGAATGAGAAAGACTGGTAAACTGTTTGTTACAACACGAATATTATCAATTGGAAGTTCACGAGCAAAAGATTCCAAGGTTGTCCCTGGCCCAATAAAAATGGTTTCACCCTCATCAATTAAATGGCCTGCAAAACGGCTAATTTCTTGTTTTTCTGCGATTTGTAAGCTTTGTTTTTCAATATTGGAACGTTCATTATTTAAAATAGAACCTGTGCGAATTTTCTCAGCTCCCCCGTGTACTCGAACAAGTAAATCCTTGTCTGCCAACTCTTGCAAGTAGCGTCTAGCAGTCATATCTGATACATCTAAGCGAGTCATGATTTCTTTTACAGTAATAGTTCCCTTTGTATTTACCGTTTCTAGAATATTATCTAGTTTTTCCTGCTTTAACATCGTTATCACCTCTATTTCTATTACTATTTTATCATAAAGTATTCAATCAATCAATTTAAAAAACAAAAGAAAACAAAAACAAAAACATCATGGTTGTTTTAAACAAACCATGATGTTGTTATCACTTATAAAATAGATGACCTTAGTCCAAACCGTAGTTGTAGTCATCGTCTTGCATGGCTTCAACTTCACCAAGGAGGTAACCATTTCCGACTTGAGAGAAGAAGTCGTGGTTGGAAGTTCCTGTTGAAATACCGTTCATAACGATTGGGTTGACATCATCTGCTGAGTCTGGGAAGAGTGGATCTTGTCCCAGGTTCATGAGTGCCTTGTTGGCATTGTAGCGAAGGAAGGTTTTGACTTCTTCCGTCCAACCAACACCGTCATAGAGGCTTTCTGTATAGCCTTCTTCATTTTCATAAAGAGTGTAGAGCAGGTCGTACATCCATTCTTTGAGTTTTTCTTGCTCTTCTTCAGGCAATTCATTGAAACCGAGTTGGAATTTGTATCCGATATAGGTTCCGTGAACAGACTCATCACGAATGATCAATTTAATGATTTCAGCGACGTTGGCTAGTTTATTGTTACCAAGATAGTAGAGGGGAGTGAAGAAACCAGAGTAGAAGAGGAAGGTTTCAAGGAAAACGCTGGCAACTTTCTTTTCAAGTGGGCTACCGTTTAGGTAGATTTCGTTGACGATCTCAGCCTTCTTTTGTAGGTAAGGATTGGTATTGGTCCATTCGAAAATTTCTTCAATCTCAGCCTTAGTATTCAAGGTAGAAAAGATTGATGAGTAAGATTTAGCGTGGACAGATTCCATAAATTGGATGTTATTGAAAACAGCTTCCTCATGTGGTGTACGGATGTCTGCGCGAAGGGCTTGAACCCCAGTTTCAGATTGCATAGTGTCGAGAAGGGTTAAACCACCAAAGACTTTTCCAACCAAGTCTTTTTCTACATTTGATAGCTTTCTCCAGTCATCCAAGTCATTTGACAAAGGAATACGTGTATCAAGCCAGAATTGCTCCGTCAGTTTTTCCCAAGTTGATTTGTCGATGACATCTTCGATGGCATTCCAGTTAATGGCTTTGTAGTAAGTTTCCATTTTGAAATCTCTTTCTGTGTTTAGTATTGCGAACTCACAATTACTTCTATTTTATCATAATTCTAGAGGAGTATCGCACAAAAAGTCGGAAGCCCGACTTTTTGTTATTTCATAGTATAGATGCTTATTCTAGTTTAGCAGGGTGAATGAATCACTTATCTGAGAAAAAGTAGTTTTCTCAAGGAAAGATTAAATCACACAGCTTTCACATTGGTTGGCACCGACTTCTCCACCATCATCTGTAAAGGTACGGACGTAGTAGATAGACTTGATACCCTTGTTAAAGGCATAGTTACGAAGGATTGACAAGTCACGTGTCGTTTGTTTGTTTTCTTTCTTCCATTCGTAAAGACCTTTTGGAATGTCACTACGCATGAAGAGGGTGAGTGATAGTCCTTGGTCCACGTGCTCAGTTGCAGCAGCATAGACATCAATCACCTTACGCATATCCATGTCGTAGGCAGAAGTGTAGTAAGGAATGGTTTCTGTTGACAAGCCAGCAGCAGGATAGTAGATTTTACCGATTTTCTTTTCTTGACGTTCTTCGATACGTTGCGTAATCGGGTGGATAGAAGCAGAAACGTCGTTGATGTAACTGATAGAACCATTTGGCGCTACAGCAAGGCGGTTTTGGTGGTAAAGACCATCTGCTTGAACCTTGTCGCGAAGTTCAGCCCAATCAGCAGCACTTGGGATAAAGACATCTTTGAAGAGTTCCTTAACACGTTCTGATTTTGGAACAAACTCGCCAGTTACATACTTGTCAAAGTAGCTTCCGTTAGCATAGTCTGATTTTTCAAAGTTATGGAAGGTAATACCACGTTCACGCGCGATATTGTTTGATTCTACCAAGGTCCAGTAGTTCATAAGCATAAAGTAGATGCTTGTAAATTCAACAGACTCAGGCGATCCATATTCAATCAATTGTTGGGCAAGGTAGCTGTGAAGTCCCATTGCACCAAGACCAAAGGTATGAGCTTGGCTATTTCCGTGGTCGATGGTAGGAACAGCTACGATGTGTGAACTATCTGTAACGAAAGTTAAGGCACGCACCATAGCACGGATAGAACGACCAAAGTCAGGTGAAGTCATCATGTTAACCACGTTGGTTGAACCAAGGTTACATGAAACATCCGTTCCCATTTGAAGGAATTCTTGGGCATCGTTGATCAAGCTTGGTTCTTGGACTTGAAGAATCTCAGAACACAAGTTGCTCATGATAATCTTACCATCAACAGGATTTGCACGGTTAGCTGTGTCGATGTTGACTACATAAGGGTAGCCAGATTCTTGTTGCAATTTAGAGATTTCAGTTTCCAAATCACGCGCCTTGATTTTTGTCTTGCGGATATTTGGATTTGCGACTAGCTCATCGTATTTTTCAGTGATGTCGATGTAGTTAAATGGCACACCGTATTCAAGCTCTACTGAGTAAGGGCTGAAGAGGTACATTTCTTCATTTTTACGAGCTAGTTCGTAGAATTTATCGGGTACTACAACACCAAGTGAAAGAGTCTTTACACGAACTTTTTCATCGGCGTTTTCTTTCTTAGTTGAAAGGAAGGCGATAATATCTGGGTGGAAGACATTGAGGTAGACAACACCAGCACCTTGACGTTGCCCCAATTGGTTAGAGTAAGAGAAGCTATCTTCGAAGAGTTTCATGACTGGTACGACACCAGAAGCGGCACCTTCATAACCTTTGATAGGTGCGCCCGCTTCACGAAGGTTGCTGAGGGTAATTCCCACACCACCACCAATACGTGAAAGTTGAAGAGCCGAGTTGATAGAACGTCCGATAGAGTTCATATCATCCGTTACTTGGATTAAGAAGCAAGATACCAACTCCCCACGACGAGCACGTCCAGCATTTAAGAAGGAAGGAGTAGCAGGTTGGTAGCGTTGGTGGATGATTTCATTGGCAATATCGATTGCAACGGCTTCATCACCGTCGGCAAAATAAAGGGCGTTAAAGAAGACACGGTCTTCCATACTTTCAAGATAGTATTCACCGTCGTTAGTCTTCAAGGCATATTGATTATAGAACTTATAGGCAGCCATGAAAGACTTGAATTGGAAGTTTTGTTCTTTGATAAATTGAGACAATTCTTCCAAGAATTCTGGACGGTATTTCTTGATAAAGGCTGTTTCGATGTAGTTGTGTTCAATGAGGTAGTTGATTTTATCTTTGATTGAATCAAAAACCATAGTGTTTGGAACTACATTTTCTTTAAAGAAGGCATCCAAGGCTTCTTTATCTTTATGAAGCATGATTTGTCCATTAACAGGACGGTTGATTTCGTTATTGAGACGGAAGTAAGTCACGTCCTCAAGATGTTTTAATCCCATAAAATTTCCCTTATCTAATTACAAAAGAAAGGCTTCTAAGTTAGCCCTAGAAGCAGTATCTTCTGGATGATGTACTAAGATTATGCTAATTGTTTCAGTTTTCCTGGTTGGAAACCTGAAAAGACTTCAGTTGGTGTTTGGATAACAGGAGCTGCGCTGAAACCGAGCTCTTTAACTTGATCGATGTACTCAGGTTGCTCATCAAGATTGATTTCACGATAAGCGACATTATTACTGTCCAAGAAACGTTTAGTCATCTTACATTGGACACAGTTGTTTTTAGAATAAACGGTTACCATTGTGTAACTCCTCTTTCAAAATAGATTACTTTCTTAGTATATCAGAAAATAAATTTTTGTCAATGATTTGAAACTAAATATAGTGGTCTATTTTTCTACTAAAGGTTGCAAAACACAATATGTAGTGTTTGTTTTATGAAATAGTGATAATTATCCTAGAAGTAGTTTTTTGGAAAACTATATCCTGTGTTTTGTTATCTAGAATAGAAGATTTTCAGCAAGTTATCTGAAAGGAAATCGAATAAATCCCATAAAATGCTTGAAAAAAATCCTAGAAGATGGTATAATACCAAATTGTAAGGGTTATCACATATAACTCAAAAAAGAAAGAACAAAAGGAGAGTCAAACTATGGCTTCTAAAGATTTCCACGTAGTGGCAGAAACAGGTATTCACGCACGTCCAGCAACATTGTTGGTACAAACTGCAAGCAAATTTGCTTCAGATATCACTCTTGAGTACAAAGGTAAATCAGTTAACCTTAAATCAATCATGGGTGTTATGAGTCTTGGTGTTGGCCAAGGTGCTGATGTAACTATCTCAGCTGAAGGTGCAGATGCAGATGACGCTATCGCTGCAATCTCAGAAACAATGGAAAAAGAAGGATTGGCATAAGGAAAATGACAGAAATGCTTAAAGGAATCGCAGCATCTGATGGTGTTGCAGTTGCAAAAGCATATCTACTCGTTCAACCGGATTTGTCATTCGAGACTGTTTCAGTCGAAGATACAAACGCAGAAGAGGCTCGTTTGGATGTAGCTCTTGAAGCTTCTCAAAACGAGCTTTCTCTTATCCGTGAGAAAGCTGTAGGTACGCTTGGTGAAGAAGCGGCTCAAGTTTTTGACGCTCATTTGATGGTTCTTGCTGACCCAGAATTGATTGGTCAGATTAAAGAAACAATCCGTGCTAAGAAAGTCAATGCAGAAGCAGGTCTTAAAGAAGTGACTGACATGTTCATCACTATCTTTGAAGGCATGGAAGACAACCCATACATGCAAGAACGTGCAGCGGATATCCGCGACGTGACAAAACGTGTATTGGCAAACCTTCTTGGTAAAAAATTGCCAAACCCAGCTTCTATCAACGAAGAAGTAATCGTGATTGCGCATGACTTGACACCATCTGATACAGCTCAATTGGACAAAAACTTTGTAAAAGCTTTTGTAACTAACATCGGTGGACGTACAAGCCACTCAGCTATCATGGCACGTACACTTGAAATTGCAGCTGTATTGGGAACAAATAACATCACTGAAGTGGTGAAAGACGGTGATATCCTTGCCGTTAACGGAATTACTGGTGAAGTGATTATCAACCCAACAGATGAACAAGCGGCTGAATTTAAAGCAGCTGGTGAAGCTTATGCTAAACAAAAAGCTGAATGGGCACTTTTGAAAGATGCTCAAACAGTGACTGCTGACGGTAAACACTTCGAGTTGGCTGCTAACATCGGTACTCCAAAAGACGTTGAAGGTGTTAACAACAACGGTGCAGAAGCTGTTGGACTTTACCGTACAGAGTTCTTGTACATGGATTCTCAAGACTTCCCAACAGAAGACGAGCAGTATGAAGCATACAAGGCTGTTCTTGAGGGAATGAATGGTAAACCGGTCGTTGTTCGTACAATGGATATCGGTGGAGATAAGGAACTTCCTTACTTCGATATGCCACACGAAATGAACCCATTCCTAGGATTCCGTGCCCTTCGTATCTCTATTTCTGAAACTGGAGATGCAATGTTCCGCACGCAAATTCGTGCCCTTCTTCGTGCTTCTGTTCATGGTCAATTGCGTATCATGTTCCCAATGGTTGCCCTCTTGAAAGAATTCCGTGCAGCTAAAGCCGTTTATGAAGAAGAAAAAGCAAACCTTCTTGCTGAAGGTGTTGCAGTTGCGGATGACATCCAAGTTGGTATCATGATTGAAATCCCTGCAGCAGCAATGCTTGCAGACCAATTTGCAAAAGAAGTAGACTTCATGTCAATTGGAACAAACGACTTGATCCAATACTCAATGGCAGCGGACCGTATGAACGAGCAAGTTTCATACCTTTACCAACCATATAACCCATCAATCCTTCGCTTGATCAACAACGTTATCAAGGCAGCACACGCTGAAGGTAAATGGGCTGGTATGTGTGGTGAGATGGCTGGTGACCAAAAAGCTGTTCCACTTCTTGTCGGAATGGGCTTGGATGAGTTCTCTATGTCAGCAACATCTGTACTTCGTACACGTAGCTTGATGAAGAAATTGGATACTGCTAAGATGGAAGAGTATGCTAACCGTGCCCTTACAGAGTGTTCAACAATGGAAGAAGTTCTTGAACTTCAAAAAGAATACGTTAATTTTGATTAATCGAAAAGTCCTTGCAACTAAGTTGCAAGGTTTTTTATAGTTTAAAATCAGAAAATCTATTAACTAGTTCATAAAATGCTTGACAATAAAAAAAATAAGAGTAAACTATTAACTAGTTAAATAACTAGTTAAGGAGTTTTTATGAAGAAACAAAATTTGTTTTTAGTGTTGTTAAGTGTCTTTCTTTTGTGTTTAGCTGCTTGTGGTCAAAAAGAAAGCCAGACAGGGAAAGGGATGAAAATCGTGACCAGTTTTTATCCTATCTATGCCATGGTTAAGGAAGTATCTGGTGACTTGAATGATGTTCGGATGATTCAGTCAAGTAGTGGGATTCATTCTTTTGAACCTTCAGCAAATGATATCGCAGCCATCTATGATGCAGATGTATTTGTCTACCATTCTCATACGCTCGAATCTTGGGCAGGAAGTCTGGACCCCAATCTAAAAAAATCCAAAGTTAAGGTTTTAGAGGCTTCTGAAGGAATGACATTGGATCGTGTCCCTGGTCTAGAAGATGTGGAAGCAGGTGATGGAGTTGATGAAAAAACGCTTTATGACCCTCATACTTGGCTAGATCCTGAAAAAGCTGGCGAAGAAGCTCAGATTATCGCTGATAAACTTTCAGAGGTTGATAGTGAGCATAAAGAAACTTATCAAAAAAATGCGCAAGCCTTTATCAAAAAAGCTCAAGAATTGACTAAGAAATTCCAGCCTAAATTTGAAAAAGCGAGTCAGAAAACATTTGTAACACAACATACAGCCTTTTCTTATCTGGCTAAGCGATTTGGACTCAATCAACTTGGAATCGCAGGTATCTCTCCAGAACAAGAACCAAGTCCAAGACAACTAACAGAAATTCAGGAATTTGTTAAAACCTATAAGGTCAAAACGATTTTTACAGAAAGTAATGCTTCTTCAAAAGTAGCTGAAACTCTTGTCAAATCAACAGGTGTGGGTCTTAAAACTCTGAATCCTTTAGAGGCAGACCCACAAAATGACAAAACTTACTTAGAAAATCTAGAAGAAAATATGAGTGTTTTAGCAGAAGAATTAAAGTGAGGAAAGAATGAAAATCAATAAAAAATATCTAGCTGGGTCAGCAGCTGCACTTGCTTTAAGTGTCTGTGCTTATGAACTAGGTTTGCATCAAGGCCAAACTGTAAAAGAAAGTAACCGTGTTTCATATATAGACGGTAAACAACCAAGCCAAAAGGCAGAAAATTTGACACCTGATGAAGTCAGTAAAAAAGAAGGTATTAATGCCGAGCAAATCGTTATCAAGATTACGGATCAAGGTTATGTGACTTCACACGGTGATCATTTCCATTATTACAATGGGAAAGTTCCTTTTGATGCGATTTTCAGTGAAGAACTTCTGATGAAAGATCCAAATTATCAGTTGAAGGATTCAGACATTATCAATGAAATCAAGGGTGGCTATGTGATTAAGGTAGATGGTAAGTATTATGTCTATCTTAAGGATGCAGCGCATGCTGATAATGTTCGCTCAAAAGAAGAAATTACTCGTCAGAAGCAAGAACACAGTAGTAATCACGGAGGTGGTTCTAGCGATAAAGCAGTAGTCGCTGCTAGAGCTCAGGGCCGCTATACAACGGATGATGGTTATATCTTCAATGCGTCTGATATTATAGAAGATACAGGTGATGCCTATATCGTTCCTCATGGCAACCATTTCCACTATATTCCTAAGAGTGACTTGTCTGCCAGTGAATTAGCTGCAGCTCGAGCCTTCCTAGCTGGAAAAGGTAATCAACCAAGCTCAGTTGGCTATCGTCCTTCAACAAATTCTTCTAGCAGTAGCGCATCAGAGGCATCGAATAGTAGTTCATATGGACAAACGAATCAAAGCAATGTTGAGGCAAATACTAGAAGATGGACTCCAAGTGTTAGCCCACAAGTAGATAATAGTTATCAAGCTAGTCCGAGTGAAGACGTATCTAGTCTCCTGAAACAGCTTTATGCCTTGCCGCTTAGCCAACGACACGTGGAATCAGATGGACTTGTCTTTGATCCAGCGCAGATTACAAGAAAAACTGCGAATGGTGTTGCAGTGCCACACGGAGATCATTATCACTTTATCCCTTATTCTCAAATGTCTCACTTAGAGCAGAAGATTGCAAGAATGATTTCTGAAAATTATCAAGGAAATCATACTACTGCAGGTGGTAAAGAATTAAAACCAATTCCGACTCCAAGTCTTCCAAATTTAATTCCATCTCCTGTTTTGCCAGCTCTTACCTTAAAACCTTTGAAACCTATGGTAAAACCGGCTCCTACTCCAAATCCTAAAATAGACTCAAATTCTTCTTTGGTTAGTCAGCTGGTACGAAAAGTTGGAGAAGGATATGTTTTCGAAGAAAAAGGAATCTCACGCTATGTTTTTGCGAAAGATTTACCATCTGAAACTGTTAAAAATCTTGAAAGCAAGTTATCAAAACAAGAGAGTGTGTCACACGCTTTAACTACTAAAAAAGAAAAAGTTGCTCCTCGTGACCAAGAATTTTATGATAAAGCATATAATCTGTTGGCTGAGGCTCATAAAGCCTTGTCTGAAAATAAGGGTCGCGTTTCTGATTTCCAAGCCTTAGACAAATTAGCAGAACGCTTGAATGATGAATCTTCTAATAAAGGAAAATTGGTAGATGATTTATTGGCATTCCTAGCACCAATTACCCATCCTGAGCGACTTGGAAAACAAAATTCTCAAATTGAATATACCGAAAACGAAGTTCGTATTGCTCAATTAGCTGATAAGTATACAACGTCAGATGGTTACATTTTTGACGAACATGATATTATCAGTGATGAGGGGGATGCCTATGTAACGCCTCATATGGGCCATAGTCACTGGATTGGAAAAGACAGCCTTTCTGATAAGGAAAAAGCTGCGGCTCAATATTATACTAAAGAAAAAAGAATTCTACCTCCGTCCGCAGACGCAGATGCTCAAGCAAATCCAACTGGAGATAGTGCAGCGGCTATTTACAATCGTGTGAAAGGAGAGAAACGAATTCCACTCGTTCGACTTCCATACATGGTCGAGCATACAGTAGAAGTTAAAAATGGTAATTTGATTATTCCTCACAAGGATCATTACCATAACATTAAATTTGCTTGGTTTGATGATCATTCATACAAGGCTCCAAATGGCTATACCTTGGAAGACTTATTTGCGACGATTAAGTACTATGTTGAACATCCTGATGAACGTCCACATTCTAATGACGGATGGGGAAATGCCAGCGAGCATGTCTTAGGTAAGAAAGACCACAGTGAAGATCCCAAAAAGAACTTCAAAGCGGATGAAGAACCAGTAGAGGAAACACCTGCTGAGCCAGAAGTTCCTCAAGTAGAGACTGAAAAAGTAGAAGCCAAGCTTAAAGAAGCAGAAGTTTTACTTGCTAAAGTAACAGATGCTAGTCTGAAAGGCAATGCGACAGAAACCCTAGCTGGTTTACGAAATAATTTGAGTCTCCAAACCATGGATAATAATGGTATCATGGCAGAAGCAGAAAAATTACTTGCGTTGTTAAAAGGTAGTAATCCTTCGCCTGTAAATAAGGAAAAAACAAACTAATGAAAAATGGGAGTCTCGATAAAGAGGCTTTCATTTTTATTATGTATATACGAAAAATTCTTGACAAGCAGTACTAAAAGGAGTAAACTATTAACTAGTTAATTAACTGGTTTATTGTTTTATAGTGAATCAAATAGAGTTAAGAAAAGAGGAAAGAATGAAAATCAATAAAAAATATCTAGCTGGGTCAGCAGCTGCACTTGTTTTAAGTGTCTGTGCTTATGAACTAGGTTTGCATCAAGCCCAAACTGTAAAAGAAAGTAACCGTGTTTCATATATAGACGGTAAACAACCAAGCCAAAAGGCAGAAAATTTGACACCTGATGAAGTCAGTAAAAAAGAAGGCATAAATGCCGAGCAAATTGTTATCAAGATTACGGATCAAGGTTATGTGACTTCTCATGGAGACCATTATCATTACTATAATGGCAAGGTTCCTTATGATGCTATCATTAGTGAAGAACTCCTCATGAAAGATCCGAATTATCAGTTGAAGGATTCAGACATTGTCAATGAAATCAAGGGTGGCTATGTGATTAAGGTAGACGGGAAATACTATGTTTACATGAAAGATGCAGCTCATGCGGATAATATTCGAACAAAAGAAGAAATCAATCGTCAGAAGCAGGAACACGGTAGTAATCACGGAGGTGGTTCTAGCGATAAAGCGGTAGTCGCTGCTAGAGCTCAAGGCCGCTATACAACGGATGATGGTTATATCTTCAATGCGTCTGATATTATAGAAGATACAGGTGATGCCTATATCGTTCCTCATGGCAATCATTTCCACTATATTCCTAAGAGTGACTTGTCGGCTAGTGAATTAGCTGCAGCTCAAGCCTTCCTAGCTGGAAAAACTAATCAGCCAAGCTCAGTTGGCTATCGTCCTTCAACAAATTCTTCTAGCAGTAGCGCATCAGAGACACCGAATAGTAGTTCATATGGACAAACGAATCAAAGCAATGTTGAAGCAAATACCAGAAGATGGACTCCAAGTGTTAGCCCACAGGTGGATAATAGTTATCAAGCAAATCCGAGTGAAGACGTATCCAGTCTCTTGAAACAGCTTTATGCCTTGCCGCTTAGCCAACGACATGTGGAATCAGATGGGCTTGTTTTTGATCCAGCGCAGATTACAAGAAAAACTGCGAATGGTGTTGCAGTGCCACATGGAGATCACTATCACTTTATCCCTTATTCTCAAATGTCTGACTTAGAGCAGAAGATTGCGAGAATGATTTCTGAAAATTATCAAGGAAATCATACTACTGCAGGTGGTAAAGAATTAAAACCAATTCCGACTCCAAGCCTTCCAAAACCAATTCCTGCTCCAGAGCCTACCCCAATACCAAGTCCACAACCTGTACCAAATCCTCAACCAGCTCCAAGCAATCCAATTGATGGAAAATTGGTAAAACAGGCGATTCGAAAGGTGGTTGATGGTTATGTCTTTGAAGAGAATGGAACTTCGCGTTATATCTCTGCCAAGGAACTTTCAGCAGAAACTGTTGCAGCCATTGATGATAAACTTGCTAAACAAGAAAGTTTGTCTCATGAGTTAAGAGCTAAGAAAACCAATCTTGCATCTGGTGATCAAAAATTTTACAACAAAGTTTATGATTTACTAGCAACAGTTCACCAAGATTTGATTTCCAATAAAGGGCGTCAAGCTGATTTTGACGCTTTTGATAGACTATTGGAACGTCTCAACGATGAGTCAAGTGATAAGGTCAAGTTAGTTGATGATATCCTTACTTTTCTAGCGCCGATTCGTCATCCAGAACGTTTAGGAAAACTAAATGCACAAATAGCTTACACAGATGATGAGATTCAAGTAGCCAAGTTGGCAGGCAAGTATACAACAGAAGATGGCTATATCTTTGATCCCCGTGATATCACCAGTGATGAGGGGGATGCCTATGTAACTCCGCATATGAGCCACAGTCATTGGATTAAGAAAGATAGTTTGTCTGAAGCTGAAAGAGCAGCAGGTCAAGCTTATGCTAAAGAGAAAGGTTTGACGCCTCCTTCAACAAATCATCAAAGTTCAGGAAATACTGAGGCTAAGGGAGCAGAAGCGATTTACAATCGAGTAAAAGCAGCTAAGAAGGTACCACTTGACCGTATGCCTTACAATCTCCAACATACTGTGGAAGTTAAAAATGGAAGTTTGATTATACCTCATTATGACCATTATCATAACATCAAATTTGAGTGGTTTGACGAAGGACTTTATGAGGCACCTAAGGGGTATACTTTAGAAGAGCTATTTGAAACTGTGAAGTATTATGTTGAACATCCAAACGAACGTCCGCATTCAGATAGTGGTTGGGGCAATGCGAGCGACCATGTTCAAAGAAACCACAATAGTCAAGCTGCTAACAATCAAACAGAGAAACCAACAGAGGAGAAACCTCAGACAGAAAAAATTGAGGAGGAAAAACCTCGCGAAGAAAAACCGAAAAATGAGAAAGCAGAATCTCCAAAACCAAAAGAATCAGAGGAATCAGAAGAAGAATTACCATCGGAACCAGAGGGACCTCAGGTTGAAACTGAAAAGGTTGAAGAAAAACTGAGAGAGGCGCAAGAGCTACTTAAAAAGATTAAGGATCCAATTCTTAAGTCAAATGCCAACGAAACTCTCACAGGATTAAAAAATAACCTGTTATTTGGTTCTCAGGACAACAATACTATTATGGCAGAAGCTGAAAAGCTATTAGTCTTGTTAAAGGAGAGTAAGTAACTATACAACTATTATAGAAGATAAAAAGGGAGCAGAATATGGATTCTGTTCTCTTTTTTATGAAATTGTGTAAAAATTCTTGACATATTTTCTAAATAAAGATAAACTATTTACTAGTTAATTAAATGGTTAAACACTAGTTAAGGAGTTATAGTGAAAAAGAGGACGATTTTAGTATTGATGACCAGTGTATTGGTTCTGGTATTAGCTGCTTGTGACCAAAAGGAAAGCCAGTCAGGTAAAGGGATGAAAATTGTGACCAGTTTTTATCCTATCTATGCCATGGTCAAGGAAGTATCTGGTGACTTGAATGATGTTCGAATGATTCAGTCAAGTAGCGGAATTCACTCCTTCGAACCTTCAGCAAATGATATCGCAGCCATCTATGATGCGGATGTCTTTGTTTACCATTCGCATACGCTCGAATCTTGGGCAGGAAGTCTGGATCCCAATCTTAAAAAATCTAAAGTGAAGGTTTTAGAGGCTTCAGAGGGAATGACTTTAGACCGCGTCCCAGGGCTAGAAGATGTGGGAGCAGGGGATGGAGTTGATGAAAAAACGCTCTATGACCCTCATACTTGGCTAGATCCTGAAAAAGCTGGAGAAGAAGCCCAAATTATTGCTGATAAACTTTCAGAGGTTGATAGTGAACATAAAGAAACTTATCAAAAAAATGCGCAAGCCTTTATCAAAAAAGCTCAAGAATTGACTAAGAAATTCCAACCTAAATTTGAAAAAGCGAGTCAGAAAACATTTGTAACCCAACATACAGCCTTTTCTTATCTGGCTAAGCGATTTGGACTCAATCAACTTGGTATTGCAGGTATCTCTCCAGAACAAGAACCAAGTCCAAGACAACTAACAGAAATTCAGGAATTTGTTAAAACCTATAAGGTTAAGACGATTTTTACAGAAAGTAATGCTTCTTCAAAAGTAGCTGAAACTCTTGTCAAATCAACAGGTGTGGGTCTTAAAACTCTGAATCCTTTAGAGGCAGACCCACAAAATGACAAAACTTATCTAGAAAACCTAGAAGACAATATGAGTATTTTAGCAGAAGAATTGAAATGAGGAAAGAATGAAAATAAATAAGAAGAAACTTGCTGCTGGTGCAGCTGTTGTCCTTTCTTTAAGTCTTTGTATTTATGCATTGAATCAACATCAGACAGGAGAGAATAAAGATACGAATCGTGTATCTTATGTCGATGGGAAACAAGACACTCAAAAAACAGAGACACAAACACCAGAGCAAGTTAGCAAAAAAGAAGATATCCAGGCTGAACAAATTGTTGTGAAAATCACCGATCAAGGTTATGTGACTTCACACGGTGATCATTTCCATTATTATAATGGGAAAGTTCCTTTTGATGCGATTTTCAGTGAAGAACTTTTGATGAAAGATGCCAATTATCAATTGAAAGACGCTGATATTGTCAACGAAGTCAAAGGTGGTTACATTATCAAGGTAGATGGTAAGTATTATGTTTACCTTAAGGATGTGGCACATGCGGATAACGTTCGTTCGAAGGACGAAATTGAACGCCAAAAACAAGGTCATACTCACGATGCAACAACATCTAATAGTGCAGTGGCGCTTGCTCAATCTCAAGGTCGCTATACTACTGATGATGGCTACATCTTTAATGCATCTGATATTATAGAGGATACTGGTGATGCTTATATCGTCCCTCACGGAGGACATTACCACTACATTCCAAAGAGTTCCTTGTCTGCTAGTGAATTGGCTGCAGCACAAGCTTACCTCTCTGGAACTAGAAATCAGCCTAGTGTGACTGACTATCGTCCAAGTACAAATGGGACTGGTCAAGCTACCAAGCCTATTCAACAGGCTGAAATACCAAGTAATAAAGCCGAGAGTCTTCAAAGTCTATTACAGCAGCTCTATGCTCTTCCAAGTACTCAACGATATGCTGAATCGGATGGTTTGACTTTTGATCCTGCTAAGATTTTAAGCAGGACACCGAGTGGTGTAGCGATTCCTCATGGAAATCACTATCATTTCATTCCATATACAAAGCTTTCTGCATTAGAAGAAAAGATTGCGAGAATGATTCCTCTAACTAGTGACAGTGAGAAACCAACACCATTGGAGAATCCAAGCAAACCAGCAGAAAAACCTACTCAGCAAAACCATCATCATGAGCAAGACGGTGACCATGGAAGTCAGGCACCTAAGCATGACGAACATGAACATGACGCTCATCATGATGAAGACCATGATCATGGTTTTGATGCCAATCGTGTCATCAGTGAGGATGTTAAAGGCTTTGTCATGTCACACGGTGATCATAATCATTACTTCTTTAAGAAAGATTTGACAGCAGAGCAAATTAAGGCTGCCCGAGATCATTTAAGAGGTAAGACGCCAGTAACACCAAGTCCAGCACATGATGATGAACACGATAAAGATAATCATGGGAACCATCATGATGAAGACCATGATCATGGTTTTGATGCCAATCGTGTCATCAGTGAGGATGATCAAGGCTTTGTCATGTCACACGGTGATCACAATCATTACTTCTTTAAGAAGAATCTAACACCAGAACAAATCAAGGCCGCGCAGGATCATTTGAGAGGTAAAACATCAGTAACACCAAGCCCAGCCCATGATGATGAACACGATAACGATAATCATGGCCACAAACATGGTGAAGACCATGCTCACGGTTTTGATGCCGATCGTGTCATCAGTGAGGATGAGCAAGGTTTTGTCATGTCACACGGCGACCACAATCATTACTTCTTCAAGAAGGATTTGACTGCTGATCAAATCAAGGCAGCGCAAGAACACTTGAAAGGTGCAAGTCCAGCAACACCAAGTCTAGCCCATGATGATCACGATGAAGATACACACGGTCATCACCATGACGAACATGGCCATGATTTCGATGTCAATCGAATTATCAGTGAAGATGCGGCAGGCTTTGTCATGACTCATGGTGACCACAATCATTACTTCTTTAAGAAGGATCTAACACCAGAACAAATCAAGGCGGCTCAGGATCATTTGAGAGGTAAAACTCCAGTAACACCAAGCCTAGCCCATGATGATGAACATGATAAAGATAATCATGGTCGCAAACATGATGAAGACCATGATCACGGTTTTGATGCTAATCGTGTCATCAATGAGGATGAGCAAGGATTTGTCATGAGTCATGGTGACCATAATCATTACTTCTTCAAGAAGGATTTGACAGCTGATCAAATCAAGGCAGCACAAGATCATTTAAGAGCTAAGACGCCAGTAACACCAAGTCCAGCTCAGGATGATAAGCACGATGGTGATGATCATGGACATCATCATGGTGAAGAACACGATCATGGTTTTGATTCCAATCGTGTCATCAGTGAGGATGAGCAAGGTTTTGTCATGAGTCATGGTGACCACAATCATTACTTTTTCAAGAAAGACTTGACAGCAGACCAAATTAAGGCTGCACAAGACCATTTGAAAACACATCATGATGCAGAGCCTGTAAAACCTCTTGCTAAAACGGTAGAGTCTTTCTCAAGAGATGCTAGCGATGAAGAAAAGATTGCTTACATTTCTAAGACATACGGCGTTCCACTTGAAGCTATTAGAATTTCAAACGGATTCTTTGTCTTTGGAAACCCAGACCAAGCATACGATCCAACTCATATCCATCCCTATGCTGTTCGTAAAGAACACGTTCGGATTCCTCTTCAAACTGGGAATCCAGAACTTGATTTCCTAAATGAACTCTACACGACTGCTTTGCGAGATGGTGTGTCTCCTTATAGCTTACAGGTAGAAAATGGTAGTTTTGTGATTCCTCATGGCGACCACAATCATTACATCAAGGTTCAAACGAAGGGCTATGAAGTAGCGTTGAAAAACAAGATTCCAGCCCTACAATCTAACTATCAACCTGGAGCTTTTGATGAGAAGGCAGTCTTGGAAAAAGTAGATCAACTTTTAGCTGATAGCAGAAATATCTACAAAGACAAGCCTATCGAACAAAGACAGATTGAGTTAGCCTTAGGTCAGTTTACTGAGAACATGAAGAAACTGGCAACTAACTCTACAGCAGGTTATCTTGCGACACTTGATCTCTTTGATAAGCAATATATTCATATTGATGAAAGTGTCAAACCTGTTGAAACAAGTGCTCTAGATAAGAAATATCAAGCCTTGATTGATAAAATTAACACACTGGATACAGACTCTTATGGACTTCCTAAGAAAGACCTTCTCGTTCGACTCCAAGAAGCTAAATTGGCAAAAGATGAGGCTGCTTTAGTAGCGGTTGAATCACAACTTCAAGCTCTTCAAGACTTTAATGATCGAACAGGTGTTACAACTGTAGAATACATCAAGTATTTCTACGAACACGTAAATGACGGTCGTTTAAATGATGAACTTCGAAACAAAGTGGCTCAGTTGACTTGGACCTTGTATCAATCTCAATCCTTCCTTAAGGCAGCAGAATTGAACAGATTATTCCCAAGTATCTATCAAGCAAAACAAGAAGTGGAAGAAGCTTTGAAAGCTCAACCAACTACTGCGAAATCAACGAAAACAGTTCTAGATACTGAAAAAGTAGATAACCAAACTGCCAAGACAGCTATTTATGGCTTCTTGAAAGAATTGTACGGAGACTTTATGCCTGAAGAACATGTCAATCATGTTAGCAAGGAAGAGGTAGAAAGCCTCTTGAGCAAGGCACATCAACTCTTGGAACAAATCCAAGAAGAAGGAATCAGACAATCCTTGGCAGAAGAAGTAGAAAATCTCAAAGCTGCTACAAACAAGGTTGATGCAGACTTGGATGAAGTAAACAGCCAGGTAAAAGATGTCTTGACTCGTATCGCTAGCGCCCTTCAACAAGAGAAGGAAAATGCAGAGCAAGATCCTCAGACACTTGTACTTTATCAAAAACTCTACGATATTCTTATGTCGCTTCACGCATACTTAGAAAACAATAAGGGTTCTGATGCCGACTTTGATAAGGTGGATGCATTACTAGATCAACTTTCTGCTAAGAGTAAGGATAAAGCCGCTTTACTTGAATTGACAAAAGCTATCCTAGTCTTGAATCAAGAAATCAAGTCAAAATCAAGTGCGAGTGAAGAAGCAACTCCAGCAACAAATGCTGAGGCAAATGGTGACAAGACAAGTACCGAAACTGAAACATTAGCAACTGCAGAATCAAATAGTGAAACTGCAAGCGACGAAAACAAACCAAGCAACACAACAGATTCTAAACCTGCTGAATCATCTTCAGAAAAGGAAACAACAGAATCTACAACAAGTACTGGAAATCAAGAAAAACCAGCAGAATAAAAAGAAAGGCGAAGTAGCTAAGCTACCTCGTCTTTTTAGTCTTTATAAGCTACGATACCAATGATGGTATCAACTGCACGTTCCATAGTCTGAAGGCTGACGTATTCAAAACGTCCATGCATATTTTCTCCTCCTGCAAAGATATTGGGAGTTGGGATTCCCATAAAGGAGATTTTAGAGCCGTCTGTCCCTCCACGGATTGGTTCGATTATAGGAGTAATCCCCAAATCTTCCATAACTGCTTTGGCAATGGTAATTGGAGTCATATCTTTTTCAATGACTTCTTTCATATTGTAGTACTGGTCTGTCAAGTTTAGGGTGACACGGTCGCTACCAAGTTCTTGATTCATCTTATCAGTGATAGACTGCATTGTTGCTTTACGAGCTTCAAAGGCATCTTTTTCAAAATCACGAATGATGTAGCTTGCACGCGCCTCTTCGACACTACCTGTCACATCCATTAGGTGGTAGAATCCTTGGTAACCTTCTGTTAACTCGGGTCGGTCATTCTCTGGAAGTTGATTATGAAAATCAATTGCTAGCTGAAGGGCGTTGACCATCTGACCTTTGGCAGTACCAGGGTGGACATTGCGTCCTTGAAAATGCAATTCAGCACCCGCTGCTGAAAAGGTCTCGTACTGAAGCTCACCTAGTGGCCCACCATCAACTGTGTAGGCAAAATCAACATCAAAATCTTCTGCATCAAATTTATTAGCACCAACACCGATTTCTTCATCTGGACCAAAACCAACACGAATCTCACAGTGCTTGATTTCAGGATGGGCAGTCAGATATTCAATGGCAGTCATAATCTCAGCAATTCCTGACTTGTCATCAGCTCCTAGCAAGGTTGTTCCATCTGTTGTGATGAGTGTTTGTCCTGGATATTTCTCAAGACTCTTAAAGTCAGCTGGATCGAGTTTGAAACCAGAATTTCCAAGTTTAATCACACCACCATCGTAGTTTTCAATTAGCTGTGGATTGACTCCTTCGGCATTAAAGTCAGCAGTATCCATATGGGAGATGAAGCCAATTTTACGTGTTAAAGACGGATCATTGGCTGGCAAGGTACCAATCGCAAAACCATTTGGAAGGTAGTAGACGTTTTGCAGTCCGACACGTTTCATTTCAGGGATAAGAACATTGGTTGCGAAATCAACCTGACTCTGTGTACTTGGAGTAGTAGTAGAGTGTTCATCAGAGCGCGTGTTGACCTTAACGTAGGTTAAAAAGCGGTCCAAGAGATTGGGATAAGTCATAAAAAACTCCTTTTGAATTCATTTTTTCCATTGTATCATAGAAAAGAGAGAAAAACAAAAGACTGAAGTTAGGGAAATTCGCTATGTTGGCGTTTACTTATCAACGAATTAATGATAAAATAAACTTGATAAAAATATCACAAGGAAGCGATTATGAAAAAAGCAATTTTAATGATGACTTTCGGTTCACCAGAAGAGATTACCTTTGAAGGTGTGGCTGATTTTTTCACAAATATTCGTCGTGGAGTGAGACCTCAAGACCACGAGATTCAAACTCTCTATGATAATTATGTACTTATTGGAGGTACGCCTCTGCAAAAAATTACTCGAGAAGAGGTTGCCTTGGTAGAATCTAGGCTGGGGAATGAGTACAGTGTCTATTTTGCCAATAAGTTTTCTAGACCCTTTATTCCAGATGTGATTGGTCAGATGGAAGCAGACGGAATCGAGCAGTGTATTTGCTTGATTTTAGAACCTCATTATTCTTTCTACTCTGTCATGGGCTATGAAAAATTTTTAGAAAGCAAACAAATTAAATTTTTAGTTATCAAGGACTGGTATCAAGAAGAAGCGCTCTTAAACTATTGGGCAGATGAAATTGCTAAGATTTTAAAAGAAGAAGTAAAGCAGGATAGATTTAAAGTCATCTTTTCAGCCCATAGTGTACCCATTTTTGCCTTGGATTTTGGTGACCCCTATATCGACCAAATTTTCGAAAATAGCAAGCTAGTCGCTGAAAAACTAGGTTTGAGTTCCGAGCAATATACTAATACTTGGCAAAGTGAAAGTGATATCGGGATTCCATGGATTAAACCAGATGTTTTAGAGTATCTCAGAGAACAGAAAGAACATCCAGACCATTATATTTTTGTTCCTATCAGCTTCATCAGCGAGCATATTGAAGTCTTGTTTGACAACGATGTGGAATGTTATGACTTGTGTCAGGAATTTGGGGTGAACTATCATCGTCCACCAATGCCAAATACAGATTCTCGTTTGATTGATGCCTTGGTCAATACAGTCAGAGCCAATGAACATCAAGAATTTAAGGAATTTCTCCCAGAAGAAGAAACCTTTGATGAGTTAGTTCCTTCAGATGAGACTAAAAATATTTTGGCCGAATCTGAAGATTTACAAATGCCGGAATTTGTGAAAAAACTGATTGAGAAAAAAGGTCGGGAAAATGTTAAGATGCCTTATCTTATTAAGAAAATGCTTGAAAAAGCAGGCAAGTTACCGAAAGAGTAAAGAAAAAAGGATTTAGCATTGCGCTAGATCCTTTTAATTGATTATTTTTTCTCAAGAAGAGCTTTGATTTCCTGAAGTACTTCCAACTCAGTTGGACCAGCTGGAGCTTCTTCAGCTTCTTCTTTCTTAGTAAGGCTTTGAGCTTTTTCAATACCTTTGATAACGAAGAAGAGAACAGTACCGATAACTAGGAAGTTGATAACAGCACTCAAGAATTTACCATATGTAACACCATTCCAAGCAAGCTCAGCGATGTTTTGTACTTTCGCAGCTTCCAAGGCTGGATTCAAAATAAGTGGAGTGATGATATCGTTAACAAGTGATGTAACGATTGCACCAAAAGCAGTAGCAATGATTACACCGACAGCAAGGTCAACAACGTTACCACGAAGCAAAAATGCTTTAAGATCTTTTAACATTTTCATAATTTCCTTTCAAAAAATTTTTACACTTAATTATATATTAATTAAGAAGTTCTTGCAAGCTATATGTTTAAAATTTTTCTTATTTTTTAAAAATAAATACCTTACTAAAAATGTAATTGAGGATAATTATTAAGAATTGTGCAATAACTGTTTCAATACTATTCACCCTATTAATATTATAATTTACGAACTGACCAATAATATCAGGAAACTGAGTTACAAAGAGAAAAGTTAAAAACAAGTCTAAAAGAAAAGTAGAAAGACGTGCTAGAGAAAATTTCACTAAACGTCTTGGCCAATTCTTCCTTTCTTGCTTAAATACAATCCTATCATTTGTAATAAATGCAAAGAGGATACCGATACTATTTGCTAGTCCAGTAGCAAGGAGTTCTCTATGAGTTAGTTGATAAATGACTAATCTAGATAGAATGGAGACAAGAGTAGTAGCTATACCAAAAAAAAGATAGGCTAAGAGCTCATTCACGAAGAGACTTTGAATGCGTTTTTTCATGCTTTTAGTATAGCATAAAGCAGGCTATTGTGCTATACTAGTAAGGTTGATTCAAGCAACCCTTGGTGCTTAGCTTCTTTCACCAAGCATATTATACGCGGGAAACCGCCAAAGGAGAAAAGATGAAAAAATTAACCATTCGTGATGTAGCAGATATTGCAATCGTTGCTGCTATCTATGTCGTTTTAACTGTCACACCACCCCTAAATGCCATTAGCTACGGTGCTTATCAGTTCCGCATTTCAGAAATGATGAACTTTATGGCTTTTTACAATCCAAAGTACATTATCGGTGTTACTATCGGTTGTATGATTGCCAATTTCTTTAGCTTCGGAATGCTAGATGTCTTTGTTGGTGGTGGATCAACCTTAGTATTCCTCAGTCTAGGTGTTTGGCTTTTTGCAAAATACAGCAAGGATTATCTTTTTAACGGATTGATTCGAAAAGATCATTTCTTCTTCTCAATCCTCTTTTCAATTTCTATGTTTACTATCGCTGCCGAGTTGAATATCGTAGCGCAATTACCATTTTTCCTTACTTGGTTTACAACAGGGATTGGTGAATTTGCCTCATTAATTATTGGTGCGATTATCATTGGAAAAATTGGTCGTCGAATTGATTTAAGCAAATAGAAGAAGATAAGCTAGGTAGCTCTTACCTGGTTTTTTCTTATGGAAAATTTCTAAGGAAACTTGACAAGTTTTTCTAACTATAGTATACTTCTTAAGTAAGCTGATTTAGCTCAGTTGGCAGAGCGCATCCATGGTAAGGATGAGGTCGCCGGTTCAATCCCGGCAATTAGCATAAAGTAGACAGAAAAGCCCTTGATTTACAGGGGTTTTTGTTATGTCTACCCCAAATTTTTCAAGGATATTTCTTATTCAGCTGTGTAAATGAAACTAACACTCAATGATAATCAAAAAGCAAACTAGGAAGCTAGCCGCAGATTGCTCAAAGCACTGCTTTGAGGTTGTAGATAAGACTGACGAAGTCAGCTCAAAACATGTTTTTGAGGTTGTAGATGAAACTGATGAAGTCAGTAACCATACCTACGGTAAGGCGACGCTGACGAAGTTTGAAGAGATTTTCGAAGAGCATAAAGAGTTTCGTCTGTTGACAAAAGTCATTCTCTTTAGTAGAATAGAAGATGCGATGAGTCGATAGGTAGTCTTCGGACTACTATTGAGCATAAGGAGGTCATAACGCAGGAGCGGACCTTGATGAGTTGTGTGAACCTGCTCATCACATGAAGATGCCTCTTAGTCCCTGGTCTAGCGACTGGGGATTTTTATTTTCTAAAAAATGATGAAAAAGCTTTGCAATTCATGGAAAAAGTAGTATAATACATCTATTATAGAAATTTTTAGAAAATTCCGAAAGAGGTTATTTATGGGATATACAGTTGCTGTAGTCGGCGCGACAGGTGCTGTCGGAGCTCAGATGATAAAAATGTTGGAAGAATCAACACTTCCAATCGATAAAATTCGTTTACTTGCTTCTGCACGTTCAGCAGGCAAGACTTTGAAATTTAAAGATCAAGATATTACGATTGAAGAAACAACTGAAACAGCTTTTGAGGGAGTTGACATTGCTCTCTTTTCAGCAGGTGGTTCTACATCAGCTAAATATGCACCATACGCAGTTAAAGCTGGTGCGGTAGTAGTAGATAATACATCTTACTTCCGTCAAAATCCAGATGTTCCTTTGGTTGTTCCAGAGGTCAATGCTCATGCACTTGATGCCCACAACGGGATTATTGCCTGCCCTAACTGTTCAACAATCCAAATGATGGTGGCTCTTGAGCCAGTTCGCCAAAAATGGGGATTGGACCGTATCATTGTTTCAACTTACCAAGCCGTTTCAGGTGCTGGTATGGGAGCGATTCTTGAGACACAACATGAACTTCGTGAAGTTTTGAATGATGGTGTGAATCCACGTGATTTGCATGCGGAAATCTTGCCTTCAGGTGGCGACAAGAAACACTATCCTATCGCCTTCAATGCTCTTCCACAAATCGATGTCTTCACTGACAATGATTACACTTACGAAGAGATGAAAATGACTAAGGAAACTAAGAAAATTATGGAAGATGATAGCATTGCAGTATCTGCAACATGTGTGCGTATTCCAGTCTTGTCAGCCCACTCTGAGTCTGTTTACATCGAAACAAAAGAAGTAGCTCCAATCGAAGAAGTAAAAGCAGCTATCGCAGCCTTCCCAGGTGCTGTCCTTGAAGATGATGTAGCTCATCAAATCTATCCTCAAGCTATCAATGCAGTGGGTTCACGCGATACCTTTGTTGGTCGTATCCGTAAAGACTTGGATGCCGAAAAAGGAATTCACATGTGGGTTGTTTCAGATAACCTTCTTAAAGGTGCTGCTTGGAACTCAGTTCAGATTGCAGAAACTCTTCATGAACGTGGTTTGGTTCGTCCAACTTCCGAATTGAAATTTGAATTAAAATAGTCATATCGTTTAGGAGTTCAGATGAACTCCTTCTTTGAAATAGAGAGGTGTTTCTCATGTCTTATCAAGATTTAAAAGAGTGTAAAATCATCACAGCTTTCATTACTCCTTTTCATGATGATGGTTCTATCAATTTTGATGCTATTCCAGCCTTGATTGAGCATTTGCTGGCTCATCATACGGATGGGATTCTCCTTGCTGGTACAACAGCTGAAAGTCCAACCTTAACTCACGATGAAGAGTTGGAACTGTTTGCAGCTGTACAGAAAGTTGTCAATGGACGTGTTCCTTTGATTGCGGGTGTAGGTACCAATGATACGCGTGACTCTATTGAGTTTGTCAAAGAAGTAGCTGACTTTGGTGGTTTCGCAGCTGGGCTTGCTATTGTTCCTTACTACAACAAACCTTCTCAAGAAGGAATGTATCAGCATTTTAAAGCCATTGCAGATGCTTCTGACTTGCCTATTATTATCTATAACATTCCTGGGCGTGTGGTTGTTGAGCTAACTCCAGAAACCATGCTTCGTTTGGCTGACCATCCAAATATTATCGGTGTCAAAGAATGTACGAGCTTGGCTAATATGGCTTATTTGATTGAACACAAGCCAGAGGAGTTTTTGATTTATACTGGTGAGGATGGAGATGCTTTCCATGCCATGAACCTTGGTGCGGATGGGGTTATTTCTGTTGCCTCCCATACAAATGGGGATGAAATGCACGAGATGTTTATGGCCATTGAAGAAAGCGATATGAAGAAAGCCGCAGCTATTCAGCGTAAATTCATCCCTAAGGTTAATGCCCTCTTCTCTTATCCAAGTCCTGCTCCAGTTAAGGCCGTTCTTAACTACATGGGATTTGAAGCTGGACCGACTCGTCTACCTCTAGTTCCAGCACCAGAAGAAGATGCCAAACGCATTATCAAGGTTGTCGTAGATGGCGACTACGAAGCAACTAAAGCAACTGTAACAGGTGTCTTAAGACCAGATTATTAATGACGACAATAAAATCCATGACCGAATGAACGATCATGGATTTCTTATTTTCCTAAACAGAATTGGCTAAAGAGTTGGGTGATGAGTTCATCAGGAGCCGCATCACCTGTGATTTCACCGAGTATTTCCCAAGTACGAGTCAAATCAACTTGAAGCAAATCAACAGGCATCCCCAGTTCAAGACCTTCATTAACAGCTTGTAGGCTTTCAACAGCCTTCTCAATCAAGGAAATGTGACGGGCATTTGATAGGTAGGTTGCGTCTTGCTCAACCAAACCAGCATTTTCAAAGAAGAGGTTGTTGATTTTCTCTTCAATCTTATCAATGTTTTGGTTTTTAAGGACTGAAATGCGGATGACATCTTCTGGAAGTTCCTCGGTTTCGATGGCCTCAGGCAGGTCTGTTTTATTAAGTAAAATAATGCGATTGGTTTCTTGACTAATTTCAAGCAGTTGTCTGTCTTGGGAGGTCAGTGGCTCGCTAGCATTTAGCACTAGAAGAACTAAGTCGGCTTCCTTAAGAGCTTTTTTCGAACGCTCAACTCCAATTTGTTCGACGATGTCATCTGTTTCACGAATGCCAGCTGTGTCAATCAATTTTAGAGGGACACCGTTGATGTTGACGTATTCTTCGATAACATCACGTGTCGTACCAGCAATATCTGTCACGATAGCCTTGTCTTCACGCAGGAGGTTGTTGAGAAGGCTTGATTTCCCAACGTTGGGACGACCGATAATGGCAGTGGAAATTCCTTCACGAAGGATTTTACCACGACGGGCTGTTCTAAGGAGATTAGTTAGTAATTGCTCAAACTCCATAGTCTTCTCTCGGACAACAGCAGTAGTCGCTTCCTCAACATCGTCATACTCAGGATAGTCGATATTGACCTCAACTTGGGCAAGTGTGTTAAGGATTTCTTGACGGGTATTATTAATGAGGTCAGAAAGGGAACCATCCAATTGTTTGACCGCAATGTTCATGGCCTTGTCAGTCTTAGCACGGATGATATCCATCACTGCTTCAGCCTGTGTCAAGTCTACACGACCGTTTAGAAAGGCACGTTTGGTAAATTCACCAGGTTCTGCCAACCGAGCTCCTTCACGAATCGCTAGCTGGAGAATTTCATTGGTCACCGCAATCCCACCGTGGGTGTTGATCTCGATAATATCCTCACGAGTGAAGGTTTTTGGAGATTTCATAGCTCCAACCATAACTTCGTCCATGACCTTCCCTGTCTGCGGGTCAATAATGTGACCGTAGTTGAGGGTATGGCTTGCAACCTTGCTCAAGTCTTTTCCTTTAAAAATCTTTTGCGCAATGGCAAAACTATCTGTTCCGCTCAGGCGGACAATACCAATGGCTCCTTCACCTAGTGGAGTAGAGATAGCAGCGATGGTATCAAATTCACGTGTAATCATAATATTTCCTTTAATTAATAGATCTTGTCTTGGAAATTTTTCCAAGTATCCTTTCAAATTGTAACAAATTTAGGCTATTTCTTCAATGAATGCTACTTGGAGATTGAAAAAGCCTAAGCAATTCTGCTTAAGCTAGCTTATTTTGTGCGCATTTCCCCTTGTGGGAAGTAAGTTCCTTCAGGCATGTCGTTGATGATGACATGGACAGCAGACTGAGGGGCTCCAGTGTTGCGGACAACAGCTTCTGTTACTTCCTTAGCAAGAGCTTTCTTTTGCTCGAGCGTGCGTCCTTCAAATAAATCGATGCGTACAAATGGCATAATAGCTTCCTCCACTAGTTTTTGATTTCTTCTATTTTACCACATTTTGCCGTTTAAAGCTTAAGAAAATTATGATATACTAGAATGTAGCAATAATTTAGAAATGGACGTGAAGCAAGAAACATGGCACAGTTGTATTATCGTTATGGGACCATGAACTCTGGAAAGACAATCGAGATTCTCAAGGTGGCCTATAACTACGAGGAGCAAGGAAAAGGTGTTGTGATTATGACCTCGGCTCTGGATACGCGTGACGGTATTGGCTATGTGTCGAGTCGGATTGGCATGAAGCGCCCAGCTATTGCGATTGAGGAAACGACGGATATCTTCGGGTATATCCGAGACCTATCAGAAAAACCTTACTGTGTGCTGGTCGATGAGGCCCAGTTTCTCAAACGTCACCATGTTTACGACCTAGCTCGTGTTGTCGATGAGCTAGACATACCTGTCATGGCTTTTGGTTTAAAAAATGACTTTCGCAATGAATTGTTCGAAGGTTCCAAATATCTCTTGCTCTTAGCAGATAAGATTGACGAAATCAAAACCATCTGCCAGTATTGTAAGAAAAAGGCGACTATGGTCTTGCGTACACAGGATGGATTGCCTGTTTACGATGGAGAACAGATCCAGATAGGTGGTAATGAAACCTATATCTCAGTTTGCCGTAAACATTATTTTGCACCTGAAATCAATAAGGAGAATGAAGAAAAATGAACATCTATGATCAACTACAAGCTGTAGAAGACCGTTATGAAGAATTAGGAGAATTACTGAGTGACCCAGATGTAGTTTCTGACACCAAGCGTTTCATGGAACTTTCAAAAGAGGAAGCTTCAAGTCGTGATACGGTGACGGCTTACCGAGAATACAAACAAGTCCTTCAAAACATCGTTGATGCTGAGGAGATGATTAAGGAATCAGGCGGAGATGCTGACTTGGAAGAAATGGCCAAGCAAGAACTCAAAGATGCCAAGGCTGAAAAAGAAGAATACGAAGAAAAACTAAAAATCTTGCTCCTTCCAAAGGATCCAAACGATGACAAGAATATCATCCTAGAAATCCGTGGAGCAGCTGGTGGTGATGAAGCAGCACTTTTCGCTGGTGACCTCCTAACCATGTACCAAAAGTATGCGGAAGCCCAAGGTTGGCGCTTTGAAGTTATGGAAGCCTCTATGAATGGTGTCGGTGGTTTCAAAGAAGTGGTTGCCATGGTTTCAGGTCAGTCTGTATACTCTAAACTCAAGTATGAATCTGGGGCCCACCGTGTGCAACGTGTCCCTGTGACAGAAAGTCAAGGCCGTGTTCATACTTCGACAGCGACAGTGCTTGTTATGCCTGAAGTAGAAGAAGTTGAATACGATATTGATCCAAAAGACCTTCGTGTTGACATCTATCACGCCTCTGGTGCTGGTGGACAGAACGTTAATAAGGTTGCTACTGCCGTTCGTATCGTTCACTTGCCAACCAATATCAAGGTTGAAATGCAGGAAGAACGTACCCAGCAGAAGAACCGTGAGAAGGCCATGAAAATCATCCGTGCCCGTGTGGCTGACCACTTTGCTCAGATTGCTCAGGATGAACAAGACGCTGAGCGTAAGTCGACAATCGGTACTGGTGACCGTTCAGAACGGATTCGTACTTATAACTTCCCACAAAACCGTGTCACAGACCACCGTATCGGCCTAACCCTCCAAAAATTAGATACGATTTTGTCTGGTAAATTGGATGAAGTCGTAGATGCCTTGGTGCTCTATGACCAAACACAAAAATTAGAAGAATTAAACAAATAATGAAATTAGCTCAATTATTTTCAGGTTTTGAAGAAGAGTTGATAAGACAAGGAGAGGAAGCTGAAAGCCTCTCTTTTGTCTATCGTAGCCTGAAAAACCTCACTTTTACAGACTTTGTTTTTGCCCTCCAGCAAGAGGTAAACGAGGAAGAAAAAAAATTTATAGAAGAAATTTTCCAGCAGTTAGCAGCTCATAAGTCAGCCCAGTATATCATTGGTCATGCAGATTTCTTTGGAATGCAGTTAAAAGTTGATGAGCGGGTTCTGATTCCTCGTCCAGAGACTGAGGAGTTGGTGGAACTTATCCTGGATGAAAATCCTGAGACGAATCTTTCAGTTCTTGATATTGGGACTGGAAGTGGAGCCATTGCCCTTGCATTAGCAAAAAACAGACCAGCTTGGTCGGTGACGGCAGCAGATATTTCCCAAGAGGCCCTTGCCCTTGCGTCCGAGAACGCTAGAAATCAAAAATTTAATATATTTTTTAAAAAATCGGATTGTTTTGCAGAAATTTCTGAAAAATATGATATAATTGTATCCAATCCACCCTATATCTCTCGTGAAGATGAGTCAGAGGTAGGCTTGAATGTTTTGCACTCAGAACCTCATCTAGCCCTCTTTGCAGACGAGGATGGCCTAGCTATTTACCGTAGAATTGCGGAAGATGCAAAGGACTATCTCAAGGATGGTGGTAAGATTTACCTTGAAATTGGATACAAGCAAGGACAAAGTGTTCCAGAACTTTTTAGGAAACATCTTCCTGAAAAACGAGTACGAACACTCAAGGACCAGTTTGGTCAAGATAGGATGGTTGTCGTTGATGATAAACAAGATTAGAAAAGAGTTAGAAAAGGGAGGGGCTGTTGTTCTGCCTACTGAGACAGTTTACGGTCTTTTTGCTAAGGCTCTAGACGAAAAAGCAGTTGATCATGTATACCAACTCAAACGTCGTCCTAGAGATAAGGCGCTCAATCTAAATATCGCCTCTCTAGAGGACATATTGCACTTTTCAAAGAATCAGCCAGCTTATCTACCAAAACTTGTCGAGATCTTTTTACCAGGTCCCTTGACCCTTATTCTCGAAGCCAATGACAGAGTTCCTTATTGGGTCAACTCTGGCCTTGCAACTGTTGGATTTCGGATGCCGAGTCACCCTATCACACTGGATTTGATTCGAGAGACAGGTCCCTTGATTGGACCTTCTGCCAATATCTCGGGGCAGGCAAGCGGAGTGACCTTTGATCAAATTCTAGAGGATTTTGACCAAGAGGTTCTGGGTCTTAAAGACGATGATTTTCTAACTGGACAGGATTCAACTATTTTGGATTTTTCTGGTGACAAGGTAAAAATCTTACGCCAAGGGGCGATTAAGCGAGAAGATATTCTTGCTCAGTTGCCAGAGATTTCTTTTGAGGAGGAATGAGATGCTAAGAAATTTAAGAGAAACTGATGTGAAAGCTATATGTGACATTAACCAAGAAGCTTTGGGCTATTCTTTTAGTCAAGAGGAGACAGCTAGTCAACTAACTAGATTATCTCAAGATGAACATCATTTCCTACTTGGCTATGAGGATGCAGCTAGTCATGCCTTGCTTGGATATGTCCACGCTGAGATTTACGAATCCCTTTATTCCAAAGCAGGATTTAATATTTTAGCCTTAGCAGTTTCACCTCAAGCGCAAGGTCAAGGTATCGGTAAAAGCTTACTGCAAGGGTTGGAGAAAGAAGCAAAAAGACGTGATTATGGGTTCATCCGCTTAAACTCTGCCGATCATCGTCTGGGAGCTCATGCATTTTATGAAAAAGTTGGTTATACTTGTGATAAAGTGCAGAAGCGGTTTATTCGCATCTTTTAGTTTATTTTCTTAGACTAAAGGACCTGTCACACTATAAAGGAGAAGACCTATGATTTTTGACAAAGATGATTTTAAAGCATACGATGCTGATCTCTGGAATGCTATTGCCAAAGAAGAAGAACGCCAACAAAACAACATTGAGTTGATTGCTTCGGAAAACGTTGTTTCCAAGGCTGTTATGGCTGCTCAAGGGTCTATCTTGACGAATAAATACGCCGAAGGCTACCCAGGACGCCGTTATTATGGTGGAACAGATGTAGTAGACGTGGTAGAATCTCTAGCTATTGAACGCGCAAAAGAAATTTTCGGTGCAAAATTTGCTAATGTCCAACCACACTCAGGAAGTCAAGCCAACTGTGCGGCATACATGGCCTTGATTGAGCCTGGCGATACGGTTATGGGAATGGATTTGGCTGCAGGTGGTCACTTGACTCATGGGGCTCCTGTTAGCTTCTCAGGTCAAACCTACAACTTTGTTTCTTATAGTGTGGATCCTGAAACGGAACTCTTAGACTTTGATGCTATCTTGAAACAAGCTCAAGAAGTCAAACCAAAACTGATTGTAGCAGGTGCTTCAGCCTATTCTCAAATTATCGACTTCTCAAAATTCCGTGAAATTGCAGATGCTGTTGGGGCTAAGCTTATGGTTGATATGGCCCATATCGCTGGTTTGGTTGCAGCTGGTCTTCACCCGAGCCCAGTTCCATACGCTCATATCACCACAACAACAACCCACAAAACCCTTCGTGGACCTCGTGGTGGTTTGATTTTGACTAATGACGAAGAACTTGCCAAGAAAATCAATTCAGCTATTTTCCCAGGTATTCAGGGTGGTCCTTTGGAGCATGTTGTTGCTGCTAAGGCAGTTTCCTTCAAAGAAGTTTTGGATCCAGCCTTCAAGGAATATGCTTCCAATGTTATCAAGAACAGCAAGGCTATGGCGGATGTCTTCTTGCAAGACCCTGATTTCCGTATCATTTCTGGCGGAACTGAAAACCACCTCTTCCTAGTGGATGTGACTAAGGTTGTAGAAAACGGAAAAGTTGCTCAAAACTTGCTGGATGAAGTTAATATTACCCTAAATAAAAACTCAATCCCTTACGAAAGCTTGTCACCATTCAAGACAAGTGGGATTCGTATCGGAGCAGCAGCCATTACTGCACGTGGATTTGGTGAAGAAGAAAGTCGCAAAGTAGCTGAACTCATCATTAAAACTCTTAAGAATGCAGAAAATGAGGCTGTCTTAGAAGAAGTGAGAAGTGCAGTCAAAGAATTAACAGATGCCTTCCCATTATACGAGGACTAATACTTTTATGGACATTTATATTAAGAAAGCTATTATCCATCAGTTCAGTCCGGATGATACCGAGCTGTTTCTAGCGGATAAGTTTCTCAATATTACTCCAAAAATCGAAGAATACCTGCGCAAGAAAATTGAACGTGTGTATTCAGATGAAGCCAAGACTGGGATTTTCGAAGAAGAAAATCCCTTCTTCAATCACATCACAGACGATTTGTTGGAGACATCAGTAACGATGGCTAATCTCTGGAAAGAAGAGTTTAGTATTTCTGAAAATCTCAAGACCAATGACTTGATTTTTGTGCAATTTACTAAAGAAGGTGTAGAACATTTCGCTTTCTTACGAATTGCCCTACGGGAGACCTTGACCCATCTTGGAGGAGAAGTTGATAATCCAATCAAGCTAACTCAGAATAACTTGCCTGGATTTGGAACGGGGGCTGATGAGGCCTTGGTGGTCAATCTTCAAAGTCGCAAGTACCACCTGATTGAGAAACGAATTAAGTACAATGGAACTTTTTTGAACTACTTTTCAGACAATCTTCTTGCTGTCGCTCCTAAGATTTCTCCTAAGAAATCTATCAAAGAACTGGAAAAAACAGCTCAGAGGATTGCTGAATCTTTTAATACAGATGATTTTCAATTTCAATCTAAGGTCAAATCAGCCATTTTTAACAACCTAGAAGAAAGCAATGAATTGTCACCAGAAAAATTGGCCAACGACCTTTTTGACAACAATTTGACGGCTCGATTAAGCTTTATTGATCAAGTTAAAGATGCTGTACCAGAACCAGTCCAGTTTGATGAAATTGATGCCAGTCGTCAGCTTAAAAAATTTGAAAACCAAAAACTTTCCTTGTCAAATGGAATTGAGCTCATCGTTCCCAATAACATCTATCAAGACGCCGAGTCTGTTGAGTTTATCCAAAATGACAATGGAACCTACTCTATCTTAATCAAAAATATCGAGGATATCCAAAGTAAATAATGTTTAAACGAATTCGAAGAGTGCTTGTACTAGCAGTCTTCCTTTTTGCTGGCTATAAAGCTTACCGTGTTCACCAGGATGTCAAGCAAGTCATGACCTATCAACCCATGGTGCGAGAAATCTTGAGTGAAAAAGACACCCCAGCAAACGAAGAGCTTGTGCTCGCTATGATTTATACTGAAACAAAAGGAAAAGAAGGAGATGTTATGCAGTCTAGTGAATCTGCAAGTGGTTCCACCAACACTATCAATGATAATGCCTCTAGCATTCGGCAAGGCATTCAAACTCTGACAGATAATCTTTATCTGGCCCAGAAGAAGGGGGTAGATGTTTGGACAGCTGTCCAAGCCTATAATTTTGGACCTGCTTATATCGATTTTATTGCCCAAAATGGCAAGGAAAATACCCTAGCACTGGCAAAACAGTACTCTCGTGATACTGTTGCTCCCTTGCTTGGCAATACCACTGGAAAGACTTATAGTTATATTCACCCCATTTCCATTTTTCACGGTGCCGAACTCTATGTAAATGGAGGAAACTATTATTATTCTAGACAGGTGCAACTCAACCTTTACATCATTAAAACTTTCACTCTCTTTTCGACATCTGGCTAGTCCAGGTGTTTTTGCTATAAGTTTTCTTTAAGATAGATATATTACTCTAGAAAGGTAAAGGAGGAAATTCCCTATGAGAAAGAAACTCTTTCTGACCAGTGCTGCGGTCTTGTGGGCAGTAACAGCTATGAATAGCGTCCATGCAGCAACAGATGTTCAAAAAGTCATCGATGAAACCTACGTTCAACCTGAATATGTCCTAGGTTCATCTCTATCTGAAGACCAAAAAAATCAAACCCTAAAGAAACTTGGCTACAATGCCTCAACAGATACCAAAGAACTCAAGACTATGACACCTGATGTCTATTCTAAAATCATGAATGTGGCCAATGACTCTAGTTTACAGTTGTATTCATCAGCCAAGATTCAAAAGCTAGGTGACAAATCGCCACTTGAGGTTAAGATTGAAACACCAGAAAACATCACTAAGGTGACTCAGGATATGTACCGAAATGCAGCCGTAACTTTGGGTGTGGAACACGCTAAAATCACTGTAGCAGCCCCTATTCCAGTTACAGGTGAGAGTGCCTTAGCAGGGATTTACTATTCGCTAGAAGCTAATGGAGCCAAGGTGCCGCAAGCCAATAAAGACTTGGCTCAAGAAGAGCTAAAGGCTTTGTCAGATATAAATGCTGAAAACAAGGACAAGTCAGGCTATGATGCTAATAAATTAAACGTTGCCCTAGCCGATATCAAGTCAGGACTCGCCAAAGCTAAAGAAAGTAAGGGAAATCTGACGGAGGAAGATGTCCGCAAAATCGTTGAAGATACCTTGAAAAATTACAAACTTGATCAGGTTATAACAGGAAACCAAATCAATATCATCATCAATTTTGCTTTGAATCTCTCAAAGAGTGATATCCTCAGCAATGCAGACTTCACTAAAACCCTAAATGACCTTAAACAAAGTATCGTATCACAAGCTGGCGACAGTTTTAAAAATATCAACCTTAACTTTGATGCTGATAAGGCGCTAGAGGACGGCGGTAATTTCCTAAGCTCCCTCTGGCAAGCCATTGTCAACTTCTTCAAGAGTTTTGGTTCTTAAGAAATTTCATGGTATAATAGATGGTAACCGTAACGTTGCCGTCTTTTTTGTCGGCCAATAGAAAGAGAAGAGAATGTTAAAGAAAAATGATATTGTAGAAGTTGAAATTGTTGACTTGACCCATGAAGGTGCAGGAGTGGCCAAGGTGGATGGTTTGGTCTTTTTTGTAGAGAATGCTTTACCGAGTGAAAAAATCCTCATGCGTGCCCTCAAGGTTAATAAAAAGATTGGTTTTGGGAAGGTTGAAGAATACCTTGTTCAATCACCACACCGTAATCAAGATCTAGATTTGGCTTACCTGCGTTCAGGAATCGCTGATTTAGGTCATCTTGCCTATCCAGAACAGCTCAAATTTAAAACCAAGCAAGTCAAGGACAGTCTCTACAAGATTGCAGGAATTACTAATATAGAGGTTACTGAAACGCTTGGTATGGAAAATCCAATCAAGTACCGCAACAAGGCACAGATCCCTGTACGTAGAGTGAATGGTGTTTTGGAAACAGGATTTTTCCGTAAGAATTCCCATGACCTCATGCCTCTTGAAGATTTCTTTATCCAAGATCCTGTGATTGATGAGGTAGTAGTAGGTCTACGTGACTGGCTCCGCCGTTATGATTTGAAACCTTATGATGAAAAGGAACAATCTGGCTTGATTCGAAACCTTGTGGTACGTCGTGGGCATTACTCAGGACAAATCATGGTTATTTTGGTAACAACTCGACCTAAAGTTTTCCGTGTTGACCAATTGATTGAACAATTAATCAAGCAGTTCCCAGAGATTGTGTCGATTATGCAAAATATTAATGACCAGAACACCAATGCTATTTTTGGCAAGGAGTGGCGTACGCTTTATGGACAAGACTTTATCACTGACCAGATGTTGGGAAATGACTACCAAATCGCTGGACCAGCATTTTACCAAGTCAATACTGAAATGGCTGAAAAACTTTATCAAACAGCCATTGACTTTACTGAATTAAAAGAAGATGATGTGGTCATTGATGCCTATTCCGGTATAGGAACGATTGGCCTCTCTGTTGCAAAACATGTCAAAGAAGTTTATGGTGTTGAGCTAATTCCAGAAGCGGTTGAAAATAGCAAGAAGAATGCCCAACTGAACCATATTTCAAACGCCAGCTATGTCTGTGACACAGCTGAAAACGCAATGAAGACTTGGCTTAAAGAAGGAATTCATCCAACCGTCATCTTGGTTGACCCACCACGCAAGGGCTTAACCGAGAGCTTTATCAAAACTAGTACCCAAACAGGAGCAGACCGCATCGCCTATATCTCCTGCAATGTCGCTACTATGGCGCGTGATATCAAACTCTACCAAGAATTGGGATACGATTTGAAGAAAGTCCAGCCGGTGGATCTTTTTCCACAAACGCATCACGTTGAGTGCGTGAGCTTGTTGGAGAAACGCAGTTAATCCTCAAATGGTTTCCCAAAACTTTTGAATCCGCCCGTTGGATAGGACTCGTAAAGTAAGTAGGAAATATGATGAGATGATACAGAGAGCCTGAATTGGTCAGGTGACGTGCTTATTTACATTAGACAGATAATGAAAATGGAGAGATTATCGATGGTTATATTGGAATTGTACCAAAATAATTATTCTAAAGATTTAGTCGCATTTGATTCCATAGAAGATGGGAAAGCCTTTGTAGCTCAAATCCCGGGATACACTCTGGAAACAGAAGATAGTTTTGAAGTGGAGTATTTTAATCCTAAAAACATACCGGATTATATGGAAATTATTTTTAACGGAAATATTGTTCCTTTATCTAAATTTATGTTCGATCCTGAGGAAAATGTAGACATTATTTGGAAAGAGATTTCAAATTTATCCCTCAAAAACGATAGAGTGATTGAAGGATATTCAAAAATCGATGCATATGTCGTTAACAACCATGAAGTTAAAGTCTATGTCGAAACAAGAGAAACGAACTATCGTAAAGCAAAAGACTTCTTAGAAAGCCGCGGATATGAAGTAGACAGAAGCTTTTTCGGAAGTGAAGACGGCGAAGCGGTTCTCTAAAGAAAAAAAGGGAGCGAAGATTGGCATTTCTTGTGTCACTTAGACCCAATGTTTGTAGAGATTGAAGATGTAGAAAGATATGTTGAAGAAGAGGTGGGAGTGATTCAATAGTCAATCAAAGTTCCTTGTGAGTATGTACCTTTGCTAGTAAAAGCGTCAAAACGTTGTAACTAAGAGGGTTAAGAAAATCCTTGAGTGTAAGCCTTCTTCTTGTTTAGAGGGAAATTATTAGAGTAGCCTCTCATAATTTATACTAGATTTGATAACTTATTTGAAACAGATTTTATTTCTATAAATACTGTGAAAATTTTTTAATACCAAAGATTTAAAGTTACTGTGTTAAAAATCCTCTCCACTTTTAAACTAATGTATTATAAAAGCCAGTTGACACAAGTGTTACACCTGTGATAGAATTAACTAGAGGTGAAGAAAATGGCAACTGATAAAAATAGAATAATGATTAGCTTGGATGATAAAAATCTAGAGAAACTTGAAAATTTAGTAGAAGATGCTAGAGATAGAAGAGGAATGCGACTAACAAAGTCCCAGGTTATTGAATTACTCCTAAATACTGTTGATTATTTCGATGATATTATGGGAGCTATTTACTCAAAAAAATAACAGCAAAATGCTATTATTTTTTTACAGAAAAGTACAACACTAGTGATGCAGGAGTGATAAAATGGTTGTTTATATTAGACAAAGCAAACTACCAAGTGAAGTTTCAATTAATAAATACAATGCTCAAGTAGGTGCCTACTTACAGGGAGAAGAAGTTATTTTATATCAATCTTTTTCTGAAATAAAACAGTTAACAAGTAAAGATATAGTTGTAGATTATATAATGGAGACTAGAGCATTACTAAAAATGATGGGGTTAAACGTTCCGGTCTATGACTATCCTATTGAGTTTAAAGAGTTTTATGGTCGAAAGATTTATGAAGGTGTTTTGGGAGAGATTGTAAATATACCTGATAATTGGGGAAAATTTATTAAGCCTAAAGCTGGTTCAAAAGTCTTTACTGGAAGAGTTATTAACGGAACCCGTGAGTTGATAGGTATTGGTTTACCTTTTGACTATCCTATATGGATTAGTGAGGTTGTAGAATTCATAGCAGAATGGCGTTGTTTTGTTTTAGATGGTTGCGTATTAGATGTTCGACCCTATACAGGTGATTATCATGCACAATTTGATCCTAGTGTAATTGATGAAGCCATATCATGTTGGAAAGATGCGCCAATAGCTTATGGACTAGATATCGGTGTTACTAGTGATGGTAGGACACTTGTTGTTGAAGTAAATGATGGTTATGCATTGGGAAATTATGGCCTATCTCCTTTAAAATCAATCAATTTTCATAAAGCTAGATGGAAAGAAATGGTAAAACCTTATTTTGAAAAAAACGATGTATTTACTATGCCTGAAAATGAAAATATAAGTTTCTAAAAGGAACAGAAGTAAATCTGTATTTAACTGCAACTAGTAAGTTGCAGTTTTTTATTTTGAATAATGATATAATAGGATAAGAAAATAATGAAAACGCTATATATTTGAAAATTGTTTAGAAAGTAGAAAGTATGAAAACAATTGATATTATTATTAAATCATTAACTTAAATTATAACAAAGGAGTACTAACATGCCGAAATATACCGACGAAGATATTAGAAAATTAAATAAAATCACATTAAAAATTGCTGGTGATTATTTAGGTATAAGTTCACAGGCAGTTGCTATAGGTCTTAGAAATAATCTTCTTCCAATTGGTTTTGCTATTCATAACGAAGAAAGAGATAGACGTTTCACTGAGAGTTGGTCATATCATATTATCGCTGAAAGAATGATTTCTTACAACCACGGAAAACTATCAGAGATCCGTGTTGAGAATATTGAAACTAGTTTAGATAAAATTATAGAGGAATTTAACGGTTTAAAACAAGATTTACTTTTTATATTAAGCGAAAATGCAGAAGTGAAGAATTAGAAGTTTTTGAATTTGCATTTTCGCTTGGTAAATATAAAAACGGTGATGTAAAATATAAGGGTAAAGGTGTTTCAAATGAAGATGATAAAGACCTTTTCTAGAGAGGAACTCTATGAAGAAATCTGGGAGATAAGTGCAAAACAAGTTTCATTGAAATATGATTTAAGTTATTCTGACTTACTCAAGAAATGTAAAGAATTTGAAATTCCAATTCCAAAGGGTAGTTATTGGTATCGTAAGAATACTGGACAAGACTTAAGTGAACTTATCGTTCCATTACCACAAAATGACATAAATGAGGTTCATATTGATAGAAAAAGTTTAAAGAACAGTAGAATTAAAGCTGCTAAACATAAAGAAGAGAGTTCGGAAGATAAAAATAAAGATATTTTTAAACTTGATACAACCAGTATAAGAAGTTCATTATCATTTATAGAGGACGATAAAATAGAGCGTATTATTGAAGCCGTTTCAAACCTAAACCAGTCTCCAAATAAGAGATTACATAAATCTGTAGCTAATCTAAGAGATAAAATCGCAGAGTGGAATAAGAGGGAAAAAGCTGCTTCCTATCCTTACTTTGATTCTAGGCACAGATATAATGATTTGAAAGAACCTAAATTTGTAAAAAGTATTTCACTAAATTCTCTTCCACGTTTATATCGCTTTTTAGATTCACTAGTTACTGTTATTGAAAAAATCGGTGATAATGTAACTTCAAATTGGGATATTCAAATTGAAAAGGATATTGTTCGTTTTGAAGTTATAGAATCAACAGACAAAGTAAGTCATGAATTAACAAAAGAAGAAGCTAAAGAACTAGCAGAGTACAATGATAGCGTTAAGTTTAATGGATATGCTTTTAAACCAAGAATAAAGAAGTATGACTATATACCAAATGGAAAATTTCGATTTAAGATAATAGATGGTAAATACATTAAAGATACTAAAGAATTCACACTTGAACAATCAATACCAGAAATAATTGTTTTAATTTACCAAGAGTATTATAAAGTTAAGAACTTACGACTTGAACGTGAAGAGAGAGAAAGACTATACGAAGAAGAACAAGAGCGAAAAAGAAAATTACAAAATAGAATCGAAGATGAGAAGAAGCGGACAATGTCTCTTCTTAATATGCTAGAAGATTTTCAAACAGCAAATGATTTAAGACTGATGGCTGATAAACTGGAGATAGCGGGGAAGCTTAGTAAAGAAGAAATTGATTGGATTAGATCCAAGGCTGACTGGATAGACCCAATAGTTTCTTCAACAGATGAATTACTAGGAATTAGAAATCATGAAAATTCTAGAGAACAAAAAGAACAATATCTAAGTGAGAAAAGGTACTACTGGTAAATTTGTTTTTATAGAGCATAGTGTTATTGGAGTAAATGATTAACTATTGTAGTAATAAATCATTTTACACATTTATTTGAAATAGGCATTTGGTACAAGACAGTATATACTTTCGTTCTATAATATAGAAGTTTACTAGCACCACATGTTGAGGCGGTATCACTGCTTGTTCAAACTGATTTAACAAGTATTTATCTAGTGAAAGCCCTACAGTAAGGAGTTTAAATATGAAATTCCATGAATTTGGTGATAAGAATTTGCCTTCTATCTTGCTGATACATGGCGGTGGCAGTTCTTGGTGGAATTATCTTCGTCAAGCACGGATCTTGTCGGTGGAGTATCGTGTCATTCTACCCACCTTGAATGGCCATGGCGAAGAATATCAACTTGATTATGTTTCTACTGAAGATTCTGCTTTGGAGATTCTAGACTATATCAAAGCAAACTGTGGTGGGAAATTGTTTGCGATTGGTGGTGTTTCACTTGGTGGTCAAATTGCCATGGAGCTTTTGTCTTTAGACAGTGAAATTGCTGAGAAGGCCATAATAGATGGAAGCCTCTGTATTCCTCAACCAAGTTTAGCTAAAATCAGCATCTTTCTAGTGTCTCTATTTGGTAAACTGATGTTCAATAAATTCTCTTGTAAACTTCAGTTAAGCATGATGAACAAACTCTATCCTAAACTGGCTTATCCAGAGGAAATAAAAGCTTATTATTTGGAAGATTTGCCAAGGACGCCTGTCAAAACATTGGTGACAATTTACAAAAACTATATGGGATGTTACAAGCTGAAAGATATGATTTCTGCTAGCAAGGCTCAGGTTTTGTATATCTATGGTGAAAAAGAATTGAACTGTGTGAAAGAATCAGCGAAATTATTTCATCAGCTACATTCAAATACAATTTGGTATGAAGCAAAGGGGTATAACCACGGTTATTTATCAGCTTACCTGCCTTATGAGTGGATTGATTTGGTGGTGCCATTTTTAAAGAGTGATTCATTAGAAATGTGTAACGAATCTGAAATGTCATAAGGAGGAAACGGATGCTAGGAGCAATTATTGGAGATATTGTAGGTTCAGTTTACGAATGGAACAATATCAAAACGAAGGACCTTTCCTTTATTTTGGAAAGACTGCTTTTTTACAGATAATACGGTAAGTTCGAACCGCTGAGTGTGTGAGTTTGTTAGCGAAACGTAGCTAATCCTCAGAATAAAGAAACTAAAACTCCATTATTTAGAAATGAAAACCTAAACTGTTTTTAAGGAGGTGTTATATTGATAGAAAGCAGACCTGAGTTTGATAAAATCGCATCCTTTGATGAGTTTAATAACTACTATTGGTATCGTGATGAACTTTCACAGATATGCAAGTCATTAGAACTTGAATATAGAGGGACAAAACAGGAACTAAATGATATTATTGAGCAGTACTTTAAGGGTAATTTGATTAAAAAATCATCAATAAAAAGGAAAAAGAAACAAGTAGAAGCTATTAGCTTAGATACACTTTTGCTTGAATGTGGATTCTCTTTTAACACTCACTTTAGAGAATATTTCTCAACTTTAACAGGTGTTTCGCCATTTAAATTTACTGCTGATATGGCTACAGCTTGGAGAAAAGTAAAAAGAGAAAATGATTTGAGTTTTACAATCCAAGATATGCTAAAAGTCTATTATGGAAATTCAGATTATGCCAAGTATGATCATTCGGTTTGTCAATGGAATCAGTTTTTAAAGGATTTCTGTGCAGACGAAAATAGTCGAACCTACTCGAACAAACTAAAAGTAGCTTCTATTCTTTGGAAAGAAGTTAGAAATTCAAGTAATGAAAAAATTTATTCAAAGAATCTTTTGACCGAATATGCTGATAGAATAAACGAGTATAGGAAGTAGAAATATCAGTCTAAACCAAGAGTTCACAAGGAGGAATACCATGCTAGGAGCAATTATTGGAGATATTGTAGGTTCAGTTTACGAATGGAACAATATCAAAACGAAGGATTTTCCTTTATTTCGTGAGGATTGTTTTTTCACGGATGATACGGTTATGACCTGTGCTGTGGCAGAAGCCATCATGAATGGTGGTCTGGAGGATGACTTTATTGATGCTATGAAGAAATACAGCAAAATGTATCCCGATGCGGGCTACGGTGCTCGGTTTAGTAGTTGGATCAATAGTGACAATCGTGAGCCTTATAATAGCTTTGGAAATGGATCTGCTATGCGTGTTTCTCCCTGTGCTTGGCTTATGGACTGTGGCTTTTGTGCAAGAACTGGTATGATACCATCAACTAGAAAGCTTGCACGACTTTCAGCAGAAGTCACCCATAATCATCCAGAAGGTATCAAAGGAGCCATGGCGACAACTGATGCTATCTTTCTGTGTCGTTATTACTTTGGAGGTTATTGCGGAGATTATGAGCAACCAATCAATGACAATCCTACAGAGTGTAAAAGACGGATTAAGGATTATATAGAGAAGACATATGGCTACAATCTATCTCAAACTTTAGATGAAATCCGCCCTAACTATCGTTTTAACGAAACATGTCAAGAAACTGTCCCTCAAGCCATTATTGCCTTTCTTGAAAGTAGAGACTTCGAAGATGCGATAAGGAATGCTATCTCACTTGGTGGCGATAGTGATACACTGGCTGCAATTACTGGCAGCATAGCAGAGGCAGCTTATGGTATTCCTGATTGGATAAAGGATAAGGTCTATTCTTACTTGGATAACCCCTTAAAGGATGTAGTCATTAGATGGGAAAATAGAATAAAATTATATTAATCTCCAGTACGTCAGATTTCTCTTTTCCGTATTTTCATTGTATAATAGGATTACATTTACTTACACATGATGAAATGTAAACATTTCTATTTAAAATTAAGGAGAAATTAATGAAAAAGGCAATGGTAATTATCAACCCTACTTCTGGTGGCGAGAAGGCTTTGGATTACAAAGAAAAGCTGGAGAATAAAGCAAAAGAATACTTTGAGCACGTGGAAACCAAAATTACCGAAAAGGAGCTGGATGCAACATATTTTGCTGAGGAAGCTTCTCGTGAGCAGTACGATGCAGTGGTTGTGTTTGGTGGAGATGGTACTGTCAACGAAGTCATTTCGGGTATTGCTGAGAGAGACTACATTCCTAAGTTAGGGATTATCCCTGGTGGGACGGGTAACCTCATTACGAAACTGTTGGAAATCAATCAAGACATCGATGGCGCGATAGATGAACTCGATTTTAACTTAACCAACAAGATTGATATTGGTAAAGCGAATGACAATTATTTTGGTTATATTTTTAGTATCGGTTCTCTTCCTGAAGCGATTCACAATGTTGAAATCGAGGACAAGACAAAATTCGGTATTCTAGCCTATGCTGTAAATACCATGAAGTCTGTCATGACGGATCAGGTCTTTAACATTAAGGTGGAGACAGAAAATGGAAATTATGTTGGTGAAGCTAGCCATGTGTTGGTTCTCTTGACAAATTACTTCGCTGATAAGAAAATCTTTGAAGAAAACAAAGACGGCTATGCCAATATTTTGATTTTAAAAGATGCTTCAATATTCTCCAAATTATCCGTCATTCCTGATTTACTAAAAGGAGATGTTGTCGGCAATGATAATATTGAGTATATCAGAGCGCGTAATATTAAGATCTCTTCAGATAGTGAATTGGAGTCAGATGTTGACGGCGATAAATCGGATAACCTACCTGTAGAAATCAAAGTCCTAGCTCAGCGAGTAGAAGTATTTTCAAAACCGAAAGAGTAGAAGGTAAAAATTAGTTTATTATTCACAACGAAATTAAGTTCTATATCAATGATTGGAGGAGGAATGAATTCTCTATTTGATGAATTTCGAACAATTTGTTCTCATTTAAACCAAATCGGAATCACACCGACGCTCATGGGGTCTTTGGGTTTTGAATACCGTTCAAATGAAGAATGGAGGCCGTCTGACATTGACATTCATGTGCCTGGTGATCCTAGAGGTTGGGAAGCACCTGATCATCTCAGAATTTATGAGTGGGACAAGATAATGAAAGTGATGAAACATTTAGGCTACGCCTTAATAGATATTCATGAACATGAATTCCAAAAAGATGGTCTGAGTGTTGAATTCGGAAGTATCGATTCTTTACCAGATTTTGCAGGAGTTTCGGAATCGGATATAGAGCTGATTCATCTCGATGACATCACTTTTCGCGTTCCAAGTTTGGAACAGTTTTTAAGCATTTACAAGGCTTCTTCCCAAGATTCTTATCGAAATGAGCACAATAACAATAAGGATTTTAAAAAAATAGAGTGGTTGCAAAGATATTTGTAAATCATCATTTGAAAAGTAGCAAGTTGTAAGACTGGCTACTTTTTTATTTATAGAACCAAACCACTAGAATCTACGGACAAGCCTTGAAAATAAAATACGAAAGTAGTATACTAGAATCACAATTATGAAAACGTTTGCGTAAAATTGGAATTAAAACTCTAGGAGACAAATTAATGGAATTAAGTGCTATTTACCATAGACCTGAGTCAGAGTATGCCTATCTTTACAAGGATAAGAAACTTCATATTCGGATTAGAACTAAGAAAGGGGATATTGAAAGCATCAACTTGCATTATGGTGATCCTTTTATTTTTATGGAGGAGTTCTATCAAGATACAAAGAAAATGGCCAAGATAACTTCTGATGCCTTATTTGACCATTGGCAGGTTGAAGTGTCCGTCGACTTTGCACGTATCCAGTATCTCTTTGAACTCAAGGATACAGAAGGCCAAAGCATTTTGTATGGCGATAAAGGGTGTGTGGAAAATTCTCTAGAAAATCTTCATGCCATTGGAAACGGATTTAAGTTGCCTTATCTTCATGAAATTGATGCCTGTATGGTTCCTGACTGGGTTTCAAATACGGTATGGTATCAGATATTTCCTGAGAGATTTGCTAATGGAAATGCTCTATTAAACCCAGAAGGGACTTTAGACTGGGATTCATCTATCACACCTAATAGTGATGATTTCTTTGGTGGTGATTTACAGGGGATTATTGACCATCTGGATTACTTGCAAGACTTGGGAATTACTGGACTCTATCTTTGTCCCATCTTTGAATCTACAAGCAATCACAAGTACAATACGACAGATTACTTTGAAATTGACCGTCATTTTGGGGATAAAGAGTCCTTTCGGGAGCTGGTCGAGCAAGTTCACCAGCGTGGCCTGAAAATCATGCTGGATGCTGTATTTAACCATATTGGTTCGCAATCGCCTCAATGGCAAGATGTTGTCGAAAATGGTGAGCAATCTGCTTATAAAGATTGGTTCCATATACAACAATTCCCAGTGACGACTGATAAGCTTGCTAATAAGAGAGACTTGCCCTATCATGCTTTTGGTTTTGAGGGCTATATACCTAAGCTAAATACAGCCAATCCAGAGGTTAAGGAGTATCTTTTAAAGGTTGCGACTTATTGGATTGAAGAATTTGATATCGATGCTTGGCGTTTGGATGTGGCTAATGAGATTGACCATCAGTTTTGGAGGGATTTTCGTAAGGCAGTTTTAGCTAAAAAGCCTGATCTTTATATCCTAGGAGAAGTCTGGCATACATCTCAGCCTTGGCTAAATGGGGATGAGTTCCATGCAGTCATGAATTATCCTTTATCTGATAGTATCAAGGAGTATTTCTTACGAGGAATTAAGAAGACAGATCAGTTCATCGATGAAATCAATGTCCAATCTATGTATTACAAACAGCAGATTTCAGAGGTTATGTTTAATCTCTTGGATTCTCATGATACAGAACGTATTTTGTGGACGGCCAATGAGGATGTTCAACTGGTTAAATCAGCCCTAGCCTTTCTCTTTTTACAAAAAGGAACACCTTGCATCTATTATGGAACAGAGTTATCCTTGACTGGCGGTCAAGACCCAGATTGTCGTCGTTGTATGCCTTGGGAACGTGTATCAAGTGACAATGATATGCTGAATTTTATGAAGAAACTAATCAAGATTCGCAAACACACATCATCAATCATTCAGCATGGTAAGTATAGCCTTCAAGAAATCAAAGCTGATGTAGTAGCTTTGGAATGGAAATACGATGGACAGGTCCTAAAAGCAATATTCAACCAATCAAAAGAAGAGTATCTTTTAGAGAAGGAAACCGTAGCACTAGCAAGCAATTGCCAAGAATCGGAGAATCAGCTTGTCATCTCTCAAAAAGGATTTGTGATTTTTCATTAAAGAGCAATTAAGAGTGACAGGAAAATTGTAGTATAGAGAGCATTTTACAAACAGACTATTTGTCGTCTTGCTACAATTGGTATATAATTTAACTTAGAGAAAATAGGAGGACTAATCGAATGGAATTAAAAGATTTTACAGAAAAAGAACAGGAAATGATTAAGAAGGGGCTTACGACGTCTAAGATTAGTGACAAGGAAACTGCTGAGAAAATTCTTGCACTAGTACCACAAGACTTGATTAAGCGAATCCCATTTTTCGTCAGAAAACATGCTACAACACGTACTATTAAACGCATTTCAATTGAACACCCTGAACTATACGCTGCAGCGCAAACCAGTGGTGAAATTCCAGAAAAAGAACGCGAAGAATTACGTCAGATTATCACAACTATCTTTGAACAAAAGATGAATAAGCATAGTATTCGTTAAATACAAAATCCGAGAACTAGAGCCTTCTAGTTCTTTTTATATCCGTTTTCACACTATTAAACTTATATAAATCTATATAAAACAATATATTTCCGAACAAAAATAGATATTTTTTTAAAAAGTACTTTACAGAGTGTTTGAAGTATGATATAGTAATAAGGCTTAGAAAATGAGATGATGTTTTCTAGCAAATATAAACCCGAGTAAAAAATGCCTACGGACAGGCAGGGTTGAATGCCGAAGCGTGGTTGAAAAACCACATTATTGATAGGGTTAAAAGCCTACTTTTATAAGTTGATGTTAGGACACTTGTCCTAATTCATAAATTTTTAGTGTGGTGAAAGCACACGTCATCTTGTGAAACGATCAATAAAGTACGTAATATTTGCTACTAGAGAGTTAGGAAACATCGGGAACAGACATACTCAACAGAAACAAACATAAAAACGTCAGAAGATTGCAGAGCAGGTGAAAACCTGCTCTTTTTTCATGAGTCAACCTTTAGTCGCCTTCGTCTTCTTGAAGCGCTAAAAATACGGTAAAGGAGTATGTCTTGAAAGAGTTAGATCAAAACCAAGCCCCAATTTATGAGGCCTTGGTGAAGTTACGCAAGAAACGGATTGTTCCCTTTGATGTTCCAGGTCACAAGCGTGGACGGGGAAATCCAGAACTTGTCGAACTTTTAGGTGAAAAATGTGTTGGCATAGATGTCAATTCGATGAAACCCTTGGATAATCTTGGTCACCCCATTTCGATTATTCGGGATGCAGAGAAGCTGGCTGCAGATGCTTTTGGAGCTAGCCATGCTTTTCTCATGATTGGAGGAACAACTTCATCGGTGCAGACTATGATTCTGGCAACCTGCAAGGCTGGAGATAAGATTATTCTGCCACGTAATGTCCACAAATCTGCTATTAATGCGTTGGTTCTATGTGGTGCTATTCCCATCTATATCGAGATGAGTGTGAACCCTAAAATTGGTATCGCTTTAGGGCTCGAAAATGATCGAGTAGCCCAGGCTATTAAGGATCATCCAGATGCAAAAGCAATTTTGATAAACAATCCTACTTACTACGGCATCTGTTCTGACCTAAAGGGGTTGACAGAAATGGCTCATGAAGCTGGCATGATGGTTTTAGTGGATGAAGCCCACGGAGCGCATTTGCATTTCACTGATAAACTTCCAATTTCTGCTATGGATGCAGGGGCTGATATGGCAGCAGTTTCCATGCATAAGTCTGGGGGGAGTTTGACACAGAGTTCGATTCTTTTAATTGGAGATCAGATGAATCCTGAGTACGTTCGCCAGATAATCAACCTGACCCAGTCAACATCCGCCTCTTATTTGTTGATGGCTAGTTTGGATATTTCACGTCGCAACTTGGCCCTTCGTGGTAAAGAGTCGTTTGAGAAAGTCATTGAGCTATCCGAGTACGCTCGCCGTGAAATCAATGCCATTGGTGGCTACTATGCCTATTCAAAAGAGTTAATAGACGGAGTGTCCGTTTGCGATTTTGACGTAACCAAGTTGTCAGTTTACACTCAGGGGATTGGCTTAACAGGGATTGAAGTTTATGATCTCTTACGAGACGAATACGACATCCAGATTGAGTTTGGTGATATTGGCAATATCTTGGCCTATATTTCGATTGGTGACCGCATCCAAGACATCGAGCGCTTGGTAGGTGCTTTGGCTGATATCAAGAGACTCTATTCACGAGATGGGAAGGACTTGATAGCTGGAGAATATATTCAGCCCGAGTTGGTGCTGTCTCCACAAGAAGCCTTCTATGCAGAAAGAAAAAGTTTGTCTTTAGACGAATCTGTTGGACAAGTATGTGGGGAATTTGTCATGTGCTATCCTCCAGGGATTCCTATCTTGGCTCCTGGTGAACGCATTACACGTGAAATTGTAGACTATATCCAATTTGCCAAGGAACGTGGTTGCTCCCTCCAAGGGACAGAAGATCCTGAGGTCAATCACATCAACGTCATTAAGAGAAAGGAGAACTAGATGGATTTATGGTTTTCTGAAGTTCATACTCCAGATGTGAAATTGTCCCTGAGAACAGCCAAGCAACTCTACGCTGGTAAAAGTGAATGGCAGGATATCGAAGTCTTAGATACACCAGCTTTTGGAAAGATTTTGATTTTAAATGGGCACGTCTTGTTCTCAGATGCGGATGATTTTGTCTACAATGAAATGACCGTTCATGTTCCCATGGCTGTGCATCCCAATCCCAAGAAAGTTTTGGTAATAGGGGGTGGCGACGGCGGTGTTGCCCAAGTATTAACACTCTATCCTGAGCTGGAACAAATCGATATTGTAGAACCTGATGAAATGTTGGTAGAGGTTTGTCGTGAGTATTTTCCAGACTTTGCTGCAGGGCTAGATGATCCTCGTGTCACCATTTACTATCAAAATGGGCTACGCTTTTTGCGAAACTGCGAAGATGATTACGATATCATTATCAACGATGCGACAGATCCCTTTGGACATACGGAAGGGCTCTTTACCAAGGAATTTTACGGAAACAGTTATCGTGCTCTTAAAGAAGACGGAATCATGATTTACCAGCATGGGAGTCCTTTCTTTGACGAAGATGAGTCAGCTTGCCGAAGCATGCACCGCAAGGTCAATCAAGCCTTTCCAATTAGTCGGGTCTATCAGGCCCATATACCAACTAGCCCGGCTGGTTATTGGTTGTTTGGATTTGCATCGAAAAAATACCACCCTGTCAAAGATTTTGACAAGGAAGGCTGGAAAGAACGCCAGCTTTTCACAGAATACTACACTGCAAACTTACACGTGGGAGCCTTTATGTTGCCCAAGTATGTTGAGGACATTTTAGAAGAAGAGGAAGGAAAAAAATGAGTCGTTTACTAGTTATTGGATGTGGGGGCGTTGCCCAAGTTGCTATTTCAAAGATTTGCCAAGATAGCGAAACATTTACAGAAATTATGATCGCTAGCCGTACCAAATCAAAATGTGATGACTTGAAAGCGAAGCTAGAAGGTAAAACAAGTACAAAGATTGAGACAGCTGCTCTTGATGCTGACAAGGTAGAAGAAGTGATTGCCCTGATTGAAAGCTATAAGCCAGAAGCTGTTTTGAACGTAGCTTTACCATATCAAGATTTAACAATTATGGACGCTTGTTTGGCAACAGGTGTTCACTATATCGATACAGCCAACTACGAAGCAGAAGACACAGAAGACCCTGAATGGCGTGCTATTTATGAGAAACGTTGCAAAGAACTTGGTTTTACCGCCTACTTTGACTACTCATGGCAATGGGCTTATCAGGAAAAATTCAAAGAAGCAGGCTTGACTGCTCTCCTTGGATCTGGCTTTGACCCAGGTGTGACTAGTGTCTTTTCTGCCTATGCTCTCAAACACTACTTTGATGAAATCCACTATATCGACATTTTAGACTGTAATGGTGGTGACCACGGTTATCCATTTGCAACAAACTTTAACCCAGAAATCAATCTCCGCGAGGTTTCTGCGCCAGGTTCTTACTGGGAAGATGGAAAATGGGTCGAAGTCGAAGCTATGTCTATCAAGCGTGAGTATGATTTCCCTCAAGTTGGACAAAAAGACATGTATCTCCTCCACCACGAAGAAATCGAATCATTGGCTAAGAACATTCCTGGTGTTAAACGCATTCGCTTCTTTATGACCTTTGGTCAATCTTATCTAACTCATATGAAATGTTTGGAAAATGTTGGTCTCCTTCGTACAGATGCCATTAACTTTAATGGCCAAGAAATTGTTCCAATTCAATTTTTGAAAGCGCTACTTCCAGATCCAGCCAGCCTTGGCCCACGTACTGTAGGTAAAACCAATATCGGTTGTATCTTTACAGGTGTCAAAGACGGCGTTGAAAAGACTATTTATATCTACAATGTTTGCGACCATCAGGAATGTTATGCGGAAGTTGGTTCACAAGCCATTTCTTACACAACAGGCGTTCCGGCCATGATTGGGACAAAATTGGTTATGAACGGTACTTGGAAACAAGCTGGAGTGTATAACCTTGAGGAGTTGGATCCAGATCCATTTATGGAAGCTTTGAATGAGTTTGGTTTGCCTTGGGTTGTGGTTGAAAATCCACAAATGGTGGACTGATGAAGTTAGAACAAGTACCAACACCAGCCTATGTTATTGACTTAGCCAAGTTAGAAGCCAACTGCCGTATCCTACAATATGTTCAAGAAGAAGCTGGTTGCAAGATTTTGCTTGCCCAGAAGGCCTATTCCCTCTACAAAACCTATCCCTTGATTAGCCAGTATCTGTCTGGTACGACAGCTAGTGGACTTTATGAAGCCAAATTGGCAAGGGAAGAATTTCCTGGTGAAGTCCATGTTTTTGCACCTGCTTTCAAAGATTCAGACATGGAAGAATTACTTGAAATCACTGACCACATTGTCTTTAATTCTGAGAGACAGTTGCGTAAACATGGGGCCCGTTGTCGGGAGGCTGGTGTCAGTGTTGGTTTGCGCATCAACCCTCAGTGTTCAACTCAAGGAGATCACGCGCTCTATGACCCTTGTGCACCAGGTTCTCGTTTTGGCGTTACACTAGATAAAATTCCTAATGATTTGCTGGATTTGGTAGACGGTCTTCATTTTCATACGCTTTGCGAGCAAGGTTCAGATGATTTAGAGACAACTTTGAAAGCAGTAGAAGCGCAGTTTGGTTCTTATTTGCATGAAGTAAAATGGCTCAACATGGGTGGAGGACACCACATCACAAGAGAAGACTATGATGTGGATTTGCTGATTTCTGAAATCAAGCGTATACGAGAAACTTACAATCTTGAAGTCTATATCGAGCCGGGTGAAGCTATTGCGCTCAATGTAGGTTATCTAGCAACTGAAGTATTAGATATTGTAGAAAACGGCATGGAAATCTTGGTTTTAGATGCCTCTGCGACCTGCCATATGCCTGATGTACTTGAGATGCCCTATCGCCCACCTTTGAGAAATGGCTTTGAGGCACAGGAAAAAGCCCATACTTATAGACTTTCTTCCAATACCTGTCTGACGGGCGATGTGATTGGTGATTATAGCTTTGAAAATCCAGTCCAAATCGGAGACAGACTTTATTTCGAAGACATGGCCATTTATTCTTTTGTCAAAAATAATACCTTTAATGGTATTGGATTGCCAAGTCTCTATCTTATGGACGAGCAGGGTGAGTGCAGCTTAGTCAAAGCCTTTGGCTATCAAGATTTTAAAGGGAGATTATCATGATGGACAGTCCCAAAAAATTAGGCTATCGCATGCCAGCAGAGTACGAACCCCATCATGGTACCCTCATGATATGGCCGACTCGACCAGGTTCATGGCCTTTTCAAGGTAAAGCTGCTAAAGCAGCATTTAGCCAGATTATAAAAAACATTGCAAAAGGGGAAATAGTCTATCTTTTGGTGGACCAAGACTACTTAGCTGAAGCCCAATCCTATCTTGGAGACAAGGTTGTTTATTTAGACATTCCCACCAATGACGCCTGGGCGCGTGATACAGGTCCTACCATTCTTCTTAATGATAAAAGGGAAAAGTTGGCGGTAGATTGGTCTTTCAATGCCTGGGGTGGTGCTGTTGACGGTCTCTACCAAGACTATGAAGCAGATGACCAAGTAGCCAGTCGCTTTGCAGAAGTTTTAGAGATACCTGTTTATGATGCCAATCCTTTTGTACTGGAAGGCGGTGCAATCCATAGCGATGGTCAAGGAACCATTCTCGTGACTGAAAGTTGCTTGCTTAGCCCTGGTCGCAATCCTCATCTGACTAAAGAGGAAATCGAGAATACCTTATTAGAGAGCCTTGGCGCTGAAAAAGTTATTTGGCTTCCTTATGGTATTTATCAGGACGAAACCAATGAACACGTTGACAACGTTGCAGCCTTTGTTGGTCCTGCAGAGCTTGTTTTAGCTTGGACAGATGATCAAAACGATCCTCAGTATGCCATGTCAAAAGCAGATCTCGAACTCTTAGAAAAGGAAACAGATGCAAAAGGTCGTCCCTTCACCATTCATAAGCTTCCAATTCCAGCTCTACATCAAGTTGTAACCAAAGAGGATTTGCCAGGCTACATCTATGAAGAAGGAGAAGAAGAGCGATACGCAGGTGAACGACTAGCAGCTTCCTACGTAAACTTTTATATCGCCAATAACGCTGTCCTTGTTCCCCAGTTTCAAGATAAAAACGATCAAGTGGCCTTAGATATCCTCAGTAAGTGTTTCCCAGACCGTAAAGTTGTCGGAATTCCAGCCAGAGATATTCTCTTAGGTGGTGGCAATATCCACTGTATCACCCAACAAATCCCAGAATAGGAGAAAAAGATGAGAAATGTAAGAGTTGCAGCCATTCAGATGCAATGCGCTAAGGATGTGGCAACAAATATCCAAACCGCAGAGCGTTTAGTACGTCAGGCTGCAGAACAAGGGGCACAAATTATTCTTTTACCCGAATTGTTTGAACGTCCATACTTTTGTCAGGAACGCCAGTATGACTACTACCAGCATGCCCAGTCGGTGACAGACAATACAGCTATTCAGCATTTTAAAACCATTGCCAAGGAGCTACAGGTCGTTTTACCGATCAGTTTCTATGAAAAAGATGGCAATGTCTTGTATAACTCTATTGCAGTTATTGACGCTGATGGAGAAGTGCTGGGCGTTTATCGGAAGACCCACATACCAGATGATCATTATTATCAAGAAAAGTTTTATTTCACGCCTGGTAATACTGGTTTCAAGGTATGGGATACTCGCTATGCCAAGATTGGTATTGGTATCTGCTGGGATCAATGGTTTCCTGAAACAGCGCGCTGTCTTGCATTGAATGGTGCTGAATTGCTCTTTTATCCTACAGCCATCGGTTCAGAGCCAATTTTGGATACGGACAGTTGTGGTCATTGGCAACGTACCATACAAGGACACGCAGCAGCGAATATTGTCCCTGTTATCGCAGCTAATCGCTATGGTTTGGAAGAAGTCACTCCAAGTGAGGAAAATGGTGGACAGAGTTCCAGTCTTGACTTCTACGGTTCCTCCTTTATGACAGATGAAACTGGTGCTATTCTAGAGCAAGCTGAGAGACAAGCTGAAGCTGTTCTGTTAGCTACTTATGACCTTGATAAGGGAGCAAGCGAACGCCTAAACTGGGGCTTGTTTCGAGATAGAAGACCCGAAATGTATCAACGTATTACGGACTAGTAGGATAGAAATGAGAGATTCATTCTGCTAGATTAACTTCTTATTTTCAACTATAAGGATACTATGTTGTCTAGTAAGTGGATTTCATATTTTAACTCTCTAAGGCTTTCTCGCGCTTTTATGCGAGGAGCTTTTCTGTTTAAGCTTTATCAATAAAACATGCTATAATAGTTGCAGAAAGGTTGGTATTTATGGCTAGGATATTGGTTATTGAAGACAATAGTGACATTCAAGAGATTTTACGAACACTTCTTACTGAGGAGCATGAGGTGATTCAAGCCTTTTCTGGTACAGAAGGAATCATGCGTTTTGACCAAGGTGGGATTGACCTCATTTTGCTAGATATCATGCTTCCTGGGAAAAATGGGGATCAGGTTTTAAAAGCCATCAGGGAACAAAGTCAAACTCCAGTCATTATGCTAACAGCTTTGAGCGATAAGAAGTTAATCAGTCAATACCTCTTAGACGGTGCCAATGATTACATAGTGAAACCTTTTGATTTGGACGAAGTCTTTGCCAGAGTTACTGTTCAATTACGTCAAAGCGCAGAAAAACAGCCTATAGAACTAGGAAAAACTGAAAATCTGCCACAAAACTTGAAAAATATCCAGTTTGATGCAGAAAGTTTTGAAATCAAAAATAGCCAGGAAACCATTCGCCTGGCTAAGAAAGAATGCTTGATTCTCCAAACTCTCCTTAAACACCCTAAGAAAATTTTCACCAAGGAAGAACTTTATGAATTGGTCTGGGAGGATAGCTATCTACCTGGAGATAATACCCTCAATACGCATTTGAGTAATCTTCGTAAAAAATTAAACCAGCTTGATCCAACTCAGGAATACATTGAAACCATTTGGGGAGTTGGGGTAAGATTAAAAGGAGATAAGCAATGACCTACATGATAATCGTTGTCCTACTGGTTCTCCTAATTATTTTATCGATTGCATTGATTCGCTACCATCTAGCACTTAAAAACTTGAGTCAACAGATTGAAGACAAGATTCTCACGGGTAGTATGAAAAGAGTTGGCGCCAGCATTTTTTCCAAACATTTTTTACAGCTCTACCAGCAGATTGAGAATCTATTTCAGGAAGTGGAACAATCTCGGTTGGTGATGAAAAGGGAAAAGCAGACTCTGGATATGGCCATCAGCAATATCGCTCATGATATTCGGACACCTTTGACTATCGCTTCAGGTTACACCCAACAATTGATAAAAACTCCTGAAAACCAAGCAGAAACCTTACAAAAAATCGCCCAGCATCTTGATTTAGTTTCCAAACGTTTGGAGGCTCTCCTAGAATACCGTCGGTTGATGGAAGGAGCTGTTAAGCCGAAACTAGAAGAAGTAGATATTTCAGCTTTTATCACCAAAAAGACTCTGGCTTATTATGATGTTTTTCAGGCGGCAAATATCACCCTTGATTTTAAGGTTGAAGCTGGTTTAAAAATGAGGACCGATGAAGACTTGCTGGATCGAATTTTACAAAATTTGCTCGGAAATGTCCTCAAACATGGCAAGGAAGAAGCGCGTCTATCTTTGCGAAAGGAAAAGGAACAGCTTGTCTTAGAGATTGCAAACCTTGTCAAACAACCCATCAAAAAAATAGAAAATCTTAGCAATCGTTTTTATTCTGAAAATCTATCAGACACGGAAGAATCCTCTGGTTTAGGTCTTTATATCACTGAGGAATTATGCCATCTTCTCGGTGCAGAGATGAAACTAAGCACAGATGGGCAGTGGTTGTCGGTTTTCATTTATTTTTAACGAAAAGAAACCTCCTCTGTAGGCTAGAGGAGGTCATTTTTTATAGACTTTTCTTTTTGAAAACTGCTAGTCCACCTAGATTAAAGATTACAATAACAGCTAAAGTAACTATAAGTGTGTAGAAAATTGACTCACTATTAGCAGTCATAGCATAGGCAAATTGTAAGGATAAATATGGTAAAATTTTGATATTTGGAAAAAGGAGCATTGGCATAGAAAGTAAGATAGAGCTGACCAAATAACCAATAAATACCGCAAGATAAGAATGACTAACATAGAGAATGAAGGAAACAATGGAAAGCCAAGCAAGGAGGCAAAGCAATTGAAGGAAAATGGTTAGCAGTAGATTACCAATAAAGCCATCAGGCATGGTTCCAAATCCATTTAAGATAGTTGCTGGAATAAAGGCAATAACAAGGCTGATGATGACTTGTAAAAGTGCAATACAAGCCACTACAAAGGCTTTAGCAAGGAAAAACTCTGTACGAGAAACCCCTACTGTCAAACTATTTTTATAGAGCTTTCCGATTAAATCAACACCTAAAACTAGGCAAGTTAGAATAATACAGAGAAAAACGAGGTTTGAACCTTGACTAGATGCGTTAATCAGGGCTTGTACACCGTCCCAACCATGGGTTGGAATGTCTGGCTCTTCTGTCTGGATTGCCATCAGATGGCCCGTGGCTCCTATACTTGCTCCCATTAGCATGAGAGCAAAGAGAATGAACTCTGTAATCCAGAATCCTTTGGAACGGAAAAGACGGTAAAAGTCTGCTTGAATGGTATGTATCATGATTTTCCTCCTATTCGACCAATTGAGTGAAGTATTCTTCTAAGTTTTGACGGGCATAGTAAATCTCGTCAATGTCAACATCTGCCAAGGTTAATTCCTTGAGAATCTGTTTGACATCTTGTTCCTGACCAAAGATATGGATTTCATTTTCTGGATTAACAACCTTGAACTGGAGCTGGATTTGTTCTTTCAATACTTGACAAGCTTTCTCTTGGTCGGCTGTCTTAAGCACAATGTAATCCTCACTTAGTGTTTCAAATTCAGCTTTGCTGATTTCACGGATAATCTTTCCTTGATCTAAAATACCAAAGCGATTGGCAAGAAGATATAGCTCTGACAAGATATGGCTGGAGATGAGAATGGTTATCCCTTTTTCTTGATTGAGCCGTTGAATCATCAGACGAAATTCTTTGATACCGATTGGGTCGAGACCGTTGATAGGTTCATCTAAAATCAGGAAGTCTGGTTTGGATAGAAGGGCAATGGCGATTCCAAGTCTTTGTTTCATTCCTAGCGAGAAATCACGAAAGATTTTCTTACCTGTAGCTGCCAAACCTACATAGTTCAGGGTTTCTCGAATGACTTGATCAGCATTTGGAATATGGCGAATCATACAGTAATATTTCAGGTTTTGATAGGCTGTTAAGTGATTATGAGCTACAGGTGATTCGATCACTGAACCTACTCGAGATAGAGCCTTGGTCCATTCATTTTCAGAATGGCTAGAGAAGAGGGAAACTGTTCCATTATCCGCGAAGAGTAGTTGCGTAATAATTTTTATCAAGGTGGTTTTCCCAGCTCCATTCTTTCCTATAAGTCCATAAATATCTCCCTCTCTGATTGTTAGATGAAGATCCTGAAGAATAGCTTGTTTGTCAAAGTTTTTGGACAATCCATGAATGTCGAGTACTGTTTTCATGATTCTCTCCTTTTGATTTATTTTGTTAACTTTAGTATAAAGCATAGAAATCAAAGAAAGCTCAAGGATTTCTAAAGAGTTTCTAAAGTTTTAGAAATTCTTAAATATCAAAACCCAGTTGACACGAACTGGGCTTCTTAATTATAAAATATATTTCTCAATGGCACGCGCAACGCCGTCTTCTTCGTTGCTTGCTGTAACGGCATCCGCAAGAGATTTGACATAATCGCTGGCATTTCCCATTGCAATCCCAAGGCCTGCAAACTGGAGCATTTCGATATCGTTATTGGCATCACCCATGGCCATGATTTCTGATGGCGAAATCTTCAAAATCTCAGCCAAGCGTGACAGAGCAGTAGCCTTTGTCGTACCAAGTGGCATAGCTTCATAAATGACAGGCTGCGAACGAACTCCGCTAAATCGTTGGCAGAGTTCCTCAGCAAAACGCTGCTCAAAATCATCTGTTTGCTCCTCTGTACCTAAAAACATACCTTGGAACATACGGTACTTACCACTGGTAGCTTCCTCAAGGGAAATTTCAGTCAGGTCTGAAAAGACTAGTTTGGCATCATTTTCAATGACTTGATTTGGCTTGCCACCGAGGACAAAATAATGCTCCTCGTCAAAAAGTGTCAACTGAACCTCACTTTTTTCAGCAAGGTCATAGAGGTATTCGATGTCAGCTGGACTGAGTTCTTGCCAGTCAACTAAGCTCCAGTCGCTAGTTTGATGAGTTGAGCAACCGTTGTTCACAATAACGTACTCATTCTGGAGGTCTAGTCCCAGTTTTTTATAGTAGGGGAGGACACCGAAAAGCGGGCGCCCCGTACAGAGAACCAGTTTGACACCTTTTTCAATGGCTTGGTGAATAGCAGTAATGTGAGCTTGTGGGATTTCCTTGGCTTCATTGAGGAGGGTTCCGTCCATATCCAAGGCTAGTAGTTTAATCATAAGACTTCCTTTTCTACGTGTTTTGCTTTTATTATAGCATATTTTAGAGGAAAGGAGGAGGAATCTTTGGACTAATCATGGTATAATAAAAAGTAATGAAAAATTCCAACGAGGCTGAGATGAAATTACTTTATACTGATATTCGGACTTCTTTGACAGAAATTCTAACCAGAGAGTCGGAGCAGTTAGTTGCTGCTGGCAAGCGAGTCTTCTACATCGCCCCCAACTCTCTTTCCTTTGAAAAAGAACGCGCCGTGCTGGAATGCTTGTCCCAGCAGGCTTCTTTTGCGATTACCGTCACGCGCTTTGCTCAAATGGCTCGTTACCTGGTCTTGAATGATTTACCAGCTAAAACTAGTCTTGATGATATCGGTCTTGGGATGGCATTTTACAAATGTCTTGCAGAACTTGATCCCAAGAATTTACGTGTTTATGGAGCTATCAAGCAGGATCCTCAATTTATCCAGCAGTTGATTGACCTTTATCATGAGATGACGACTGCTCAAATGAGTTTTTTGGACTTGGAGAGTTTGACGGATGAGGACAAGCGAGCAGACTTACTCTTGATTTTTGAGAAAGTAACGGCCTATCTTAACCAAGGGCAGTTAGCTCAGGGAAGTCAATTGTCCCATTTGATTGAGGCTATTGAGAATGACAAAGTTAGTAGTGATTTTACTCAAATCGCCTTGGTTATTGATGGATTTACCCGTTTTTCTGCTGAGGAAGAGCGAATTGTGGACTTACTTCATGGCAAGGGTGTTGAGATTGTCATTGGAGCCTATGCTAGTAAGAAAGCCTATACCAGCCCATTCGCTGAAGGCAATCTCTATCAAGCCAGTGTGGAGTTTCTCCATCATTTAGCTGCTAAATACCAAACGCCTGCTCAGGACTGTTCTCAAACTCATGAGAAGATGGATAGCTTTGACAAGGCCTCTCGTTTGTTGGAGTCTTCTTATGACTTTTCAGAACTCGCTTTGGATGTCGATGAGAAGGATCGTGAAAACTTACAAATCTGGTCTTGTTTGACGCAAAAGGAGGAGTTGGAGCTAGTAGCCCGTAACATTCGTCAGAAATTGCATGAGAACTCAGACCTGAGCTACAAGCATTTTCGGATTCTCTTGGGGGATGTAGCTTCTTACCAGTTATCGCTGAAAACCATTTTTGCCCAGTATCAGATTCCTTTCTATCTTGGTAGAAGCGAATCCATGGCGCACCATCCCTTGACTCAGTTTGTAGAGTCTATTTTGGCTTTAAAACGCTATCGTTTCCGTCAGGAGGATTTGATAAACCTTCTTAGAACAGGTCTGTATACCGATCTTAATCAGGCTGATATTGATGCTTTTGAACAATATATCCGCTATCTTGGTATCAATGGCTTGCCAGCCTTTCAGCAATCCTTCACCAAATCCCACCATGGAAAATTTAATTTGGAACGTTTAAATGCTCTTCGTCTGCAGATTGTAGCGCCTCTTGAGACCCTCTTTGTCAGTCGAAAACAAAAGGCTGAAAATCTCTTGCAAAAGTGGAATTCTTTTCTAAAAGAAGGAGCGGTGACCAAGCAGTTGCAAGACTTAACAGCCACCATGGAAGCCCTAGAGCAGGAAAGACAAGCCGAAGTTTGGAAGGCTTTCTGCCATGTTTTAGAACAATTTGCAACTGTTTTTGCTGGTTCACAGGTTAGTCTGGAAGACTTCCTAGCCTTGCTCAATTCTGGAATGAGTTTATCTCAGTATCGCACTATTCCAGCAACAGTGGACACCGTTCTGGTGCAGAGTTACGATTTGATTGCGCCCTTAACATCTGACTTTGTCTATGCCATTGGGCTGACTCAGGACAATTTACCAAAAATTGCGCAAAACACCAGTCTTTTGACAGACGAAGAAAGACAGAGCCTAAACCAAGCGACAGAAGATGGGGCGCAATTGCTGATTGCTAGCAGTGAAAATCTCAAGAAAAATCGCTACACTATGCTTTCCTTGGTCAATTCTGCTCGTAAGCAGTTGGTCTTGTCGGCTCCAAGCCTTTTTAACGAAAGTGAAAGCAAGGAATCAGCTTATCTTCAAGAGCTAGTCCATTTTGGATTTAGCAGGAAAGAGAAGAGGATGAATCACAAAGGGCTGTCTAAGGAAGATATGGGGTCATATCACAGTCTTTTGTCCAGTCTAGTTGCCTATCACCAGCAGAGCGAGACGAGTGAGAATGAGCAAGATTTGACCTTTATCAAGGTTCTAGCGCGTGTCATGGGTAAAAAACTAGACCAGCAAGGTTTGGAAAATCCAGCCCTGCCAACCAGCCCGAGTAGCAAGCCCTTGACCAAGGATACCTTACAAGCTCTTTATCCTACTGATCAGGAGTTTTACCTGTCTACCTCCGGTTTGACGGAGTTTTATCGCAATGAATATAGTTATTTTCTTCGCTACGTGTTAGGCTTGCAGGAGGAATTGCGCCTGCGTCCAGATGCTCGTAGTCACGGAAATTTCTTGCACCGTATATTTGAACGTGCCTTGCAGTTGCCTGACGAAGATTCCTTTGACAAACGTCTAGAACAGGCTATCCAAGAAACCAGTCAAGAACGGGAATTTGAGGCTATTTATCAGGAAAGTTTGGAAGCCCAGTTTACCAAGGAAGTTTTGCTTGATGTTGCACGGACGACTGGACATATTCTACGACACAATCCAGCCATCGAAACCATCAAAGAGGAAGCAAATTTTGGTGGAAAAGACCAAGCCTTTATTCAATTGGACAATGGACTCAGTGTCTTTGTACGAGGCAAGGTTGACCGCATTGATCGATTGAAAGCTGATGGGGCGATAGGAGTAGTAGACTACAAGTCTAGTCTGACTCAGTTCCAGTTTCCTCATTTCTTTAATGGACTCAATTCCCAGTTGCCAACTTATCTAGCTGCCCTACAAAGAGAAGGGGAGCAGAACTTTTTCGGTGCCATGTACTTGGAAATGGCTGAGCCTGTCCAATCTCTGATGGCCGTTAAAAGTCTAGCAGGTGCAGTAGTAGAAGCCAGCAAATCTATGAAATACCAAGGGCTCTTTTTAGAAAAAGAAATCAGTCATTTGGGCGAATTTTACAATAAAAACAAGGCTAATCAGCTGACGGATGAGGAATTCCAGCTCCTGCTGGACTACAATGCCCATCTTTACAAGAAAGCAGCAGAGAAGATTTTAGCAGGCCAGTTTGCCATTAACCCTTATACTGAAAACGGCAGAAGTATTGCCCCATATGTTCAGCAACATCAAGCCATCACAGGCTTTGAAGCAAATTACCACTTGGGCCAAGCCCGTTTCCTAGAAAAATTGGATTTAGCTGATGGTAAACGTCTGGTCGGAGAAAAACTCAAGCAAGCTTGGTTTGAAAAAATAAGAGAGGAGTTGAATCGATGAAGCCTATTCCCTTTTTAACTGAGGAGGAAATTCAAAACTTGCAAGAAGCAGAAGCGAGTTCGAGCAAGGAACAGAAGAAAACTGCCGAGCAAATCGAAGCCATCTACACTTCTGGTCAAAATATCCTCGTTTCAGCATCGGCTGGTTCTGGAAAGACCTTTGTTATGGCAGAGCGTATTCTGGACCAATTGGCGCGTGGTGTGGAAATCAGTCAACTCTTCATCTCAACCTTTACCGTCAAGGCTGCCACAGAGCTTAAGGAGCGTTTGGAGAAAAAAATCAGCCAACAAATCCAAGAAAGCAGCGATGTTGACCTCAAACAACACTTGGGTCGCCAGTTGTCAGACCTACCCAACGCAGCCATCGGAACCATGGACTCTTTCACACAAAAATTCCTTGGTAAACATGGTTATCTGATTGACATTGCGCCTAATTTCAGGATTTTACAAAACCAAAGTGAGCAACTCCTTCTAAAAAACGAAGTCTTCCATGAGGTCTTTGAAGTCCATTACCAAGGTAAACAGAAAAAGAAGTTTAGCCATTTGCTGAAAAATTTTGCTGGACGTGGAAAAGATGAACGGGGTCTGCGCCAGCAAGTCTATAAAATTTATGACTTCCTCCAATCCACTAGTAATCCTCAGAAATGGCTGAATGAATCTTTCCTCAAAGGCTTTGAAAAAGCTGATTTTACCAGTGAAAAAGAAAAACTGACCACACAAATCCAGCAAGCCCTTTGGGATTTGGAAAGCTTTTTCCGTTATCATCTGGATAACGATGCCAAGGAGTTTCCCAAGGCTCCCTATTTAGAAAATGTCCAGTTGATTCTGGATGAAATTGCCTCCTTAAATCAAGAGTCCGATAGTCAGGCTTATCAGGCAGTGCTTACACGTGTTGTCGCCATTTCGAAAGAGAAAAATGGTCGAGCTCTGACGAATGCCAGTCGCAAGGCTGATTTGAAGCCACTGGCCGATGCCTACAACGAAGAGAGAAAGACCCAGTTTGCTAAACTAGGACAACTGTCAGACCAGATAACCATTCTCGACTATCAAGAACGTTATCATGGAGAGACCTGGGAACTAGCTAAGACTTTCCAAGCCTTCATGAGCGATTTTGTGGAGGCTTATCGTCAGAGAAAACGCCAGGAAAATGCCTTTGAATTCGCTGATATCAGCCATTACACCATTGAGATTTTAGAAAATTTCCCGCAAGTCCGTGAGGCTTATCAGGAGCGCTTCCATGAAGTCATGGTCGATGAGTATCAGGATACCAACCATATTCAAGAACGAATGTTGGAATTGCTGTCTAATGGCCACAATCGCTTTATGGTGGGAGATATCAAGCAGTCTATCTACCGTTTCCGTCAGGCAGATCCGCAGATTTTCAATGAAAATTTCCAACTCTATGCGCAAAATCCACACGAAGGCAAGCTGGTTTTGCTTAAAGAAAATTTCCGTAGTAGTTCAGAAGTGCTGTCAGCAACCAATGATGTCTTTGAACGTCTCATGGACCAAGAGGTCGGCGAAATCAACTATGATAACATGCATCAGCTTGTTTTCGCCAATACCAAACTGACTCCCAGTCCAGACAACAAGGCAGAATTTCTCCTCTACGATAAGGACGACACAAATGAGGAAGAAGAGGGGCAGGCAGAAACGAAACTAACAGGCGAAATGCGCTTAGTCATCAAGGAGATTCTGAAACTTCATCAGGAAAAAAGTGTTACCTTTAAGGAAATTGCCCTTCTGACCTCCAGTCGCAGTCGTAATGACCAGATTCTCCTCGCCCTGTCTGAGTACGGGATTCCTGTTAAAACCGACGGAGAGCAAAACAATTATCTCCAATCTCTAGAAGTACAAGTCATGCTAGACACCCTTCGTGTTATTCACAATCCTCTTCAAGACTATGCCTTGGTTGCCCTTATGAAGTCTCCAATGTTTGGATTTGATGAGGACGAGTTAGCACGCTTGTCCCTTCAGAAAGCAGAGGATAAAATCCGAGAAAATCTCTATGAGAAACTGGTCAATGCTCAAAAACTGGCTAGCAGCCAGAAAAACTTGATTCACACCACTCTAGCTGAGAAACTAAAGAAATTCATAGATATCTTGGCTTCTTGGCGTTTGTATGCCAAGACCCACTCCCTCTATGACCTGATTTGGAAGATTTACAACGACCGTTTTTACTACGATTATGTTGGTGCTTTGCCAAATGGTCCTACTAGACAGGCCAATCTCTATGCCCTAGCACTGCGTGCTGATCAGTTTGAAAAGAGCAATTTCAAAGGCTTGTCTCGTTTTATTCGTATGATTGACCAAGTCTTGGAAGCCCAACACGATCTTGCAAGCGTGGCTGTCGCACCGCCCAAGGATGCAGTAGAACTCATGACCATTCACAAGAGTAAAGGATTGGAGTTCCCTTATGTCTTTATCCTCAATATGGATCAGGATTTTAACAAGCAAGACAGCATGTCAGAAATCATTCTCAGCCGTAAAAACGGTCTAGGTGTCAAGTATATTGCTAAAATGGAGACAGGAGCAGTAGAAGACCACTATCCTAAAACCATCAAACTCTCCATTCCGAGTCTGACCTATAGGCAGAACGAAGAGGAATTACAGCTGGCAAGCTATTCAGAGCAGATGCGCCTTCTTTATGTTGCCATGACACGGGCTGAGAAAAAGCTCTATCTTGTCGGTAAGGGGTCTCGTGAAAAGCTGGAAGCCAAGGAATACCCAGCAGCTAAAAATGGAAAACTAAATAGCAACACTAGACTTCAAGCCAAGAATTTCCAAGATTGGATTTGGGCTATCAGTAAAGTGTTTGCAAAGGATCATCTCAACTTTAGCTATCGTTTTGTTGGTGAAGATCAGCTGACTAGAGAAGCTATCGGAGAATTGGAAAACAAAAATCCTCTCCAAGATAGCTCCCAAACAGACAATCGTCAGTCAGAAACCATTAAAGAAGCTCTTGAAATGCTGAAAGAAGTAGAAGTATATAATACTCTTCACCGCGCAGCCATTGAACTTCCTAGTGTTCAAACCCCAAGTCAAATCAAGAAATTCTACGAACCAGTTATGAATATGGAAGGTGTCGAGATTGCTAGTCAAAGACAGTCAGTAGACAAGAAAATCAACTTTGATTTGCCAGATTTTTCAACCAAAGAAAAAGTAACAGGAGCTGAGATTGGGAGTGCTACCCACGAACTGATGCAGAGAATTGACCTCAGTCAGAGACCAACGCTTGCTAGCCTGACAGAAACTCTCAAACAAGTTCAAACCAGCCCAGCTGTCAAAGACAAGATTAATCTTTCGAAAATTCTTGCATTCTTTGACACAGCACTCGGTCAGGAAATTCTCGCTAATACCAACCATCTTTATCGCGAGCAACCTTTCTCCATGCTCAAACGAGACCAAAAGAGTCAGGAAGACTTCGTTGTGCGTGGTATCTTGGACGGCTATCTACTTTATAAGGATAGAATCGTTCTGTTCGACTACAAGACCGACCGCTATGATGATCCAAGTCAACTCATTGATCGCTATCGTGGTCAGTTAGCCCTTTATGGAGAGGCTTTATCTCGAGCCTATTCGATTGAAAATATTGAGAAATACTTGATTTTACTCGGTAAAGACGAGGTTCAGGTTGTAAAAGTATAATCTAGAAAGGAGACCTCATGACACTTCCAGTTAGAAAATCCCTGCACGATGCGGTTTTACAGGCTTCAAAAGCTGATATTTGGGAACAAGCTACCAAGGAATGGAATGAAGTTTCCTTGATTTTTAATGGTATTGGCCGTAGCAATTGTGTCTGTGGAAATGCTATCAAATACGCCTACGAACTCTTTAACGGTGTCACAGGTCAACGCCTCTTTCCGATTGGTAGCGACTGCGTCAGACACTTTCATCGATTGACCCTTGACCAGCAACTGGAAGAGGAAGAAAAACTGCTCAGAAAGGTTGAAAATCTGACCAGAAAAGCCCAGAAAAAGGAAAAAATCAAAGTCAATAAGAGTGACTTTGACGAGCGTCTTCTAAAATGGCTCTGGGAAAAAGGTGTTTTTAAACCCAATCGTGGCAATCAGTTCTCACCTGAGAAAGACTACCAGCTCTTCCTAGAAGTCTTTCAAGGAGGAAGTTGGACCAAGGCAGAGCCCAAGAAGAAGGCTCGGATGGAAGAAGTCCTTGAAAAGTGTATCAAACCCTTTTTACTTGGCAAATCAGATGACCACCTCTACCTTGTCAAGCTAGGAAAGGAAAAAATTGACTACGAACAGGAACTCCGTATCCAGGCAGAGAAAGAGCGCAAGAAAAGAGATAGAATCGCCAAACAATATCCAGACAATCTGGTACTAGCCATGGGACCAGCAGAGCGTGCCTATCAAGACTACTTTGGCTTTACAGAAACCTTAACCCAAGAAGAACGCAAGTGGGAGAAAATTCTTTTTGGTAAAAATCGGACAGAACGGGCTATCAAAGCCAAACAATACCAAAAAGAGTTGGAAAAAGACCAACGAATAGCTGGTCAGGATCCAGTGGAAAGAAAGCAGAAGCAGACCTGGCTTATCAATTCCTATTTTCGTGAGCTTCCTGAAGAAAAATCCAGATTTGCTCGGCTCTTATTAGAATATCGAAAAAGTGGAGAAGTACCCTTTTCAACTGAATATCTGTCAGACCATCTGCTCGACTTTTTCTATAAAATGAAAGCCTTTGAGTTTGAAATCGCACCAGAACAAGTTCTAGATTTTTTAAAAGAAAGCCTCCAAGCAGATCATCTCTCTTCAGCACAAGAAAGCTGGATAGAAGGAATTTTGACAAATTGCATAGTCCCATTTTTATCTCGAATACTCATCTAAAACTAAATATATAAGTCTTAGAATTTTATATAAAGTTAATATATAAATCAAGTGGATTTGAAATTATTATTCCTTTAAAAAGCATCTATTACAAACAAAAGCTAGTGCAAAAAAGGATAATTTATGATAGAATAGAAGATAAGAAAGAAAACGTTTTTACAATCTTTTCAATCCGAAGGAGATATATTATGGCTACTATTCAATGGTTTCCTGGTCACATGTCTAAAGCGCGCCGACAGGCGCAGGAAAATTTAAAATTTGTTGATTTTGTGACGATTTTGGTGGATGCACGCTTACCTCTATCTAGTCAAAATCCTATGTTGACCAAGATTGTTGGTGACAAACCAAAACTCTTGATTTTAAACAAGGCAGACTTGGCTGATCCAGCAATGACCAAGGAATGGCGCCAGTATTTTGAATCACAAGGAATTCAGACGCTAGCTATCAACTCCAAAGAGCAAGTGACTGTAAAAGTTGTAACAGATGCGGCCAAAAAGCTCATGGCGGATAAGATTGCTCGCCAGAAGGAACGTGGTATCAAGATTGAAACCTTGCGTACCATGATTATCGGAATTCCAAACGCTGGTAAATCAACTCTCATGAACCGTTTGGCTGGTAAAAAAATTGCCGTTGTCGGTAATAAACCAGGGGTTACCAAGGGACAACAATGGCTCAAAACAAATAAAGACCTGGAAATCTTGGATACACCGGGGATTCTTTGGCCTAAGTTTGAGGATGAAACTGTAGCTCTTAAGTTGGCCTTGACTGGAGCTATCAAAGACCAGTTGCTTCCTATGGACGAGGTAACTATTTTTGGCCTCAATTATTTCAAAGAACATTATCCAGAAAAGTTGGCCGAACGCTTCAAACAAATGAAAATTGAAGAAGAAGCGCCTGTTATTATTATGGACATGACCCGTGCCCTCGGTTTCCGTGATGACTATGACCGCTTTTACAGTCTCTTCGTGAAGGAAGTCCGTGACGGCAAACTCGGTAACTATACCTTAGATACATTGGAAGACCTCAATGGCGACGATTAAAGAAATCAAAGAACTCCTTGCAACAGTCAAGGAGTTAGATAGCCCTATTTTTTTAGAACTCGAGCAGGATAATCGTTCTGGAGTTCAAAAGGAAATTAGCAAGCGTAAAAAAGCTATTCAGGCAGAATTGGATGAGGATCTTCGTTTGGAATCCATGCTTTCCTATGAAAAAAAACTTTATAAGCAAGGATTGACCTTGATAGCAGGTGTTGACGAGGTTGGCCGTGGCCCTCTGGCTGGCCCTGTAGTCGCCGCAGCCGTCATCTTACCTAAAAATTGTAAGATTCAAGGCCTCAACGACAGTAAGAAAATTCCTAAAAAGAAACATCTGGAGATTTTCCAAGCAGTTCAAGGCCAAGCCTTGTCAATCGGAATTGGTATCATGGATAATCAGGTCATTGACCAAGTCAATATCTATGATGCAACCAAACTGGCCATGAAGGAAGCAATCTCCCAGCTCAGTCCTCAACCTGAGCACCTTTTGATAGATGCCATGAAACTGGATTTGCCAATTTCACAAACATCTATCATCAAAGGAGATGCCAATTCCCTCTCGATTGCAGCAGCTTCTATAGTAGCCAAGGTGACACGTGATGAATTGATGAAGGACTACGATCAGCAGTTCCCTGGTTATGATTTTACTGCTAATGCAGGATATGGAACAGCTAAACATCTAGAAGGACTGAAAAAACTAGGAGTTACCCCAATTCACCGGACCAGCTTTGAACCCGTTAAATCGCTGGTTTCAGGAGAAAAATAAAGTTAAGTTAGAAGGAATGATTATGGAGGAACAGTCAGAAACACTTAGTTCCAAGAAAGAATTTGCCTTTGCCTCAAGTACTATATTATCCCAAGTTGGACGAGGAATCATTGTTGGTCTCGTTGTCGGGCTCATCGTCGGATCCTTTCGTTTCTTAATCGAAAAAGGCTTCCACCTGATACAAGGACTTTATCAAGATCAAGCGCACCTAGTGCGCAATCTTTTTATCATTAGTCTATTTTATTTAATAGTTTGTTGGCTCAGTGCGAAATTAACTCGGTCAGAAAAAGACATCAAAGGTTCAGGAATTCCTCAAGTCGAAGCCGAATTAAAGGGATTGATGACTCTCAACTGGTGGGGTGTTCTTTGGAAAAAATATATTCTAGGAATTCTTGCTATTGCAAGTGGCCTTATGCTGGGGCGTGAAGGACCCAGTATTCAACTTGGAGCGGTTGGTGGTAAAGGAATTGCCAAATGGCTCAAATCCAGTCCAGTAGAGGAACGCTCCCTGATTGCTAGTGGAGCTGCCGCTGGTCTAGCTGCAGCCTTTAATGCACCGATTGCAGGACTTCTCTTTGTGGTAGAAGAAGTCTATCACCATTTTTCACGCTTTTTCTGGGTCTCAACTCTAGCAGCCAGTCTCGTAGCAAACTTTGTTTCTCTGCTCATATTTGGCCTAACACCCGTACTGGATATGCCAGATAATATCCCACTCATGACCCTAGGTCAGTATTGGATTTACCTCCTTATGGGAATTTTTCTTGGACTTTCCGGTTTTATCTATGAGAAAGCTGTACTCAATGTTGGCAGAGTTTATGATTGGCTTGGTCAAAAAATCCATTTGGATAGAGCTTATTCTCCAATTCTTGCCTTCATTCTCATCATACCAGTGGGAATTTTCTTACCACAAATCCTTGGTGGTGGGAATCAGCTGGTTCTTTCCTTAACTGAGCAAGATTTTAGTTTCCAAGTTCTATTAGTTTACTTTTTGATTCGCTTTATTTGGAGCATGATTAGTTATGGAAGTGGACTTCCAGGAGGAATTTTCCTACCAATTTTGGCGCTTGGTTCCTTGCTTGGAGCCCTAGTTGGTGTCATTTGTGTCAATCTTGAACTTGTCAGTCAAGAGCAATTCCCTATATTTGTTATTCTAGGAATGAGTGGCTATTTTGGAGCAATATCCAAGGCTCCCTTAACTGCAATGATACTCGTAACTGAGATGGTAGGAGATATTCGCAATCTCATGCCACTTGGATTAGTAACCTTAGTTGCCTACATCATCATGGATCTACTCAAGGGTGCTCCAGTCTATGAGGCTATGCTAGAAAAAATGCTGCCAGAAGAAGCGACAGATGAAGGAGAAGTCACCCTTATTGAAATCCCTGTTTCAGATAAAATAGCAGGAAAACAAGTACATGAACTCAACTTACCACACAATATACTCATCACAACCCAAGTTCATAATGGTAAGAGCCAAACAGTTAACGGCTCAACCAGAATGTATCTAGGTGATATGATTCACCTAGTTATTCCAAAAAGTGAAATTGGGAAAGTTAAAGATTTGTTGTTGTAGAAGTTTTTACATAATTTATGTTATGTAAAAATAAATTTCTTAATTAAATATTTTAGAAAACCGATTCTCAGCAATGAGATCGGTTGTTTTTTACAGATAAGATATTTCACATACAAATAATTGAACTTTGGTAAAAATAAGACTATAATCAAGTTAGAAATGATAAAGCTAGAAAGGAGTTTACTGTATCAAATCTGTACAGTAAGATTAAAATCATGAAAAAGAAAACAATAGCAATTATACAATGTATTTTGTATCTCATAGCTCCTTATATAGCTCTTCAGTTATGTAGAATGAACAGAAGTTTCGTTACTGATAATCTCTTTTTTATTTTCCTTATTCTGCTGACTATTTCATTCTGGTTTAGTATTTGGAAACTAGAAAAAGCACTAGATAATGATTCACAATAGAAACTCCGAAGAAAAACTGGAAATTTTTGTACTTTTCCCTAGACAGCAGATAAACCCTTGATACAACTGAGTTTAAGACGTAATGTACACTCTTTGAAAAATGTACTTTATAATTGAAATGTACTTTATTTTAAGGCAAGATAAAGTACATTTTTTGATCTAGCAGCTTAGATACATAATGTACAAAAACGGCCACTTAAAGACCTCTTGTTAGCCTAGAAACATTGATTTAATAAGGTTTTGAAATTTAGTAAAGTACATTTTCACTAAAATGAACATTTAAAAAATTTCAGTTTTCACTTTGATAACGTACATTTTTAGCTATTTTTGTTCAAAAAAATTTTTTTAGTTATTATCCGATTTATAATTTTGGTCTAAGTCTTTTTTAAAAAGCTCTACAACATCTTTCCGAAAAACTATAATTTTCTTGAAAAATAAATAAGTCTATGCTATACTACTAGTAGACTTATTTATGGAGAAAATACATGAAACGTGAGATTTTACTGGAACGAATCGACAAACTAAAACAAATCATGCCCTGGTATGTTCTTGAATACTACCAATCTAAGCTGGCTGTACCTTACAGTTTTACAACCTTGTACGAATACCTCAAGGAATATGATCGATTTTTCAGCTGGGTTTTAGAGTCTGGTATCTCAAACGCCGATAGAATATCTGATATTTCTTTATCTGTCTTGGAAAATATGTCTAAGAAAGACATGGAATCTTTTATTCTTTACCTACGTGAACGCCCTTTGCTGAATGCTAATACAACCAAGCAAGGAGTTTCTCAGACAACTATCAATCGAACCTTGTCAGCTCTCTCCAGTCTTTATAAGTATCTAACCGAGGAAGTCGAAAACGATCAGGGGGAACCTTATTTTTATCGTAATGTAATGAAAAAAGTTTCAACCAAAAAAAAGAAAGAAACACTTGCTGCCAGAGCTGAAAACATCAAGCAAAAGCTCTTTCTAGGTGATGAAACAGAAGGTTTTCTAACTTATATCGACCAAGATTACCCACAACAGCTCTCAAATCGCGCCCTATCTTCATTTAATAAAAATAAAGAACGTGATTTGGCCATTATTGCTCTTCTCTTGGCGTCCGGTGTTCGCTTGTCTGAAGCAGTTAATCTAGATATAAGGGATCTCAATCTCAAAATGATGGTTATTGATGTCACTCGAAAAGGGGGCAAACGTGACTCGGTCAATGTCGCTGCCTTTGCAAAACCTTATCTAGAGAATTATCTAGCCATTCGAAATCAACGCTATAAGACAGAAAAAACAGATACAGCCCTTTTTTTGACTCTCTACAGAGGTGTTCCTAATCGTATCGATGCTTCCAGCGTTGAGAAAATGGTTGCTAAGTACTCTGAGGACTTCAAAGTCCGTGTAACACCCCATAAACTACGCCATACGCTAGCAACCAGGCTCTATGATGCCACTAAATCGCAAGTTTTGGTCAGTCATCAGCTAGGACATGCCAGTACACAAGTCACTGACCTCTATACCCATATCGTCAACGATGAACAAAAAAATGCTCTAGATAGTTTATGATTTTACGTATTTTAAATTATGTAAATACATATCAAAAAAAGAAGCTGGTCCTACAACCAACTTCTTTTTGATTTATCCAACTACCGCTTCAGCGATTTCTTCACGGCTAATACCAGCAAAATAGCGTGTGATATCAATGGTTTCTAGCGCCTTAAGGACGTCTTCGCGTTCGTATTTCACCCCACGAAGGACATCTTCTACTGCAGCAACGTCTTCAATACCAAAGAAGTCACCATAGATCTTGATGTCTTGGATTTTTGATTCAAGGACGTTGGCAAAAACTTCAACCTTACCACTGGTAAATTTTGTTCCACGACGAACGTTAAATTCAGGTGATTTACCGTAGTTCCAGTCCCAAGTTCCAAACTTGGTATCCTTGATACGGTTAATTTCAGCCAATTCTTGTTCAGAAAAAACATATTCAGTCATCTCTGGGTACTCTTTTTTCATGTATTCCAAGAGTAAGTCACGGAATTCTTCGACTGTGATTTTTTCTGGTAGTTCATTGATAATATTGGTTACACGAGCACGAACGGATTTCACACCTTTTGACTCAAATTTGTCCTTTGAAACCTTGAGGGCATTTGCGAGGACTGACAAATCAACGTCAAAGAGCAAGCAACCGTGGTGCATGATACGGCCATTGATATAGGCTTGTGCATTGCCACAGAATTTCTTACCATCAATCTCAAGGTCATTACGACCTGTGAACTCAGCTTTAACCCCAAGTTGAGCTAGGGTATTGATAACTGGAGTTGAGAAGCTCTTAAAGTCAAAAGCCTTGTTTTCATCTTCTTTTGAAATAATCGTGTAGTTGAGGTTATTTAAATCGTGGTAAACAGCTCCACCACCGCTGATACGGCGGACCACCTCAATACCATTTTCTCGAACATAATCACGGTTGATTTCTTCGATAGTATTCTGATGACGCCCGACAATGATAGATGGCTTGTTAATCCAAAGTAGGAAGATTTGATCCTCATCTAGTAAGTGTTTAAAGGCATATTCTTCCAAGGCGATATTAAATGCAGTGTCGTTTGAATGATTGATAATATATTTCATGATATCCCTTTATACGATAGAGACTGGAAATAAGCTTCCAGTCTAATCTATCTTTCTTTTATTTTTTTTTAGGTGAATGAATGGCCATTCCTAGAACATCCGCAAATGCTTCGTACATCACTTCAGAGTAGGTTGGGTGTCCGTGGATAGTCTTCAACATTTCTTCAACAGTAATTTCCATTTCGATGATGCTTGACGCTTCATTGATCAACTCTGCAGCTGCAGGACCGATAATATGAACACCAAGGATTTCTCCGTATTTCTTATCTGCAATGACTTTAACAAATCCTTGAGCTGCATCTGATGCAATTGCACGACCGTTAGCTGCAAAGTTGAATTTACCGATGGCAACATCGTATTTCTCACGGGCTTGTTCTTCTGTCAAACCTACTGCTGCTACTTCAGGAAGAGTATAGATGGCTGCAGGAGTCAAGTTCAACTTGGCAACAGCATGATTTCCTTTAAGAGCATTTTCAGCAGCAATTTCACCCATACGGAAAGCTGCGTGAGCCAACATCTTAGTACCATTAATATCACCTGGTGCGTAGATACCTGGAACAGAAGTTTCCATGTATTCGTTGACCTTGATACGACCACGATCCAATTCAAACTCAACCTCTCCAATACCTTCAAGATCCGGCACACGACCGATTGAAAGAAGAGCTTTACTTGCGATGATATCGTCTTTTCCTTCAACCTTGATACGAAGTTGACCATTTTCCTCGATGATTTCTTGCAGTTTTGTACCAGTTAAGATGGTCATTCCTTTACGTTCCAAAATCAAGCGAAGATTTTTAGAAACTTCAGCATCCATAGCTGGCACGATACGGTCCATCATTTCGATAACAGTTACCTTTGAACCAAATGTCATGAAGGCCTGACCAAGTTCGATACCAACAACTCCACCACCGATGATAACAAGGCTTTCTGGCACTTCATTCATTTCAAGAATGTCATCACTAGTCATGACAAGTGGAGATTCCATACCAGGGACGTTGATTTTGCTGACTTTTGAACCACCAGCAAGGATAATTTTCTTGGTTTCAAGTAATTCAGTACCGTTTACCAAGACATTCTTGTCTTTAGTAATAGTACCAATACCTTTATGTACAGTAACTCCATAACTACGAAGAAGACCTGCAACCCCACCTACCAAGGTATTAACAACCTTAGACTTGGTTTCAAGGAGTTTGTCCATATCTACAGTGAAGTTTGGATTTTCGATTACGATACCACGGTTTGCGGCATGACCGATATTTTCGATAATTTCAGCGTTATGAAGGTAGGTCTTGGTTGGAATACATCCACGGTTTAAGCAGGTTCCACCAAGTTCAGATTTCTCAACAAGGGCAACCTTACCGCCGAGTTGGGCAGCTTTAATGGCTGCAACATAACCAGCAGGACCTCCACCAATCACAACGATATCAAAGGCATCATCGCTCTTACCATCATCGTTTGAGGCATTTGCTGTAGGTGCTGGGCTAGCTTCTGGTGCTGCTGCTCCAGCTGTTGGGATGTTTTCCCCTTCTTCACCAAGGTAACCGATAACTTCCGTTACAGGGACTGTTTCCCCATCTCCTTTGAGGATAGCAATCAAGTAACCATCTTCTTCGGCTTCCAATTCCATGCTGACTTTATCAGTCATGATTTCCAAAAGGATTTCTCCTTCTTTTACAAATTCTCCGACTTTTTTATTCCATTGGACGATTTGTCCTTCTGTCATATCAACGCCGGCTTTTGGCATAATTACTTCTAAGGCCATGTCTTCCTTCCTTTATCTATATCTTAAAAATGAATACTCTTGCTCTTAAATCAACATTGAGATTGGATTTTCAATCAATTCTTTCAAGTCTTTCATAAACTTAGCACCAGCCATACCATCTACGACACGGTGGTCAATTGTTAAACCAAGACTCATGATTGGGCGAATCACAATTTCACCATTGACGACAACTGGCTTCTCGATTGTCGAGCTCACACCAAGGATAGCTGAGTTTGGTTGGTTGATGATAGGACCAAAGGACTGAACGCCAAACATTCCCAAGTTACTGATTGTGAATGTTGAATTTTGAAGTTCACTTGGAGCCAATTTGCCATCCAAGGTACGGCCAATAACATCCTTGAAGGCTACAACCAACTCTGAAAGAGTCATCTTCTCAGCATTGTAAACAACAGGTGTCATCAATCCATTATCCATCCCAACTGCCATCGCAAGGTTGACATAGTTGTGAGTGATAATGGTCTTGCCATCTTCTGTCAATGAAGCGTTGATGTATGGGTGTTTCATAAGTGTCTTAACAACTGCAAGTGAAAGAAGGTCTGTTACAGTAGTTTTTTTACCAGTTGCTTCCATGATTGGTTCAAGAACCTTCTTACGAAGAGCCAACATTTCAGTCATATCAACTTCATAGTTGAGAGTGAAGGTTGGTGCAGTTAGGTAAGATTCAACCATACGTTGGGCAATAACCTTACGCATTGGTGTCATTGGGATACGTTCAATTTCACCGTATGGTGTTACGTTATCAGGGACTTCTTCCACTTTTTCAATCTGAGCAGGAGACTTGATGGTGTCGTTTTCAATATTTTCAGGAAGCAAGGCCAAAACATCCTTCTTCATGATTTTACCACGATGACCAGTTCCTTGGATTTCCTGCCAAGCAATGTTATGTTCGAGGGCAATTCGTTTTGCAAGTGGCGAAATGCGAACCACATTTGTGTCTTTATAAGTTTCCACGTCTTCTTTGTGGACACGACCGTTTGCACCTGAGCCAGAAACGTCGTAGAGGTTGATCCCTAGATCATTCGCTAACTTTCTAGCCGCAGGAGTCGCTCTTAGCTTGTCATCAGCCATGACCTCTCCAATTCTATACTAAGATATTAAGGACGAAGAGGGCAATGAAAAAATAGGAGATTGACGATGTGTTCGATGAACACAAGGAAATCTATCTTTTTTTCGCAGACCTCCGTCCGAATTCAATTACATGATACAAAGGGCGTAAAAAGCGACTGAAAAATAGGAAATCGACGATGGCTTCGATGAAGCCAAGGAGATTTATCTTTTTTCCGAGCTTTTAGCCCGTGTTCAACTCTACAAGTAACTTGGACACGGAACGTATCTCAAGTTACTACGGTTGCCGCTATCAGGCGGTCAACCTAGTAGACTTACTAAGTCGTTCGTCGAATATTATCGATTCGACTCCCTCCTGTCGCAACTTTGCAAGTAACTTGGATACGTAATGCATCTCAAGTTGCTACGGTTGCCGCTATCAGGCGGCCAACCTTGTAGACTGACTAAATCTTTCATCGGTTATTATCGAACCAACTCTTCTTGTGACAGGATACGATTTTTACATAATTTATCTTATGTGATCCTATTCTTTGTTATAGGTTTTACGGATGGCATCTTTGATGCTTTCAACTGTTGGAATCATTGCATTTTCTAGGTTTTGTGCATAAGGCATCGGCACATCTTCTCCTGCACAGCGGCGGATTGGTGCATCTAGATAGTCAAATGCTTCTGATTCTGAAATAATTGCTGAAATCTCTCCGATATAGCCACTTGTTTTGTGGGCATCGTTTACCAGAACAACCTTACCAGTCTTCTTAACTGAGTTAATGATGATATCCTTATCAAGCGGAACAAGGGTACGTGGGTCAACAATTTCAACTGAAATGCCTTCTTCTGCTAATTCTTCAGCAGCTTGAACCACACGGCGAAGCATTTTTCCATAAGTAACCACTGTTACATCTGTACCTTCACGTTTGATTTCGCCGACTCCAAGTGGAATCGTGTAGTCTGGATCAACTGGTACTTCCCCTTTTTGGTTAAATTCTGACTTGTACTCAAGAATAATAACTGGGTTGTTATCACGGATAGAAGACTTGAGCAGTCCTTTCATGTCAGCAGGTGTACCTGGAGCCACAACCTTAAGTCCAGGAATATGAGTAAACCAAGACTCTAGTGATTGCGAGTGCTGGGCTGCAGAACCAACTCCGTTACCTGCTGCACAACGAACAGTCATTGGAACCTGGCCTTTACCACCAAACATGTAACGTGTTTTAGCTGCTTGGTTGACGATATTGTCCATGGCAATAACCGAGAAGTCCATGAAGGTCATATCAACGATTGGACGAAGTCCTGTCATGGCTGCTCCGGCTGCTGCTCCAGAGATGGCAGCTTCAGAAATAGGACAGTCACGAACACGTTCTGGACCAAATTCTTCAAGCATTCCAACAGAAGTTCCGAAGTCTCCTCCGAAGACACCGACGTCTTCTCCCATCAAGAACACATTTTCATCGCGACGCATTTCCTCAGACATAGCAAGGATAATGGTGTCACGGAAGGACATTGTTTTTGTTTCCATTTTATCTCTTTCTCCTTAGTCTGCGTAAATATCTTCAAAGGCTGATTCAAGCGGTGGGAATGGACTTTCTTCTGCAAATTTAACAGAAGCTTCTACTGCTTCCTTGACTTGCGTTTGGATTTCTTCCAATTCTTCGGCACTTGCAATAGTGTTTTCAATGAGGTACTTGCGAAGGTTTTCGATTGGGTCTTTTTGTTTCCACAATTCCACTTCTTCGCGGGTACGATATTTACCAGGGTCAGATGATGAATGACCAAGCCAGCGATAAGTTACACTTTCAATCAAGACTGGACCATTGCCACCACGAACATGATCTACAGCTTTCTTAAATCCTTCATAGACATCTATGACATTGTTACCGTCTTCGATGAACATTCCAGGAATTCCATAAGCAGCGCTACGTTGATGGATATGCTTCACATTAGTCATTTTCTTGATATCCGCAGAGATACCGTAACCGTTGTTAATGCAATAGAAAATGACTGGCAGGTTCCAGATAGAAGCCATATTTACTGCTTCGTGGAAAACACCTTCGTTGGTCGCACCATCTCCAAAGAAGCAGACAACGATTTTTCCAGTATGTTGCATTTGCTGACTGAGGGCTGCACCAACAGCGATTCCCATACCACCACCTACGATACCATTGGCACCAAGGTTACCAGCATCAAGGTCAGCGATATGCATAGAACCACCTTTACCTTTACAGGTTCCAGTATATTTACCGAGGATTTCAGCCATCATTCCGTTGAGGTCAATTCCTTTGGCAATAGCTTGTCCGTGACCACGGTGGTTTGAGGTAATTAGATCATCTGGATTGAGAGCCAACATAGCACCCACGTTAGCCGCCTCTTCTCCAACAGAAAAGTGCGTCATTCCTGGCACTTTCCCTTTCTTTACTAATTGCGCAATTTTTAAGTCCATACGACGGATTTCTTCCATCTTACGGAACATCTCTAGCAAAAGATTTTTATCTAAAGTTGACATCTTCTTGCCTTTCTAAGTTTCTTCTTACCTTACTATTTTACCGTTTTTGGCAAATACTGTCAAAGTTTTTCTAAAAGAAATTTCACAAAATAAAAAAGAAAACCCCGTAAAAACAAGGAATTTTCTTATCAAGAATATTTTTTCACAAACTTTTTAGCGTTTGGATTTTGCTAAAGATTCAAATCTCTTCATAATCACAGTTAAACGCCAACGGTAGAGCGCTCCACTCACAATCAAACTAATAATCAAGCCAATCCAGTAAGAATAAGCTCCAAAATCTGTTAGGGAATCAAATACAATAGCCACTGGGATTGCTACGCCCCAATAACCAACCAAACCAAGGTAAAAAGGAATAACGGTATCCTTATACCCCCGTAAAATTCCCTGAAGCGGTGCCGCAAAGGTATCTGCTAACTGGAAAAAAAGACTATAAGTCAAAAAGCGCGCTGTCAAATTGATAAATTCTGGGTCGTTACCATAAAGACTGGCCACATTTCCTCTAAAAATGTAAAGGAAAGTTAAGGTGAAGGCCGCAAAAATGAGGGCAGTCCATCTTCCTAAACCAATATAGGTTTTCGCATCATCAAATCGCTTAGCTCCCACTTCATAAGACACGACAATGGCCATAGCCGATGAGATACTCATAGGAAAGGCGTACATGAGACTTGAAAAGTTCATAGCTGACTGGTGACTAGCAATAATCAAGGACGAGAACTTAGCCATAATCAAGCCAACCACGGAAAAGATAGCCACTTCCGCAAAGACAGTTCCTCCAATGGGCAGACCTAAGCGAACCCCTTCCTTGATTTTATCCATATTAAGTGGAATGCGTTTCTCAAGATGTAAGGCTTTGAGTTTCTCCTGCTTAAATAAAACCAGAACAGAAATCCCCAGCAAGACCCAATAAGCCAAAGAAGTTCCTAATCCAGAGCCAGCACCTCCCAGTTCTGGAACACCAAAGGCCCCGTAAATCAAAAGATAGTTAAATCCACTATTGAGAGGAAGTAACAAAAGCATGAGATACATGGACAGTTTGGTCAACCCTAGAGAATCCAGCAAGGAACGAATGACACTAAAGAGCAACAAGGGGATAATTCCGATAGATAGAAACCAAAGATAGCGAACCGCTACTGCTGCTACTGATACTTCTAAGCCAATATGATTCAAGATTGGTGGTGCCAAGAAAAGTACCATCCCCAGCAAGAGCACAGATAGACCCAAGGCCAGATAGATAAACTGGTAAAAATCAGATGCAACTTCTTCCTTTTTGCCTCGACCAAGATGGTGACCAATAATGGGTACTAAAGCTGACACAATCCCTGTCAGGAAGGTAAAGAAAGGATTCCAGATACTGGTTGCCATAGACACACCAGCCAAGTCCATGGTGTTGTATTGGCCAGTCATAGTCGTATCAACAAAGGATGCAGAATAATTGGCAAATTGATAAATCAGTATAGGGAAAAATATCTTTAAAAATAAGATAAACTTGTCTTTAAAATGACGGGTTTGGTACATATAAGCTCTCTATTCTTTTGGTTTACAGAGCAGACTCCCACCTAGTTTTGATAGACGATTTGTCCCTTACAGATGGTATATTTAACCTGCCCTTTTAAGGTTTCACCGATGAATGGTGAATTAGCTGCTTTCGAAGCAAAATGGGAGTCCACAAGGCGGTCAGCCTTAGCATCAAAAATAGTGATGTCCGCTGGACCATTCTCAGCCAAGTAACCTGCTTCAAAGTTGTAAAGCTTGGATGGGTTGTATGTCATTTTTTCAAGTAATTCCATCAAGCTCAGCTCCCCAGCTTCCACCAAATAAGTTAAACCGAGAGAAAGAGATGTTTCCAAACCAGTCATACCAGATGGCGCTTTGGTAATATCCTCAACGTTTTTCTCATCTGCATGATGAGGCGCGTGGTCAGTTGCGATAACTGTGATGATGCCTGATTTAAGACCTTCAATAACAGCACGACGGTCTGATTCCAAACGAAGTGCCGGATTCATCTTAGCATTGCTACCTTGTGTCAAAAGAAGTGCTTCGGTCTTAGAAAAATGCTGTGGCGCTACTTCTGCTGTGACTTGCGCACCCAAACCTTGAGCAAACTCAACTACTTTAACACTTTCTTCCTTAGATAAATGCTGGATGTGAACATGGGCCTTAGTTGCATAGGCAATCATGACATCACGCGCCATCATAGCATACTCAGCCACCCCAGTCGCACCGCAAATATGGAAATGTTCTTTAGCAATGTTTTCATTAAATCCAAGAACACCGTTCAATCCTGGATCTTCCTCATGAAGGCTAATAAAGGTATTAAGCTTTTTGGCTTTCTCCATAGCTTCTTTTACAACTTTACTGCTTTCAAGTGGAATACCATCATCTGAAAATCCAACTGCTCCAGCTTCTAAGAGTGCCTTAAAGTCTGTCAAATCTTGCCCATTAAAATTTTTAGTAATGGTCGCAACCGTCTTGACATTAATCTTCTCTTTGGCAGCTGACTGGAGAACTTCTTGCAAAGTCTCCACGTCTGAAATGGTTGGACTAGTATTAGCCATCATGACAACCGTTGTAAAACCACCTGCAGCGGCTGCTAGGGCACCAGTATGGATGTCTTCCTTGTGGGTCTGACCAGGTTCACGGAAATGAACATGGATATCAACCAAGCCAGGAGCAACTACAAGACCAGTAGCATCAATCATTTCTGCTCCTTCTTCTTTGATTTCAGGCGCAATTTTGATAATCTTTCCATCTTCAACCAAAACATCACACACTTGATCCAAACCAGACTTGGGATCCATTACACGACCATTTTTGATTAGTAGCATCTGCTTTCTCCTTTATTCATAGAAATCGACTTGGGTATCCAACAATTTATCCCCATCATACACAAACTTGGCTGAAAAGAAGGGTTTATCCTCTAAAAGCCACTCAACAAAGGTATGGTCACCTTCCCAAGTAGGCTTACTCAAAACCTCGTCATAGGGAACCCATTCCAGCGTCCCCTCGTTGCAATCAATCAATTCACCTTCAAACTCTGTCACTTTAAAAACATAGGTGTACCAGTCTAAATCTGGTGTAAATTCAGGAAATGTGATAACACCTTTTAGAACTGGCTTAGCTTTCAGTCCTGTTTCTTCGAGGATTTCACGTGTCGCGCATTCCTGAGGCGTCTCTCCACGCTCTAGTTTACCACCCACACCAATCCATTTCCCTTCATGGACATCATTGGGCTTCTTATTACGGTGGAGCATGAGCAGTTCTTTTCCGTTATCAATGTAGCAAATCGTCGCTAACTGAGGCATATTTTCTCCTTATCTAAGCCAATTGATTGGCTCTTGTCCTGTCTCTTTTAAGAATGTATTGGCCTTGGAAAAAGGCTTGGAACCCCAAAATCCTCTATAAACTGACAAAGGACTGGGATGGGCTGATTCGATAATCAAGTGGTGAGGATTGGTAACCAAGGCCTTCTTCTTGCGTGCATAAGCTCCCCAGAGTACAAAAACTACTGGCCTGTCTAGATTATTGACAACCTGAATCACAGCATCCGTAAAAGGCTCCCAAATCTGCCCAGCATGACCATTGGCCTGTCCAGCAGGAACAGTCAAGCAAGCATTAAGAAGCAAGACTCCTTGCTCAGCCCATGCTGTCAAATCATGGGATTTCTTAACGCCAAGATCATCTGACAATTCTTTCAAGATATTTTGTAAGGATGGCGGAGCTGGGATAGAGTCAGGTACAGAAAAACTCAAACCCTGCGCTTGACCTGGCCCGTGATAGGGATCTTGCCCTAGAATCACCACCTTAACGTCTTCTAGCGGTGTTGTCACTAGAGCCTGAAAAACCTTTTCCTTGGGTGGATAAACAGTCCCCTGAGCATAGACCTGCTCCATAAACTGATTGATTTTCCCGAAATAACCTTCAGGTAATTGCTCCTTAATCAAAGCATGCCAAGACGAGTGTTCCATAGCCAACTCCTTCGTTTTTACTGCCTCTATTATAGCAAAAAGTGGCTATGGAAACCACTTTTTACAGTTTATCTAAATAATCCAGCAAGTCTTGATAAGAATGGACTTCGTAGGTTGGCTGGGCTTGTGTATGATTTTCGAGGTGATGAGGGTTGTACCAGATAGTATCGATACCAACATTATTGCCACCTTGGATATCGGCGGTTAGAGAATCTCCAATCATCAGCGCCTTTTCTTTGCTGAAGCCTGTAATCTGCTGACCAATCTTTTCATAAAAGAGAGCATCAGGCTTTTGAGTTTGCAATTGTTCAGAGATAAAGACTTGATTGAAATAAGGTGCTAGACCAGATTGAGCCAAACGCCCTGTCTGAATAGCAGTTATTCCATTTGTCGCAGCATACAAGTCATAATCACGATCGATGAGACTGTCCAAAAGTTCATGAGCACCCGAAAGAGTTTGTCCCTGCTGAGCGAGGTAAAATTGGTAACGCTGGGCTAGAAAACTACCGTCTTTTTCCTGTCCAAAATTAGAAAATAAACGAGAAAAGCGCGTGTTAACCAGCTCTTGTTTACTAATTTTCTTTTGCTCCAAGTCTTTCCAGAGAGCCTTGTTCATAGGAACATAATAGTCTTTATAAGCCTGAAGATCTGTAACTCCTTCTTCTTTTAGGAGTTGCGTCAAAGCCACATCCTCAGCAGCATCAAAATCAAGCAAGGTGTGGTCGAGATCGAAAAGTAGAAATTTGTAGGACAATTTGGTGTTTTCCTTTCTGAGTGAGAAAAAGTCGCTAATATTTATTTGGGAAATATTCTTTTCCCAACTGCCATAAATACTGATCAATCTCTTTAAGATTAAATTCGTCTAATCCGTAGTATTCTCTAAAAGCAATAATTATATTTTTAAATTTTTGATAATCTTTTAGATCTGCATTCTTAAATTTAGAAAATTTATCTGTTTTTCTAAAGTATTTCAATACCTTTTCTACATAGCTATCATAAATAGGGTATTCTTTAGGATTATGATGGGAACAGTATTTGGTAGAAAAAGAATAGAACTTTCTAGTTACTCCATTGATAGTGACATTCTGAATTTCATTGACTAAAGTTACATCACCTTGTCTCAATCTCTCGTCAATTTTAAGACTCAGAATATGCTCTGCAACTGGATAAACTGAAAAAATATTTGTACTATAAAAATCATTCAACGTAGCAACCTTTAATAAGATGTCAGAAATTTCTTCGTTACTTGGTAACAGCTCAAAAAATAATTTATCTAAAGCATCTTCTTGCAACTTATAATTTTTAAGATTTTTCCACGTTTTCAAGTATTTTTCTACTTCACTGGCTGACGGTTTAGAAATAACAATATCTGATTTCTGTTTTCTATTGTAGTTTATTTGCATATCTATCTCACTCCAAGTAGTTATTCAAAAAATTTGATAGATTAATTATACCCTAACAGCCTAGACAGCAGTACAAATTAACGCAAATTTATAAACAAACGCAAACAATTGCGGTTTCTACCGTGATTGTTATTTTAATTCATCTAGAAAGGTAGGATATCAATTTTATCAATATTTTTTTCTGAAATCTTCCGCAATTGCATCTTGAACAAGGCGTTTTATATGACGAAGATTATTTTCTTCTGAAAAACTCAGAATTTTTTTCATTAATTCGTCGCTAATTTCATAGGTAGTATTTTTGATAGAATTTAACTTATCCACCAGACTATCTGCTTGTTCTTGGATGAATAAGCGTTTTTCATCCAAGTTAGGAATCTGAAAATCGCTAAGTAAATCAAACCGAGACCTTAGGGAAGCTGGAATATATTGCAGATAGTGCTGAGAAGTCATATTGGAAGTAAAGACAATAGTATAACCATTTAGATTATGAGCGATGCCACGCCTATCTGTAAATTTACCGTCTTCTAGTAGTTCATAAAAAAAATTAAACACGGCTGGTGTCGCCTTTTCAAATTCATCAATCAAAATAATTTTAGATTTGGATGAATTAATTTTTCTAATCAGTTCGCCACCCTCATCGCTTCCAACGTATCCGAGCGGAGAACCTATTAAACTATTCAACACCCCTTCTGTCGAGTAATTTCCAAAATTAATTTTGGTAAGCTCTTCATCTGGATAGAGTGACTTTGATAAAATCTTAGCAAATTCTGTTTTACCTATTCCAGATTCACCAATCAGAAACACGGAAAAAATCTTCCGGACTCCTATTCTTTCGAGAAGTATAAAGTTTTCATACTTCTGTATAAAATCTTCCTTAAATAAATCATGACCAATTAGGTTGCTAGCAACCTCCTGTATTTTATTGCTAAACTCAGTATCACTACTATCTTTCGTTTCGTCGTCAGAATTAAAATTTTGAACTTCTGGATTAGCAAAATTTTTGTTTATCTCTTCATCTTCAAATAGAAGTGGCAACTCTTTCAGTACACTTTCGTATTTTAACTTATTTAGCCAAAAAATAAAGGAGTTAGACACTCTACTTAGCGAAAAGAAAACTCGACCTATATACTGACTATTGTAGGCGTTTAAATTCATCAAGGCTGATAAATCTATGACCAATCCATCTACAGCATCAATCTCCTCGCATATATCTTCTATTTCACTCAAATTAGTGAAATCGTAAGATAGAATACGAGTGATATCAATCCTTTTACTTTCCAAGAAATGTTCTTTTAAATCATCTATTCTTGTAACATCATATAAATAAATCACGACTCACTCTCCACATTGATTTTTTGAACAACAGCAATCACATCTATCAAATGATATGTTCCATTTAACTTTTCATAGTTGAAATCTATTTCGAATTCCGACCCAGATTCATCGCTCTTTTCAGATGATGAGGATTTTGGGATAATATCTTTTACATTGTTCGTCACGTTATTTTTCTTGGTTTGCTTACTCATAAACTCTAAAAATTTTGTTGACATGGTATCAACTTCAGAAAAATTAATCTTACCTCTATCTATTCCGACTAAGTTAAGTTTTCCAAGTTGAAAATCACTATGTCTATACCCATTCTCAAAACCTTCAACTTCTCCATAGGGGAAACGAATCAAGAATTTTTCATTACCTTGTTTGAAACTATAATCAATCGTGTAGTCAGTCAAGAAAGTAGAAAGTAGGTTTGACATATTTAACTCAATTCCCTCCGTACTGGGATTGTCCAACTTGCTAGCCTGTAACACTTGCAATATAAGTGGAATATCTTGTGCATTTACGGGATTAAGAGTTACACTGTCAAATTTTATTAAATCTCCTTGCTCTATGTTCTCAGCTTGAAAATTTTTGGACATTTCATAGACTTTTCTAAAAATCGTAGATTTAGTGCTTTTAACTTCGAAACTTTCACTAATTTTACTTTCCGTAGTTAATTCGTTGCTATTTCCATATCCTGAATACAAACCATTTCTCGTTCCAATTTCAAAAAAGTTTTTGTGACTTGTTGTACTGCTATTTTCCTTCTGAATAGTTGTCTTGACAGTATCATCAATTAAGGTAGCAATTTCATAAGACTTAGCCGAATTGAGATATACTAAGTTGAAATAGTCTATGTTTGACTGAGAATTATCTGCTGCTGTATTAATTTTATTGATAGAGTCTATCCGCCAACTCCCAGAAATCAATATTGCACTAGCCATTAGTAATACATTTAAGTCGATATTGGCTATAGTAATTAGATAATCCAACGCGGGCTGGAGCAGTACATATAATATAGTTACAAATAGAAATTCATCCTTCTTTTTATTTCTTAAAAAGTAAAAGGACAATATTGTCACTACAGCAATAATCATCTTATGTCCAGAATACGGTTGTAATATATTAATTTTAAACAACCAACAAATGATTGTATATGCAACCAATGTATAGCTAATTATTCTACGATAATTTACACCTAGGAAAAAATTTTTTACCACTAAACACCTCTAGCTTTCTTAATCTTATATTTATAAATCATTACAAAAATAGCAGAAATAATTTTTTATAATTCGATTATACCACAAGCCCAGAGATCAGTTTTAAAAAAAAATATACTTATACCTCGATCAATATAACATCCTGAGATGTGTTCTATATTTGTATTGAGCTAAATTCCTTAAAATCAGCAACACTCTTCCAATCAACAAGTCGATTTTTTAAAAGAAAGAAACAAAAGCAAAAGGCTAGGACTGCTGTAAGCTCCCCCAAACAGAGGGATACCAACTCTTTTCTAACTTTCTCTTTTTGTATTTTCATCATCACACCCATCAATCTATCATCCTAAATCAGAAAAAACCATTCGAACCAGTTTATCATCAACATTTCTCAGAATTAAGGCATTCTAAGAATCGAATAGTTCATTCTGCTTCAATATCAATGCAATTCTAAACTTAGAATTACATTAAAATAAATGTTTTCGCACTCTTCTAAGCCATTGATTGCCTTAAATGTTAATTTTTGAAGGATTCTAAAGTTAGAATTGCTCAAAGACAAGGAAAAAAAGCTATTCGAAACTTAGAAAAACCTTTGGTGAATTTCAATAGCACTTCAACTAGCTACTCTTACAATTTCTCTGATGAGCTTTGAGTTTTTTCAGAGCCCAATCATAATGACTGGAGGTGCTACTGATAAAGTAGGAACCTAGACTTGTCCCTCCTGTCCACTTATAGACACCTTTGGTAAAGAGTTCGTCATTGCTAAAAACTTCTATCAACTCTAAAACCTCTTTATGCGATTGCTCTAATAGTCTAGTCGCTTCTTCTAAAGAAGTTTTCTGGTGCTTCTTCCAAAAAGCGTCATTCATTTGTCCATAAGTTTTCCAATTATAAGACTCAGGGAGAAAAGGTCTTTCGTGACCTTCTTGATTAGAATGTACCCAAGTCAAAAGTAACTGATGCCATTCATAAAGATGAATCAAGACGTCCCTCAGATTCTTATCCCTTTTCCAGTGCGCTTCCCTTTTCTTTTGGTCTCTTGAAAAATCAAAAGGAGTCTGCAACTCTTCTTCGCTTAGATTAGAGATGAAGAGCTTGAGATTTACATAATTCTCCTTAGAAGCTAGCACCAGCTCCTCTTTTGTTTTTGGTCTAGGCATAGAAGTTCTCACTTCATATTGCGAGTTATTATAAGAATTCTTTATCCTGTAATCTTTGTACAAGATTTAAAATCACAAATCTCTATAACTTATCCTTTAATTTCTCAACAAAGAGATAGGCCGCTGGACAAGTCAAGGTATTCTTAATTGTCAAATGGTTGATTTGATGGATCTTTTTGCGGTCAGTATGAGGGAATTCACGACAGGCCTTTGGACGAACTTCATAGATGGAACAGAGATTATCTCCTCCTAGAAAGGGACAAGGCATGGATTTAAAAACCTTATCACCATCTTCATCTACCTGCAGAAACTCCGCTTCAAAAGCTGGTAATTTCATCTTAAAGTACTTAGCGATTCGTGTAATATCCGCTTCTTTAAAGTCAGGCCCCAAGGTCTTACAACAGTTAGCACAAGCAGTACAATCAATCTCCGCAAAGACCTCTTCGTGAATCTGCTGGGCCAGCTTATCTAGATTTTTTGGTGGTTTTTTCTTTAAATTGGCTAAGACTTTACGGTGTTCCTTCTGCTTTTGCAAGGCCAGCTGGTGGTAATACTCAATATCAATTTCTTTAGACATAATTTCTTTCTAATTCAAATATTTTTGTCTATTATACCATAAACACTGCCCCTTTTTTGCCCCCTAAATACAAAAATAGCCCTTCGGATAAAATCCGAGGGGCTAGAAACGTTGTTAAATCAACGGCCGAACTTTTAAATTTCGAGGTTCGGGATAAAATAGTTCACTGAACTATTTTATTTTTTAAGGTTGTAGAATGATTTCAATCCACGGTATTCAGCTACTTCACCAAGTTGGTCTTCAATACGAAGCAATTGGTTGTATTTAGCAATACGGTCTGTACGTGAAAGTGAACCAGTCTTGATTTGTCCAGCGTTTGTTGCAACTGCAATGTCAGCGATTGTTGAATCTTCAGTTTCACCTGAACGGTGTGATACAACGGCAGTGTAACCAGCTTCTTTAGCCATTTCGATAGCGTCGAATGTTTCAGTAAGAGTACCGATTTGGTTAACTTTGATAAGGATTGAGTTAGCTGCGCCTTCTGCGATACCTTTTTCAAGGTATGAAGTGTTTGTTACGAAGAAGTCGTCACCAACCAATTGAACTTTACCACCAAGACGTTCAGTAAGAGCTTTCCATCCGTCCCAGTCATTTTCATCCATACCATCTTCGATAGTGATGATTGGGTATTTGTTTACCAATTCTTCAAGGTAGTCGATTTGTTCTGCAGCAGTACGTACAGCAGCTCCTTCACCTTCAAATTTAGTGTAGTCGTAAACTTTACGTTCTTTATCGTAGAATTCTGATGAAGCACAGTCAAATCCGATAAATACGTCTTTACCTGGAACATATCCAGCAGCTTCAATAGCAGCAAGGATAGTTTCAACACCGTCTTCAGTTCCTTCGAAACGAGGAGCGAATCCACCTTCGTCACCTACGGCTGTTTCAAGACCACGAGATTTAAGGATTTTCTTAAGAGCGTGGAAGATTTCAGCACCCCAACGAAGAGCTTCTTTGAATGTAGGTGCACCAGCAGGTACGATCATGAACTCTTGGAAAGCAATTGGAGCATCTGAGTGAGAACCACCGTTGATGATGTTCATCATTGGAGTTGGAAGAACTTTAGTGTTGAATCCACCAAGGTAGCTGTAAAGTGGGATTTCAAGGTAGTCAGCAGCAGCGCGAGCTACAGCGATAGACACACCAAGGATTGCGTTGGCACCCAATTTACCTTTGTTAGGAGTACCGTCAAGTGCGATCATAGCACGGTCGATAGCTTGTTGGTCACGTACATCGTAGCCGATGATAGCTTCAGCAATGATGTTGTTTACGTTGTCAACAGCCTTTTGTGTACCAAGACCACCGTAACGAGATTTGTCACCGTCGCGAAGTTCAACTGCTTCGTGTTCACCAGTAGAAGCTCCTGATGGAACCATACCACGTCCGAAAGCACCTGATTCAGTGTAAACTTCTACTTCAAGTGTTGGGTTACCGCGTGAGTCTAGGACTTCGCGAGCGTAAACATCAGTAATAATTGACATTTTTTACTCTCCTTATGAGTTAAATTTTTTACACCTCTATAATACCTTAAAACCCCTCCTTTTTCAAGAAAAAACGTTATCTTTGTGCAAATTTTCCTTAACTTTATAAAGTAATCGCTTTCTTTTGTCTGTTTTATTCTAACTTTTATGATATACTGTTTTCATGACAGATTTATCAAAACAATTACTTGAAAAAGCTCATGGTGGAGCAAAATTAAATCCAGATGAGCAAAGACGCTATCTTGGTACTTTTGAGGAAAGAGTTCTTGGATATGCAGATATTGATACGGCAAACAGCCCTCAGTTAGAAAAAGGCTTTTTATCTATTTTAGAAAACCTTCAGGAAAAAGCAGAGCCACTATTTGTGAAGATTTCACCAACTATCGAATTTGACAAACAAGTTTTCTACTTAAAAGAAGCAAAAGAAACTGATAGTCAAGCTACCATTGTATCTGAAGAGCATATTTCTTCTCCTTTTGGCCTGATTATCCACACCAATGCACCAGTTCAAGTAGAAGAAAAGAACCTTCGACTTGCTTTTGCAAAACTTTGGGAAGTTAAAAAGGAAGAACCATCCAAAACCTCCTTATGGAAAAAATGGTTTGGCTAAATCTTACGCATATTTAATAAACTCCCTATATTGGCAGCCGTGTGCTCCAAATAGAGACTGGTATTTTTCAAACTATCTTCTAGAGATTCACTTTTCTCCAAAATTGAAAAAGCCGCTTGGATATTCTCAAATGATAGGGAAGGTAAATCCTCAGCAAGACTACCGCAAATAGCAATAACAGGAACTCCGACAGGGGTTCTTTTTGCAACACCTATAGGCGCTTTCCCAGCAAAGCTTTGACGATCTAGCCTTCCTTCTCCAACAATAACCAAGTCAGCATCTGCAACTTTCTTATCAAAGTCAATCAAGTCTAGGCAGGTGTCAATTCCAGATACGATACTTGCCTGAGCAAAGGTACACAAACCACCAGCAATGCCTCCACCAGCTCCTGCTCCTTTAATTTGCAATGTTACAGGTGAGACTTTTTCATAAAAATCTTGGATTGCCTGATCTACGACTGCAAACATAGTAGGATGTAAACCTTTTTGTTTGCCAAAAGTGTAAGTCGCACCTTGATGACCACATAAGGGACTCACGACATCTGCTAAAATACGAATTTGCACATCTTCAGGAATTTCATAGCGATTTTCTGTTGAAACAGAAGCTAAGTTTAGTAAGGACTGACCGCATGCAGGTAAGACATTTCCATCCCTATCATAAAATTGATAACCTAAACCAGCAGCAATACCAATACCGCCATCATTACTGGCCGTACCACCAACACCGATATAGATATCTTTAATCCCTTTAACAATGAGGTGGCGAATCAACTCTCCAATACCACAAGTTTGGATTTGCAGTGGATTTCGTTTCTCTAGCGGAATTTTTCCAAGGCCAACCAAGTCGGCAACTTCAAATAGTGCCAGTTGACTTTTTTGAAAATAGCGCATTGCTTCTTTTTGTCCAAAAGGTCCTGTCACTTGGATCCATTTTTCTTCAAGGTCAAGAGAATGTCGAATAGCATCTACAGTACCTTCGCCACCATCACCAATAGGGCAGAGAAGACATTCTACATCCGCTATCGATTGTTGGAATCCTCTTTTTATTGCTTCAGCTACCCCTTCAGCGGTCAAGCTTTCCTTAAATGAATCTGGTGCAATTACAATCTTCATATTTTACCTCATTCTAACCAGTCAATCAAAGGAAGTACTTCTAAAAAATCCCTCTTGTCAACATGATGTGGTATTTCTTTTTTGAGCACTTCTTTGGCACAAAAAGCAATTCCCAGTCCTGCTGACTTCAACATTAATAGATCATTGGCCCCGTCACCGATTGCAATCGTTCTTTCTTTAGGAAGTTTTAGTTTCTCTCTCCATTTTTCCAGAGTCTCTTTTTTGACCTGGGGACTGATAATTTGTCCAACTAATTTCCCTGTTAGAAAGCCACCTTTGACTTCCAGTTGGTTGGCAGAGAAATAGGCAATTCCAAGAGATTTTGCTAATCTCTCAACTATTGGTGTAAATCCACCAGACACCAGACCAACTAGGATGCCATTCTTTTGGAGAATAGAGATAAATTTCTGTGCATTTGGCGTTAGTTGAATAGACTTGAAGACTTTATCAAATACAGAAACAGGAAGGCCTTCCAACAAGGAAACTCTGTCTCGTAAACTTCTTTCAAAGTTCAACTCTCCTCGCATTGCCCAACTTGTAATCTGAGATATTTCCTCCTCACGACCTACCTCTCTTCCCAAAAGATCAATCACTTCTTCTAGAATTAAGGTTCCATCAACATCCATAACACACAAGCCTTTTACTTGAGACATCAGTTCTCCTCTCTAAACAGCCCAAAAATCGTATGAAGCCATCATACGATTTTATCTATTAATTAACTAAACTATGGTACAAGTCAAGGTATGACTTGCAGGCTGTATCCCATGAGAAATCACACTCCATGGCTTGTTTTTGTAAGTTTCTCCAAACGTCAGGATGATTTCTATACAAGTCTAATGCTGTTTGGAAAGTCCAATTCAACCAGTAAGGTGAAAGATTGTCAAAGCTAAATCCAGTACCGTTTCCTTCGATTGGATTGAAAGCGCGAACGGTATCTCGTAAACCACCAACCTCATGAACCAATGGCAAGGTTCCGTAACGCATAGCCATCATTTGAGACAAGCCACACGGTTCAAAACGACTTGGCATGAGGAAGAGGTCACATGCAGCGTAGATTTCTTGAGCTAGTTTGACATCAAAAGTGATATTTGCTGATAGCTTGTCTGGGTAAATCTGAGCAAACCACGAGAAAGCTCCTTCAAAGGCTGGATCTCCAGTTCCCAAAAGAACAATCTGAACATCATTTTGCAAGATATGGTGAAGACTTTCCACCACCACATCAAAACCTTTTTGACGTGTCAAACGAGAAACAATTCCCACCAGAGGAACGTCAGCTCTAACTGGCAAGCCAACTCTTTCTTGCAATTTTGCCTTGTTTTGGGCTTTACCAGACAAATCGTCCTGATTAAAATGATAATCTAAAAGAGCATCCGTCTGAGGATTATAAAGGTCAGCATCAATCCCATTCACGATACCAGACACCTTGCCAGACTCCATTCGAAGAATCTGATCCAAGTTACATCCGAACTGACTGGTCATAATTTCATGAGCATAACTAGGTGAAACGGTTGAAACACGGTCCGCATAGAGAATACCTGCCTTCATCCAATTCAGACAGTTGTTCCAGCGAAGGGTGCCATCAGCGTAACGTTCAAAGCCGACTCCAAACAAATCCCATAACATTCCTTCTGAAAATTGTCCCTGGAATTCTAAATTATGAATGGTTAAAACTGTTTTAATGCCCTCATAGGCTTGAATCCAACGGTATTTTTCCTTCAACAAGAAAGGAATCATAGCTGTATGGTAGTCATGAACATGGAGAAGTTCAGGAATAAAGTCAATCCTTTCCATAGCCTCAATGGCAGCCAGTTGGAAAAAGGCAAAGCGTTCTCCGTCGTCAAAATCACCGTAAACATGACCACGGAAGAAATAATATTGGTTGTCAATAAAGTAGAAGGTTACACCGTTTAAAACGGTTTTCTTAATTCCACAATACTGTCTGCGCCAACCAACACTCACCTCAAAATGAAGAACATTTTCAATCTGATTTCCAAATTTAGCCTCTACCATGTCATAGTAGGGTAAAATTACTGCAACTTCATGTCCCGCTTTTACCAGTGATTTAGGAAGAGCCCCAATGACGTCTCCCAAACCACCTGTTTTTGAAAAGGGTGCCCCCTCAGCTGCTACAAATAAAATTTTCATGAATGAATATCCTCTGTTACTTTAGCACCTTTCTTAACGACGACTGGGTGTTCTGCAGTTCCACGGATCACAACGCCATCCGCAACTTCAACACCCTTGTCCAAGATAGCATATTCTACCTGAGCACCTTCTCCAATAACAACACGAGGGAATAAGATGCTATCTTTAACCAAGCTATCCTTATGGACATGAATATTACGTGATAAAACAGAATTAGCCACTTGACCTTCAACGATACTACCAGAAGCAAACTGAGAAGTGCTTACTTTAGATGTATTAGCATAATAAGTTGGCTCTTCGTTTTTTACCTTTGTGTAAATCTTTTGGTTTGGAGTAAATAGAGAGTAGAATTTTTGAGATTCAAGCATATCTTTATTAGCTTGGTAATAAGACTCTACAGAATGAATATTTGCCAAATAACCTGTGTATTCGTAGGCAAAAGCCCCTTCTTTTGCAGCCAAATCTCGTAAAACATAACGCAATTTCTCTGGATGTTCTTTCTTAGCTTCTTCTTCCAAGCGTTCAATCAACCAAGGTGTATCAACGACAAAGATATCTGTAGACATATTGTAAACTTCATCTGTTGACTTGCTATCAAAGAGTTTGTGAGAACGGACATGGTCTGATTCATCCACTTCCAAGATTGCATTTACTTCTGAAATATCTTTCTTAGCTAGTTTTTTATAAACTACAGTGATAGGCCCCTTTGTTGCACTGTGTAGGTGGAATACTTGGTTCAGATCAATATTAATCAAAACATCACAGTTTAGAGAAACTGTTTGGTTTGAGCCAGAACGTTTCAAATAAGTAAGAAGCTGCTGGTAATATTCTTTTCCAACTGTACTACTTTCCACACGAGTGTTATAAATCCCTAGATAGTAGTGGCTAAGAAGAGTTGACAAGCCCCACTCACGTCCAGAACGGATATGGTCAAAGACTGAACTAATATTATCTTGTTGGAAAATACCAAAAATACTACGGACACCAGCATTAGCAAGACTTGAAAGCGGGAAGTCAATCAAGCGATATTTACCACCAAATGGCAAACTAGCTACTGGACGGTGGTCTGTCAGTGTTGACATATCATGAAAACCAACTGTGTTTCCTAAAATGGCAGAATATTTATCAATCTTCATCTGTTGCTACCCCCACTACTTCATCATATCCTACAACTTGTACTTCATCTGTTCCATCGATTTCAACACCGTCAGAAATAACTGCACCTTCACCAATAATGGCACGTTTGATTTTAGCTCCGTGTCCAATAATGGCTCCACTCATGATAACTGAATCAACAACTTCTGCCCCTTTTCGAACTTGCGCGCCTGTTGAAAGGATAGAATGTTTAACAGTTCCATCTACGAAACAGCCATCGACAACCAAGGAATCTTCCACATGAGCATTTGCCCCAAGGAAGTTTGGTGGTGAAATCAAGTTTCTTGAGTAAATCTTCCATTGACGGTTACGGCTATCCAAGGCATTTTCTGGTGAAATGTACTCCATGTTCGCTTCCCAAAGAGACTCAATTGTACCAACGTCTTTCCAGTAACCATTAAATTCATAGGCATAGACACTTTCACCTGAATCAAGGTAGTTTGGAATAACATTTTTACCGAAGTCTGACATATCGACATTGCTCTTTTCAGCAGCAACAAGCATATTGCGGAGACGTTGCCAATCAAAGATATAGATCCCCATAGAAGCTTTGGTCGATTTAGGTTGAGCTGGTTTTTCTTCAAATTCAACAATGCGGTTATTGGCATCTGTGTTCATGATACCAAAACGGCTAGCCTCTTTCAGAGGAACATCAAGAACTGCGACTGTCAAACTAGCATTATTATCCTTGTGAGACTGGAGCATATCATCATAGTCCATTTTATAGATGTGGTCCCCAGAGAGAATTAAGACATACTCAGGGTTGACACTGTCGATATAATCAATATTTTGGTAAATAGCGTGGCTAGTCCCCTCAAACCAACGATTTCCTTCACTTGCAGAATAAGGTTGAAGAATAGAGACACCAGAATTGATACCATCTAGTCCCCAGCTTGAACCATTCCCGATATGATTGTTGAGAGCAAGTGGTTGGTACTGTGTAATGACTCCAACATTGTTGATGCCTGAGTTGGCACAGTTTGAAAGAGCAAAGTCAATGATACGGTAGCGCCCACCAAATTGCACAGCTGGTTTTGCGATGCTTTGAGTGAGTTTACCGAGACGAGTTCCTTGCCCACCAGCAAGAATCAAAGCTAACATTTCATTCTTCATTTTCTACTCCTTTTTGGTTTTTAGTTGTTACGGTTTTAGTAGGTTTCAAGCGGCGTTTGATTTTCCAAACACTTGCTCCCATAGCCGGTAGGGTAAAGGTCAAGGTCTGCTCATAATCTTTCCAGAGTCCTTCTTGCGTTTGCACAGTTTGATTATGTTCTTTCCAAACGCCTCCCCACTCTTCCAACTCAGTATTCCAGACTTCTTCGTAAATCCCTGCAACAGGAAGTCCGATTGTAAAATCTTTTCGTTCAACAGGTGCCATATTAAAGATACAGACTAACATATCATCCTTCTTACCCTTACGGATGAAGGAAAGAACACTCTGGTCTCGATTATCCGCATCGATGATTTCAATACCATCATAGCTGGTATCAATTTCCCACAGACATCGGTGGTCTTTGTAAAACTGGTTTAGCTGAGAAGTGAAATACTTCATCTTAGCATTCATTGGATCTTCTAGGTTTGACCATTCCAACTGTTCTTCAGATTTCCATTCTAGGAATTGCCCATATTCACTACCCATGAAGAGCAATTTTTTACCTGGGTGACAAATTTGGTAAGTGTATAGATTGCGCAAGCCTGCGAATTGATTGTAACGATCTCCCCACATCTTGTGCATCATACTCTTCTTGCCATGAACCACTTCATCGTGTGAGAATGGTAGGAGATAATTCTCTTTGAAGACATACATAAAGCTGAAAGTCACCAGGTTAAAGTCATATTTACGATAAATCGGATCTTCTTCATAGAAACGGAGGATGTCATTCATCCAACCCATATTCCATTTGTAGTCAAATCCTAGACCATCTGAATCCTTAGTGTCAGTAATCTGAGTAGCTGATGAACTTTCCTCAGCTATCATCATAACGTCTGGATGAACTAGTTTAATCACATCATTCAAGCGTTGAAGGAAATAATAACCTTCATAGTTGAGATTACCACCATCTTTATTAGGTGTCCATGGAGCATCATCGTAGTCAAGATAGAGCATGTTGCTAACCGCATCCACGCGAATACCATCTAGATGATAAAAGTCAATCCAAAACTTGATACTAGAAATCAAAAAGGACTGAACTTCATTCTTTCCAAGGTCAAAATTGAGTGCTCCCCAACCGTAGTTATGAGCCTTATTATGGTCTTGGTATTCAAAAGTCGGTGTTCCATCATAATAGGCCAAGGCATCATCATTGATAGTAAAGTGACCAGGTACCCAGTCTACAATAACCCCAATATTGTTTAAGTGACATTCCTCAACAAAATCTTGAAACTCTTCAGGACGACCATAGGCATGCTCTAGAGCAAAGTAACCCATAAGCTGATAGCCCCAACTCAAACTAAGCGGGTGAGACATCAGGGGCATAAACTCAATGTGAGTATAATTCATCTCAACCAAGTAAGGAATGAGTTCATCTTTCAATTGAGAAAAACTATAGGGGCTGCCATCAGGATTTCTCTTCCAAGAGCCCGCATGAGCCTCGTAAATATTGACAGGACGCTCTTCAAAGCTCAATCGTTTTCTACGAGCTAACCAAAGTCCATCCTTCCATTTCTTTTCTGGAATATCTGTTAAAATAGCCCCAGTACCAGGTCGTGCCTCATATCGAACAGCCAAAGGGTCAATCTTCATCAGCTGATGACCATTTGCACGCGTGATATGGTACTTATAAATTTGGCCTTCTTGAGCAAGACTGGTAAAGACTTCCCAAACACCAAATTCATTCCGTTCCATTTGAATTTGATTTTCAACCCAATTGGTGAAATCCCCTACCAAGTGTACAGCTTGAGCATTGGGTGCCCACACACGAAAAGTGTAGCCATACTCACCATTTTTTTCTTCCCTATGAGCTCCCAGATAGTGCTGGAGGTGAAAATTTTCACCTGTCATAAAGGTTTCTAAAGCTTTTTTATTATCCATACACCCTCCTAATTCTGTAAGCGTTTTCTATAGATTTATTATACTACCTTTTTAGGGAAGATTCAAGTAAATTACGGAATTTGCAAAAAAATTTTTTGAAAGTCTTCAACAAATTCACTGATATGTTCACTTGTAAATCAAGAAATTTTCAGAAACGCTTTGAAAACGAATTGTTTTTTATAATACTATCATAAAGTTCGTTATTTAGCTAACAAAAATATAATTTAAAGTAAAAAAATAAATCAGGAAACGAATCTCCTGATTTTATTAACAGATAAAGCACCACAAATAAATTTAAATTGTAACTCTATTCTACAAAACTTTAAATACGCTAGCACTAACGCCACCAACCCTGTCTTTATCACTTAAATGGCTATTGGTCACCAATAGTTCTAGATTCCCAGGATTTTCAAACTGGAAGGGTTCCCCTTTAGCATTAAAGACTACCAATAAGTGATCTTCCCCGTGAATCTCATAGACAATCCAACCGCTATGTTCGTGGGCTGAATGAACAAAAACATGATGGTAAATTTCATCATAAGTAGGGTAAGAAAATGCACCGGTTTCTGTCTTCAATCTGATAATTTGACGAATAAACTCAATACTGTCTTGACGCTCATTAATTAAGTCCCAGTTGACTTGATTCACACTGTCAGGTGCATTATAACTATTCATAGCACGCTCTCTATCGTCATGGGTTAACTCGCCATTTTCACCAGTCGCAACTAGTTTAGTACGACCAAATTCTTGACCGATTTCCATAAAGGCCATCCCTTGCATGAGTAGGTTCATAGCTGTGGCTGTCTCAACCTTGCGCATGATTTGTTCTGAACTTTGGTCTGGATGAAGGGTTGCCAACAAATCGTGAAGATTGTAATTATCATGGGCCTCTACATAGTTAAGCACCTGATTTGGATGTGTATAGGTTCCTAATTCACGACTACCTAGGATCGCTTTAGCTAGAATTGGCTCTGTCGCAGCACCACTGACAAAACCTGATTTAATAGCACCGTAAACTTCTCCACCTTTGACAGCATCGCGTTGATTGTCATTAAAGAAACCGATGTTTGGCATCTGGTAGGCATTGTCTTTCTTGGCCTTATCATAAGGAGCAAGACCTGTTCCCATATCCCAACCTTCTCCATAGAGGATAATGTTAGGGTCGATTTCATCCAAACTCTGACGAATCATCTGCATTGTCTTGACATCATGAATCCCCATCAAATCAAAACGGAAGCCGTCAATGTTGTATTCTTGCACCCAGTATAGGAGAGAATCAATCATATACTTGCGGAACATTTCGTGTTCACTGGCCGTTTCATTTCCAACACCCGTTCCATTCTGAAAGGTACCGTCTGGATTCATACGATAATAGTAATCAGGGACAGTTGTTTGGAAAGGTGCATCAACAACTGAGAAGGTATGGTTATAAACCACATCCATAATGACACCAATACCCGCATCATGATAGGCTTGAACCATGGTCTTCAAATCACGAATGACCTGTGCTGGATCCTCTGGATTCGTTGAAAGGCTCGTTTCTGGTGCATTGTAGTTTTGTGGGTCATAACCCCAGTTGTAGGTTACATTCCCATCCTCATCGTATTCTTTGTGACGGTCTGCAATTGGTTGCAACTGAACATAATTGTAGCCCAGCTTCTTGATGTAATCAAAAGCAGTTGACTGACCGTACTGGTTAACCGTTCCAGTCTGGGCAGCACCCAAGAAAGTTCCTCTAAGATGTTCATCTACACCTGAGGTCGGTGATTTGGTCAAATCACGAATGTGCATTTCACAAATAACTGCCTTACATGGATTTGCCAAGCGCCAAGTAGCCTCAGAACCATGCTTGACCTCGAAGTTTGCAACTTGCTTTTCTACATAACTCAGGATAGCTGAACGTTTGCCATCAGGACTGGTCGCAATTGTGTATGGGTCGCGTGTCAGTGTTTGGTGATGAGGGAATTGGACTTGATACTGATAAGCCTTACCAGTCAAATCTTCCTCAACATCCAAACTCCAGACACCGATTGTATTGTCTTTATGATTATAAGAGTAGCTATTGCCTCTTTCCATATCAAAAGTTTTCCAAACAGGTGCGTCATTAGCAGCTGATTCATAAACGACTATCTGCACTTCTGTCGCTGTTGGAGCCCAAAGAGCAAAATGAGCTTGATTATCCTCTACACGGCACCCCAATTCCCCTTGGTAACCCCAATGATGATCAAAACTAGCACTGTTAATGGCCTTATCAAAGGCAAAAGGATTTTGATTTTTATAGAAAGGACTAGCAATAGCAGGATTCTCAGAGTAATAAATTCTGTCATCCCCTTCCAAAATCCAGACTTCTGTTAAAAGAGGATAGTGATTAAAACGGATAGCATATTCTTTACTGGTTTGGCCTGTATGAACTACAAAATTCAAGCTTTCTAGGGGATGAGCGCTTGGATGTTCAAAACTAAATGAAGCTCCAAAATAATCTTCTTTATAGGTTAGCAAATCAATTTGCTGGTCTTGACTTTTTACAAAAGAGCAGGTGTCGTATTCTCCATTCTTGCGATGGTAATGAATGCGCATAGGATAGTTATACATTGTTTATTTTTCCTTTTTACTTCTATTTTCTTTCTATTTCACTAATAAATTCTTTACCGATTTTGTCCTGATTAACAAGCATTGTCATACTGTCTAAACTCTGTTTTTAAAAGATCATTACAGACTTTCTAGCCATGCTTCATCTCGAACTTCGATACCAAGTTCTTGTGCTTTTTGCAGTTTACTTCCTGCATCTGCTCCTGCAACGACGAGGTCTGTCTTTTTAGAAACACTGCCTGTCACTTTGGCACCCAGACTTTCGAGTTTAATTTTAGCTTCTGAGCGCTTGAGTCTCTCCAATTTTCCGGTCAATACAACTGTCAAACCTGACAAGGCTGCATCCGCTACTACAGTCTGTCCTTTATAATCCAGATTGACTCCAGCTTCTTTTAATTCTCTGAGGAGAATTTCAGAGCCTTCTGTAGCAAAGTAAGTCTGAAGACTTTTGGCAATCACGCTACCTAGACTTTCAATACTAGCCACTTCCTCTGGATCTGCCTGAGCCAGATTTTCAATCGAATGGAAATGTTGAAGCAACAGCTGACTGGCCTTGCTTCCGACATGGCGAATTCCCAAACCAAACAAGAGTTTCTCAGCTGAATTTTCCTTAGATGCTTGAATGGCTTGATACAGTTTAGAAGCAGACTTTTCCTTAACCCCCTCTAAAAGGAGGAAATCCTCTTCTTTCAAACGATAAATATCCGCCACATCCTTGACTAAATTGGCAGCAAATAGTTTCTCAACAATAGATGGACCAAGACCTGTAATATTCATAGCATCACGAGAAGCAAAATGAATCAAGCCTTCCATGATTTGAGCAGGGCAACGCGGATTGATACAACGGAGAGCCACTTCATCTTCAAAGTGCAACAAGTCAGAGTCACAACTTGGGCATTTTGTAGGGATATCTAGTTTTTCTTCAGAAATCCGTTTGGACTCTACCACACGTAAAACGGCAGGGATGATGTCCCCGGCCTTATAGACGATGACCGTGTCGTCTTTGCGGATATCTTTTTCAGCAATATAATCCACATTGTGCAGGGTCGCACGGCTAACAGTTGTCCCAGCAAGCTGAACGGGAGTCAGATTGGCAGTTGGAGTCACAACGCCCGTACGACCAACTGTCCAATCAACTGATAGGAGTTGTGCTTCTTTTTCTTCAGCTGGGAACTTGTAGGCCACTGCCCACTTAGGCGCTTTAACTGTAAAACCGAGTTCTTCTTGACCTACTAAGTCATTGACTTTAATAACCACTCCATCAATATCGTAAGGCAAATGTTCCCGTTCTTGTCCTACTTCTTGGATGAAATCCCATATCTCATCCATGCTTTCAGCTAGAATTCTCTTGGGATTGACTACAAAACCAAGTTGTTCTAGGTGCTTCAAAACTTTTTCTTGACTGTCACGAGTTGAAGGACTGGCTTCTTGATAGAGGAAGGTAGCAAGATTACGCTTGGCAACTACTGCTGTATCCAACTGTCGCAGGGTTCCTGCCGCCGCATTACGAGGATTAGCAAATTCAGGCTCTCCATTTTCTTGGCGAGCTTGGTTGACCTGGTCAAAAGAAGCACGTGGCATGTAACACTCCCCACGAACTGTGATATCTAGTTCTTCTGGCAAGGTCAAAGGAATGTCCTTAACACGCTTGAGGTTTTCCGTGATATTCTCCCCAACAGAACCATCTCCACGCGTTGCCCCAGCAACTAAAATCCCCTTTTCATAAGTCAGCGAGATAGACAAGCCATCTATTTTCAGCTCACAAATATAGGTTGGATGAGGCACTTCCTTACGAACACGCGCATCAAAAGCTTCAAGCTCCTCACGTGAAAAAGCATCCTGCAAGCTGTAAAGAGGATACTGATGACTGTATTTTTCAAAACCATCTAAAACCTTACCACCAACACGATGGGTCGGACTGTCTGCTAGCACTTGATCTGGATAGGCAGTTTCTAACTCAACCAACTCTCGGTAAAGGCGATCATACTCACTGTCTGAAACCGAGGGATTATCGCTAGTATAGTACTCAGACGCATAGCGATTGAGCAAGGCGACTAACTCATTCATTCTTTTATTCATAAAACCATTTTACCATAAACTAAGCCCTCCTCACAAACGAGAAGGGCGGAAAAAAACACTTAGATTGGAATTATTTTTAAAACGCAAACAGACTTATGTCTCTTTTTCAAAATGAGTTCGAACATAGCCTAGAGCTAAGAAAGATAAGACAACAACTCCAAGTCCTATAATCAAGAAAGAATAAAGATGGACACTTGGCAGCCAGGTCATTAAACCTGTTGCAATAGGCATAAATAGTATAGCTAAGGTATAAATCGAACTGAGAACTCTTCCCAGATATTCCCCTTCAACCTTGGTTTGTACCTGAGTAAAAAAGTGAATATTGAAAATCGTCATAAATAGTTCACAAATGAAATTTCCTGAAAAAGCAAGATAGGAGGGGAGGGGGAAACCCATTATCATCACTCCAAGTCCAGTCAGAACCAATAAAAACAGAAGCATTTCCATACTAGCTTTAATCTTACTAGCTAACAGCGCCCCAACAATAGAACCGATAGCACCCATAGTTAAAATAGTGGCATAGGCACCTTGAACTCCATAGAGCTGATTTGAAAAGGGGAGGAGGTAATTAAAGGCTGCGAAGAAAAAATTGACACTTGAAGCCATGACTAACAAAAAGAAGATTTCCTTTTGCTTCAAAATATAGTGAACTCCCTCCTTGATATCAGCACAAATAACTTTGAATGTGAGTTTCTTCTCACCCATAGTCTTCTCTTCTTTCTTTGGAAGCAAGGCTACCAAGCCAAAAGCGAGAAAAAAACTAAGGGCATCTAATACCAAGGTAATGCGAAGACTTGCAAATTGTAAAACCAGAAAAGAAAGTACAGGAGAACTCACACTGACAACCTGCAAGACCAACTCCAAACGAGAATTGTAGAGGACCAGTTCATCCTTCTCTACCAATTCTGTGATAATGGCCTTATTTGCTGGTCTAGAAAAGGCAAAAGCAATAGCCTGAACAATGTTAGCAAAAACCAAAGCCCCAATCATCCAGCTGTCATTCCTTATGAAAGAAATAGCCAGACAAAGAATCCCACAAATAAGGTCTGTCACCATTAAAATCTTACGACGAGAAAAACGGTCTGATATAACTCCACCAAAGGGATTTACGAGAATAGATGTGACGAGTTCAGAAATCTGATACATTCCTAAAACTGTTTGTCCGATAGCCCCCATGGAAGCCAACCAGACACTATTTCCATAATCATAGAGCATATTCCCTATCTTGTTAACAGCTCCGCGACTAATCAACTGCACTGCATAGCGATTCATATAAAAACTCCTCTCAAATTTTGAAACTATTGTATCAAAACCGAAAGGAGCTTTTTATTTTTTCCCTTATTTGGGAAAATTAATCTTTGACAAATTTTTCGTAGTGTTCCTGATAGTAGGCTACTTGCTCTGGGAGACCTAGCACATCAAAAATATGCATGGCTTCTTGCATCTGCTTACAACCTTCTTTACACTGCCCTTTTTGATAGAAGGCAAAACCTTTTAGGTAATGTAAAATATTTCGTTCATAAAGACTAATGTTTTTACCAATAATCTTCTCTGTATAAGCCTCAAAATAGCTTGCATTGTCAAAAGAAAGATGCTCTAAACAATGCTGGTAACAATTGAGGGCCAAAATCAACACTAATCTCTTATGGCGACCAATCTCTTGGTAAAATTCCTCCCTCTCCATAACTTCTCTACCAATCCGAGTGACATAGTCTACATCGTAGAAACTATAGAGGTTACCAAACAGAATCAACTCATACATGGTCCATTCTTCTGTTTTAAAGAGATAATCTGCTACCTTATCCAAATCATCCAACTTCATATCATAACTCGAATCTCTTTGACAAATCAGACCTTGTAGCAAAATCCAGTTCAACTCGAAATAGAGAGGATTTGTCGAACTCTTAGCCTTTTCAAGTTGTTCTCTTTGAAGCTTTTGAAAACCTGTAATATCATTTGAGTAGTAAAGGGGTACAATTTGTCCCATCATGGCAACATGTTCATGATTGTGAAAATTTCTTGCCTTGTCCATGAAATTTTCGATTGTTACATGAATGTTATCCAAAATCTCAAAAAAACGTGAGACTGCTAGGTCAGACTCCCCAAGCTCAAAGCGAGATAACTGAGAGGTTGAACAGGACTCCCCTGCCGCCTCCTTTAAAGAATAATTTCCACTTGTTCGAAATTCACGAAATACTTTTCCAAGATGTTCCATCTTTACACCCTTTTTTACAAAATAAACATTCAAAATTAATGAATTAACGGTAAGATATTTGCGACTTAGTTACTTCAATATTTCTATCAACGAATTTTATATAGGGAGCAACAAAATCAATATCATCACATTTAGGACCAAGTTTAATTTTTGAATATTTTAGTTCTTTGTCAATATAAGCATATAGACCAGGAATCACACTATTAGAACTTTCGCTAGAAAAAATAACATCTTCGTTGCCTTCATAAGATTGAATAATTCTATATTCATTTTCATAGCTATAATCTGCATCTTTAAACAAATAACGAATGTCATCAATTAGGTTTAATGCTGATAAAAAGATACCTTCTTTTTCTTTATCATCGTCATAATTTTTAATTTCGTTAAATGCTGATTTTATTGAATTTATTTCTTCCTCTAGTAAATCTTCTTTAACATTATAACAAACTTTATAAATTTCTATTCCATCTTCTATTAAGCTTTTAATGTACTCAGAATGATATGTTAGATTAATCCCTTTTGCATCATCACCATACTGCTTCCACATTGGAAGACTATCATCTAGATTTTGCCCATTTCCAGTTTGTGTCATAGAAGCAAAAAAGAACGGCGATGTATCATAATCAGTTTGAGATAATTCCTCTTTCTTAATTCCTATGAGATTAAGAAATGTATACCCTTCATTTGGATCATTCATTTGTCTGGCATTACTAAGTCGTAATCTAGGATAATTATCTTTATCATCAATTTTATAAAGCAAAAATTTCAAGGTATTTAGTGAAGTATAGTGAATAAAATCCTCACCTTCTACTCTATATTTTAATTTATCTTTTATAATATTTACATTGTCCGATATTTCTTTCAATTCATCTTTGTCAATAGTTTCTAACTCTGACTTTAGCTGTTCGTAATTTTTCTTTTTTACCAATGAAAGTAAAGTATTATAATACACTTGATGGGTATCTTTAGATGAGTTCTCAATACAATGTTCAATTAACTTTTTTAATAGATTATAGTTAAAATTACTTTTTTCAACTAAATCTTCAATTTCTTTTTTTAAATCTTCTACTCGTTCCTCTTCTAATAAAGTCAAAAAATACTCCGTAATCTTATCCGAAGAAAGATAATTCCCAACATTTAAATTCGAATCTAGTTTTTTTAGAGCTTCATTAAATTTAATTATATCTTCACTATTTGTTACCCCATCATTTCTTAAAAGAGCAAACTTTACTCCTTCATTTTCTTTTATTCCTTCTGGTAAGTCATTAAGTATAAGATCATTATGTATTGCAAGAAATTCATCATAATTTTCTGAACATAATTCATATAAGTTTCGATAAAATTCTAGATTACAAGCCAAAGAATACTTTTGATTCATATCAAAATCAGCTTCAGTCAATTTAAAAATAGATTTAATTCCGTTAATATCCTTTTGTTCTTCTATCTCAGCTTCGTAAATTCTATAACTACCTATGTATCTTTCGCCACAATCTTCGTCATAGTAATAAACACGAAAAGTAATGTAATAGCCATAATCATTCCAATCATCTTTAAAAAAAATGAAACTATCCGAAAAATTTTTATTAGTCACTTCATTATAAACTCTGTTAAAATATTTATATTCTACCATCTATTACTCCTTCTACACCTGCTCTGATAATTCTTCCCACTCAAGCATGGCTTCTTCCTGACGATGGCTGATTTTGTCCAGCTCAGCCTGTAATTCCATCAGTTTTTCGGCATCGTTTGTCTCCAACATTTGTTCAGAAATGGTTTGACTTTGACTTTCTAGCTCTTCAATTTCAGCTTCTAGACTTTCGATTTGTCGCATGAGCTTACGAACTTCTTTTTGACTTTCTTTCTGAGCCTGATAATCATTGACTGTACTCACTTCTTTTGCTTGATTGCTGGTTAAAGCTTCCTCAGCCTGAGTCATTTCTACTTCTGCTTTCTTCTCAACATAGTAGTCGTAATCTCCCAAGTAAAGAGTCGAACCCTTCTCAGACAATTCCAGTACATGAGTTGCCACACGATTGATAAAGTAACGGTCGTGGCTGACGAATAGAAGAGTTCCATCGAAGTCAATCAAGGCATTTTCCAACACTTCCTTGCTATCAATATCCAAGTGGTTGGTCGGCTCATCCAGAATCAAAAAATTATTGTTTTCCATGGAAAGTTTAGCCAGAAGTAAACGAGCTTTCTCGCCACCAGACAGCATGCCGACTGATTTTTTAACATCATCTCCTGAGAAAAGGAAGGCACCTAGACGGTTGCGAATTTCAACTTCTGGTGTCAGTTTAAAATCATTCCAGAGTTCATCCAATACGGTATTACTTGGTGTCAGCTTGCTTTGGGTTTGGTCATAGTAACCAACCTCAACATTAGCCCCAAATCGCTTTTCCCCCTTGATAAAAGAAATCTGGTCCACTATAGACTTAATAAAGGTTGACTTGCCGATTCCATTTGGACCAACGATAGCGACAGCGTTCATTTTACGAAGGTCTAGGTTGATTGGCTCGGACAATATTTCCCCATCATAACCAATGGCTGCATTTTCAACTGTCAAAACGATATTACCAGACGTTTTTTCAGACTGGAAGGTCATGTTGGCTGCTTTCTTACCAGCTTCAGGCTTGTCTAAACGCTCCATTTTTTCCAGCTGTTTACGGCGAGATTGGGCACGTTTGGTCGTTGAAGCTCGGACTAAATTGCGATTGACAAAGTCTTCCAGAGCTGCAATTTCCTTCTGTTGCTTTTCATAATTTTTTGCCTCAGTAGCTAGTTTTTGCTCCTTCAACTCAACAAAACGAGAGTAATTGCCCACATAGCGATCCAAGGAATGCTTGGTCAAATCCAGCGTAATCGTCGCAACCTTGTCCAAGAAATAACGGTCGTGGCTGACAATAATAAGGGCACCGCTATAGTTTACCAAGTAATTCTCTAGCCAGGCAATCGTTTCAATATCCAAGTGGTTGGTTGGCTCATCCAAAACCAAGAGATTAGGTTTTTCAAGGAGCATTTTGGCTAGAGCCAAACGAGTATTTTGACCACCAGAAAGCTCAGCAATTTTCATCTGCCACATAGACTCGTCAAACTTGAATCCATTTAAAATCGCTCGGATATCAGCTTCATAAGTAAAGCCACCTGCTTGGCGAAAATTCTCAGATAAGCGGTCATAATCTGACATCAGCTTATCCAAATCCTCACCAGACTTTTCACCCATCTCTAGCTCCATCTGACGAAGTTGTTTCTCCGTACGACGCAAGTCATCAAAGACATGAAGCATCTCATCGTAGATGGTATTTTCAGACTCAAAACGGCTATCTTGGGCTAGGTAAGACAGAGAAATATCTTTTTTCTTATTGATTTCTCCACTAGTTGGCTCCTCTTCTCCAACCAAAATCTTCAAAAGAGTAGACTTACCTGCACCATTTTTCCCAACAAGAGCAATCCGATCTCGTTCATCGACCTGCAAGTTGATATTATCAAAAAGAACCTCTCCAGCAAAAGAACGTTCAATTTTATTAGCTTGTAAAATAATCATACAAGTAGTATAGCATGTTTCCCTAAGGCATTCAAGACTTGATAAACCGGCATATGTCACCACTATTCTGAAAATTATGCTAAGGTTTTACTAAAATGCTAAAAAATGCTATAATGTGAACGGTTAAAACAATTTACAAAAGGAGAATTTTAATGTCTTACCAAGAAAATTACCAAAAATGGGTTGATTTTGCGGATCTTCCTGACTACCTTCGTCAAGATTTGGAAAATATGGATGAAAAAACAAAGGAAGATGCCTTCTATACTAATCTTGAATTTGGTACTGCAGGTATGCGTGGCTTGATTGGTGCTGGTACAAACCGCATCAACATCTACGTTGTTCGCCAAGCTACTGAAGGATTGGCTCGTTTGATTGAGTCAAAAGGTGGAAACGAAAAAGAACGCGGTGTGGCAATCGCCTACGATAGCCGTCACTTCTCACCTGAGTTTGCCTTTGAATCTGCAGCAGTTCTTGCTAAACACGGTATCAAATCTTACGTTTTTGAAAGCCTTCGTCCAACTCCAGAACTATCATTTGCAGTTCGTCACCTCAACTGTTTCGCAGGTATCATGGTCACAGCTAGCCATAACCCTGCTCCATTTAACGGTTACAAGGTTTACGGTGAAGATGGTGGACAAATGCCTCCACACGACGCGGACGCTTTGACTACTTATATCCGTGCAATCGAAAATCCATTTGCAGTTGAAGTTGCTGATGTGGAAGCTGAAAAAGCTTCTGGCTTGATTGAAGTCATCGGCGAAGCTGTCGATGTAGAATACCTCAAAGAAGTTAAGGACGTTAACATCAACCCAACCTTGATTGAAGAATTTGGTAAAGACATGAAGATTGTCTACACACCACTGCATGGTACTGGTGAAATGTTGGCTCGTCGTGCTCTTGCCCAAGCAGGATTTGACTCTGTTCAAGTTGTTGAAGCGCAAGCAACTGCTGACCCAGACTTCTCAACTGTAAAATCTCCAAACCCAGAAAGCCAAGCAGCCTTTGCTCTTGCTGAAGAACTTGGTCGTCAAGTTGGTGCAGATGTTCTTGTGGCAACTGACCCTGATGCTGACCGTGTTGGTGTTGAAGTTCTACAAAAAGATGGTAGCTACCTCAACCTTTCAGGTAACCAAATCGGTGCTATCATGGCTAAATACATCTTGGAAGCCCACAAAAATGCTGGAACTCTTCCTGAAAATGCAGCTCTATGTAAATCTATCGTATCAACTGACTTGGTAACGAAGATTGCTGAAAGCTACGGCGCAACTATGTTCAACGTCTTGACTGGTTTCAAATTCATCGCTGAAAAAATCCAAGAATTCGAAGAAAAACACAATCACACATACATGATGGGATTTGAAGAAAGCTTCGGTTACTTGATTAAACCATTCGTTCGTGATAAAGATGCTATCCAAGCCGTTCTCGTCGTTGCTGAGCTTGCTGCCTACTACCGTTCACGTGGTTTAACACTTGCTGACGGTATCGAAGAAATCTACAAAGAGTACGGCTACTACGCTGAAAAGACTATCTCTGTTACCCTTTCAGGTGTCGATGGTGCTGAACAAATCAAAGCAATTATGGCTAAATTCCGCAACAATGCTCCAAAAGAATGGAACTCAACATCTATCACTGTCGTAGAAGACTTCAAGGCACAAACTGCTACTGCTGCTGACGGTACCGTTACAAACTTAACAACTCCTCCAAGTGATGTGTTGAAATACACACTTGCTGACGGTTCATGGATTGCCGTTCGCCCTTCAGGTACAGAACCAAAAATCAAGTTCTACATTGCAGTTGTAGGTGAAACCAACGAAGAATCACAAGCTAAGATTGCTAATATCGAAGCAGAAATCAATGCGTTTGTAAAATAAAACACTAGAAAAGATGAGACCAACCAATCTCATCTTTTTTTTCGTATCAAATCTAAGCAATTTTAGAAACTTTATGGCATACTAGACTTATCAATGAAAGCGAGGTAATCTCATGGAACAATTTTTAGATAACATCAAAGATCTTGAAGTCACTACAGTTGCGCGTGCGCAAGAAGCTCTTGATAAGAAAGAAACTGCAACCTTCTTTATCGGTCGTAAAACTTGCCCTTACTGCCGTAAATTTGCTGGTACCTTGGCAGGTGTCGTAGCTGAAACCAAAGCCCACATCTACTTCATTAATAGTGAAGAAGCAAGCCAACTCAATGAGTTGCAAGAATTCCGCTCACGCTACGGAATTCCAACTGTACCAGGCTTCGTTCACATTGCAGATGGACAAATCAATGTCCGTTGCGACTCTTCAATGTCAGCGCAAGAAATCAAAGAATTTGCAGGATTGTAAAATATATAAAAAGAAGGTACTCGCCTTCTTTTTATATATTTGTCAATGGTGTTGCGGTATCTGGTGAGGTATCATAAACCTTAAAGTCTACTCCGACTCCCAGATCAGCTTGCGCTAGCTGGTTGACCATGGTCATATGAGCCAGTTCCTTGATATTGTTTTCCTTAGATAAATGTCCAAGGTAGATTTTCTTAGTGCGGTTTCCCAAAGTACGAATCATAGCTTCGGCACCATCTTCGTTAGAAAGGTGACCCAGATCCGATAGGATTCGTTGTTTGAGTCGCCAAGCGTAAGAACCTGCTCGCAAAATCTCTACATCATGATTGGACTCGATAAGGTAGCCATCTGCATTTTCGACAATCCCTGCCATACGGTCACTCACATAACCTGTATCAGTCAGCATGACAAAACTCTTATCATCCTTCATAAAACGATAGAACTGCGGTGCAACCGCATCGTGGCTAACACCAAAACTCTCAATATCAATATCTCCAAATGTTTTGGTTTTACCCATTTCAAAGATATGCTTTTGCGAAGAATCCACCTTGCCGAGATACTTGCTATTTTCCATTGCTTGCCAGGTCTTTTCATTGGCATAAAGATCCATACCATACTTGCGAGCCAAAACTCCCACTCCGTGGATATGGTCTGAATGCTCATGTGTAATCAAGATGGCATCCAGGTCCTCGGGTTTACGGTTAATTTCAGCAAGTAGGCTGGTAATTTTCTTACCAGACAAGCCTGCATCCACTAAAAGCTTCTTTTTTGGGGTTTCCAGATAAAAGGAATTTCCACTGGAACCCGACGCTAAAATACTGTATTTAAAGCCTGTTTCACTCATTCTAGTCTTCTACTTCGTCCTCCCATACTTCTTCTTTCACTGCATCCTTATCATAAGGTAACACAATGGTGAAGGTTGATCCTTTACCGTATTCACTCTTAGCCCAAATAAAGCCCTTATGTTGTTTGATAATTTCTTTAGCAATAGACAGTCCTAGACCTGTACCACCTTGGGCACGACTTCTAGCACGATCCACACGATAAAAACGGTCAAAGATACGTGGTAAATCCTGCTTTGGTATCCCCAATCCTTGGTCAGAGATGGATAAAATCATCTGATCATCAGTTGTCTTCATGGTCACTGTGATTTTACCGCCATCTGGTGAATACTTAATGGCATTGTTGAGAATATTATCAATCACCTGTGTCATTTTATCTGTATCAATTTCAATCCAGACAGAGGTAATCGGATAATCTCTCACCAATTCGTATTTCTTCTCCTCATCTGGTCCTCTCATCTTATCAAAACGGTTAAGAATAAAGGTAATAAAGGCAGTAAAATTAATCAGTTCGACATCTAGATGACTGGTTGCATTATCAATACGTGAAAGATGGAGAAGATCTGTCACCATTCGCATCATACGGTTAGTTTCATCAAGAGATACCTTGATAAAGTCTGGTGCGACAGGTTCTGACAAGGCTCCCTCATCCAAGGCTTCAAGATAGGATTTAACACTAGTCAGTGGCGTCCGTAGCTCATGACTAACGTTGGAAACAAAGAGTCTCCGTTCGCGCTCCTCCTTCTCCTGCTCCGTCGTATCGTGTAAAACAGCAACCAAACCAGAAATAAAGCCAGACTCACGACGAACCAAGGCAAAACGTACACGAAGGCTCAGATATTCACCATTGTCATCCTGAGAATCAATCATAAGCTCAGGAACTTGGGTAATCAAATCACGAAGTTCATACTCATCTTCAATCTTAAGCAATTCTAGAATACTTTTATTGAGAACCTCTTCTTTCTGAACACCTAGCTGTTTCTTAGCCATGTCATTAATCATAGTAATCTTGCCACGACGATTGGTCGCAAGAACTCCGTCTGTCATGTATGAGAGGATACTATTCAATCGTTTACTCTCTTGTTCCAGATTTTCTTGAGTCAAGCGAATTACTTCTGATAAATCATTGAGATTATTGGTAATATTAGTGATCTCAGAGCTTCCCTGCATATCCAATACCTGAGAATAATCTCCTGCAATCAAGTCTTTAACTTTTTGATTAATTTGCTTCAACCGAATATTATCTCGCCGATTTTCTAGCAAAAGCAAGGTAACAATCAAGATAAAACCCAATAAAATTAAAATGAAGATAAAATCACTAGTAAGAATATTTTTTCTAATCAATTCAATCATTATTTCTCATATAATAACCAACACCACGACGTGTTAGGATATACTCTGGACGACTAGGTGTATCTTCAATCTTCTCACGCAAACGTCTGATAGTTACGTCAACAGTCCGAACATCTCCGAAATAATCATAACCCCAGACCGTTTCAAGCAAATGTTCACGTGTAATCACTTGACCAATATGAGACGCCAAGTGGTACAAAAGCTCAAATTCACGGTGGGTCAAGTCTAGTTCTTCACCATATTTTTTAGCTACATAAGCATCTGGCACAATCTCCAAATCCCCAATTTGCAAGGGTTGGGCTTTCTTTTCATCTGACTCTTGATTATCTACAGAAACCAAGTCCGTGCGACGGAGAAGAGCTTTAACACGCGCCTGCAACTCACGATTTGAGAAGGGTTTGGTTACATAGTCATCCGCCCCAAGCTCTAAACCGATAACCTTATCAAATTCGCTATCTTTAGCCGAAAGCATGATAATAGGCACACTACTAGTCTTGCGAATGGTCTTAGCAACTTCTAAACCATCGATTTCTGGAAGCATCAAATCCAGAATAATAATATCTGGTTGCTCTGCTTCATATTGCTCTAGCGCTTCACGACCGTTAAAAGCAGTTACAACCTCGTAACCTTCCTTGGTCATGTTAAACTTGATAATATCCGAGATTGGTTTTTCATCATCTACAATTAATATTTTTTTCATTTGTTCACCTTTTTCTCTACCATTATACCAAAAAAATAACAAGAAGACACAATAGCTAGTCTTTGCTACTGTCTAAGTTGGCTTTTGCATAAGCCTGCCAGATTTTTTGTTGGGGTTTAGCAAGTGGAACATCCTTGAATTCTTCTGGTGAAAGCCAGCGAACTTCCCTATCTGAAAAAACATGGAAATCACTCACTTGACCTGCTACAATTTGAACATGCCACTTGCGGTGACTAAAGATATGCTTGACAGTGTCAAAATAAATATCAAGCCAATCAACTTCTAAGTCATAGTCCTGCTGAAAACTCTCTTCTGGACTGGGGCCAAAGTTCACACTTTCTTCTGCAACCTGATGAAAGAGGTCAAACTGCTCTTCTTGCGAAAAGTTATCTACTTCTATCAAGGGGAAATGCCAAAAACCTGCCAAGAGCTTTTCACTTTCATTCTTTTCAAGTAAAAATTGTCCCTGAGCATTTTTGACCACCAAGGCTTTGAGATAAATGGGAACTGGCTTTTTCTTGGGAGCCTTGATTGGATAACGGTCCATTGTGCCATTCTGATATGCCGCACTAAAGTCCTTAACTGGGCTTTCTTCTGGTCTGGGATTTACAGGTGCCTCAATATCTGAGCCCAAGTCCATCAAGGCTTGATTAAAGTCACCTGGCCGTTCTGGGTCAATCAGGATTTCCATCATTACCTGAAAAATTTTTCGATTACTTGGAATCCCAATATCGTGGTTAACTTCAAATAGACGGGCCAACACCCGCATGACATTACCATCTACAGCTGGCTCAGGCAAGTTAAAAGCAATACTGGAAATAGCGCCTGCAGTGTAGGGACCAATTCCTTTCAAGCTGGAAATTCCTTCATAGGTATTTGGAAATTTACCACCAAAGTCAGTCATAATCTGCTGGGCTGCAGCCTGCATATTACGAACTCGAGAATAATAACCCAAACCTTCCCAAGCCTTCAACAAACGCTCTTCAGGCGCATTCGCCAAACTTTCTACTGTTGGAAACCAGTCCAAGAATCGTTCGTAATAAGGAATAACCGTATCTACCCTAGTCTGCTGGAGCATAATTTCCGAGACCCAGATATGATAAGGATTTTTACTTCTACGCCAGGGTAAATCTCTTTTGTTTTCATCATACCAAGTGAGAAGTTTCTCACGGAAAGAAACAATCTTCTCATCCGGCCACATGACGATACCGTATTCTTTCAAATCTAACATATCTCTAGTATAACACAGAAGATTCTAACTGTCCTTTTCCTAGTATTAATACTCTTCGAAAATCAAATTCAAACCACGTCAACGTCGCCTTGCCGTACTCAAGTACAGCCTGCGGCTAGTTTCCTAGTTTGCTCTTTGATTTTCATTGAGTATAAAAAACCTCTTCCCAAGGGAAAGAGGACTAAATCTTATTGATGAACCGCTTGAGCTGCTGTGATAAGGGTCAACTTGTACACATCATCAGCATTACATCCACGAGAAAGGTCGTTAACTGGCTTGTTCAAACCTTGCAAAACAGGACCAACAGCTGCAAAACCACCAAGACGTTCAGCCATCTTGTAGCCGATATTTCCTGCCTCGATACCTGGGAAGATGAAGACATTTGCTTGACCAGCTACTGTACTTCCAGGAGCTTTCAAAGCTGCAGTTTCAGGAACAAAGGCCGCATCAAATTGCAACTCACCATCGATTTCAAGGTCAGGGCGCAAGTCATGAGCAATTTTAGTTGCTTCAACAACCTTATCAACGCTTTCTCCAAATCCTGAACCTTTAGTAGAATAGCTTAGCATAGCAATTTTAGGCTCGATTCCAAACATTTTAGCTGTGATTGCTGAGTTAATGGCAATTTCAGCCAAAGCTTCTGCGTCTGGATTGATATTGATGGCACAGTCCCCAAACAGGTAACGCTCCGTACCACGAACCATGAGGAAGGCACCTGAAGTACGAGTTACATTTGGGCGAGTTTTGATGATTTGAAGGGCTGGACGAACTGTTGAAGCTGTTGAGTGAATCGCTCCTGACACCATTCCATCAACCAATCCTAAGTAAACCAACATAACACCAAAATAGTTGACATCTTCAATCAAAACCTTGCGTGCATCTTCTTCAGACATTTTACCCTTACGACGTTCTACCAAGGCAGCAACCATTTCTTCAAATTTATCGTAGTGTTGAGGGTCGATGACTTCATAACCATCCTCGATGCCTTCGATTTCAAGATAAATTTTAATTTTTTCAGGATTTCCAAGCAAAACAGGAATCACTTCTGTTTCTTTTACCAGGCGTTTAGTTGCTTGAAGAATACGAGGTTCTTCCCCTTCAGGGAGAACGATACGAGCATTTTTACCAACCAGGTTGGCTTTGAGACTTTCAAAAACTTCCATGAGTTTTCTCCTTTAAGATAATAATTATACTCTGAATCATTTTTTATAGAGTATTAGTTGATAACTGGGTAATAAGGTTACTAAAATCATCCGGCAAGGGACTTTCTAACTGCAATTCTTGCTCTAAAAATGGATGATAAAAGGATAGGTAATGGCAATGCAGAGCCTGACGTTGAATGCCATCGTCCAGACTACCGCCATACAAATCATCTCCCAACAAAGGAAAACCAATATGAGAAAAATGGACTCGGATTTGGTGAGTACGTCCAGTGTGCAGGCGAATATCGACCAAATGAATATTTCTATAAGAAGCTACAATCTTGTAGGAAGTATGAGCATACTTTCCACCTTTAGCTACGCGTCTGGTAATAATGGAGTCTTCATTACGCGCAATCGGAGCAATGATTTCCCCCTCTGACTCCAAGTATCCATCACCTTTAACCAAAGCAAAGTAGCGTTTCTCGATAGATTTCTTCTGCAACTGCTTGTCTAATCGTGCGTGGGCATAGCCGTGCTTGGCAAAGAGCATCAAGCCAGAAGTATCTCTATCAAGCCTGGTTACAATGTGAACCTGCTGATTTTCGTAATTTTGCTTGACGTAGTAACCCTTGATAAAATTGGCAATTGTATTAGAGTGATTAACACTAGGAATAGAAGCCACTCCATAGGGTTTATTCAAGACTAGAAAATGGTCATCCTCATAGAGAATATCCAGTGGGTACTCGATAGCTTCTAGAGTTTCAAAGCCTTCCTCAGCGGGAATATCAATGACAACGCGGTCTCCAATATCCAATAGATACGTCGCATTTTGTGGTTGATCATTGACTAGAATAGCTCCGCCTCGAAACTTAATCTTGGCCAGAAGTCCCTTAGAAACCTCGTGCTTTTTCAAGAAGGTCTTAACCTTGACATGTTCATCTGCGATAAATTCAAACCTCATTCGTCCACCTCGCCTATGAAAGCATCCTTAACGCGGTTCCAGAAACTAGTGTGACTAGGCGACGCAACAAAGTGAATCTTATGATGGTCGATTTGATATTCGATTCTCTCAATATTTCGGAAGGAATAAACGCTATTGTCAACCGAAATGGTATGGTAATCGTTTCTCGTTGGGATAAGTTCAATCTTATCCTTCTTAGGAACAATAATGGACGAACCCAGCGTTCGATAGACACGATTGTTAAGGCTGGCAATTTCCGTCAGCTGAAGAGCTTCAATGGTAGGGTGTAAAACAGCTCCACCAAGCGACTTGTTATAGGCTGTGCTACCAGTCGGTGTCGAAACTGTTAGCCCATCTCCACGAAAACGTTCAAAGTGGACACCATTAATCACAACATCCGCAACCATGGTTCGATCAGACCTGCGGATACTGGCTTCATTTAGTGCTCTGAAAATCTTAACTTCACCATTTTCAAGAAAGACCTTCACATTCAGAACAGGGTATGATACCTTTGCCCCAGTATCTAGCTGCAAATTAGTTACTAGCTTATCCAACTCAAAATCACGGTAGTCCGTATAGAAGCCCAAATGTCCAGTGTGAACACCGATAAAGCGGACCTTGTCAAGCTGATTTTCGTACTTATGAAAGGCCGACAAGAGCATGCCATCCCCACCAATGGAGATGACAATGTCCGGATTGGTATCATTGAGTATAAACTGATTTCTCTTCAAACGATCTCGCAATTCATACAAAACCCTTTGACTCTGTGGTTTTCTATTGGCTATCAGGTCAATTCGTTTACCTGTATTCTTCATCTGTATCGTCACTGTTTCCTACACCGTCATTTAATTTTCTACTCAAAGGATCAAAAAGAGCCTGGGCTTCCTGAATATCATCTCGAATTTTACCCATTTCTTCATCCAACTGATGGGCAATTTTGGCGGTAATTTCCAGTCTCTTTTTAATTTCCTCTGGGAAATCCCCTTGGTACTTGTAGTTGAGAGAATGTTCTATTGTTGCCCAGAAATTCATGGCCAAGGTACGAATCTGAATTTCCGCCAAAATGGTCTTGGCTCCATTGATGGTATCAACCGTATATTCTACTACCACATGATAGGAACGATAGCCTGATGCTTTTCGATGAGTAATGTAATCTCGCTCCTGTATGATTCGCATGTCCTGACGTTTGCGTAAAATTTCCACTACTTCCTTGACGTCATCTACAAACTGAACCATCACACGCAAGCCAGCAATATCCTGCAAATCGTGCTCTAAGGTCGCATAAGTAATGCCACGACGAACCATTTTTTCCTTAATGCTTTCAATTGGCTTGACTCGACCAGTCACAAACTCAATCGGAGAATGCTTATTTTGTTTACGATATTGCTTACGAATACCACGAAGTTTAATTTTCAACTCACCAACAGCTTGAATGTAAGGATCTAGAAATTCTTCCCATTCTAAGGTCATATATTCTCCCTTGTTCTCATATTTATCCTTCAAAAATATCTTTGATTTTTTCTCCAGATTCATATACAATAAATACAATGCTTATTATACCATAAATCCGCTTTCAACGATAAAGAAAAGGTAAGAAAAATGAAACATTTAGAAATTGAATTGAAAACACTATTGAAAAAAGATGAATACAATCGTCTAAAAGACCAGTTCACAAATGTCACACCTGTTCTTCAAAAAAATTACTACATCGACACGCCTGATTTTGAGCTGCGAGAAAAGAGAGTCGCTATGCGCATTCGAATCTTTGAAGACTGGGCAGAATTGACACTCAAAGTCCCGCAAAGTGTCGGAAACATGGAATACAACCAAAAATTGCAACTAAAAGATGCTGAAAACTATCTGAGTAAGAAAGAACTTCCTCAAGGTCTAGTACTGGATGAATTGTCTAAACATGGCATACAAAGCAAGAACTGGCAGGTGCTCGGTTGTCTAACAACGCTTCGCTATGAAATGCAAACAGCTATTGGTCTCATGGCACTGGATGAGAGTCATTACTTTGATATGACAGATTACGAATTAGAGCTTGAAGTTGAGAATCACGAGCAAGGGAAACAGGATTTCCAACAATTTTTAGAGGATAATCAGATTTCCTACCAAAAAGCTCCTTCAAAATTGGGTCGATTTGTCAAAAGCATGAAAAATAGCTGAAATAATCTCCATTTTTTGGTAAAATAGAAAAGATAAAAATACACAAATCCTAGTTCATATATGCAAGACAAATATCACTGGGATTTATAAAGTTTACAGAGGACGGTCTATAATGTCAGATAGAAAAAATATGAAACTTTTCGCACTCAACTCTAACCAAGAGATTGCTCAAAAAATTTCGGATGCTGTTGGTATTCCACTCGGAAAACTGTCATCACGTCAATTTTCTGACGGAGAGATCCAAGTGAATATCGAAGAAAGTGTCCGTGGTTATGATGTTTACATTATCCAATCAACAAGTTTCCCTGTTAACAACCACCTAATGGAATTGTTAATCATGGTCGACGCTTGTGTGCGCGCAAGTGCCCACAGTATCAACGTTGTTCTTCCATATTTTGGCTATGCACGTCAAGACCGCATTGCTTCACCACGTGAGCCACTCACAGCAAAACTAGTTGCTAATATGCTGGTTAAGGCTGGTGTTGACCGTATCCTTACACTTGATTTGCATGCTGTTCAGGTTCAAGGCTTCTTTGATATTCCTGTTGATAACCTCTTCACAGTTCCCCTATTTGCAAAACATTACTGCGATAAAGGCCTACTTGGTTCAGATGTTGTTGTTGTTAGCCCTAAAAATTCAGGTGTAAAACGTGCTCGTAGCTTGGCTGAATACCTTGATGCTCCTATCGCCATTATCGACTACCCTCAAGACGATGCAACTCGCAACGAAGGTTATATTATCGGTGATGTTGAAGGTAAGAAAGCTATCTTGATTGACGATATTTTAAATACAGGACGTACCTTCTCTGAAGCTGCAAAAATCGTTGAACGTGAAGGAGCTACAGAAATTTATGCTGTTTCTAGTCACGGTCTCTTCGTAGAAGGAGCTGCTGAACTTCTTGACAATACAAATATTAAAGAAATTCTTGTGACTGATTCAGTAGCAACAAAAGAAAAAACTCCTAAAAACGTATGCTACATCACTGCTAGTGAGTTAATTGGTGATGCCATCGTCCGTATCCACGAAAGAAAACCAGTCAGCCCACTCTTTGCCTACAATAAAAAGAAATAAGGTGATTCTTTGATTTATTTGGACAATGCTGCAACGACTCCAATGTCAGCAGTTGCTATTTCAGCTATGACTAAGGTTATGCAAGAAACTCACGGAAATCCTTCTAGTATTCATGGTCATGGTCGTCAAGCTGGCAAACTCTTGAGAGAAGCCCGTCAGGAACTAGCTCAGTTACTGGGGACAAAACCTCAACATATCTTTTTCACTTCTGGTGGGACTGAAGGCAACAATACTGCCATCATTGGCTACTGCCTTCGTCACCAAGAACAAGGAAAACATATCATCACAACTGCCATTGAGCACCATGCCGTCCTTGAAACCATTGATTACTTGGTTCAACACTTTGGGTTTGAAGTAACCATTATCCAACCAGAAAAGCAAGAAATCACAGCTCAACAAATCCAAGAATCCTTACGTGATGATACGATTTTGGTTTCTACCATGTTTGCCAATAATGAGACAGGAAACCTATTGCCCATTGCTGAAATTGGCCAAATACTCAAGCAACACCCTGCTGCCTATCATGTCGATGCAGTTCAAGCTATTGGTAAAATCCCTATTCACCCAGAAGAATTGTGCATTGATTTTCTCACTGCTTCGGCACATAAATTCCATGGTCCTAAGGGAATTGGTTTTCTCTACGCTTCTAGCATGGACTTTGATTCCTATCTCCATGGTGGAGACCAAGAACAGAAGAAACGTGCAGGAACTGAAAATCTGGCTGCCATCGTAGGCATGGTTGCAGCTCTAAAAGAGGACCTAGAAAAACAAGAAGAACATTTTCAACATGTACAAAATCTAGAAACTGCCTTTCTTGCAGAGCTAGAGGGAGTTCAGTATTACCTGAATAGAGGCGAACACCATCTCCCTTATGTTCTCAATATTGGATTTTCTGGCCAGAAAAATGACCTCTTACTCCTTCGTCTAGATTTGGCTGGCATTTCAATCTCTACTGGCTCAGCCTGCACTGCAGGCATTGTACAATCCAGCCATGTTCTTGAAGCCATGTACGGGGCTAATTCAGAACGCTTGAAGGAATCCGTTCGTATCAGTCTCTCACCACAAAATACTGTTGAAGACCTACAAACCCTCGCAAAAACCTTAAAAGAAATTATCGGAGGTTAGCCATATGGCATTTGAAAAAACCATTCAGTTAAAAAATTGTCGTTACGACTACACTCTTAGCCCTTCTGTTAAAAAATTCACCCTCAAAGACAACACCTTTTTTGAGACTAAGGTTGGTAACTATGAACTGACTCGCCTTTTGGAAAAAGTGCCAAACAGCGGTGAAGGATTCCAACTGAAAATCATTATTAACAAGGAACTGACAGGGGCTAAAATCAATATCACTGACAAGTTTGGGCTACGTATAGTTGATATTTTCAAATCAGAAGACCACCACATTCATCAGGAAAAATTCTATTTCCTCATGGATAGCTTGGTAGAACGTGGTGTCTTTACAAAATCGGAAAGATAGGTCCCATATGTTTGAACTGACCTATAAGGACAGCTATCATGTAGAGCGCACTCTCAAGTATGAGGATTACGAGGCTCTCATGCTTGCTCTGTCAGGATGCGTAACCCTACCAGATACACTTTATGTAACTTCTTTGACCTTTAAAGGGCGGGAAGTTTACCAAGGACTGGTCGGAGACCTCTACCGTTTTCTATCACATGCAGATTTTTTAGATCAAAACTAAGATTTTTCTTAGTTTTTTCTTATTTTTGTTGATTTTTTCACAATGTTTCTATAAAATAGAAGAATAGAAAGGTTGTGATTTTGTGAAAGATAAACAGTCTGCTATTCCGAAAGCTACAGCAAAAAGACTCTCTCTCTACTATCGAATTTTTAAGAGATTTCATGCAGAAAAGATTGAACGTGCCAACTCTAAACAAATTGCAGAGGCCATCGGTATTGATTCAGCGACAGTTCGTCGTGATTTTTCCTATTTTGGTGAACTAGGTCGTCGTGGTTTTGGCTATGATGTCAAAAAACTGATGACATTTTTTGCCGATTTGCTTAACGATAACTCCATCACCAATGTCATGCTGGTGGGTATTGGAAATATGGGCCATGCCCTTCTCCACTACCGCTTCCACGAACGTAACAAGATGAAGATTATCATGGCCTTTGACCTAGATGACCATCCTGAAGTCGGTACCCAAACTCCTGATGGAATTCCCATTTACGGGATTTCTCAAATCAAGGAAAAAATCAAGAATGCTGATGTGAAGACTGCTATTCTGACCGTTCCCAGCGTTAAGTCACAAGAGGTTGCTAATCTCTTGGTGGATGCTGGCGTGAAAGGAATTCTCAGTTTTTCACCAGTCCATCTACATTTACCAAAAGACGTGGTCGTTCAGTATGTCGATTTGACAAGCGAACTCCAAACCCTCCTCTATTTCATGCGAAGAGAGGATTAGAAAGCGAATATCATTTTATGAAAAAACCAGTTATTGGGATTACAGGAAACGAAAAAACTCATCCAGATGATGACATCATGATGAGCTACGTAGCAAAAGGCTTTGTTGAAGGCGTTAAAGACGCTGGAGGGATTCCCATCATCCTACCGATTGGTGATCAAGAAATGGCCTGCCACTATATCAGTATGATTGACAAGCTCATCTTGACAGGTGGGCAAAATGTTGATCCAAAATTCTATGGTGAACCAAAAACCATTGATAGCGATGACTACCACCTTCAAAGAGATATCTTCGAACTAGCCCTCATCAAGGAAGCTATTAACCAGAAAAAGCCTATTTTCTCTGTCTGTCGCGGGACTCAACTCTTTAACGTTGCCATGGGTGGAACTTTGTATCAAGATATAGAAGACCACTGGCAAGATTGTTCTGCTGAGTACACAACTCAACGCTTGGTGACAGAACCTGATACAGTCCTTCGAGAAATCTATGGAGAAATTTCCCATATCAATTCCTTCCACCACCAGAGCATCAAGGATTTAGCACCAAATTTAAAGATTGCAGCTCATGATCCTAAAGATGGTATCATTGAAGCTGTCATGAGTACGGATGATTTCGCCTTTCTCGGTGTCCAATGGCATCCAGAATTTCTATTTGAAAATCGTCCCAAAGATAAAAACCTCTTTGACTATGTCGTAAATGAACTTTAAATTAAATCCGTCTTTTCACGATAACTAAAGTAACTAGAATGTGAGACAATCAAATGGTCCAAGAGGACAATCCCCATCAGTTCACAGGCTTCTTTGACAAGTTTTGTAACATGATCATCATTTCGGCTAGGGGCTACCGCTCCTGAAGGATGATTGTGGACCAAGATAAGAGAGGTTGCCATATGCTTGATAGCATAGTGAAGAATCTCTCGCGGCTCAGCGATACTACGAGTTGCAGAACCGATAAAAATGGTCTGTTGATGGATGATTTGATTTTGAGTATTGAGATAGAGCGCCACCAGGTGCTCTTGTTTTTTATGTCCTAACTCCTGCTGCATCTTCTTGGCCAACTTTTGACTGCTGAGAATACTTTCCATCTCAAGGGTCTCATGTTTGTGAATACGATGACCCAGCTCAATCATAGCTTGTAATTCTATGGCCTTAACACGCCCAATACCAGATAGACTCTGCAACTCCTGCAGGGTCATTTTTTTCAAATCCGTTAGGCTTGAAAGGTTGCTCAAGACTTTCTGGGCAATTTCAAAAACGCTAGCTTGACGTGTTCCTGTCCTGAGTAAAATAGCTAGCAACTCTTGATTACTGAGCGCTTCTACTCCTTCCTTGGCCAGTCTTTCTCTCGGTAATAGTGAATCTTCTTGAAATGAAATACTATACATAAAAATCCTCCTCACTTTATTATTCGTGAGAAGGATAATAAATTAGATTTTTTTCTCAATTGGGGCTACACTAGCCAAAAGTTTTTTCAAACCTACTTCTGGGAAATTAATTTTTAATTCCTGCGTAGCACCGCTACCTGAGACTTCCAGAACTGTTCCCTCTCCCCATTTCTTGTGGAGGGCAATATCACCAATGGACCAATTTGCCTCGCTAGAAGCTGATTTTACTCCAGCTGTAAATTGACCAAATGGGAGACCGCTTGACTGGATAGATTTTGGGGCAGCACTGCGTTTACGGTCTTGAAGTGCTTGCGCAAGACTCATACCTTGACCGAAGGCAAGACCACCACTGCTATAAGTTGCTTTAAAACTTGTATTTGCAGGACGGGCCAGACCTTGATACTCAAGCAAATCTGAACTGATTTCGTTAATAAAACGACTCGGACGGTTGTAGCTGGTACGACCAAAAAGCAGGCGCGAATTAGCATTGGTCAGATAGAGGATTTTCTCTGCACGCGTAATTCCTACATAGGCCAGACGGCGTTCTTCTTCTAATTCATCTGGATCTTCAGCGGCACGACTAAGCGGGAAGACATTTTCTTCCATCCCAATCAAAAAGACAACTGGAAACTCGAGACCTTTGGCAGCATGCAGGGTCATCAAGGTCACTTCTGATGTCTCCTGACTACCTGAATCTGTGTCCGCAATCAAGGCTAAGTCATTTAAGAAACGACTCAGTTTATCCAGACCAGTTTCCTCTTCTGACACATCAGAGGTGTCATCAAAGTTTTTCGTCACAGAAAGGAACTCTTCAATATTTTCAATCCGAGCCTTGCTTTCTAAAGTTGCTTGGGCATTAAGAATATCGACGTAACCTGTTTTTTCTAGTACGGACTCAACTAACTCAGTAATGCTTAACTGTTCCAGTTGCTCCCGCAAATCGAGAATCATATTGGCAAAATCCCAGATAGACTGGGCTGCTTTACCCTTGATACCAGATAACATGATATTGGCTGAAGCATCTAGCATGGACATGTCTTGCATATTCGCAAAGTCACGAATTTTCTCAACTGTACCTGGCCCAATTCCACGTTTAGGCTCATTGATAATACGCTCAAAACTAATATTGTCACTCAAATTGGCAATGAGGTTGAGATAAGCGATAATATCACGAATTTCCTTACGGCTATAGAACTTGGTTCCACCAACCATGGTATAAGGAATGTTAGACTTGAGCAGGGCTTCCTCAATAGTACGAGACTGTGCGTTTGTCCGATAGAGAACGGCAAAATCCTTGTGAAGGAAGTTTTGACTGCGACCAAGTTCATCAATAGTTTTGGCTACAAATACAGCCTCATCTAGCTCATCATTGGCACGATAGTAAACGATTTGTTCCCCATCAGCATTTTGAGTCCAGAGATTTTTAGGGCGACGGTTTTTATTGTTTTTAATGACCTCGTTGGCCGCTTGCAGAATGGTTTTAGTTGAACGGTAATTCTCCTCCAACAAAACAACCTTAGCTTGGGGATAATCCTTTTCAAAGTCCAAAATATTCTGCATATCAGCACCACGCCAACCGTAAATCGACTGGTCCGCATCCCCAACCACACAGATGTTTTTAAAGCGTGAAGCCAAGAGTTTGACTAGTTGGTACTGGGCATGGTTGGTATCTTGGTACTCGTCAACGTGGATGTATTGAAACTTCTGCTGATAGTAGGTCAAGACATCAGGATTTTGATCAAAGAGACGCAAGGTCAGCATAATCAAATCATCAAAGTCAACCGACTCCGACTGACGCAATTCTTTTTGGTAAGCAGTGTAACACTGGGCCACGATTTGCGTGTACATATCTCCAGCTTGGGCAGCATAAGCCACATCATCAATCAAATCATTCTTAGCATTGGAAATGGTCCCCAAAATAGTTCGTTCATTCCATTTTTTAGGATCCAAGTTCAACTGTTTGAGAATGCGTTTCATGAGCGTTCGCTGTTCACCAGGATCGACAATTGTAAAATTACGATTGTAGCCAATATGGTCCGCATCGCGACGCAAAATACGAACACACATGGAGTGGAAGGTCGCAATCAAACAGTCCTGAGTAGCTGGATTGAGGCTATAAGCACGCTCTTTCATCTCACGCGCAGCCTTATTAGTAAAGGTAATGGCCAAGATATTCCAAGGATTGACTAGCTTTTCATCAATCAAATAAGCGATACGGTGGGTCAAAACTCGGGTCTTTCCAGAACCAGCCCCTGCCATGATCAACAAGGGGCCTTCTGTTGTTTGCACCGCCTCAGCTTGACGGTCATTCATTCCATTCAATAATGTGTTCATCTTCTCTTCCTTACTCTTGAAGTCAATATTTCTATTATATCAGAATTCAGGGAAAATATCTTTACCTAGACTGGTTGCGTGTAGAAGGTAACTCCTTATATCTAGATAAAAAATGAGCTTGGATAGTATTTCCAAACTCATTTAAAATCAATTACAATATACTAGAACAAGCCTAATACTGTTCCATCGCTTTCAACATCCATGTTGAGGGCTGCTGGTCGTTTTGGAAGTCCTGGCATGGTCATAACATCACCAGTTAAGGCAACGATGAAGCCTGCACCTAATTTTGGCACCAATTCGCGAATGGTAATTTCAAAGTTTTCAGGTGCTCCAAGTGCATTTGGATTGTCAGAGAAACTGTACTGAGTTTTAGCCATACAGATTGGCAATTTGTCCCAACCGTTTTGAACAATTTGAGCGATTTGCGTTTGAGCTTTCTTTTCAAAGTTCACTTTGCTACCACGGTAGATTTCAGTAACAATCTTTTCAATCTTTTCTTGGACAGAAAGGTCATTGTCATACAAACGTTTATAGTTAGCTGGGTTTTCAGCGATAGTCTTAACAACTATTTCGGCAAGAGCTACTCCACCTTCTGCACCATCAGCCCAGACACTTGCTAGTTCAACTGGCACATCAATTGAAGCACAAAGTTCTTTCAAGGCTACAATTTCAGCTTCTGTATCAGATACAAATTCGTTAATAGCTACGACTGCTGGAATACCGAACTTACGGATGTTCTCAACGTGGCGTTTCAAGTTAGCAAAACCTGCACGAACTGCTTCTACGTTTTCTTCTGTCAAAGCGTCTTTAGCCACACCACCATTCATCTTAAGGGCACGAAGGGTTGCGACAATGACAACTGCATCTGGAGATGTTGGCAAGTTTGGTGTCTTAATATCAAGGAATTTCTCAGCACCAAGGTCTGCACCAAAACCAGCTTCAGTAACTGTGTAATCAGCCAAGTGAAGGGCTGTTGTCGTTGCCAAGACAGAGTTACATCCGTGAGCAATATTGGCAAATGGACCACCGTGTACAAATGCAGGTGTACCGTAAATTGTCTGAACCAAGTTTGGCTTAATAGCATCCTTCAAGATCAACGCCAAGGCACCTTCAACCTGCAAATCACCTACAGAAACAGGTGTACGGTCATAGCGATAACCGATAACGATATTAGCCAAACGGCGTTTCAAGTCCTCGATGTCTGTTGCCAAGCAAAGAATTGCCATGATTTCGGAAGCAACTGTAATATCAAAGCCATCCTCACGTGGAATACCATTTAGAGGACCACCAAGTCCAACGGTCACATGGCGAAGAGCACGGTCATTCAAGTCTACTACACGTTTCCAAAGGATACGACGTTGGTCAATTCCCAACTCATTTCCTTGGTGTAAGTGGTTGTCAATCAAGGCAGAAAGCGCATTGTTGGCAGTTGTAATAGCATGCATGTCTCCAGTGAAGTGGAGGTTGATGTCTTCCATTGGAAGAACTTGGGCATAACCACCACCTGCAGCACCACCCTTAATCCCCATTACTGGACCAAGAGATGGTTCGCGGATAGCAATCATAGTTTTCTTTCCAATTCTATTCAAGGCATCCGCAAGACCAATGGTAATAGTTGATTTTCCTTCACCTGCAGGTGTTGGGTTGATGGCGGTAACCAAGATCAATTTTCCAACTGGATTGCTCTCAACTGCACGAATTTTATCAAAGCTGAGCTTAGCCTTGTACTTTCCGTACAACTCCAAATCATCGTAAGAAATACCAAGTTTCTCTACAACATCAACGATTGGCTTCAACTCAATACTCTGTGCGATTTCAATATCTGTTTTCATTCAAAACTCCTCTAACCTCTTATATGATAATTCATTATAACACAAAACAAGATTTTTAACATCCTAAAACTCTCTAAACGTTCGTAAATATCCCTATTTTTAAGGTTTTTAGAGTTCTTTCTTAAATTTTATATGGCTTTATAGTTTGAAACTATAGTAAATCTTCGTTTTTACCAAAAATTTATCGCTTTCATTTTACTTACCGTTTATTTTTGTGTACAATAGTGCTATGAAAATTTTAGTTACTTCGGGCGGTACCAGTGAAGCCATCGATAACGTCCGCTCTATCACTAACCATTCTACAGGTCGCTTGGGGAAAATCATCACGGAAACCTTGCTGGCTGCAGGGCATGAAGTTTGTTTGATGACGACAAAACGAGCTGTGAGGCCAGAAACCCATCCCAACCTAAGCATTCGAGAAATTAACAATACCAAGGACCTTCTACTGGAAATGCAAGAACGTATTAAGGATTATCAGGTCTTGATCCACTCAATGGCCGTGTCTGACTACACTCCTGTTTATATGACAGGTCTTGAGGAAGTTCAGGCTAGCTCCAATCTAGAAGAATTTTTAAACAAGCAAAATCATCAGACTAAGATTTCTTCAACTGATGAGGTTCAGGTTTTGTTCCTAAAAAAGACACCCAAAATCATCTCTCTAATTAAGGAATGGAATCCTGCTATTCATCTAATTGGTTTTAAACTGCTGGTTGATGTCTCTGAAGATTATCTCGTCGAGATTGCCCGAAAAAGTCTTATCAAGAACCAAGCAGACTTAATCGTTGCAAATGATCTGACTCAAATCTCAACAAACCAGCATCGAGCAATCTTTGTTGAAAAAGATCAGCTTCAAACAGTCCAGACTAAAGAAGAAATTGCAAAACTCCTCCTTGAAAAAATTCAAGCCTATCATTCATAGAAAGGAAAGCTATGTCAAACATTCTCTTGGCTGTAACTGGGTCAATCGCCTCTTACAAGTCGGCAGATTTAGTCAGTTCTCTAAAAAAACAAGGCCATGATGTCTCTGTCTTAATGACTCAGGCTGCTACAGAGTTTATCCAACCTTTGACTCTACAGGTCTTATCACAGAATTATGTCCACCTGGATGTCATGAAGGAACCCTATCCTGATCAAGTCAATCATATCGAACTTGGTAAAGAAATGGATTTATTTATCGTGGTACCTGCAACTGCTAACACTATTGCAAAACTAGCCCATGGTTTTGCGGACAACATGGTAACTTGTACGGCTCTAGCATTGCCCAGTCATATTCCCAAACTAATAGCTCCTGCTATGAATACAAAAATGTATGACCATCCAGCAACTCAGGCTAATCTGAAAACATTAGAAACCTACGGCTATCAGCTGATTGCTCCTAAGGAATCCCTACTAGCTTGTGGAGACCACGGACGAGGAGCCTTAGCCGACCTCACAATTATTTTAGAAAGAATAAAGGAAACTCTCGATGAAAAAACGCTCTAATATTGCGCCCATTGCTATCTTTTTTGCAACCATGCTCGTGATTCACTTTCTGAGCTCGCTTATCTTTAACCTTTTTCCATTTCCAATCAAACCGACCATTGTTCATATTCCTGTCATTATTGCCAGCATTATTTACGGTCCACGAGTTGGAGTGACACTTGGATTTTTGATGGGGCTACTTAGTTTGACGGTTAATACAATTACAATTCTACCGACAAGCTACCTCTTCTCGCCATTTGTACCAAACGGAAATATCTACTCAGCTATCATTGCCATCGTCCCACGTATTTTGATTGGTTTGACTCCGTATCTAGTTTATAAACTGATGAAAAATAAAACTGGTCTTATTTTAGCTGGTGCCCTTGGTTCACTTACCAACACAGTCTTTGTACTTGGTGGAATTTTCTACCTTTTTGGAAATGTCTTTGATGGTAATATCCAAAAACTCCTAGCAACCGTTATCTCAACAAATTCGATTGCCGAATTAGTCATTTCCGCAATTCTTACTCTAGCTATTGTTCCAAGACTACAGACTTTGAAAAAATAAAAACATCTCCACTTTCAAGCTTGAAGGTGGAGATGTTGCTCTATACAGTTTTTTTTAGTGAAATCTTTACCAATATTTAATTTAAAATGGCCTATAAACTTAAGTAAATCCTTGCTTTATTGTCTTGTTTGTTATACTATACTAGTGTATATACAGTCAAAAAGGAGATTCTTATGAATACACGGAAAAAGACACAATTTATGACAATGACTGCCCTCTTAACGGCTATTGCGATTTTGATTCCAATTGTTATGCCTTTTAAGATTGTCATTCCACCTGCTTCCTATACTTTAGGAAGCCACATCGCTATTTTTATCGCTATGTTCTTGTCGCCCTTGATGGCAGTTTTTGTCATCCTAGCCTCTAGTTTTGGATTCTTGATGGCTGGCTATCCCATGGTTATTGTTTTTCGAGCTTTTTCCCATATCTTTTTTGGAACTTTGGGGGCTCTTTACCTACAAAAATTCCCCGATACCCTAGATAAACCAAAAGCTTCCTGGATTTTCAACTTTGTGTTAGCGCTTGTCCATGCCCTTGCTGAAGTATTGGCCTGTGTCGTTTTTTACGCAACTTCTGGTACCAATGTAGAAAATATGTTTTATGTTCTATTTGTGCTAGTTGGATTTGGTACAATTATCCATAGTATGGTAGACTATACATTAGCACTAGCTGTCTATAAAGTGCTTCGCAAACGCCGTTAAAAGGAAGAACTATGACAAAAGATCGCAAACAAGCCCTGCTCCAACTCTTGAAAGAAACTCCTAAAGCCCTCAATGGCCAAAGTTTAGCTGAACATTTTCATGTTACACGCCAGGTCATTGTACAGGACATTGCAATTTTAAGAGCCGATGGCGCTCCTATCCTATCCACCAATCGTGGCTACGTCTATAAGCAAATTGAAACCAACCCTTATGTTCACAAACTTTTCAAAGTGAAACATGAAGTTGAAGAAATCGGTCAAGAACTCCTTGCTATCGTTGATAATGGTGGACGTGTTCAAAATACCTTGATTGACCATCCCGTCTATGGAGAAATTGAAACCTTGCTTAAACTGTCTTGTCGCAGAGATGTGCAACATTTTCTAGAACAAGTCGAGCATTCTGATTTTAAACCTTTATCTGAATTGACAGATGGTATCCATTACCACCTAGTTGAAGCCGAAACACAACAAGACCTCCACTATATCGAGGAGGCCTTGGATCAACTCGGTTATTTAGTAAAAGACTAGAAAATTTTCTTTTCCCAATCGTCTTCTGTACTGTGGCGGTAGAAAAACTCTGACTTGTCAGGAGCTTCCATCATCTCCATCAAAGGTAGCATATCATAGGCCAGATCCAAGTTCGGAATCTGGTCTTTTTGCACCCAAGAAACTTTTCCCTCTTCTGAAGAGCGAAGGGTACCAGTAAACTCAGTCGCCTTGTAACAAACGACAATATAGCGCCCACCTGTATCTAGTGGCCAATTTTTAATGCCGACAAGTTGAGGATTTTGGATAGTCAATCCTGTTTCTTCGTAGATTTCACGAATGACAGACTCCGCAAAAGCCTCACCATTTTCTACATGACCTCCAGGAAAGGCATAACCTGACCAGCGATTGGTTTCAGGAGCGCGATACTGCATAACCACGCGCTGGGTTTCGAGATCTTCAATCAAACAAATATTTGTTAAAATCGTTAATTGGGAACGGGACATATTTTCTCCTTTAGGTAATATTCTAATCCAACGCCTTGACTTCCAACATCATATCCCGAATCTGAGCTGCTAGTTCAAAGTCAAGCACTTCGACGGCTTCTTGCATTTGTTTCTCTAGTTTCTTGACAAGTTCCTTACGTTCTTGTTTGTTGAGGCTATTGATATCGACTTCCTTGTCCTCTTCCTTAGCAACTGCCTTGGTCACGGCAATCAGGTCACGGATTTCTTTCTTGATTGTCTGAGGCACAATACCGTGTTCTTCATTATAGGCCATCTGGATTTTGCGACGACGGGCAGTTTCATCGATAGCACGTTGCATAGACTGGGTAACGGTGTCCGCATACATGATGACATGGCCTTCGCTGTTACGGGCAGCACGTCCAATGGTCTGGATGAGTCCACGCTCGTTACGAAGGAAACCTTCCTTGTCAGCATCGAGAATAGCTACGAGGCTCACTTCAGGAACGTCAATCCCTTCACGGAGCAAGTTGATTCCGACCAAAACATCAAAAACACCCAAGCGCAGGTCACGGATAATCTCCGTCCGCTCTAAAGTCTTGATATCCGAGTGCATATACTTGACCTTGATACCCATTTCCTTGAAGTAGTCAGTTAAGTCTTCAGCCATCTTCTTGGTCAAGGTTGTGATAAAGGTACGCTCATTCTTCTCAACACGGGCATTAATTTCACCTAAGAGGTCATCAATCTGTCCCATAGTCGGACGAACTTCCACCTCTGGGTCCAAAAGCCCTGTCGGACGAATGATTTGCTCAATTACTGTCTCAGTCTGTTCATTTTCATAGTCACCAGGTGTCGCTGAAACGTAAACAATCTGATGCACATGGCTTTCAAACTCTTCACGACGTAAGGGACGATTGTCCAAAGCTGATGGCAAACGGAAACCATAATTAACTAGCATTTCCTTACGAGAACGGTCTCCATTGTACATACCCTTGATTTGTCCCATGGTCATGTGACTCTCGTCAATCATGATTAAGAAATCATCTGGGAAGAAGTCGAGGAGCGTATAAGGAGGCTCACCTTCGCTACGTCCATCCATATGGCGTGAGTAGTTTTCAACCCCGTTGGTATAGCCCATCTCACGTAACATCTCAATATCATACTCTGTTCGCTGTTTCAAACGCTGGGCTTCAAGCAATTTACCTTCCTTCTCAAAGACAGCTAACTGCTCATCCAACTCGGCCTGAATCTTGGCTATAGCAACTTCCATATGGTCGTCATTGGTCACAAAGTGAGTGGCTGGGAAAATCGCCAAATGATCCACTTCTCCCAAGACCTGACCTGTCAAAGCCTCAACTTCACGAATACGGTCAATTTCGTCTCCGAAGAACTCTACTCGAAAAGCGTGTTCATCGCGGGAAGCTGGGAAAATCTCCACCACATCCCCACGCACACGAAATCTGCCCCGTTGGAAATCAATATCGTTGCGCTCAAACTGGATATCCACCAAATCATTCAAAAGTTTATCACGAGAAATTTCAAGACCTGGACGGAGACTAACGACACTATCTGCGTATCCCTTGGGCGAACCCAAACCATAAATACAAGAGACAGAGGCTACTACAATGACATCATTACGCTCCAAAAGAGCCGAAGTCGCTGAGTGACGAAGCTTATCAATCTCGTCATTGACAGAGCTGTCCTTTTCAATATAGGTATCGCTAGAAGGGACATAGGCTTCTGGCTGGTAATAGTCATAGTAGGATACAAAATACTCAACAGCATTTTCAGGGAAAAATTCCTTAAACTCCCCATAGAGCTGTCCTGCCAGAGTTTTATTGTGAGCAATAACCAGAGTGGGTTTATTGACTTTAGAAATAACCTGACTCATGGTATAGGTCTTCCCTGTTCCAGTCGCCCCCATCAGAATCTGAGCTTTTTCTCCACCCTCGATATTATCTACCAACTGCTCGATAGCTTGGGGTTGATCTCCTGATGGTTGATATTTTGATACTAGCTTAAATTGATTATCTGTAATACGATTGATCATAAGAATCCTCTCTCCATGTGCTATTCCTATTTTAGCATACTTACAGCATTTTCACGAAGAAAAGGACGACCTAAGTCACATCCTTTCATTTTCTTTCTTTAATTGGTAAGCGAGATAGACAATCAGCACTAGCAATACCAGACTTGTCATGATAGAACCTTCTATACCAAAAGAAGCACCTGATAGCCAATCTTGATTGCCTTGTGGTAAAAAGGTCATCAGAGAGGTTCCTGATGGTTGACCACTAACTAAAATCCCAAAAAGATTGCCTTGAGCAAAATTCCAAGCTCCATGAATACCTGCAACACCCCAAACTGTATCGGTTTTGAGCAGGTAAAGAGCCATGGCAACTCCAAATAAGAAGAGATTCACTAGAGATAGAGGTGTTAAACCAGAATTCCCCATATGAAGCAGGGTAAAAAATATGCTAGATATAACAACAGCAAGTTTTAGATTGGTTCTTGAGGCCAATTGAGGAAGGAGCCAAGCACGGGACACCACTTCTTCTGCTGTCCCCTGTAAAATCCAAAATGGGATAGAAAAGACAACAAAGAAAAGCGAATAAGGATTCAAGCGAATGGACTCAAAACGATATTGCCCCAAGGCTACCAAACCTAACAAAGTAAGGAGAAAAAGAGCTAGACCTATGCCAAATCCTTTCAGAAGATTGCTGAGAAAATTCTCTCTGTAAAATCCCAAGGTTCGAATAGGTCTTTTCTCAACTTTTCTAGTCCATCTGAATACAGTGTTGAGAACAAAACCAAAGGACAGCAATTCTAAAATTAAACGAAAGTCACTTGTTTTATCCGTCAAGCTCACCAGCAAGTTTTGGAAGTAGCTTGCAAGATTTTGACCAGCCTCTCCAAAATTTCTAGCAAGGCCGACGAGAGCTAACAAGCTAATACCATACAAAGTATAAGCCACAAACTCTCCTACAAAGACAAAACCAAAGGCTAACAAGAGGCTTGTGTAAATATATAAACTCATTTTTGACTCTTGGAAGTCTTTAAATATTCTTTTGTCCTTCATATCCCTGTCCTCTTTTCTTCTATATATATTATTATAGCACTTTTTAATAGCAATTCAAGAAAGAAAAGAAGGTATACATGTTATATTTTCTAACATAAAAACCTCGTGATTTGCAATTTTTTGTTTTTTCTGATATAATGAGAAAATATTCGGAAAAGGAGACTAAAAATGAAGAAAAAAATTCTAGCATTTTTGCTAATTTTATTCCCAATTTTCTCATTAGGTATTGCGAAAGCTGAGACAATTAAAATTGTGTCTGATACCGCCTATGCGCCTTTTGAGTTTAAAGATTCAGATCAAACTTATAAAGGAATTGATGTTGACATTATTAACAAAGTCGCTGAGATTAAAGGATGGAACATTCAGATGTCCTATCCTGGATTTGACGCAGCGGTAAATGCGGTTCAAGCTGGTCAAGCTGATGCAATCATGGCTGGAATGACCAAAACTGCAGAACGTGAAAAAGTTTTCACCATGTCTGATACTTACTATGATACAAAAGTTGTCATTGCAACTACAAAGTCACATAAGATTAGTCAGTATGACCAATTAAAAGGTAAAACTGTTGGTGTTAAAAACGGAACTGCCGCTCAACGTTTCCTTGAAAGTATTAAGGATAAATATGGCTTTAGCATTAAAACATTTGACACTGGTGATTTGATGAACAACAGCTTGAGTGCTGGTGCCATCGATGCTATGATGGATGACAAACCTGTTATCGAATATGCCATTAACCAAGGTCAAGACCTCCATATTGAAATGGATGGAGAAGCTGTAGGTAGCTTTGCTTTCGGTGTTAAAAAAGGAAGCAAATACGAGCATTTAGTTACTGAATTTAACCAGGCTTTGGCTGAAATGAAAAAAGATGGTAGCCTTGATAAAATCATCAAGAAATGGACTGCATCATCTTCTTCAGCAGTGCCAACTACAACGACTGCAACTGGGCTAAAAGCAACTCCTGTTAAAGCTAAATACATCATTGCAAGTGATTCTTCTTTTGCACCTTTTGTTTTCCAAAATTCAAGTAACCAGTTTACTGGTATTGATATGGAATTGATTAAGGCAATCGCTAAAGATCAAGGATTTGAAATTGAAATCACCAACCCTGGTTTCGATGCCGCTATCAGTGCTGTTCAAGCTGGACAAGCTGATGGTATCATTGCTGGTATGTCTGTTACAGATGCTCGTAAGGCAACTTTTGACTTCTCAGAATCATACTACACTGCCAATACTATCCTTGGTGTCAAAGAATCAAGTACCATTGCTTCTTATGAAGATTTGAAAGGGAAGACAGTTGGTGTTAAAAACGGAACTGCTTCTCAAACCTTCCTAACAGAAAATCAAAGCAAATACGGCTACAAAATCAAAACCTTCGCTGATGGTTCGTCAATGTATGACAGTTTAAACACTGGTGCCATCGATGCCGTTATGGATGATGAGCCTGTTCTCAAATATTCTATCAGCCAAGGTCAAAAATTGAAAACTCCAATCGCTGGAACTCCAATCGGTGAAACAGCCTTTGCCGTTAAAAAAGGAGCAAATCCAGAATTGATTGAAATGTTCAATAACGGACTTGCAAACCTTAAAGCAAATGGAGAATTCCAAAAAATTCTTGATAAATACCTAGCTAGCGAATCTTCATCTGCTTCAACAAGTACTGTTGATGAAACAACGATCTGGGGCTTGCTTCAAAACAACTACAAACAACTCCTTAGCGGTCTTGGTATCACTCTTGCTCTAGCTCTTATCTCATTTGCTATTGCTATTGTTATCGGGATTATCTTCGGTATGTTTAGCGTTAGCCCCTACAAATCTCTTCGCGTCATCTCTGAGATTTTCGTTGACGTTATTCGTGGTATTCCATTGATGATTCTTGCAGCCTTCATCTTCTGGGGAATTCCAAACTTCATCGAGTCTATCACAGGCCAACAAAGTCCAATTAACGACTTTGTAGCTGGGACTATTGCCCTCTCACTCAATGCGGCTGCTTATATCGCTGAAATCGTTCGTGGTGGTATTCAGGCCGTTCCAGTTGGTCAAATGGAAGCCAGCCGAAGCTTAGGTATCTCTTATGGAAAAACCATGCGTAAGATTATCTTGCCACAAGCAACTAAATTGATGTTGCCAAACTTTGTTAACCAATTCGTTATCGCTCTTAAAGATACAACCATTGTATCTGCTATCGGTTTGGTTGAACTCTTCCAAACTGGTAAGATTATCATTGCCCGTAACTACCAAAGTTTCAAGATGTATGCAATCCTTGCTATCTTCTATCTTGTAATTATTACACTTTTGACTAGACTAGCGAAACGCTTAGAAAAGAGGATTCGTTAATGGCAAAATTAAAAATTGATGTAAATGATTTACATAAGTATTATGGAAAAAATGAGGTTTTAAAAGGAATTACAACTAAGTTCTATGAAGGAGATGTTGTTTGTATCATCGGTCCTTCAGGTTCTGGTAAGTCAACCTTCCTCCGTAGCCTCAATCTTCTAGAAGAAGTTACTAGTGGTCACATCACTGTGAACGGTTATGACTTAACTGAAAAAACAACCAACGTTGACCACGTCCGGGAAAATATCGGAATGGTGTTCCAACACTTCAACCTCTTCCCACACATGTCTGTATTGGACAACATTACCTTTGCTCCTATTGAGCACAAGTTGATGACTAAGGAAGAAGCTGAGAAATTGGGAATGGAATTGCTTGAGAAGGTTGGGCTAGCAGATAAAGCTACTGCTAACCCAGATAGCCTATCAGGTGGTCAAAAACAACGTGTGGCTATCGCTCGTGGACTAGCAATGAATCCAGACATCATGCTATTTGATGAACCAACTTCTGCCCTTGACCCTGAGATGGTTGGAGACGTACTAAACGTTATGAAAGAATTGGCTGAGCAAGGCATGACCATGATTATCGTAACCCATGAGATGGGATTTGCCCGTCAGGTTGCCAACCGCGTTATCTTTACTGCAGACGGTGAATTCCTAGAAGACGGAACACCAGATCAAATATTTGACAACCCACAACACCCACGTCTGAAAGAGTTCTTGGACAAGGTCTTAAACGTCTAAACTCAAACTGTAAGGATTTCCTTGCAGTTTTTTTCTATCTCGTATTGGATTTTTTGATTTTTCGGAAAATTATGTTAGAATTAAATTTATGAAATGAGATTTCCTCATACCTAGTAAGACTAGGAATAAAAATAGAAATTAGGTAGCTAGATGTCATCTAAGGTTATTGTTACAATTTTCGGTGCGAGTGGAGACCTGGCTAAACGCAAGCTCTACCCTTCCCTTTTTAGACTATATAAATCCGGCAATCTTTCCGAGCACTTTGCAGTCATTGGAACTGCTCGTCGTCCTTGGAGCAAGGAATATTTTGAATCTGTTGTAGTCGAATCGATCCTTGATTTGGCAGATAGTACCGAACAGGCTCAAGAGTTCGCTAGCCACTTCTACTATCAAAGTCATGATGTCAATGATACAGAACACTATATTGCTTTGCGACAATTGCAGGCTGAACTAAATGATAAGTACCAAGCTGAACATAACAAGCTCTTCTTCTTGTCTATGGCACCTCAGTTCTTTGGAACTATTGCCAAACACCTCAAGTCTGAAAACATTGTAGATGGTAAAGGTTTTGAACGCTTAATCGTTGAAAAACCATTTGGTACAGATTACGCAACTGCAAGCAAGTTGAATGACGAACTCCTAGCAACATTTGACGAAGAACAAATTTTCCGTATTGACCATTATCTTGGTAAGGAAATGATCCAAAGCATCTTTGCAGTTCGCTTTGCAAACCTGATTTTTGAAAACGTTTGGAACAAGGACTTTATCGACAATGTTCAAATTACCTTTGCGGAGCGCTTGGGTGTAGAAGAACGTGGGGGATACTATGACCAATCTGGTGCCCTCCGTGATATGGTACAGAACCATACACTCCAACTTCTTTCTCTCCTTGCCATGGACAAGCCAGCAAGCTTCACAAAAGATGAAATTCGTGCTGAGAAGATTAAGGTCTTTAAAAACCTCTATCATCCAACTGATGAAGAACTTAAAGAACACTTTATCCGTGGTCAATACCGCTCTGGTAAGATTGATGGCATGAAATACATCTCTTATCGTAGCGAACCAAATGTAAATCCAGAATCAACAACTGAAACTTTTGCATCTGGTGCCTTCTTTGTAGACAGCGATCGATTCCGTGGCGTTCCTTTCTTCTTCCGTACTGGTAAACGTCTGACTGAAAAAGGAACTCATGTCAATATCGTCTTTAAACAAATGGACTCTATCTTTGGTGAGCCACTTGCTCCTAACATTTTGACCATCTATATCCAACCAACAGAAGGCTTCTCTCTTAGCCTAAATGGGAAGCAAGTAGGAGAAGAATTCAACTTAGCTCCAAACTCACTTGATTACCGTACAGATGCGACCGCAACTGGTGCCTCTCCAGAACCATACGAGAAATTGATTTATGATGTCTTAAATAACAACTCAACTAACTTTAGCCACTGGGATGAAGTTGGTGCATCATGGAAGTTGATTGACCGTATCGAAGAGCTTTGGGCTGAAAATGGTGCCCCACTTCATGACTATAAAGCTGGAAGCATGGGACCTCAAGCTAGCTTTGACTTACTTGAAAAATTCGGTGCCAAATGGACTTGGCAACCAGATATCGCCTATCGTCAAGATGGTCGCTTAGAATAAAAAAAATCCTGCAAGTTTGTACCTTGCAGGATTTTTGCTTCTGATTAGATTAAGCCTTCCAAGAGACCCTTCATAAAGTTTTCTGAGTTAAACTCTCCAATATCATCGATTTTTTCACCAAAACCAATCAATTTTACAGGAATATTAAGTTCTTCACGGATGGCTAAAACAACACCACCTCGAGCAGTTCCATCAATCTTAGTCAAGACAATTCCTGTCAAAGGGGTAATTTTTGAAAATTCTTTGGCCTGTACTAGTGCATTTTGACCTGTTGATGCATCAAGTGCTAAGAAGGTTTCATGAGGCGCTTCTGGCACAACACGTTTGATGATACGACCAATCTTTTCCAACTCAGCCATAAGATTGTCCTTATTTTGTAGACGACCAGCAGTATCAATCATGAGAATATCAATTCCTTCTGCTACAGCACGTTCCATACCATCAAAGACAACGCTGGCTGGATCAGCTTTTTCAGGTCCAGTCACAACTGGAACGTCCACACGACGGCCCCATTCAGCTAGCTGGGCTACTGCCCCTGCACGGAAGGTATCTGCCGCAACCAACATGACCTTCTTACCAGCTTGCTTGTAGCGGTGGGCTAGTTTCCCAATAGAAGTTGTTTTCCCAACACCATTAACACCAACGAAGAGCATGACTGTCAAGCCATCTTGGAAATGGATGTTTTCATCATAGTTGCCATCCTTTTCATAAAGCTCAACCAATTTCTCAATGATGACACGACGAAGTGCGTCCGGTTTCTTGGCATTTTCAAGCTTGGCTTCGTAGCGTAACTCCTCTGTTAAGTTAGAAGCGACTTGGACACCAACGTCGCTCATGATCAGCAGTTCTTCCAGTTCCTCGAAGAATTCTTCATCGACAGAGCGGAAATTAGCAAAGAAGGCGTTCAAACGAGCTCCGAAGCCTGTACGAGTTTTCTTAAGACTGCGGTCATATTTTTCCTGAACAGTTTCTTCTACTTGAGGAGTTTCTGGTTCAAGCACTTCAGAACTATTTTCTTCTACAGTCTCTAGGAGCTCAGTATTCTCTTCCACTGTGACTTCTTCTGAGTTTGGCAATACTTCGACTTTTTCTTGATGAACCTCTACATCTGGCTCTGAATCCAGACTTTCTTCAACTGTATCTTGATTTTCCTCTTCTTCGAGCAAAGATTCTTCAGAAATTTCAACCTCTGCTTCTTCTTGAGAAACTTCCTCAGCTTCTGTAAGGGCAGGCTCCGTATCTTCAGACAAATCAAGATTTTCTAGAGCTTCTTTTACAACTTCTTCGATTTTAGGTTCTTCTTTTTTTCCGAATAGACGGTCAAATAATCCCATATCTTAGTTCTCCTTTAGCACATATTCTTCGATAGCCCAGGCAACAGCTTCTTCATCATTGGTCATTGGAGTTACCACATTTGCGACTGCCTTAACTTCAGGAACTGCATTTTGCATGGCAACACCGAGTCCCGCCCACTCAATCATAGAAAGGTCATTGGCCTCGTCACCACAAGCCATGACTTGGCTTTGATCGATTCCAAGATGGCTGATTAATTTTGCCAAACCTGTTGCTTTATGAACATTCTTTGGTGACCACTCTAGCAACATTTCACGTGATTTAAAGATTTCATATTGGTCAAACAATTCTGGAGAAATCTTTTTAATAGCTGCATCCAAGGGTTCTTGAGCAAAGGCAGTCACGCATTTATTGTAAGTCATTTGACTAGACAAGTCTGCAAAGTCCACTGGAACAAAAGTCAAAGCTGGATTGAATTTGGCATAAAGACTTTCTTGGTCAGATTGAATTTGATAAACAGTTCCTTCTGAGATAGCATCAAGAGGAAGTGATAATTTCTCTGTTTCTTCATACAAACGTGCCACATCATCATATGAAAATACTGTCTTATCAAGGATTTCACCTGTATTTTTCTGAACTAATCCACCATTAAAAGTAATGGTATACTCATCTTTGTGGCCGTCAGTCCCTAGCTCATGGAGAAAGAAATCCATAGCTTTTAAGGGACGACCAGTTGTCAATACGACCTTGATACCACGATCACGCGCAGCTTTCAAGGTTGCCTTGGTACGATCCGTCAGCCTTTTATCAGTAGTCAGCAAGGTCCCGTCCAAGTCCAATGCAATCAATTTTATATCTGCCATTATAAGCCCTCCATATAAGCTATAACCGACTGGTCCTTATGGTGACCAATCACAGTCTCTGCTAATTCTAAAATCTCTGGTCGTGCATTTTCAGGAGCTACAGGATGTCCCACAACCTGCATCATATGCAAGTCATTTAAATTGTCTCCAAAAGCCATGACCTGATCCATTGTGATGCCAAGTTTTTTAGCTAATTCAACAATGGCCACTCCCTTATCGACATAGTCCAGCACGATATCAATGGATTCAAAGCCAGTTGTCATAGCCTTGACACCAGGAACGTTTTCATTGACCCAAGCTTCACCAGCTTCAAGCGTTTCTTCTGTGAAGTTGGTCGTAAATTTGAAAATGTCATCTGTGATATCTTCCAGACTCGCTACTTTTTGGATATTTTCATTATAGTGCTGACTCACTTTTAAATAGGTCTCATCAACCGTATCTAGAACATAAGCTCCCTTTTTTCCCGTCAAGAGCAGTTTATTGATATCTACATAAGGTGAAGTTTTCAGCCTTTCAAAAGTTGATAGATAAAAGTCACGAGACATAGTCGCTTCATACAAGTCCTGACCTTGATACTCTACTAAACTGCCATTTTCCGCGATGAAAATAATGTCATCACGAACATCAGCAAATAATTTTTCTAGAGACAGAAATCCGCGCCCTGAAGCTACCGCAAAGTAAATCCTTTTTTCCTTATAGGAAGCCAAGAGAGACTTGAGGCGGTTCATATCAAAGCGCCCGTTTCCATCTAGAAAAGTTCCGTCCATATCTGTTGCTACTAGTTTAATCATAAAATCTTTCTTACTCCGATTAGTAAATCTACCTTCTATTATACCATAGATAGCTAGAAAAAGGACGAGTCTATCAGCTTTACCTATCTTTTATCCTTTCCTACTAGCTAGTACTGATTTCAACTTAAAAACTCTTAAAAAATTAAAATCGTGCAACTTTTTTCAGACAGTTTTAAAAGATTGATTTCCTTATATTTTTCCTTTATACTGGATAAAAAGGAGAATAATATGTCAGAAACAAATCACGAAATTGATTCAAATTTTGCAGGTCGTTTAAATATCCTGCGTGCGGGTGTGCTTGGTGCCAATGATGGGATTATTTCCATTGCTGGTGTGGTTATCGGGGTTGCTAGTGCTACCAGCAATATCTGGATTATCTTTTTATCAGGATTTGCAGCTATTTTGGCCGGTGCCTTTTCAATGGCTGGTGGAGAATATGTGTCTGTTTCAACTCAAAAAGATACCGAGGAAGCGGCCGTTGCGCGTGAGCAGCTCTTGCTAGACCAAGATATGGAACTAGCCAAAAAGTCTCTCTATGCTGCCTATATCCAAAATGGCGAGTGTGAAACATCAGCCCAACTTCTCACCAACAAAGCCTTTTTAAATAATCCACTCAAGGCTTTGGTAGAGGAAAAATATGGGATTGAGTATGAAGAGTTTACCAATCCTTGGCACGCTGCCATCTCTAGCTTTATTTCTTTTTTCCTTGGTAGCTTACCACCCATGCTTTCAATTACTATTTTCCCAAGTGAATACCGCATCCCTGCTACCGTCCTTATCGTCGGTGTGGCCCTTCTTCTCACTGGTTACACTAGTGCCAAACTTGGAAAAGCTCCAACCAAAACGGCTATGATTCGGAACCTTGCTATTGGGCTCTTGACCATGGGAGTTACCTTTCTGCTAGGACAACTTTTCAGCATTTAATACTCTTCGAAAATCTCTTCAAACCACGTCAGCTTCGCCTTGCCGTATATATGGTTACTGACTTCGTCAGTTCTATCTGCAACCTCAAAGCAGTGCTTTGAGCAACCTGCGGCTAGCTTCCTAGTTTGCTTTTTGATTTTCATTGAGTATAAAATACAAGAAATACCTCGATTTTGAAGTCGAGGTATCTTTTTTACATTTGCACAATCTTACGATAGCTTCTTGAAGTAATCATGAAAATCAGCACATAGGCGATGAGGAAGATAGCGCAGATAGACAAGGTCACAATCAACATCATATTCGTATCTATTACACCAATCACTTTTAAAATCAGACTAAGCATATGGTAGGCAAAGGCTAGATGTATGAAGGCAAAAAGCAAAGGAAGGAAGAAAACAGTTAAAACCTGTTTGTTGATGGTTTGCTTGATTTGCTTTTGATCTAAACCGACTTTTTGCAAGATAATAAAGCGTTCACGGTCTTCGTAGCCTTCAGAAATTTGTTTGTAGTAGATGACCAGAACAGTTCCGACCATAAAGATAATGGATAGGAAAATACCGATAAAGAAGACACCACCAAAGAGGGCACTCATCTGAGAACTAGCATCTGCTAGATTGCTACCATAAACATAGCTACCTTCTGTGTCTAATTGAGCATTAAATTGATTGAGGTATTTTTCATACTCCTCAGCGACCTTGAGTTGTTCTTCTTCACTGACATTTACATTCATACCACCGTAAAACTGATTATAGATAGCCGAATCTGGGAATTGGTCCAAAAAGGCTTGTAAGTCTGGAACAACAAGGTAATTGTAATCAGCAGTCAAAATATTAAACTGATTTGGGACATGGTTCACAATGAAATCTTTATTAAATTCTTCTTTGACAGAAAATTGATGATCATTTAGAGTTAGAGCTTTCTGTCCTTTCAGTCCGTCATTTTTGGCAAAGAGACCGACCTCATTTCCTGATAGAGACAGTTTTTGACCAGTCATATTTTCATAATCTTTTTGGTCAAATACCATGAAAACCGTTGTGGGTTGGACACGATTTTGTCCTTTTTCAAAAAGTGTTAACTTATTTCCTTCTTGGTTTGCAACACCAAAGTAAGTATAACGAAGCACTTCTTTCTCTTTAATCTTATAACCTTTGTCACTTGCAAACTGGCTCAAGAGTTTGTCCAAGTCTTCTTTTTCAACATTTTGCCCTGAAACCCCAAAATCATGAGGATTTAGAACTTTTTTAAAGCTTTCTGAGGCATTGAAAATACTAGTAGCTGCTGACATGGTAACCAAGACCATTGTTGATAAGATAGCGATAGTTGCTAGTCCAACCGCATTTTTCTTCATACGGAAAATCAAGTTAGACACTGAGATAAGGTTATTTGGTTGGTAATAATATTTCTTGTTTTTCTTTAAGATTTGAAGGAAAACGGTAATTCCTGCATTAAACAATAGATAAGTACCAAAGATAACCAGTAAAACAGCTAGGAAGAAAGTTGTTAAAGCTGTAAGAGGATCTTTTACAGTAAGGGCAAGATAATAGCCAATCCCTAAACTTATAGAACCAAGAATAGTTTGGAGAGGTAAGAAACGACCTCTTTTCTCACCGCTTGCTTTCTCACGCGAGAGCTGAAGGGCATTCATACGGGCAATTCGAAGGGCATTCAGGAACATGAGACCTAGGAAAATCAAACCAAAGACAACAAGTACTGTAATGACAACTTTCATCTGGAAGGTAGCGACTAGTTCTACCTTTAATTTCATCAGTTTGAGTAGGAAAGCAAAAATCAATTTGTCAAACAAGGCTCCAATACCGATACCTGCTCCAACAGTTAGAATCCCAAATAGCACTAACTCCTTAAAGGTCATACTGATCAGGTGACGTTTCTCCAAGCCCAACATGCCATAAATCCCCAGTTCCTTGGAACGGTTTTTCATAACAAAACTATTGGCATAGAGGACGATAATGGCTGACGCAAGGGTGACGACAAACATACCAAATCCTAGAGTAGCTTGAATCGTTTCACCTCCACGGATTTCCGCAATCTTGGGATTGAAGGTCAGGGAGTAAAAGAGATAGGTGACAGTGACTGCCAAGAGAACAGCCAGCGCAAAAGGATAGTAGAGTTTGCGGTTTTTAATTAAGTTCGATACCGCTAACTTATTGGTTAATCGAAACATACTAATTCACCTCGCTTGCCATGACAGTCAAGGTATCAGAGATTTCTTGGAACATCTGACGCTCTGTCTTCTCTCCACGGTAGATTTGATTGTAAAGAATGCCGTCCTTGATAAAGAGTACACGTTTAGCTCTGCTAGCTGCTGCTGTTGAGTGGGTTACCATGAGAATGGTTTGACCACGTTCATTGATTTCATCAAAGACATCAAGTAAGGCTGCAGATGACTTGGAATCAAGGGCTCCTGTTGGTTCATCCGCAAGGAGAATTTCAGGTTCTGTGATGATGGCGCGAGCTACTGCTACACGCTGTTTTTGCCCACCTGAAATCTCGTAAGGGTATTTCTCTTGTAATTGGTTGATACCTAGATTCTCAGCTGTCACCACCAATTTCTTCATCATCTCCGTAATGGGTCTTCTTGACAAGACAAGGGGAAGCAAGATATTATCTTTTACAGAGAGAGTATCTAACAAATTAAAGTCTTGGAAGACAAATCCCAGCTTTTCACGACGGAAGCTAGAAGCCTGTGAATTTTTAATGGTTGCGGTGTCAGTTCCATTCAAGTAAACCTGACCACGAGTTGGTTTATCCAGCATAGCTAGAATATTGAGCAAAGTTGATTTACCAGAACCAGACTCACCCATGATGGCAACGTAGTCACCCTTTTCGACGGTAAAGTGAATATCCTTGAGGGCTTCTACTTGGTTGCCCTGAAAACGAGTTTTATAAATTTTTTGAACGTGTTTTACATCTAAAAGTGTCATGAGAATCTCCTTTCTTAATATCCCATCAAATGAAATGTTGCTTGCATCATAGCGCATCCCAGCTGAACGCGCTCGATATCTTTGTGGCTTGGTTTTCTTGTTTTCTTCTGTAAGATTTGTTTCATGATGTTACTCCTTTGTTCTTTATGAGTCTAGTTTACATCAAAAAAAGACCGCTTGCCATAACCTAACCTTACAAAAGAGACTTTAATCTTACATTTTTGTAAGATTGGAGGGAATATACCCATTTCATTAAAAATATTTTACCATAAAAAGAAAGTAAGAAGAAAACCCTTGCGGATACAAGGGTTCAAAAATTTTAAAATAGATTAGTCGAATTCATAGACTAACAGTAAAATAACTGTTTCTACCTCACCAAAACCAGCCTTCATTGTCGTCAATAGCTTGGGCTTCTTTGCGTTTGCGTGGGCCTGTTCCGTACATTTCTGCTTCGATTTCTTCCTTGGTTGGCATGACAGAAGCTAGGATGATATAGATAATCACGCCAAGTCCAAAGTTTGCGACTGTAAAAATAGCAAATAGAAAACGAACAAGGGTAACATCAAAGTTCCACTTATCTGACAGACCTGCCAAAACTCCTGAAATCATGCGATTTCGTCTCATTTTATAAAATTTACTGTTCATGATTTTTCCTCTTTCTGCTAGGTTAGACATAGTATATCACGGGTAGGCTCGGCTTTCATCAGTCCTCAGGCTGATTTATTAGTAGCAATTTACCTCTACAAACTCCGCAGCGATAGCGTTTGGTATCAATCCTTCTCTTGCGATGATAACTTTGCTGGCAGGATTGACAACGATAAAGTATGAGTGGTTTAGAGTGACTATTTGTCAAGGAGGGCACAAAGCGTAATCCATCCACTGCTTTCAACAGTTCCTTAAAATCCCGATCCTTGTGTTGATAGCCCTTTCCTTGAAAATAGAGGTGATAATGACAGAGTTCATGTCGGACAATTTTCCTAAAAACATCTAAACCCAGTTCCTGATAAACCTTGGGATTAAAATCCAAATGCCCATTTTTGGGGAAAAATCGCCCACCTGTCGAACGTAGACGAGAATTCCACTGGGCTTGATGGATAAAAGGTCTGCCGAAGTCTTCTAGTGAAACCTGCTTAACGTAATCAGTTAGATTCATTTGGAGCTAGGAGCGACAGATTGACTTTTTCACGTTCAGTATCGATTTTCTTGACCCAAACGGTCACCAAATCTCCAACTGACACCACTTGGCTAGGATGTTTGATAAATTTATGACTCATATGTGAAATATGAATCAAACCGTCCTCGTGAATCCCGATATCAACGAAGGCACCGAAATCAACGACGTTACGCACCACACCTTCCAGCTTCTGACCAACCACTAAATCCTTGATATCTAGGACATCTTGGCGAAGCACAGGTGCGTCAAAGGAATCACGGAAATCTCGCCCCGGTTTGAGAAGGTCAGCAATGATATCTTTAAGGGTTTCTGGACCAAGGTCTAGCTCTTGCGCCATTTCCTTGACTGAAAGGGACTTGAGTTTACTTTGGGCTTCTTCATTCAGATCCTTGATGTCCAAGCGTTTGAAGAGTTCCTTAACGGCAACGTAATTTTCTGGGTGAACTCCTGTATTATCAAGAATATTGCTACTTTCAGGGATACGAAGGAAACCAGCTGCCTGCTCAAATGCCTTGGCTCCCAGACGGGGAACTTTCTTGATTTGAGCGCGTGAAGTGATTTTTCCTTCTTCCTCACGGTATTTGACGATATTTTCAGAGATGGTTTTATTGAGTCCAGCGACATGGGAAAGAAGAGCTGGGCTGGCCGTATTGACATTGACACCGACTTGGTTAACCACCGTATCCACGACAAAATCCAGACTTTCAGACAGTTTCTTTTGACTGACATCATGCTGGTATTGACCAACACCGATTGACTTAGGATCGATTTTGACCAATTCGGCAAGGGGATCTTGCAAGCGACGGGCAATAGAGATAGCAGAACGTTTTTCAACGGTTAAGTCTGGAAACTCCTGACGAGCAAGTTCACTGGCAGAGTAGACTGAAGCACCACTTTCATTGACGATGACATAGCTGACTTCAGGGAAATCTTTCAGAACTTCCGCCACAAAGGCTTCACTTTCACGACTAGCCGTTCCATTTCCGATAGCAATGATCTCTACACCATATTGACCAATCAAGTCCGCCAGATTTTTCTTAGCTTCTTCGATTTGACGAGCTGATGCTGGTTTGACAGGATAAATGACTTGGGTCGTCAGCATTTTTCCTGTTGCATCAACGACAGCTAGCTTGGCACCTGTACGAAAGGCAGGGTCAAATCCAAGAACCACGCGCCCTTTCAGCGGAGCAACCAAGAGGAGATTGCGCAGGTTGTCAGAAAAGAGTTGGATAGCTCCTTCTTCTGCTTTCTCAGTTAATTCTGTCCGAATACGACGCTCGATAGCAGGCAAAACTTTTTTCTTAACTGACTGTTGAATAACTTCATCAATATAGGTATTTTTTACCTTGAAACGAGCAGCAAAGAAGGCAAGAATACGGTCCGTTGCATGTTCAAAACCGACCTTCAAGACACCTAGCTTCTCCCCACGATTGAGGGCCAAGGTACGATAGCCTTGCATATTCCCAACCGTCTCTGAAAAATCATAATAAATCTGAAAAACCTGCTTTTCATCAAGACTTTCATCCTTGACTTGAGAAGTGAGTTTAGAGTGTCTCAGCACCTCCTGATAAGTCATGGAACGCAAGGCCACATCTTCCGATAAGGCTTCGACCAAGATATCAACTGCTCCAGACAAGGCTTCCTTAGCAGTCGCAAATCCTTCACAAACAAACTTTTCAGCCTCCTTCTCTAAGTTCGCTACATTCTGCAAAATCAAGCGAGCAAGAGGGAATAGTCCAGCTTCACGAGCAATGGTTGCCTTGGTCCGACGTTTTTCCTTGTAAGGAAGGTAGAGTTCTTCTACGTCTGCTAATTTTTCGGCAGCTAAGATAGCTTCTTCCAACTCCTTGGTCAACTTGCCTTGTTCTTGAATCTTAGCCAAGACAGCTTCCTTACGGTCGTTTAGATTGGTCAGACTTTTATCCAAGTCGATAATGGCCTTAATCGTCACCTCATCTAGACTACCAGTCATGTCCTTGCGATAACGCGCGATAAAGGGAATAGTCGCCCCTTCAGCAGTCAAACTTAGAACAGTATCAATTTGCTTTAAAGTCACTCCCAAATCTTGGGAGATTTTTTCATATTTTTTATCCATAAATCTATTATACCACAAGCTGGAAGGCTTGCTCCAATCCTTTTCATACTCAATGAAAATTAAAAAGCAAACTAGGAAGCTAGCCGCAGGTTGCTCAAAACACCGTTTTGAGGTAGCAGATAAGACTGACGAAGTCAGCTCAAAACACCGTTTTGAGGTTGTGGATAAGACTGACGAAGTCAGTTACCTATAACTATGATATCTACGGCAAGGCGAACCTGACGTGGTTTGAAGAGATTTTCGAAGAGTATCAACTATCGAAAACAAATTAAAAAACTCCCTTTTCCTTAAAATAATAGTATAATAGAGGTAGAATTTAGAATCGAGGTACACCTATGGCTGTAAAATTTACAAAAACGGACGACTTGGACAAGATGTTTGAAGAGTTTGCGAAACTCCCTGATTTGAAACAAGTCACTTTCCCTGATGACAAAGAGAAAAAAGTCAAAGCAGAAAAGAAAAACTAGATGACTGCTTTCCAACAACTCCCATCCAGTGTACTTCAGACTGGGGCTATTTTTCTCTCTATTATCATTGAAGCCCTCCCTTTCGTGCTTATAGGAAGTATTGTTTCAGGTCTGATTGAGGTCTATATCACACCTGACAAGGTTTATCATTTTCTCCCTCGAAATCGTTGGGGGAGAATCTTTTTTGGAACTTTTATCGGGATACTTTTTCCCTCTTGTGAATGTGGAATCGTCCCCATTATCAATCGTTTTCTGGAAAAAAAGGTTCCCAGTTACACGGCTGTTCCCTTTCTTGTGACAGCACCTGTCATCAATCCCATTGTTCTCTTTGCAACCTATTCTGCCTTTGGCAACTCCTTCTATATCGCCCTGTTACGAGCTCTGGGTTCCATTCTTGTAGCTGTGATACTTGGGATTTTTCTAGGATTTTTCTGGCAAGAACCGATTCAAAAAGAAAATCGTATGGCCTGTCATGTGCATGATTTTTCTCACTTGAGTCCTGCAAAAAAAGTTTTTCAGGTCTTCGTGCAAGCCATTGATGAGTTTTTTGATACGGGTCGTTATTTAGTATTTGGCTGTCTCTTTGCTTCTGTGATACAAGTTTACGTTCCGACTCGGATTTTGACCACTATCAGTGCAACCCCTCTTTTTGCCATCCTGCTCTTGATGCTTTTAGCCTTTCTTCTTTCGCTTTGTAGTGAGGCGGATGCCTTTATCGGAGCTTCTCTTCTCTCAAGTTTCGGATTGGCACCAGTTCTGGCCTTTCTCGTCATTGGCCCAATGCTGGATATTAAAAATATTCTCATGATGAAAAATTACTTGAAAGCACGATTTATCAGTCACTTCATTACGATTGTGACTCTTGTCGTCTTAGTGTATTCTCTCTTGATTGGAGTCATCCTATGATTCGATTTTTAGTTTTAGCTGGCTATTTTGAGTTGACCATTTACCTCCATCTGTCGGGCAAATTAAACCAGTACATCAACATGCACTATTCCTATCTGGCCTATATTTCCATGGTGCTTTCCTTTATCTTGGCAGTCGTTCAATTGTATATCTGGATGAAACCAGTCAAAACCCACAGTCATTTGAACGGTCGATTGGCCAAGGTGACAAGTGTTGCTCTTCTGGCTATTCCGATTGTCGTCGGTTTAACTTTCCCAACTGTTAGCTTGGATTCTCAGACTGTTTCAGCTAAAGGATATCATTTCCCCTTATCGGAAGGAACGGATCAAGCCATTCAGACAAGCGAAGGGACGACAAGCCAGTATTTGAAACCAGATACCAGTTCTTATTTTTCAAAATCAGCCTATGAAAAGGAAATGCGAACGGCAGCGGATAAATATTTGTCCCAAGATAGCATTCAGATCACTAATGAAAACTATATGGAAGTCATGGAAGCTATCTACGACTATCCAGATGAATTTGAAGGCAAGACGGTCCAGTTTACAGGTTTTGTCTATAATGACCCCAGTCATGCTAATAGTCAATTTTTGTTCCGCTTTGGCATTATTCACTGTATCGCGGATTCCGGTGTGTATGGATTGCTGACTAAGGGAAATACCCGTCAGTATGAGAATAACACCTGGATAACAGTCAAAGGAAAACTGGTCAATCACTACCATAAAGAACTCAAACAAAACCTCCCAACCTTGGAAATCGACAGCTTTACCAAAGTCGATAAACCAGAAAATCCCTACGTGTATCGAGTGTTTTAAAAAAGTAGCCTGGAAAGGGCTACTTTTTCTATTCAAAAATAAGAATCTAAAGTATGGATAATTTTATATAAAACTCCGATTTCCTACTCAGCATCCTTCCAATTCCGAGCAATTTCTTCATCTTTATGGAGTTGATCTACCAGTTCATCAACAGAGTCAAATTTGACCATTTCACGGACACGGTCTAACCAGTAGACAATGACTGTTTCACCGTAAATGTCATCTGAAAAATCAAAAATATTGACTTCAAAACGTGGCTCTTCTCCATCGAAAGTAATATTTTTCCCGACACTCGCCATTCCACGATATCTTTTACGCTGCACTTCGATATCGACTACGTAAACACCATCTGCTGGCATATAGGTTCGATCTCTTAAAACTAAGTTTGCTGTTGGGTAACCGATAGTCCGTCCACGAGCATTCCCGTGAACAACCATTCCACGTGATGGTAGAGGAGTGCCAAGTAAATGAGCAGCTTCTCTGACATCTCCATCAAGAATAGCTTGACGAATACGAGTAGAACTGATTTTCCCCTTTTCATCCTCAACGGGCGGAACAATGATGATTTCTCCATCAAAATAGTCCTTCAAGTCGTCAGCAGTTTTCTTATCAGAACCAAACGTGTAATCAAATCCCGCTACAATAATCGCTGGTTTTAAAGCTCTAACATAGGTATCAAAAAACTCTTGGCCCGTTAAACTAGCAAATTTACTACTAAAGTCAAGTAAGAAAAGAGCCTCTACTCCATGCCATTTCATCTTATGCTCTCGTTCTTCATGGCTAACAATATGAAGCATTAATTCTGGCTTGTAAGGTTGCAAAGCAAGTTTAGGGGACTCTGTAAAGGTCATCACGACAACTGGTAGATAATCTTTCATAGAAGCCTTGCTAGCTACTTCAAAAAGCTTCTGATGTCCTTTGTGAATACCGTCAAAGTAGCCTAATACAAGAACTGTTTTATCAGGTACTGCGATGTCTTTTTCATTTTTTATAGGTACTGTTGTAATCATGAAACTATTATATCATAGAGAAAGCCTTTTCGCTAAAAGGAAATCCCAAATGTCGTTTTTTGCCCCTGAACTGACCTTAAAAAACTTTTCAAGATGTTAGTTTTAAAAAATAGCACCTCCTAAGAGATGCTATCATTTGGTAACTAGTCTACTGTTTCTGCCAAATCTTTTAACTTCACCGAAACAATTTTTGAGACACCTGATTCTTGCATGGTCACGCCATAGATAGAATCAGCCGCCGCCATGGTTCCCTTACGGTGGGTCACGACGATAAACTGGCTATCCTTGTCAAATCGATTTAGGTAATCCCCAAAACGTTTGACATTAGCTTCGTCCAGCGCAGCTTCTACCTCATCCAAAATAACAAATGGAATGGTCTTGACACGAATAATGGAGAAGAGCAAGGCAAGAGCCGATAGAGCTTTTTCCCCACCACTCATCAGATTGAGAGACTGGATTTTCTTTCCTGGAGGTTGGACAGAAATCTCAACCCCAGCTGTCAACAAGTCTCCCTCAGTCAAGATTAAGTCTGCCTGACCTCCACCAAACATCTGCTTGAAGGTCACTTTAAAGGACTCACGAATAGCTTCAAAGGTTGATTTAAAGCGTTCCTTGACCTCATCATTCATCTCTGTAATGGTCTCAAGAAGCAAGTTTTTCGCTGACAAAATGTCATCACGTTGACTATTCAAGAAATCCAGACGGTTGTGGACTTCATCATACTGGTCAATAGCTTCTACATTGACAGGCCCCAGTGAGCGAATAGACTTCTCTAAATCCTTAACCTCTTGTTCTGCCAGATTGAGATTTTCTAACTCATGCGCTTTTTCTAGAGCTTCAGTGTAGCTAATCTGGTACTGGTCTGTTAATTGAGCTTGTAGATAGCGCAAGCGTTCGCTGACCTTTTCTTTCTTGGCTTCAGCACGTGTTTGCTTGCGAATCCACTCCTCATTCTGCTGGCGAGCCTGATCCAAATGACTAGCAATATCATCTAGTTGCCCTTCAATATCATCCAACTCAAACTGCTTGCGAATCAAACCTTGTTGTAGGTTTATTTTCTGAGTTTTGGCTTCTTCTGCCTGTTGACTGAGCAATTCTGTATCAACCTTCTCCAGATTATCAACCTTTTCTTGGAGAAGACGCTGGATTTCTTCTTGTTCAATATCCAGATTATCCAATTCCTTGCTTAGACGGTCAATGTCAGCCACTTCATAACGTTTTTGCCCTTGCAGTTCTGTCTTAAACAGACGAGCTTGCGCTGCCTCTTCCTGTAAGTTTTGATAGCGTTCTTGAATGGCATTTTTGTTAGACTTAATCTCTTCAATCTCAGCTTCCAGATTTTGCTTGTCACTCGCAATAGTAGCAAGACGCTCTTGGCATTTTTCCTTATCTGCTTGCCAATCTCCGTCAAAAAGACGATCTAATTCCTCTTCTTGGAGTTTCCAAAGAGTTTCTAGCTCTTCAACTTGCTGACTGGTCTGCTGATAAGCAAGGGATAAGCCTTGCTCCTGAATACGTGCCTGCTCACCCTGAGATTTGATGGCTTCTAATCTTTCTGTCAATCTAGCCATCTCATCTTGCAAGGACTTCAAACTCGCCTCTTCTGAACGCAAGCTTGCTTCTTCTTCAGCAATTTCTTTTTGCAATTGTTCCAGTTCTGGCTTGATGAAAATGCTGTTATTCTGGCGATTGGCACCACCTGCATAAGAACCACCTGTGCGCAACTCTGTGCCATCCAGTGTCACCATACGAACCTGATAACGAACTTGACGAGTTGCTGCACGCGCATGTTCTACAGTATCAAAGATAGCCGTCGTAGCTAGCAAATTTTTGAAAATGGCTTCCAGTCTAGTATCGAATGTCACCAACTCATCTGCCATGCCCAAAAATCCCGGACTTGCAGCGATAGTATCTTGGTTCTGACTTGAAATCGTACGAGCCTTGATAGTCGTCAAGGGAAGGAAGGTTGCACGACCGGCTCTGTTTCGTTTAAGGAAATCAATAGCTTTAGTTGCCGACTCTTCATTTTCTACGATGATATGCTGGCTACTTGCCCCTAAGGCAATCTCCAGGGCAGTTTGATAGTGCACATCAAAGGTCAGGTGCTCACTAACTGCACCAATAATCCCACCAAGGCGGTCTTTTTCTTGGAGAACACTCTTAACACCCGCGTAAAAGTTGCTATGATTTCTCAGGATATTTTCCAAACTCTGAGCTCTGGCCTGCTTGTTTTTAAGACTGTCCAGACGGTCAAAGAGTTGACTTTGTTGAGCTTGATAGGAAGTTTTCTGCTCCTCTTGCTCCTTGGCAATAGCTTGGTAGTTGGCCAATAATTTCTGAACTTGCTCCTTGGCAGTTTCAAGCTCAGCCTTTTGCTGACTTGCCTTCTCTTTAGCTGTAGCCAGCTGTTCTTTGAGCTTTTCTAGTTGATCTGCTTGTTTTTGAGAAAGCTGACGACTATTTTCCAACTCGTTTTCGATGCGGGTCAGTTGGTTTGAGACATCGGCTTCTTCCTGTAAAAGCGCCACAAAGCGTTCACGTAAGAGTTCAATCATCTGATCAGGATCATCTGAAAAAGCTAGCAATTCAGCTTCTAAACGATTGAGTTTTTGATTATTTTGGATTAGATTGTGTTCTAATTGTGCCAAGTTCTCTTCTTTTTCAGCCTTTTCCTTACTTAGAACCTTTCTCTTATCTTCCAAAGTAGCCAAACGGACTTGTGCTTCCTGTTGATTCAGGGCTACTTGCTCAGATTCTAGTTTCGATAAGGCTAATTTTCTCTCTAAATCACTAATCAGACTGGTCAAATCCATCAAACTGCCTTGGTCTTTGGCCATTTCAGCCTGTAAATCTTGACGTTGCTTCTTGAGATTCTGATTTTCTTCTTCTAATTTTTCACGCTTTTGGTAATAGCTCGTCAAGAGTTCCTGAACCTGTGCCAACTCTTCTTCTGTCAACTCTAATTCAGCCTTATTTTCCTTGATTTGAGCAACCAAAACATCCAAGTAAATGGCCTTGCGTTGACCTTCTAAGTCTAGAAACTTACGAGCATTTTCAGCTTGCTTCTCAAGAGGCTTGATTTGATTATCCAACTCGTAGATAATGTCTTCAAGACGGTCTAGATTATCCTGAGTTTGTTGCAGTTTACTTTCAGTTTCTTTTCTGCGAGTCTTGTATTTTAAAACTCCAGCAGCTTCTTCAAAAATAGCTCGGCGTTCTTCAGGCTTGGAATTAAAAATTTCCTCAACCTTCCCTTGGGAAATGATGGAGAAGGAATCTCGTCCCAAACCTGTATCCAAGAAAAGATCATGAATATCACGCAGACGAACTTTCTTGCCGTCAATCTTATATTCGCTATCTCCGCTACGATAGATATGGCGTTCTACCCTGATTTCTTGACCTGCGTCCTTGATAAATCCGTCATTATTATCCAGAGTCACAACTACAGAAGCATAATTGAGCGGTTTGCGACTTTCAGTTCCAGCAAAAATGACATCCGGCATCTTGCCGCCACGGAGACTCTTAACACTTGACTCCCCCAAGGCCCAACGCAGACTTTCTGTAATATTCGACTTTCCAGATCCATTGGGTCCAACGACTGCCGTCACACCTTGGTCAAAGACAACCTTGGTCTTATCTGCAAAAGACTTGAATCCCTGAATTTCGATTTCCTTTAAATACATGAATCCAGCCCTTTCTCGACGGCATTTTTGGCAGCTTCCTGCTCTGCTAATTTCTTAGAACGACCTTGACCTTGACCGATGCTCTTGCCTTCAACCAGAACTTCTACATCAAAGATCTTATCGTGAGCAGGACCCGTTTCAGAAATTACCTGATAACGAATAGCCACATCCCCATTGACCTGAAGTAACTCTTGGAGATGGGTTTTGTAATCTGTAATCATCTCAAACTCGCCTGCTTCAACCTTAGGAATCATGACTTGATAAATAAATTCCTTGACCTTGGCCACATCCTTGTCCAAAAGGAGGGCACCGAGAAAGGCTTCAAAGGCATCACCAAGAATGGTATCACGATTGCGACCACCCGATTTTTCTTCCCCCTTACCAAGCTTGATAAACTGGTCAAACTGGCAATCACGCGCAAAACCAGCCAAACTCTCCTCGCGGACAATCATGGCACGGAGTTTAGACAAGTCACCCTCAGGTTTTTTAGGATATTTTTTATACAGATATTCTGAAATCAATAGCTGTAGAACAGCGTCTCCTAAAAATTCCAAGCGTTCATTGTGTGAAATTTTTAAGAGGCGGTGCTCATTGGCATAACTCGTATGAGTAAAGGCAGTTTCCAATAAATTTCTGTCTGCAAATTCGATTGCAAAATGATTCTTTAGTACAGTTTGTAATTCTTTCATACCAACCTCTTTCTAACTGATAACAGTCCTTTTTATTATATCAAAAAAAGCCCCCTGAGTCACTTTAAAACGGGACTGGAGGGGATTTGGGCACACTATAGAATATGATTTTCAGTTTTAAACTCTTTGAAAATCTCTTCAAACCACATCAGCTTCGCCTTGCCGTACTCAAGTACTGTCTACGGCTAACTTCCTAGTTTACTCTTTGATTTTCATTGAGTATTAGGGACAAATTTAAAGCAGTGTAAAGAAAAAAGTCCTATTAAAGGCTTTTTAGGATGTTTACATCCACCCTGAGGGAATCGAACCCCCATCTCAAGAACCGGAATCTTACGTGATATCCATTACACTAAGGGTGGAAACTTGTTTTATTATAACAAAAATTTGCTCTAATAACAAGTTTTTTTCTAGTGAGGTAGCCCGTCTTAGTGGGACGCATCCCCATTCCAGATGGAGTTTTTCACGATAACATAATCAACGTGTTTAAGGTCAGCAACCTGACGTCCACCTGCATAAGAAATAGCACTTTGAAGGTCTTGTTCCATCTCAGTTAAAGTGTCTTGCAGGTGACCTTTGGCAGGAAGCAAGATGCGTTTTCCTTCGACGTTTTTATAAGCACCCTTTTGATATTGTGAAGCTGAACCGTAGTATTCTTTGAACTGTTCGCCATCGACTTCAATCGTGTTTCCTGGACTTTCGATGTGTCCTGCAAAGAGAGAGCCAATCATGACCATGCTGGCACCGAAGCGGATAGACTTGGCAATATCGCCATGAGTACGAATTCCTCCATCAGCGATAATCGGTTTACGTGCCGCCTTAGCACACCAACGAAGAGCAGCCAACTGCCAACCACCTGTACCAAAACCAGTCTTGACCTTGGTGATGCAAACCTTACCAGGACCGATTCCAACCTTAGTAGCATCCGCACCAGCATTTTCAAGTTCACGCACGGCTTCTGGTGTTCCTACATTTCCAGCAATAACAAAGGTATCTGGCAATTCTTTCTTTATGTGTTGAATCATAGAAATCACGCTATCCGCATGACCATGGGCAATATCAATCGTGATATACTCAGGAGCATCAGCCTTGAGCTGGCTAACAAAATCATACTCATAGTCCTTAACACCGACAGAGATAGAAGCAATAAGGCCTTGCTCATGCATACGCTTAATAAAAGGAATACGTCCTTCCTCATCAAAACGATGCATAATGTAGAAGTAACCACCTTTAGCTAGTTGCTCTGCTACATTTTCATCCAAAATCGTCTGCATATTAGCTGGCACAACAGGTAGTTTAAAGGTGTGATTTCCTAGAGTGACACTTGTATCCGCTTCTGCACGGCTTTTAATCACACATTTATTTGGAATCAATTGAATATCTTCGTAATCAAAAATTGGAAATTCATTTAACATATCAATGTCTCGTTTCTTTTATAATGACCTACCTATGCTTGCGCATCTCTACGTCTTTTCCGACGTTTCCTTAATTTATTATAAACTAAAGTACAGCTTTTGTCAAATAATTTTATAAATTAAAATATAATGTTCGGATTTTTCTTGCGTAAATAAAAAAAAGAGGGGAAATTGTTTTCTCCCCACTCCTTCTCTATCCTAATAATACTCACCCTGACGGTAGTCCCATGAGTTAAAGGTATCTGACAGGTACATCATGATTTTATCAATGTCAAGTCCTTTACGGATCACAACTGGTGCTGGTGAGGTTGATCGTGCTCCTCCTTGTTCTGGAATGAGTTTGCCGTCTTTATCAACCATAGACACCATCACACCTTGCTCGTAGCGAGTTTCAATCGTTTTGTCAGGTTGGATAGAAGCAACGTAGTCGTCTGCTTCAATGACAAGATCCACTGCTCCTTCGATACGTTCTCCGATACCTTCTACCTTACCACGGTTTCCTTTTCCAGATGGGTTAGCTGATGAGGCATAGACCATCTTACCTTCTTCCCAAAGTTTGGCCGCCAATTGTTCACCAGCTTTCCCGAACTTGATAACAAAACAGCTAGTACCACGTACGTCAGTCATCAGTTCTTCACGGTCATCACCGTATGCTTTTAGTTTTTCAAAAGCTTCTGGTTTCCAAGGAAGGATACAACCAAGAAGAATATCTTCATCCCAATGTTTTTGGTAGAAGGCTTCAATTTCTGAGTTGAGTTGAGCTAGAGCGCGAAGTTCATCCATGCTACCACAAAGTACAACACCTGGTTTGTTACGGTTACGTTCTTTAGCTTCAAATTTGCGTTCAAGTCCTGCCTTGTCACTGGTCATAATGATGTAGCCAACTTTTGTAGGACAAACGATACATCCACCCTCACCTTTTAAAATATCATAGCCTTCTTGTGAAAGTGTTCCGTTCCATTGAATGTGTTTTGTCATAGTTCTATTTCCTTTTCTATTTTTTTCTAATCCTGCCAGTAGGCTGGTCGTTGTTTTTCATAAGCAGCAATCAAATCTTCATACTGCAAGGTAATACCGATATCATCCAAACCATTTAAAAGCTTGTGTTTCCATTCGCTATCGATTTCAAAAGTGAATTCTCCAACTGGTGAGATGATTTTTTGTTGTTCCAAGTCCACAGTTACCTGGTCACTTGGTTTTAGCTGGGCCAGTTTCTCTCTAACCTCTCTGGGCTGTACAATAGGCAACATGCCATTATTGAGTTCATTATTGTAATGAATGTCCCCAAAAGATCCTGCAATCACAACCTTAAAACCATAGTCCGCTAGAGCCCAAGCGGCGTGCTCCCTCGAAGATCCTGCCCCAAAGTTATCCCCTGAGATGAGGATAGTTGCTTTACGGTATTCAGATCTGTTAAAGACAAAGTCTGGATCCTCAGTATACTTGTCATCCAGATAACGCCAAGCATACATGAGGTACTTACCAAAGCCTTTTTTATCAATTAACTTTAGAAACTGCTTGGGTAGGATTTGGTCGGTGTCGATGTTATCATTCATGAGAGGAACGGTCGTTCCCGTATAAACTGTAAATTTCTCCATATCCTCTCCTTACTGGGCTTCTGGCATTTGCCGAACATCTACGAAACGCCCTGCGATAGCTGCCGCAGCTGCCATAGCTGGACTGCAGAGATGGGTCTTAGCGCCAAAGCCTTGTCTGTCTTCAAAATTTCGATTGCTGGTTGAGGCGCAGTGAACACCAGCAGGTACCTTGTCAGGATTCATCCCTAGACACATAGAGCAACCTGGGTCTCTCCATTCAAAACCAGCATCTAGAAAGACTTTGTCCAAGCCCAATTTCTCAGCAGCTCGTTTGACAGGACGAGAGCCTGGAACTACGATAGCTGTTAGATTAGGAGCTATTTTCTTCCCTTTAACAAATCTCGCAGCCAGTTGCAAGTCGCTGAGACGAGCATTTGTACAAGAGCCGATAAAGATATAACCTAGTTCAATATCTGCTGGCTTTTGACCAGGCTCCAAATCCATATAATTGTAAGCTCGTTCATCATTCATATCCTTAATTTCTGGGAAGCTACTGTCGAAGTCAACGCCCATAGCAGGAGTTGTTCCCCAGGTTACCATAGGAGCCAAGTCAGAGACATCCATCTGGATAACCTTATCATAAACGGCAGCCTCATCACTGACAAGGGTTTTCCAATCAGCCACAGCCTCTTCAAAGTCCTCTGGAACACATTCCCGTCCCTTGAGATAATCATAGGTGGTTTGGTCCGGATTCATGATTCCCATCTTAGAACCAAACTCGATGGACATATTGCAGATGGTCATTCGCTCTTCCATGCTCAGTGCATCAATAGCTTGTCCACGATATTCCACCACGTAGCCAACACCACAAGCAACACCGTATTTGGCAATCAAGGCTAAAATGAAATCCTTGGAATAAACTCCTTTTTGAGGAACTCCAGTGAATTCAACCAACATTTTCTTGGGTTTGACCTGCCAGAGTGTCTGAGTAGCGAAGACATGCTCAACCTCACTAGTCCCAATCCCAAAAGCGATCGCTCCGAAAGCCCCGTGGGTTGCTGTATGGCTGTCTCCACAGACGATGAATTTTCCTGGTTGGGTCCGTCCAGTTTCTGGACCTACCATGTGAACGATTCCCTGCTTTTCAGAACCGTGGGCAGCATGTTCAATCCCAAATTCCTCAACATTTTCAGCAAGCTTATCAATTTGAGCCTTGGAAATGACATCTCGAATATCGTAGATATTGACCGTCGGGACATTGTGGTCAAAGGTTCCAAATGTCAAATCTGGTCGTCTCAATCTGCGACCTGCATCTCGCAAACCTTGAAAGGCTTGAGGGCTGGTCACTTCATGAATATAGTGCTGGTCCACATACATGAGTTGGGGCTGCCCCTCTTCTCCTGTGATGACATGACGGTCCCATAATTTATCAAAAATCGATTTTCCTGCCATCCATTACCTCCAAATAAAATATAAGGCTACTAGTGTGGTCATCATCCCAAGAAACCAAACTGTTTTAAAATACCATTTTCGAGTCTTGTGGTGAAAGATGATTCCTGCTAGCCAGGCACCAAAACCACCACAAGTAAAGGCTAAAATAAGTAAGATTTTCTCAGGGATGCGCCAAGCTCTTCTCCTTGCCTTGGATTTGTCAATACCATAAATCAAGAAAACCATGACATTCCAAATCAAAAGGACTAGAGTAATTTTTTCGTCTAACTTCATAACCTTGCAATAATCGCTTCTGTCATTTCCTTGGTCGAAGCCTGTCCTCCTATATCTCTCGTTAAAATTCCAGCTGCCAAACTTGCCTCAACAGCACGCTCGATACGCTCTGCATCCTCATAACGTCCAAAGCTGTCTCTCAGCATCATGGCCACCGATAAAATCATGGAGATAGGATTGGCAATTCCTTGACCAGCAATATCAGGTGCTGAACCATGAATGGGTTCATAGAGACTTGGGCCATTTTCAGAATGACTGGCTGATGGCATAACCCCAAGTGTGCCAGATAGAACGCTTGATTCATCCGAGAGAATATCTCCGAAAAGATTCTCCGTCACGATGACATCAAACTTAGCAGGATTGGTAATCATGAGCATAGCAGCTGAGTCTACCAACTGGTGTTCCAAGGTTACATCTGGAAAATCCTTTGCGACTTCCTCAGCTACTTTGCGCCAAAGTTTTGATGTTGCTAACACGTTTTGCTTATCAATGCTAGTAACGATTTTTCTTCTACTTCTTGCAATTTCAAAGGCTTTACGAATAATTCGCTCCACCTCCTCATAGCTATATTCGTTGATATCACGCGCTTTTCGCTCTTCAATAATATGATCCCCAAAGTAAATACCACCTGTCAACTCACGCACCACGACAAAGTCAACACCAGCAATTCGTTCTGGTTTGAGAGGTGACAAATGCTTAAGACTCTCAAAGATTTTGACTGGGCGAATATTGGCATAGAGATTGAGTTCCTTACGGAGAGCCAGCAAGCCTTGTTCAGGTCGAACGACTGCACCATCATACTGAGGACTACCGATAGCCGCTAGGAGAATAGCATCTGCTTCACGACATACCTTAAGGGTTTCATCAGGTAAGGGATGCCCTGCAACATCGATACCTGCACCTCCAAAAGGTCGTCTATCAATCTCATAGTCAAAACCTGTTTTTTCAGCTAGGGCTTCCAGAACCTCTAAACCGGCCTCCATGATTTCTGGGCCGATTCCGTCCCCTGCTAAAGCTACTATTTTCTTTGTCATAGCATTCTCCTTTACACACTAGGCATGTCACGGTAGGAAACACTTCGTCCCATCTCACCAGCATTCTCTTTTTGAACAAAGGTATTAGCATTGATGTAGGCAATAGCCGAAGCTTTCAACACATCGAAATCAAGCCCTGCTGCATTAAAGATGGTTTCTGTATCTCTGTTTTCAACAGTGACCAAAACCCGAGCCTGGGCATCAATTCCATCTGTCACCGCGTCAATAGTGTAGGACACCAAGCGGACGGATTGGTTAAAGAACTTGTCGATAGCGTTGAAGATAGCCTCAACGGAACCTTGCCCTGACGCATTGAAATCAATTTTCTCCCCATCCATATTAGCTAGGCTAACGAGTGCTTCGATATCATTATCCGCATGGGTTTGAAGTTGTAAATCATCAAAGTGGAATCCTTCAGGGTTTTCAACCATGGTTCCAGCTACCAGAGCACGAATATCTGCATCTGTGATTTCTTGTTTTTTATCAGCCAGCGCCTTGAACTTAACAAAGAGTGGTTTGATGTCCTCTTCTGTAAAGTCTAGGGCCAATTCTCTTAGTTTTTCGACAAAGGCATGGCGACCAGACAATTTTCCAAGTGGAAGACTATTACTCTTAACACCGACTAATTCAGGGGTGATGATTTCATAGGTAAGAGGATTTTTAAGGACTCCGTCTTGGTGAATACCAGATTCGTGAGAGAAGGCATTGCCACCAACGACGGCCTTGTTTTTAGGAACTGGAATACCTGAGAAGCGAGAAACCATTTCAGAAGTATTGATAGTTTCATTTAAAACAATGCTGGTTTCTGCTTGGTAGTAATCTTGGCGAATATTGAGAGCAACTGCAATTTCTTCCAAAGCAGCATTTCCAGCTCGCTCACCAATACCGTTGATAGTCCCCTCTACTCGTCCGGCCCCATTCTTAACAGCAGCAAGGCTATTAGCCACTGCCATTCCAAGGTCATCATGACAGTGAGGTGAATAGATAATCTGACGATCTGTCTTGACATTCTCAATCAGGTGTTTGAAGATAGCTCCGTATTCCTCTGGTGTGGTAAATCCTACCGTGTCAGGGATATTGATATAAGTCGCCCCAGCATCAACCGCTGTTTGAACAACTTGCAAGAGGAAATCCAACTCTGTTCGAGTCGCATCCTCAGGAGAGAACTCAACAATCTCAAACTTAGAACGGGCATAGGAAACATGCTCCTTAATAGCTTCCAAAATCTCTTCCTTGCTCTTATTGAGCTTATACTTTCGGTGAATCGGACTGGTAGCGATAAAGACGTGAACCTGTGGATACTTAGCGTCCTTGAGGGCCTCGTAACAAGTATCAATATCAGACTTGACAGAGCGGGCCAAACCAGTCACCGCCGTTTTTTTCAAGACCTTGGCGATTTCCTGAACCGCAGTGAATGAATCAGGACTCGCAGCTGGAAAACCAGCTTCAATTGCTGAAATGCCCCATTTCTCAAGCTGCCTTGCAATGGCAATTTTTTCCTTGATTGAAAAATTAACACCAGGTGTCTGTTCTCCATCCCGAAGGCTAGTATCTAGAAATTCAACTGTTCTCATAAGATTTCCCCTTTTCCAAATGTGGTTTTAAAAAAACATCTCGCTCAGAAGTCCAAGCGAGATGTTGATTCACTCCCGCTTGGTAAGCCAAACAGGACTAATGCATTTTGCACTAGCCCGAGTACCTCAACAACAAAGCAAATTGATTAAACTTAGCTGTTTTCATGTTTGACTTTCTCCTTCGTTTGATATCTTGTTTAGTATTTTAGCATAGGCAAAAGTGCTTGTCAAGAAAAAATCCAATATTTTCTGAAAATTTCTTCAGTAGAGAATATTTTGCTAATTGAAAGTTCTTGAAAAATCTTGAAATACTTTATTTTTTAGAGGTTAAGTTCCAACTTATTTCTATCAGTTTCAGTACTTCTTCATCTGATAAAGTATCATCAAGCACCACACTAATCCAGTAGCGTTTGTTCATATGAAAGGCTGGATAAATACCTTTACTTGAAAGCAAATCAGCTACTTGATCATGTTTGAGGTTGACTGCTTCCACTTGTCCTTCTCTGCCCTTTTCCAGCTTCCCCCAAGAAATTTTCATCCAGACGGCATACCACTTTTGATTGCCTTCATGTCTTAACACTGCCGTATCAGGCGATTTCTCCCACAGATATTCCAACTGATTACCATACTTTTCCTGAATCTGAGCCATGATACGCTTAGTCTGAGGGCAGATAAAATCCTGCACATCAAAACAAGCCCTCCGAATTTGGTAAAGAATCTCCATACAGGCCTCACGAACACTTCCAACAAAACTTCCTCTCATACTTTCCATATGAACTTGTGGATAGAGGTCACCAGTCTCCTGGTCAAAGACTTGAAAACTCACATTATCAACAGTGATGGACACAGTCATGATAAAGTCACTCTGTAAAATCTGGCAACTATAGATCCAGACTCCACTATTTTCTACAAAACCAAAAGCACGAGCATTTTCTTGATTAAACTGATAGGATTTAAAAATTTCAAACATAAGTGAAAACTGCTACCCTAAGCAGCAGTTCCTTTCTATTTTTTAAAAGACAACCTTGGTTCCGTGGAGCTGTGTCACACCAAGCAGGTCGATAAAGTTTTGACGGTTGTCAAGGTCAATTCCCCCACCTGGTAGAATTTCAATTTTACCTTTAGCATGCTCCAAAATTCTGTGATAGTGAGCAAAACGTTTTTCTAAGGAATCCCCAGACACACCAGCACGAGTTAAGATACGAGTTACTCCAGCTTGGCTGAGCCAGTCAATAGCTTCCAGTTGATCTTCATCGCTCAATTCATCAAAGGCCATGTGAAAGACAATTTCCATTCCTTTTGATGTAGCAATTAACTTCTCTAGATTAGCCTTATCCAACTTTTTATCAGCAGTTAAAGCCCCAAATACAACCCCTTGACTTCCAGCCTGCGCAGTCAATCGAATGTCTTCTAACATGATAGCAATTTCTAGGTCATTATAGACAAAGTCGCCACCACGTGGACGAATCATGGTCATGATGGTCGTATCGTAGTTAGCTGCCAATTCAACCGCTGCCTTGGTCACTCCATAGCTGGGAGTTGTCCCACCAACTGCTAGATTGTCACAAAGTTCGATTCGACGAGCTCCAGCCTGCATCGCTTTTTCAAGCAAGGTCACATTTTCAGCACAAAATTCGTAAATCATTTGATTCTCCTTGAAGATTACTTTAAATTTATTATATCATATTGTTGTGAATATGCTTTCAATTTTATCAAGGGAAATAGTAACAAATTTTACTTATTCTTTGTCCGGAATGACCTTGAAGAGATAATAGGTGATAAAGACGGTCAAAGCTCCTAGACCGATTTTTACTGGTAAAAGAGGGGCAAAATAAATTGAAATTCCCATCAAAATGTAGATAGATACGATGATTTTTTTCTTTCGTTCACGCGCAATAGACTTAGTCTCGCGAAAATCAGCTACATATGCTTGATAGAGCTTGGTATGATAAAGCCAGTCTTCGAAACGCTTGGAACTTCTAGAGAAACAAGCAATAGACAACAAAAGAAAGGGAGTTGTAGGCAACAAGGGCAAGACAACCCCAATAATAGCCAAGGCTAGTGATAAAAAACCAATGATCAAATAGATAAAACGCATAACTTCTCCTAGTTAAAATAATCTTCTTCTAGTTTCGCATATAATGATGAATTTTGTCAAGTTCTAACCAAAAAGAGCCTGAAATTCACTTTCAGGACTCTCCTCTTATTTAATCTTTTCTTCTTCGTAATCACCATTACTGCAAACAACCTGCTTGCCACCACCACGGACTTTTTTCTCCATGAGGAAGTTGCCACATTTTGGACAGTCACGACCAACAGGTTTGTCCCAAGAGGTAAATTCACAATCTGGGTAGCGGTTGCAACCATAGAAAAGGCGGTTACGTTTTGTTTTACGCTCAATAATTTGTCCCTGATGGCAACTTGGACACTCTACACCAATCTCTTTCACGATTGCTTGGGTATGACGGCAATCTGGGAAATTGCTACAAGCGTAGAACTTACCAAAACGACCAAGTTTAATGACCATTGGACTACCACACACTTCACAGTCAAATCCAGCTGGTTCATCCTTAATCTGGATTTTTTCCATTTCTTCTTCAGCCTTGGCAACCTCTTTAGAGAATGGTTTGTAAAAGGCATCAATGACACGTTGCCACTGCTCTTTTCCAACTTCAACGTCATCCAGTTTGCCTTCCATTTCAGCTGTAAAGGTCACGTTTACGATATCTGGGAAATAGTCAACGATGAGCTTGTTAACAATTTCTCCCAACTCTGTCGGTTCAAAACGTTTGGCTACAAGGCGAACATAATAACGTTTCTGAATGGTTTCAATGGTTGGCGCGTAGGTTGACGGACGTCCAACCCCATTTTTCTCCAAGGTCTTGATCAGTGTCGCCTCAGAATAACGGGCAGGCGGTTGAGTGAAATGTTGCTCTGGTTTGCTATTGACCTGTTTGACCACATCTCCAACAGCCATATCTGGTAACATTTTATTCTTGTCAGAATCATTATAAATGGCAAGATAACCATCAAACTTAACCTGACTACCATTGGCAGCAAATTGGACCCCATTTTGAGACAATTTAACAGCCATGGTATCAAAGACAGCAGCTGTCATCTGACTCGCTACAAAACGATTCCAGATAAGGGTATAAAGCTTGAGCTGATCCTTGTCCAGATACTTAGCAATACTTTCAGGTGTATTAAAAACACTAGACGGGCGAATAGCCTCGTGGGCATCCTGAGCACCTGATGCATTTTTCACCTTGCTACCATGCTTAGAATACTTGCTACCAAAACGGTCCGTAATGAAACTTGCTGCTTCATTTTGCGCTACAGGACTGATACGAGTCGAATCGGTACGCATATAGGTAATCAAACCTTGAACACCAGAACCGATATTAATTCCTTCATAGAGCTGTTGGGCAACCATCATGGTTTTTCGAGTACGGAAATTGATTTTATTGGCAGCATCCATCTGCATAGATGAAGTGGTATAGGGTAATGGAGCATTGCGTTTGCGCTCTTTCTTATCCACCTGATCCACTGAAAAGTCTTTATTAGTCAGACGAGAGAAGACTTCCTTAACCTCATCATTGCTAGTCAGTTTCATCTTTTTGCCATCTACTCCATAGAAGGAAGCCTGGAATTGCTTGGTTCCCTTTTTAAAGACGCCATCAATTGTCCAGTATTCCTCTGGCTGGAAAGCATTGATTTCATTCTCACGGTCAATGATGAGTTTAAGAGCTATGGACTGTACGCGCCCTGCTGACAAGCCCTTCTTGACCTTCTTCCACAAAATAGGCGAAATCGAATACCCTACCAAGCGGTCCAAAACACGACGAGCCTGTTGGGCATCGACCAAGTCCATATCAATCTTACGAGGTTCTTTAAAAGCATTTTTGACCGCATCCTTGGTGATTTCATTGAAGACCACACGGTTGGCATCATTTTCATCTAAGTTGAGAATGTGAGCCAAATGCCAAGAAATCGCTTCTCCTTCACGGTCCGGGTCACTCGCCAGAAAGACTTTATTAGCTTTTTTGGCTTCTTTTTTCAAGTCATTGATAAGAGGACCTTTTCCTCGGATATTGATATATTGCGGTTCATAATTATTTTCAATATCGACTGACATACTGGATTTCTTCAAATCACGGATATGCCCGACACTGGCTAAAACCTTGTAGTTTCTGCCTAGATATTTTTCAATCGTCTTAGCCTTAGCAGGCGACTCCACGATTACTAGATTTTTTTTAACTGTTGATTTTTTCTTTTTTGTTGCCGTAGCCACAGTATCACACCTTTTCAAAGTAATAAACTTTATAAAGTGTAAACCATTTTGGCATAACTGTCAAGACTTAGCTCCTATATATAGAAGAAAAGTTTGTCTAGTAAGCGGACTTTCTTCTTATAGTCAATGAAAATCAAAGAGCAAACTAGGAAGCTAGCCGCAGGCTGTACTTGAGTACGGCAAGGTGAAGCTGACGTGGTTTGAAGAGATTTTCGAAGAGTATTAAAATTCAAATTCCGCAAGAACATCCTGCCCGCTGGTTACCAATTTTGCTCCTTCTTGAATCAAATGATGGCATCCGTCTGATAGTCCATCTAAAATGCTACCAGGAATAGCAAAGACATCGCGCCCTTCTTCCATTGCTCGCTCACAGGTAATGAGACTACCTGAACGCATCTTAGCCTCTGCTACAATCACACCACGACAAAGTCCAGCAATGATGCGATTACGAGCAGGAAAATGAAATTTTAGAGGTTGTTCACCAGGTCCATATTCACTAAGAACCAGATGGTCATTGCCGATGTAGTCTTGCAAGCGTTTATTGGCTTTAGGATAAAACACATCCAGACCTGTTCCAATCACTGCAATTGTTTTTCCGCCATTCTGAAGAGCTGCCATATGAGCTGCTGTATCAATGCCCTTGGCTAATCCACTTACGATTACCAGTTCATTTTCCAAGCCTTGAATGACTTTTTCAACTGACTTAGCTCCCTGTTTGCTACAAGCACGACTGCCCACGACTGCTACCTTCGGGAATTTCAAGAGGTCAAGATTTCCCTTGTAAAATAATAGTACAGGCGCATCATATATTTCACTCAAATCCCAAGGATAACAGTCATCTAAAATAGAAAAAGATGGAAATTTTTGAAATTCTTTCTCCAAATGCGTATCGTCTATCTGAAAATAACGTTCCATAAAAACAGCTGGATTTCTGCAACCTGATATATCTGCAATATCACCCAATAAAAGTTCCTGATCAACATTTTCACCATATTCTAGAACTGCCAAAATCTGTTGATTAGTCAAACCTGATTTTTTCAACTTATAGATTTCATAGTTTGTGATTTTCATAAATATCTCCATTTCTTTTTCTACTCATCTATTTATTCGTAAAACAAATTAAAAAGAAGACCATTTGATCTTCTTTTATTTATCTTGGTTATTTGATATTTAAAGTCTATCAACAATAAAATATTTTTCTTTATACTTCTACTCTTCATCCATGCTCAAGACGCTAAGGAAGGCTTCTTGTGGAACTTCTACTGATCCGATAGCTTTCATGCGCTTCTTACCTGCTTTTTGTTTTTCAAGCAGTTTACGCTTACGAGAAACGTCACCACCATAACATTTAGCAAGTACGTTCTTACGAAGGGCCTTGATATCAGTACGAGCTACAATCTTGTGTCCAATAGCTGCTTGGATTGGTACTTCAAATTGTTGACGAGGGATGATTTTCTTAAGTTTATCAACGATGAGTTTTCCACGTTCGTAGGCAAAATCCTTGTGAACGATAAAGCTGAGGGCATCCACCTTGTCTCCGTTGAGAAGGATATCCATTTTCACCAGCTTAGATGGGCGGTACTCTGACAATTCATAGTCAAAGCTTGCATAACCGCGAGTTGAAGACTTGAGCTTATCAAAGAAGTCAAAGACGATTTCAGCAAGTGGAATTTGATAGATGACATTAACACGGTTATCATCGATATAATCCATAGTCACAAAGTCCCCACGCTTGCGCTGAGCTAGCTCCATTACTGCTCCTACGAACTCCTGTGGTACCATGATTTGCGCCTTAACATAAGGCTCTTCAATGGTCGCAATCTTGGTAGGATCTGGGAACTCAGATGGGTTAGACACATCCATAGACTCGCCGTCGGTCAAGTTGACCTTATAGATAACAGATGGAGCTGTCATGATGAGGTCAATGTTAAACTCACGTTCCAAACGCTCTTGGATAACATCCATATGGAGAAGTCCAAGGAAACCACAACGGAAACCAAATCCAAGTGCCTGAGATGTTTCTGGTTCAAACTGAAGACTAGCATCATTCAGTTGCAATTTTTCAAGCGCTTCACGTAGGTCATTGTACTTGTTTGACTCGATAGGATATAGCCCCGCAAAGACCATAGGATTCATCTGCTTGTAACCATGTAATGGCTCTGCCGCAGGATTGGTTGCCAAGGTAACGGTATCACCCACACGAGTATCCTGAACCGTCTTGATAGACGCTGCAATATAACCAACGTCACCAGTCGCAAGGAAATCACGACCAACTGCCTTGGGTGTAAAGATACCGACTTCCGTAACATCAAAAGTCTTGCCATTGCTCATAAGCTGAATCTTATCGCCAGGTTTAACCACCCCATCCATGACACGCACTTGGAGAATAACCCCACGGTATGCATCGTAAACAGAGTCGAAAATCAAGGCCTTAAGAGGCGACGTCACATCACCCGTTGGTGCTGGTACTTTTTCTACAATTTGCTCTAGAATTTCTTCTATACCAATACCAGCCTTAGCAGAAGCCAAAACTGCTTCACTGGCATCCAAACCAATGACATCCTCAATCTCAGTACGCACGCGCTCAGGGTCTGCTGCTGGCAGGTCAATTTTATTAATGACTGGCATGATTTCCAAATCATTGTCCAAGGCCAGATAAACGTTGGCAAGGGTTTGAGCCTCAATCCCTTGGGCAGCATCGACGACCAAAATCGCTCCCTCACAGGCAGCTAGCGAACGTGAAACTTCATAGGTGAAGTCTACGTGCCCCGGTGTGTCAATCAAGTGGAAAATATAAGTTTCCCCATCTTTGGCAGTATAATTCAGCTCGATGGCATTTAGTTTAATGGTAATCCCACGTTCTCGCTCTAAATCCATGCTATCCAAAAGCTGTGCTTGCATTTCACGACTTGAAACCGTCTCTGTTTTTTCCAAAATGCGGTCTGCTAGAGTTGATTTCCCATGGTCAATATGGGCGATAATAGAGAAGTTACGGATCTTCTCCTGTCGTTTTTTCAATTCTTCTAAGTTCATGATTCTCTTCCTTTCAGGGTATCTATTTATTATAAATTGTTTTTGACATTTTGACAAGACCATACCCTGCTAGGAGTACTAATCTTCAGCAACAAAGCCGTCATTTTCGATAAAGTGGTGTTCTGTCATTCCTTGGTCTGTAAAAACAATCCCGTGAAGGACACCACCATAAACAGCTCCTCCATCCATTCCAATCTTGCCATCTTCTGTAGTCCAAAGCTCAGCTGTTCCACGCTCTTGCTTTAACAAACCATAAACCGGTGTATGACCAAAGACAATGATTTTTCCAGTATGATTTTCTGCTTCGTGGAATGGTTTTCTGAGCCATACTTTTTTATAATCTGTGGTTTCATGCCAGTCATCCAAGGTCAAATCAATACCTGCGTGAACAAATATATACTTATCTGTTTCTACCACAAAAGGCATTTGACGAATAAATTCGACCAAATCCGCTGCTTCAGAAGCAACACGCTTAGCATCCTCAATCCCGTCAACTGGTGCATCCAAGGGACGACCTAGGATAGAGTTAATGGTTGTATCACCACCATTACGACGATAGTGGTCATAGCTTTCTTCTGGGTCATCGAGCCAAGTCAAAAACATATACTCATGATTTCCAGACAAACAGATTGCCCCTTGATTATCGACCAAGTTCTTAACCATCTCTAGGACACGGCGACTATCTTCACCACGGTCAATCAAATCCCCTAGAAAGAGCAACTGGGTCTGACCATCCCATGTTTTGAGAAGGTCTTCCAACATCCCAGCTTTTCCGTGAACATCTCCAATTACATAATAGTCTGTCATCTTATTTCTCCCTGTTTCTCAACAATTCTCTAGCTTGCGTCAGGGCAGCTTCTGTCACATCATCACCTGCCAGCATCTTGGCAACTTCCTCTACTCGCTCTTCAACCGTTAAGAGACGAACAGTCGAAACCGTTGAATGGTCATTACTAATCTTCTCAATAAAGAATTGATAATCCGCAATCGCAATCACTTGTGGTAAATGGGAAATAGCCAGAACCTGACCATGCTGACCAATTTTATGAATCTTCTGTGCAATAGCTTGGGCAACACGACCTGAAACTCCCGTATCCACTTCATCAAAGACAATACTGGTCTTGCCTTCTTTACGTGAAAAGGCAGACTTAATGGCTAGCATGAGACGAGATAATTCCCCACCAGATGCAACCTTAACCAAGGGTTTAAAGTCTTCGCCAGGGTTGGTTGAAATGTAAAACTCAACCATTTCATTGCCCTCACGACTGAATTTGCCCTTGCTAAAACGAACTTGAAATTGGGCTTTCTCCATATAAAGGTCTTGAAGCTCTTGTTTAATCTCAGCTTCTAGCTGTTGAGCCAAGTCATGACGAGCAGATGCAAGCTGACCTGCCAAATCAACAAGATTGACTTCCAATTTCTTGAGCTCTGCTTCCATGTCCTCAGATGAAAGGTTATTTCCTGTCAAGAGATTGTATTCTTCCGTAATCTTGGCAAAATAAAGCAAGACATCGTCTACAGTCCCACCATACTTACGGGTAATGGTATGAAGGAGGTCCAAGCGATTCTCAACCTGCATGAGGCGATTGCCGTCAAAATCAAGATTCTCAATAATAGCTTCCAAACGTTTGCTAATGTCTTCTAAGACATAGTAGGTCTCAGACAGTGAGCTTGAAATTTCACGGTATTCAGGGTCGTACTCTTCGACACTTTCCATATCATTCATGGCTGAACGAACATTGGCTAAACTTGAAAACTCTTCATTGTCCAACATACTATAGGCATTGGTCAGCGTATCCGCAATGTTTTTATGGTTGAGGAGCTTCTCTCGCTCTTGGTTTAGAGCCAGGTCTTCTCCAGCCTGCAAGTTTGCCGCCTCAATCTCTGCCATTTGAAATTCCAACATTTCAATACGAGCCTTGTGTTCCTGTTGGTTTTTCTTGACTTCCAGAACCTGCTTGCGCATTTTACGGTAGGCATCAAAACTCGTCTGATAGGTTTCTTTCAAGTTCCAAAAAGCTGTATCACCAAATTCATCCAACATATGGATATGCAGTTGGGGACGCATTAACTCCTCTTGGTCATGCTGACCATGAATATCTACCAGATGTTGCCCAATAGCACGTAAAACAGATAGATTAACCATCTGGCCATTCACACGGCTGATACTCCGACCATTTTGCAGAATTTCCCGACGGATGATAATTTCATCCCCCATTTCTAAACCTTGCTCATCAAAAATTTCCCGCAAAAGGCGACTATTCTCAACTGAGAAAAGCCCCTCAATCTCTGCCTTTGGCGCACCATGACGAATAACATCTGTCGTCGCACGAGCTCCCAACATCATATTCATGGCATCAATGATAATTGACTTCCCTGCACCCGTTTCACCAGTCAGGACAGTCATACCTTTCTCAAAATTGAGGGAAATAGCCTCAATAATGGCAAAGTTTTTTATCGAAATTTCAAGTAACATATAGACCTACCAATTTTTTACTTGTTCAAAGATTTCCTCAGCTAGACTTTCACTTCTGGCAATGACTAAAATCGAGCTATCATCAGCTAAACAGCTGAAAATCTTGTCCGCAAAAGTCTCGATTAACTGAGCTTTTACAAAAGCTGTATTTCCTGGAATGACTTGAAGATTGATCATCTTATCCATCAATTCTGCTGATTCGATATTGTCTTCAGCCAATTGCAAACTTTTTACGATTGATTTTGGTAATTCATAGACATAGGTGTTGTCTCTCAAAGGAATTTTGACAATGCCTAGCTCTTTGATATCTCGGGATACCGTCGCTTGAGTAGCAGTGATTCCTGCCTCTTTCAAGTGTTCTACAATTTCTTCTTGCGTACCGATTTGATAATCTGTCACAAATCGTCTAATTTTTTCAAGTCTCTCTTTTTTATTCATTTTTAAATTGACTATGCGCCCTCTCTACTACTTCTTCAATTTCAGCAAAAACCTGATTGCTTGCTGACTCTTCTTTTTTCAAATACGCTAAAAACTCAATATTTCCATGTCCACCTTGAATGGGAGAAAAGTCCAAGCCAAGGACTGAAAAGCCTTCCTCTACTGCCATGGTTGTGACAGATTCAAGGACATTCTGATGAACCTTGGAGTCTCGAATGATTCCATTTTTCCCAATCTGCTCACGACCTGCCTCAAACTGGGGTTTAACCAGAGCCACGACCTGACCTTGATCAGCCAAGACACGGTGCAAGGCTGGAAGAATCAGACTGAGGGAAATGAAACTCACATCAATACTGGCAAAGCTCGGCTCCTGCTCGAAATCAGTCTTTTCAGCATAACGGAAATTGAACTGCTCCATGCTGACAACTCGTGGGTCTTGGCGTAATTTCCAAGCCAACTGATTGGTACCAACATCGACTGCAAAGACCAACTCGGCACCATTTTGCAACATGACATCGGTAAATCCTCCAGTAGAAGCCCCGATATCAATCGTAGTTGCCCCTTCCACTGACAAATTAAAGACCTGCAAGGCCTTTTCCAGTTTCAAGCCACCACGGCTAACATACTTGAGTTTTTCACCCTTGAGTTTTAGCTCGGTGTCATCTGGAATTTTCTCTCCTGGTTTATCAAACCGTTCTCCGTTAAGAACTGCTACGACTAGGCCAGCCATCACACCGCGCTTGGCCTGTTCTCGCGTTTCAAACAAGCCCTGTTTATAAGCTAGTACATCCACTCTTTCCTTAGCCATTGATTCTCAAACTTTCTACTACACTTACAATCGATTCTATCTCAAAAGGAACCTGCTGGGCAATGTCGTCTAATTTGGCATTAGCTTGATCCAGAGTCTGGTTACAAAAGGCAATAGCCTCTTCTAAGCCCAACAAAGCTGGATAGGTTGATTTTTCAGCCTGCAGGTCCTTTTGTGGTGTCTTGCCGATTTCCTCAAAACTAGCTGTCACATCTAACACGTCATCTCGAACTTGAAAAGCAAGTCCAATCAATTCACCAACAGTTTTCAGCTTTACCTGCATTTCAGGTGCCAATTCGGCTATGATGGCAGCTGCTTGGAAGGGATAGGCTAGTAACTTTCCAGTCTTATTAGCATGAATAGTCTGGAGTTCTTCCAAAGACAAATGCTGGTGTTCGCCTTCCATGTCCAAAACCTGCCCTGCCACCATGCCCAAACTTCCTGAAGCAAGAGATAAGTTGGCAATCAAGTCCACCTTGATCTGACTTGGCAAATCTGCCTGCGCTATCAAAGCATAAGGATCTAGGAACAAGGCATCTCCAGCCAAAATGGCCATAGCTTCACCGAATTTCTTGTGATTGGTCAATCGTCCCCGACGGTAATCATCATCATCCATAGCAGGAAGGTCATCGTGAATCAAGCTCCCTGTATGAATCATTTCCAAGGCAGCAGCCACCTGCGCGTGAGCAGGTTTGATAGCGACCTGCAAGGCTTCCAAAACTTCTAACAGAAGAAAAGGCCGAATACGCTTGCCACCAGCATGAATGGAATAGAGAACAGACTCTCGCAAACTAGAGGCAAACTGCTGGTCTCCATAAAAATCTTCCAAAACCGACTCAACAAGAGCTAATTTTTCTTGCTTCTTCATTCAAAATCACTTTCTGTTCCGTCTTCTTGCATAACCTTGACCAAGGTCTTTTCAGCCTTGTCCAGCGTCGCTTGGAGCTCTTTTGACAAGACCATGCCCTTTTGAAAGGCAGCAATCGCATCTTCCAGAGCAATTTCACCATTTTCCAAACTTTGGACAATGGTCTCCAGTTCTGCTAGATTTTCCTCAAATTTCTTTTGTTTTGACATCTTTAACCTCTAATTCTACTTGACCATCTCGCATCAAAAGCGTCACTTGGTCTTTTTTCTTCAAACTCTCAACCGAATCAACTACGGACTCTTCTTTTTGGACAATTGCATAACCACGCGCCACGATACGACTGGTATCCAACATCAGTAAGGCTTCTGATAATCTCTTGACTTCAGCAACCTTGGCATCATAAACCAAAGCCATTTGGCTACGCAGGAGCTTATCCAACTGGCCTAGACGATCTTGATAACGTTGGATTTTAGTAACAGGTGATAATTGCACCAGTCGATGCGTCCTTGCTTGGACGACTTGTTTGTTATCAGAAATCCGTGTACGTAAACTTTGTTTTAAGCGCAGTTGCAGTTGATCCAAGCGTTGCATATAGGCATCATACAAGCGCTCTGGCTGTCTAAAGATAACAGACTGACTGCATTTTTTCAAAGCTTCTTGTTTTTTAGATAGGACATTTCGGACTGCCGTTGCCATCCGTTTTTCCTGATTTTGCAAATGAGCTAATATATCCAACTTGGTCACAGGTGTTACTAGTTCAGCTGCTGCCGTTGGCGTCGCAGCGCGGCGATCTGCCACAAAATCCGCCAAGGTCACATCTGTCTCATGTCCCACACTAGAGATAACTGGCAAACGAGATTCAAAAATAGCTCGTACCACAATTTCTTCGTTAAAGGCCCAGAGATCCTCGATGGAACCACCACCACGACCAATAATGAGCAAATCCAAATCGTCCCGTTGATTAGCACGCGCAATATTTCTAGCAATTTCCTCCGCAGAACCCTCACCTTGAACCTTAGTTGGATAAAGTAAGATATCGACACCTGGAAATCGCCTGCTGACTGTCGTGATAATATCTCGAATAACGGCTCCACTACGGCTAGTTACCACACCAATTCGCTTAGCAAATTGGGGCAGAGGTTGCTTGAAGCGTTCTTGAAACAGGCCTTCTTCTGTCAATTTTTTCTTGAGTTGTTCAAACTGAATCGCGAGCGCCCCAACCCCGTCAGGCTCAGCCTTTTCTATGATGATGGAATAGCTACCACTTGGTTCGTAGACCTGTACACGCCCAATCACATTGATCTTCATCCCTTCTTCCAAATCGAAGCCTAATTTCTGATAAATCCCAGACCAGATGGTCGCTTGAATAACTGCATGGTCATCCTTTAGGGAGAAGTATTGGTGAGTAGGTCGTTTACGAAAGTTGGAAACTTGACCAGTTAAATAGACCCGTTCCAAATAAGGGTCTTTATCGAATTTCATTTTCAGATACTTGGTCAAAGTTGTTACCGATAAATACTTTTCCATCTCCACCTACTATTCATTTTCTTGCTCGTTCATGAGTATTATTATACCAAAAATATGCCTAAAAATCTTCATTTATGTACCATTATGAGGGAAAAATAAAAAAGGAGGCAAGGCCTCCACGTCCGATTATTTGCTGTTTCGAGCTTCTTCCAAAATCTTTTCAATCTTGGTCGTCAACAGGTCGATAGCCACTGTATTGCTGACTCCCTCAGGAATGACGATATCCGCATAACGCTTGGTTGGTTCGATAAACTGATGATACATAGGTTTGACTACGCCTAAATACTGGTCAATAACACTATCAAGGCTACGGCCACGCTCTTCCATATCACGCTTGATACGACGAATAATGCGCACATCGTCATCCGTATCCACAAAAATCTTGATATCCATCAAATCGCGCAGGCGCTTGTCCTCCAAGACCAAAATCCCCTCAACGATAAAGACATCTTGAGGTTCCTGACGATAAGTCTTGCTGCTTCGTGTATGCTCTGTATAGTCATAAGTCGGAATGTCCACCGGACGCCCTGCCAACAATTCCTTAATTTGCTCGATCATCAAGTCTGTATCAAAGGCAAAAGGATGGTCGTAGTTGGTTTTGACACGCTCTTCAAAGGTCAAATGAGACTGATCCTTGTAGTATGAATCATGCTCAATCATGGAAATCTTTTCATCAGGAAAATGCGATAAAATGGCTCTTGAAACACTGGTCTTACCTCCACCAGAACCACCTGTCACTCCGATAATGATTGGTCTATTTTGCATGCTATCCTCCGTTTTTTTATCCGTCGTCTATTCTATCACATTTTTTGCAAAATTTATAGTCTGATTTTAGGGCACTCATCTAATAAATTTTAATAGAAATCATGGTATCTGCTTTGATTAACGAAACAAAAAGACTTTGCAATTTTTAAGTAAAAAGGTTTGATATCTATAACCAATTTCGTATAATCTTTATATACGGTTTTCTAAGACTATCTCTTGATTCAGATTAAATTGCTGATGCATGCTTTGCTGTTCCCTCCACTGATTTTTGATTCATCTCTTTCATTTTTTATGATTCTTAACTTCATTTTCTTCTACTATTTTGAGTTTCATCTTAAATAGCAATTATAGAAGCACAATCTTCTCCGAAATGCTCAAAACTTTTTCCACTTTCTATGTAGTACTTAACAATTTCCTCTATTAAGCATTTTTTTCTTAACCTATCATCTTTATCTTCATCTTCTTTAAATAATTTAGGAAAATCAATAGAAAGCCCTTGTTTTTTTATCTGTTGGTAATAGATAATAAGATCATCTTTGTTATTTTTAACAAACATTTCTAAATCTTTCATTGTTTGTACTTCGTTCATATCATTCTGAAATTCTGGATTTGAAAAAGCAATATATTGAGAAGGCTGACGACGTTTGTTTATCTCCTCATTTAATTTATAAATAACAGAAATATCTTTGTCTATTATTTTTGTTAAATACTCACATATTTTAAATCCAAAATAATTTTGATCAAACCAATACTTATCGTCAATCTTTTCAAATTCACGATTTTTTTTATATGTATCAAACAGATAGTTTATGTGCTCCTTCAAAATAGATTTTGAAATAAATTTTGAAATAATTAGTGTCTTATTTGCTAATATGGTCATAATTCTTTGAAACTCTAACTTAACTCTATGAGTGTAAGTTTTTTCAATATTATAATTATCAATAAAATTATGAATACGTTTACTATTAGAATTATCTTTGTAATTAAATTCAACTTCCGGCCAAAATCCCTCGTTTGTATCAACAAATTTTATATCAAAATAATCCTCAATATCAAACTCTTCAAAGTAAGGATGGATTTCACTCTTTTCTTTTATTCGAGACCTTTTACTGTGTTTAGAAGTATTGCACTCTCTACAACATTTAACTAAGTTGATAGGTAAAATAGCAAGCCTAGGTTCACCTTCTCCCCCCTTAGGAATGATATGCTCAAGGGTTACATTAGTTGAAAATACACATTCACAAATAGGACAAATTGCTTGATTATTACTATTTTTCACAACTGGGAATTTTTGAAATAACCCTTTAGATTTTTTTCGGATATGACTATCATACCAAGACGATTCAACCTCACACTGTGATTGAATTAAATTAACATTCAATTCATACAACGAACATATACTAGCTTTACTTTCATATTCCTCATCTAGCTCTATTAAAAATCTACGAAGAACCTTCTTTTTGACAGTATTTGGTAATACCGCTATCACTTCTTCTATAGACGGATATTCTTTAGCTACTCTTTTGATAAGACTTCACCCACTTTCTCTATCTCATCTTTCACTACAAGATACTTCAGAAAAGCTTCATCACCTAGGTATTGACAATCTTCACTTGATAACAGATTAATATCTTCTAAATCATTTTGTCCTTCTCCAATAATTTCTTCCTTTCGATCATTAAAGAAGCTATTATAACCTGTTTGTTGTAATTCCACTCCATATATATTCTTATATAAGGTGTCTAAATTTTGACCATAGGTTTTGTAATAAATATTTGTTAATTCGTGATTAGAATCTAATTTATAGACATTACAATGAGGAATTTCTTGGATGATTACTGGTGAATGTGTAGCCATCAAACAGAAAGCTTTATTATTATCCACTAACTCTGAAACAGCTCTAATAAATGCTTTAACCATAGGTGGATGCATAAACGTTTCTGGCTCATCAAAAATTACCAAGCTTCCTTGATTAATACTTGAAATAAGCTTCGTAATATATAAAAGAATGGTTGCTTGTCCTGAACTTAATGTATCAATTTTTTCAATATCATTCTTAGAAATATTTCTATCTTGAAAAGCATTGATGATATCATCTACCCAAGATTCAAATGTAAAGAAATTCAAACAATCTCCCCACATTTTCAATTTATCTTCAGAAGCAATCAAATCAATCAACAGATTTTGTATATAGTAGGAAAAGCTTTCTTTGATGCTTATCTTACCTTCAAATCCTTCTTTTAGTGTATTCTCAGCAACTAAATACTTACTAGATTTCTGATATAGATACTTCTTCACATCAGTCAGTGCTAATGCTTCGGCTTTCTTTAGTACTTCTAGAATTGGAGGATACTTCACTGAAACAAATCCTACTTTTTCATAGATAATTTCACCGTCTGAGTCTTTCCCTTTATCACTAATTTCCTTACGGCTACCATCTTTATCAAAATTAATAATATTGTCAAATGGACTCAAAGAAAAGTGTAGTATCTGTGAAAATTTCTTATCCCCTGCCATATGTTCACTTATTATCTGATTGATTTTATAGGATTTCCCACTACCATTTCCACCAACAACTGCATAGACATTCATTGGTAATTTTGACTTTCTATTTTTTTTGAAATTTAGCGCCCCTTTATCTATACCATCTTCTTTAAAACTATAATTTATAGATGTTTCTCTATCATCTACCGCCTGTATTATATTTTTTCCATCCCCTGAATAATGCACCGTAGAATTAGAATATCCAAAAACAGTCAATGGATGAAATACTTCCTTGATTTCTTTTAAAGTAGTTGTTCTTAGAAATGAACTATATAAAAAACTATGGTATTCACTATTTGGTGGAGTGAAATCCAAAGTTTGTCCATGTAAATCAGATTTTTTTGAATACTCTATTGCAAATTTTTCCAATACACTTGTGTTATAAGCAAGGTCTCTAGATCGAGTAAACCATTTTTGACGATTTTTATAAGAAAGATATTTTTTTAAAAATTCATAGTACGCCACTTCACCCAAGGAACAAAAATCTTCATCAGGATATTCTCCTTCGCCACTTTTTAAATAATCCATAGAAAGATTATTTTTCGGATTAACTCGTAACTCAAAAGTTTGTTCCCAAATCGTAAAATTTAAAACCAATTTATAACCATAATCATCCCAATCACTATTTTTTATAGACATCTGCTCTACAAAATCATCAAAACTTAAGGAAATAATTTCCTGCAATGTCTCTAAGTATCTCTCATCATCCTTTTCAACTCTTATAAAATGACTTGTAAAAAAATCTTGTTCAATAATAAAGTAACTCTGTCCAATATAGTTTTCGAATTCTGTTAACTTATTATTTTTCGTAATTTCAATATTTCCAGTTTTAGGGCTATCGGTTAACTCAGTGATAACAAAATAATTTTCTAAGTCAGAATTCCAGTCTATTGCTGACTGCGCAAACTTATTGATAATTAAAAAATTACTTTTTTCATATTTTTTTTCTAATTCTTTTAGATCATACTGGACTAATACTCCTTGTTTAGTTATTTTATAAAAACTACTTCTACTTTTTAACCAGTCAATCTCCGAATACTCACTTCTAATTCTTTCAATAATTTCGCTAACACTCATTTTTAAGAAATTCCTTTCATTTTGTTATCATTATATCAAAATACAAATATAATGCCCTAGTTTTGTATGTAGTCGCTTTCATTGACTTCCTTCTTCGATATGCATATTAACACCTAGTGACAACTTACCCAAATCTATAATGAGAAATTAAAAAGACAGCAATGACTAGCCAAAAACCTTTCTTGGTTTGTAGAAATTGTCCCTTTTTTCTAGAATAGCTAGCAATTTATCTCCCTCAAAGGCAGCCAATTCCTTATCCGACTGATCGAGCTCGATAAAACGACCAAAGCGTACTTCTGTAGCCTCTTCTTGAGTTAGGAAAACTTTAACAAGGTCGCCTGTCCCAATCTCTAGAGGATGGAGAAAGTCCAATTGAACAGCCTCCACTTTTTCAGCAATTTCTTCCAAGGTAAGAGCATCTTCTAGTTGCAAACCAGCTGCACTAGTACGAGTTAACTGAGACATATGGGCAGTATAGCCAAGTTTTTCTCCCAAGTCAACCGATAAGGTACGAATATAGGTTCCCTTGCTACATTTCACACGGAAAGTAAAACGTGCAAGATGGACATCATAAGAAATCGGACTTGTTCGTTCAAATTGATAAATAGTCACCTGACGTTCTGGACGTTCTACTTCCTGACCAGCACGCGCATACTCATAGAGCTTACGACCATTAACCTTAACAGCCGAATACATAGGCGGAATCTGAGTAATAGGCCCAGTCAAGCTAGTAATGGCTTCATCAACAAGCTTTTCATCCAAGGGCGACAAAACAGGGGTCTCTGCGACCACTTCTCCACTGGCATCCTCGGTCGTTGTTGAATAGCCAAGAGTGATTTCACCCTCATAGACCTTGCCCTCATCCTGCATAAACTCGACCATGCGTGTCGCCTTGCCAACCGCAATGGGCAAAACACCCACCACATCCGGATCCAAGGTCCCACCATGACCAATCTTCTTAGTTCCCAAAATCTTACGCAGTTTAAAAACCGCATCATGCGAGGTCATCCCCGCTTCTTTTTTTAAGTTGATAATACCGTTCATTTTTGCTTTCTCACTCCCCCTTCAGCGCTTCAAACTTCGCTTTCATGGTTGGATTTTTTCGAGTCAATTTTTTGACCGAAACATCTTCCAATTTATTGTTTGCGAGACGGAGTTGGTTTTCAGATGTGGTTAGGAATTTCTTGACCTCTTCCATGCGTTTGATAGCCTTATCAATTTCATCGATAGCTTTGCCAAAGTTGGTCGAAGCTGAATTATAGTTCTTAGCAAAAGCTAGCTTGAAGGCATCCAAGTCTTCCTCAAAGTGCGTAATATCAATATTTTGCTCCCGAACCAAGGCCAACTCCTGCTTATATTTTAGGGAATTAAGCGCTGCATTACGCAAGAGCCCAATCAACTGGATAAAGAATTGAGGACGAACCACATACATCTTTTCATATTCATGACTTACATCCACGATACCCGTGTTGAAATAGTCGTTATCGGCCTCAAGCATAGTCACCAAAACAGCATATTCACAGTTCTTCTCCCGACGGTCCTTGTCTAATTCCTTGTAAAAATCTGCATTCTTGTGCTTCTTCTCTGTTCCGTCCGCTTCATTTTTCATTTCAAACATGATGGAAATAATTTCGACCCCATTTTCATCACACTCACGGAAGATAAAGTCGCCTTTGGAACCACGCGCCGAGACCTTGTTATCCTTCTCAAAGTAGGCATTTGGAAAGGCAAAACTACGGACCTTGTTAAACTCACTCTCTGCATAGTGTTCTAGACTTTCCCCGATAGCTTTTGTAGATTGTTGAGCCTTAAAATTCTTATAAAATTCGACTTGTTCACTGGCTGCTTTAAGCTGAGCTTCATAATTTTGTTTAAGAGAAGCCAAAGATAACTCATTTTCTTTTTCTTGTAAAAGAAGCTTATTTTTAACCTGATCTCGTTCTTTTTCTAGGTTAGAAAGTGTCTTTTGCAGTTGATTTTCATGCTCTAAACGCAAGGTTGCCAATTGGTTTTCCAAGGCTTGTACTTCCTTATCCTTAGCCAATAAGGCCTGATTGCTTGTCTGTTCAACCTCTTTCTTGGCCAATTCTTTTTCTGTATCAAAGTTTTGGATTTGACTCCGCAATCGCGAGATTTCTTGGTCTTTTTGAGCCAGTTTAGTCTGTTGTTCATTCATAGCCTTTTGCTCAGCCAAGGCCAGTTCCTGCTTCATGCGGTCGTGTAATTCCTTATCAAACTCTGCCGTTCTCACTTGGGACAAGAGTTCGGCATACTGGCTTTCATTTACTGTAAAGACTTCCCCACAGTTAGGGCATTTGATTTCGTTCATATCGTTCCTCTTTCTAGACTTCTGTAACCATTATATCATGCCTGAAGGAAAATCAAAAACAGCGAGTCGAAACCCACTGTTTATCTTCTTTTTCTTTAAATTTTTTCCAAGGCCAAGCGCAAGTCTTCAATCAAATCTTCTACATTTTCAAGACCGATTGACAAACGAATTTGATTTGGTGTGACACCTGCTGCTTCTAGATCTTTTTCTGACAATTGACCGTGAGTGGTTGTAGCTGGATGAACAACCAGCGATTTAGCATCTGCCACGTTTGCTAGGTCAGAAAAGATTTCTAAATGATCAATCACCTTGCGTGCTTCTGCCTCCCCACCTTTGACATGGAAAGTAAAGATTGAACCCACACCTTTTGGCAAATATTTCTCAGCCAAGGCATGATAAGGACTGTCTGCAAGTTTTGGATAGTTTACCTTTTCTACCTTAGGATGGTTTACAAGGAAATCAACAATTTTCTCTGCATTTTGCACATGGCGTTCCACGCGAAGAGAAAGTGTTTCAAGTCCTTGTAGCAAGAGGAAGGCATTGAATGGTGACAAGGCTGCACCTGTATCACGAAGCAATTGAACACGAACAGCGATAATAAAGGCTGCTGCACCCACATCACGAGTATAGCTCAAATTGTGGTAGCTTGGGTCTTCCTCAACAAATTGAGGGAATTTTCCTGAAGCCGCCCAATCAAAACGCCCGCTATCGACAATCACTCCTCCAATTGTCGTACCATGTCCACCGATAAACTTAGTCGCAGAGTGAATGGCAATATCTACACCGTGAGAAAAAACGTTAATCAAATAAGGTGTAGCAAAGGTATTATCGGAAACAAGTGGAATCTGATGTTTATGAGCAATCTCAGCCAATTTTTCCAAGTCAGGAATGTTAATCAAGGGATTGCCCAAGGTTTCAATCAATACAAGCTTGGTATTGTCTTTGATTGCTGCTTCCACTTCCTCCAAATTATCAATATCGACAAAGGTTGTTGTAATCCCATAACGAGGAAGTGTTTCTTTCAAGAGATTGAAGGTTCCGCCGTAAATAGTTGAGGCCGCTACAACATGGTCTCCAGCATGGGCAAGCGCTAAAATCGTATAAGTCACCGCGGCCATCCCTGATGCTGTTGCAAGAGCTCCAACACCACCTTCAAGAGCAGCGATTCTTTCTTCAAAGGCCGCTGTTGTAGGATTGGTAATACGAGTATAGATATTTCCTGGTTTTCTCAAGGCAAACAAATCCGCACCTTCCTGCGTATCATCAAAAACAAAGGATGTTGTTTGATAAATTGGTACTGCACGAGACTTGGTGGCTGGATCCACAACTTGACCAGCATGTAGTTGCAAAGTTTCAAATTTAAAATCACGAGTCATAAAACGACCTCCAAATAGTTTGATTAAGGATATTGTAGCACCTTAAGTTATAGTTTACCAATATCAGTTTTCTATATTTTGATATAAGAAATAGCTATTACCTTATTTTAAAAAGGAAAAAAGCACGACTCAATCGTGCTCATTTCCTTAATCTACATAAGTATCTTCGTTTTTATTTAGGAAGGCGTATGGAAGGCCCATCAAGAGACCACCACCAATGAAGTTCCCAATGAAGGTTACACCCCAGTGACGAAGCATATTTCCAACACCGAAATTAGCAATTGAATCAGCTGCAACACTGAATTTCACAATCGCGAAAGAAGCAAAGTTCGCAGCGATGTGCTCGTTTGTTAAGAATACAAACATGTAAATTGCTGATAAAACGAGCCAAAGTTTGGCACCACCATCTTTGACTAAAACAAATGAAAGAATCGCAATATTTACGAAAATATTGGCTAAAATACCTTCAAGTAAGACTAGCTCATTGGAGCGGCCTAACTTCATCTCAACAACACCTGAGATGAAACTATCGTGTGTCAGATGTGCATAGGCTGCTGAGTGGGCAAAGCCCCAACCTGCTATCAAGGCTCCGATAAGGTTGAACAAGGTACAGTATAGTAAAATCTCAGCTGTTTTTCTCCAAGAAATTTTTTTCAAGAAACTACCAGCAGTCAAGAACATCATGTTTGATGTTACCAACTCGGCATTCAAGAAAACAATGTAAGCCAAGCCCCAAGCAAAGACAAATGGGAAGAGGAAACGTCCACTACCTGGCGCAATTTTATTAATCAAGTCAGCCCCAACTGCACCAGCAGCTGTACTGAAGGTTAAAAATGCACCTGCGAACATAGAACGAATCGCATACTTAAATTTGCTTTGACTATAAAGACTTTCCTTCTTCTTGCAAGCAAATTCAATCTTTGAGATAAATTCTGAAGAAACCATAATAAACTCCTAAAACTTTTATTTGTGATAATTATATCACAAACTTTAGAATTAAGGAAACGTTTTCTGTATTTCATAAAAGTTTATTTTACGAAAATATTAAAAGAATCAATGAAACTTAATCTTCACTGATTCTTTTAGAACTAATAAAATTGTTTATATGGTTGATTGAAGGCTGTCAGAATTTCATCAGATGTTTGTGAATAATCTTTTGTTTCTTTCAAATCACCCTTTACAATGATCCGCTCAGTAGCTGCTGCATCCTCACAAGTTACTAAAGTAATTTCATCAACACCCGTTCTGTCATCAATTTCATCTACTCTATCTGGTGTAACGCGTTTCACTTCACTAATTTCATAGGTATACACTTTATTTTTATCTGTCAAGTGAATTTTCATCCCTTTTTTTGCACGATCTAGTGGAGAAAAAAGCATCTGACTAGCATTATCACCTGTGAAAATATGATGGCTGGCTAATGAATAATTCCCTTTCCCCATTACTTGGTCACGCTTCATGGTACCCGCACCATATAAAAGATTAACATTTGCAATTCCCTTAAAGATAGGTAAATTAATTTCAAGTTCAGGTATTGCAATTCCTCCGATAACAGGTAATTTTTGATTATCCCATTGAGAGGCTAAAACAGCTTCAGAGGAAATAGCTTTCACTGAATCAAAATCAAAATTTCCCTCTGTATCCTGATTTTCTTCTATTTTTTCTTTTGATACTTGACTAACTTGGTATTTATTACTATTCCAAGCAATAAAGGCATCACGAATCTTTGCATTAAAAATTAAAGCAATAGAGATCAGTATGAGAAATACAGCCAAGATATTTGTCAGCAGATTTTTTCGTTTGATTTTCTTATTATTCTTTTTATGAGACATTATGCTTCACCTTCTGTTTCGTTTTCTGCCCCAACTTCTTCTTTTTCTGCCGCTGTAACCGTAGTAAAGGTTACAATTTTAGCATCTTGATCCAGGCGCATAACTTTAACTCCCATAGTTGAGCGACCTGTTTGTGAAATATTGGCAACGTTGGTTCGAATCATGACACCTGTATCAGTGATAATCATCAAATCTTCATCGCCTTTAACTGTCATAAGACCAGCAAGGGAACCATTCTTTTCAGTAATTTTAGCAGTTTGCATCCCTTTACCACCACGACCTTTTGTTGGATATTCAGTCGCAACGGTGCGCTTACCATATCCTTTTTCAGTGATGATCAGAACCTCATCCTGGTCTGTAATCACACTAGCACCAACAACTGTGTCCCCATCACGGAGATTAACACCTTTCACACCCGTAGCGATACGACTCATTCCACGAACGGCTGATTGATTAAAGCGAATTGCATAACCAAACTTGGTACCAATGATAATGTCCGTATCTTCTTCCGTCAACAAGACATTAATCAACTCATCTTCATCTTTGAGGTTCAGTGCTTTAAGTCCATTTTGACGAATGTTAGCAAATTCCTTAACGCTGGTTCTCTTCACAATACCATGACGAGTTGTGAAGAAGAGATAAGCGTCATCACTGCGTTCAGAATCAACATTGATGATGGTTTGAATACTTTCGCCTTCATCCAATTTCAAAAGATTGACAATCGGCAAGCCCTTAGCAGTACGGCCATACTCAGGAATTTCATAGCCTTTCAGGCGATAGACGCGTCCTTTATTTGTAAAGAAGAGTAGGTGATCATGGGTGCTAGTTGATACTAACTCACGAACAAAATCGTCATCCTTAACACCTGTACCTTGAACACCGCGCCCCCCACGTTTTTGAGCAGTAAATTCGCCTTGGTCCAGACGTTTGATGTAACCCTTGTTAGAAAGAGTGATTAAGACATCTGATTCTTCAATCAAATCTTCATCTTCAAGACTCAAGACTTCACCAACCATTAATTCCGTACGACGTTGGTCGCCAAACTTACGCTTAACTTCGTCTAATTCATCTTTAATGATTTGAGAAACACGTTCAGGCTTAGCAAGAATATCTGCTAAATCGGCAATCAAAGCCAAGAGATCATCATACTCAGACTGAATCTTATCACGTTCCAAACCTGTCAAACGACGAAGGCGCATATCAAGGATGGCTTGACTTTGACGTTCAGAAAGCTTAAATTTGCTCATCAACTCAGCTTGTGCTTCCGCATCCGTTTCACTAGCACGGATGATACGAATCACTTCGTCGATATGGTCTAGTGCAATTAAGAGACCTTCCAAGATATGAGCACGCGCTTCTGCTTTTTCCTTATCAAAACGAGTACGACGAACAACCACTTCTTTTTGGTGCTCGATATAAGCATCCAAAATCTGACGAAGAGACAAAATCTTCGGCACCCCATTTTGGATAGCAAGCATATTAAAACCAAAGTTGGTTTGCATCTGGGTCATCTTGAAGAGGTTATTGAGGATAACATTTGCGGATGCATCCCGTTTGACCTCTATTACGAAACGAACTCCTTCACGGTTTGACTCATCACGGACTGCTGTGATGCCCTCAATGCGTTTTTCCTGAACCAAACGAACAATATGCTCATGCACCTTTGTTTTATTGACCATATAAGGAAATTCTGTTACAACAATACGCTCACGGCCAGTCTTAGTTTCTTCAATTTCAGTACGAGAACGAAGAACAATAGAACCTTTACCAGTTTCGTAAGCCTTATGAATGCCTGATTTCCCCATAACCAGGGCACCAGTTGGAAAATCTGGCCCAGGCAAGACTTCCATCAAATCCTTAGTGGTCACTTCAGGATTGTCCATGACCAACTTCACAGCATCAATAGTTTCACCCAAGTTATGAGGTGGAATATTGGTTGCCATCCCAACGGCAATACCAGTTGCTCCATTAACTAAAAGATTTGGAAAGCGTGCTGGCAAAACCAAGGGTTCACGTTCATTGGCATCATAGTTATCAACGAAATCAACTGTATTTTTGTTAATATCACGAAGCATTTCCAGAGCAATCTTGCTCATACGTGCCTCAGTGTAACGCTGGGCGGCAGCACCATCACCATCCATGGAACCGAAGTTCCCATGACCATCTACAAGCATGTAACGGTAACTCCACCATTGAGCCATACGAACCATAGCTTCATAGATAGAGGAATCCCCGTGTGGGTGGTATTTACCCATAACATCCCCTGTAATACGAGCAGATTTTTTATGTGGTTTGTCTGGAGTAACACCCAATTCATTCATTCCATAGAGAATCCGACGGTGAACGGGTTTCAAGCCATCTCGAACATCAGGAAGGGCCCGCGCTACGATAACACTCATGGCGTAGTCGATAAAGCTCGTCTTCATCTCCTTTGTCAGATTGACATTCACTAAATTTCTATCCTGCATTAATAAATGCCTCATTTCACTATTAGTATAAATTATATTATACCATAATGTCCGCCATATTTCAGGTATCTAAAACCACTAAAACGTTTACATCAAGAACTGAAATGCATATCCGTGACAAAGCTTTTTAAAAGTGATAAAATTGAAATAACTGGGGAAATCCCTGAATAAAATTAAGGAGATGTTTAGAATAATGACTTCAACTAAACAACACAAAAAAGTTATCCTTGTCGGTGATGGTGCTGTAGGTTCTTCTTACGCTTTTGCACTTGTTAACCAAGGAATTGCACAAGAGCTTGGAATTATCGAAATTCCACAATTGCATGAAAAAGCTGTTGGTGACGCGCTTGATCTTAGTCACGCCCTTGCTTTCACTTCACCTAAAAAAATCTATGCAGCTCAATACTCTGACTGTGCAGACGCTGACCTTGTTGTAATCACTGCAGGTGCGCCTCAAAAACCAGGTGAAACTCGTCTTGACCTTGTAGGTAAAAACCTTGCTATCAACAAATCAATCGTAACTCAAGTTGTTGAATCAGGTTTCAAAGGTATCTTCCTTGTTGCTGCTAACCCAGTTGACGTCTTGACTTACTCAACTTGGAAATTCTCTGGTTTCCCTAAAGAACGTGTTATCGGTTCAGGTACTTCACTTGACTCAGCTCGTTTCCGTCAAGCACTTGCTGAAAAATTGGATGTTGATGCTCGTTCAGTGCACGCCTACATCATGGGTGAACACGGTGACTCTGAGTTCGCTGTTTGGTCACACGCTAACATCGCTGGTGTAAACCTTGAAGAATTCCTTAAAGACACTCAAAATGTTCAAGAAGCTGAATTGATTGAATTGTTCGAAGGTGTTCGTGATGCAGCCTACACAATCATCAACAAAAAAGGTGCAACATACTACGGTATCGCAGTAGCCCTTGCTCGTATCACTAAAGCAATCCTTGACGATGAAAACGCAGTACTTCCACTTTCAGTATTCCAAGAAGGTCAATACGGAGTTGAAAACGTCTTTATCGGTCAACCAGCTGTTGTTGGGGCACACGGTATTGTTCGTCCAGTAAATATCCCATTGAACGACGCAGAAACTCAAAAAATGCAAGCATCTGCTAAAGAATTGCAAGCTATCATTGACGAAGCATGGAAAAATCCAGAATTCGAAGCAGCTTCTAAAAACTAATTGTAACTAGGTTCTCATTTAATGAGAACTCCACACCGAAGACAAACATCATTTTAGTGTTTGTCTTTTTTATTTCTTCAGCTCTACTATCCTTAAAATAAGTTGAACCCTCTATAAAATACTTTTCAATGCAAAACAAAAAACTTTCCCTCCCTGTTTTCCTTGCTTTTTCCGAACTAAGTCAATCTTAACTTCCAGTTGCTCACTTATAAACTTAGCTTTATTATCTAACACTTGGTAAGTATATTTGTGGTTAAGCGTGTAATAATCAACATGATTGCAATCGTAGTCTCATTTTTTTATGAAACATGGCAAACATCTCACAACTTTTCTTACCCCTATTTTACGATTTCACACAAAGAAAAACCCTTAGAAACTTTTAGTCTAAGGGCTTTCTATTCAATCTGTCACTTATGAAATGAGAACTTTTTCTTTTACTATAAAGTCTAAGATTGTACTTTTAAAAATATTACTTATCTCACTTCTTATGTCTTATATTGGAAACTCGAATACAAACACAACAACTCAAATATACTCTCACCATACAATAGATAAAATAACCTGTAGATGATACTATGAAAAATGATAAGATATAGCTTTAAAACATTTTATTCCTGCAATCTCTCATACAATTCTTGCATTTGCACATCATCTGGAACCAGTTTTAAGTAAGCTTGAGCATTGACTTTTGCTTCTTCAAAGTAGCCCAATTCACGCAAGAGATAGATATAGTGTTCCAGAAATTCGGGATTGTCCTTCAAATCTCCTGCCAACTCTTTGTAAAGCTCATAGGCAGTATCCAAATCATCCACTTCTTGATAGGAACGAGCAATCATCCACTTGGTCAAAAGATTCTCTGGCTCATCACTTTGTAAGTCTAGAATATCCTCATAGCGCTCCTGTTCTAGATAAATAGTTGCTAAACGGAGTAAAATTTCTTCTGTATCCTCAGCGTCTGCTTTAGCAGTAAGGAGGTAGTTTTCTGCACCACTAGCATCATGTAATTCATAAGAAAATTGTGAAGCCGCTAACAAGAGTCTTGTTTCAAAAGGATTTTTCTCCAAACCTTGCTTAGCAATACGCAGGGCTTCTTGAACTTGATGTTCCTTATGTAAGGCCTGACTGTAACCATACTCATAGCCTTCAAAATCAGGTGAAATGGTATCAAGTTGCTTAAAGTAGAGGACAGCTTTTTGGTATTCTTCTTGATCAAAGTAAAGACTGGCCAACTCAAAAGCTGTTAGGTCATCGTATTCTAACTCCAGGGCTTTTTCTAAAAACTCTGTAGCTGTTTCAAATTTCCCTAGCTGGGCATAGGCAAAGCCAATCCGTTGATAGGTAGAAATACCTGTTTGCTCATAAATAGTACGATTATCTAACTGAGCATAGCCTTGAATAGCCTCTTGGTAATTTTCCAACTCACTATCCAACTCTGCCAAACCCAATATCAAGAGAGGATCCTCTGAATAGGTCAAAGCCTCCAGCAATTTCTCACGCGCCACATCAGTCAAACCTTCCATCTGGTAAAGGTCTGCCTTCAAGGCCAAAGCCGAAACATACCAGTCACTGTCAGCTTGAATTTCTTCTAGATGGGCAAAGGCTTCCTCGATTTGACCATCCTCGCTAGCAATAGCTGCCAGATTAAGATGAACCTCTGGAAAATCCTCTACGATTTTCAGGTAAATGTCCTTGGCCTGAGGATAAAAACCAATCCCTTCAAGATAAGTTGCCAACTCATACAGAAGGTCACTTGGATCATTTTCTAAAGCTTTAGCGAAATAATGCTCAGCCTTGGTTAAATCTTGCTCCTCCAAAGCCTGTAACATCTGTTGACTATTGTTCACTCTTGACTTCCTCTCCCTCTAGTTCATATAGGCCACTAACTACCTTATACCATTCAAAAATCGCTGAAATGACAACCTTTGCAGAGGCATAAACTGGAATACCGAGCAAGACTCCCCAGATACCAAACATAGAGCCCGAAGTTAACAAGACAAAGAGAACATTAATAGGATGGATGTTTAATTGACTTCCCAAAATCAATGGAGAGACAAAACGGCCTTCAATAGTTTGTTCTACTATAAAGACAATCACTACTTTCAAAAGCATGACTGGCCCAGCAATCAAGCCCAATACTAGGGCAGGAAGCATGGCTAAGAAGCTACCCAAATAAGGAACCAGATTTAAAATACCAGCAGTAACACCCAGCGTAACCGCATAGCGTAGACCGATAATCTTGAAAAAGATGATAAACATTACTGCTACAATAATAGCCACTGTTACTTGCCCTCGAACATAGTTGGACAACTGTTGATTCACATCTGATAAAACTTGTCCTACTGGTTCTTTCAATTTTGTTGGCATGAATTGGGTCAAATAGTTGCGCAATCCTTTCCCATCACGCAAAAGGTAAAAGAGCATGAAAGGAACGATAATCAAGGCAACAATCACTTGAGATGCCCCGCTAATAAATGCACTCACCCAATTGACTGCCTGAGATGAAACCTTACTTGCCCAAACTGTAGCCTGACTAGAGAAGTTTGTTAAAACTTGCTCTAATTGAGGTCTGAAATCATCTGGTAAACGCTTGGTGACCAAATCATTAACAACTCTGTCTGCATCTTCGAGGTAGACTGGAACATTCCTTGCAAAACTTAAAACTTGACGTTGCAGATTTGGAATGGCGACTGCCAAGCCCCAAATGATAAAGAGAGCGATGATGACAAAGACAATACTGATTGCTATGACGCGATTAATCTTATGCTTCTCCAACCAATCAACAATGGGATTCAGTAAATAGTATAGTAAACCAGATAGAATGACTGGCAACATCACGACTGCCAAAAAGTCTAGAACCGGTGAAAATAGAAAACTAATCTTGCTTAAAATAAAAAGATTCAGTCCCAATAATAAGGTTACCAAAAATACCGTAATTGCCTTGTTATCCAAAAACCACTTGAAAAACCAAGATAGGCTAAAATGTTTCTCTTTTTGCTCCATAAATACTTCCTTTCTATTGTTCTCCCATTATACCATTTTTAAATCAAAATAACTCTTTTTTAAAGTGCTTACATACTACTCAATTGCACCGCATAGCATATTATAAATTCATTTTGTGATATAATAGACTTATCTTTATAAAGAGGTATAGTCATGAAAGAAACTGTTTATTTTGGAACTTATACACGTCGTACTTCCCAAGGGATTTACAAGGCAGACTTTGATACAGAAACTGGTCAGCTTTCAAATCTAGAACTTTTTGCACCTGAACCAAGTCCGACCTACCTTGTCTTTGACCAGCACCAACATTTATACACTGTTGGTAGTCAAGACGATAAGGGGGGCATTGCAGCCTATCAAACTGATGGAACCTTATTAAATCATGTCGTGGAAAAAGGAGCTCCCCACTGTCATGTTGCCGTTGATGAAAAGCGTGATTTGGTGTACGCGGCAAACTACCACAAAGGGCAGGTCCTTGTTTATAAACGCAAGGAAGATGGCAGTCTTCTACTTAGTGATGTAGATCAACACAGTGGCCAAGGTCCACATGAGAATCAAGCTTCTCCCCATGTTCACTTTACTGATTTAACACCTGACAACTATCTAGTGACCTGTGATTTAGGAACTGACCAAGTAATTACTTATGATCTTGATCCAGAAGGGAAATTATCTAAACTCTATACATATCACAGCCAGCCAGGAGCAGGCTCGCGTCATATCATTTTCCATAACCACTATAAAATTGCTTATCTGATTTGTGAACTCAATAGCACTATAGAAGTTTTAATCTACGATGGTGTTGGCGAATTTGAACGCATGCAAGTTATTTCAACTCTACCAGACGGTTATGAAGGCTTTAATGGTACTGCTGCTATTCGTCTCTCTAAAGACGGTAAATACCTCTACGCTTCTAACCGTGGTCATGATTCTATCGCAGTATATACAATCCTTGCGGACGGTAGTTTAGAGTTGTTAGAAATCGTTCCGACACATGGTCAGACTCCACGTGATTTTGATTTGACACCGGATCAAGAATTTGTCATTGCTGTCCATCAGGACTCTGACAATGCAACCGTCTTTAAACGCAATCCTGAAACTGGTCGTCTAGCAGAACTTTCTAATGACTTCCATGTCCCAGAAGCAGTCTGCATCAGTTTTGCTAATTAACATAATTATAACTGATCAACTAACGGAGCTACACACCAAAGACAAACATCATTTTAGTGTTTGTCTTTTTTATATCTACAAATTACTTTCCTCAAAAAAGATGTAATCTTTCTCAAAACAATTTTTCCATGAAAAGTAAAAATATTTCACAGCCATCATTCATTTGTCTCACACATAACGGAGCTAGACGGACTAATAGTGACATAATGAAAAAGAACCTTGCAAAGCAAGATTCTTTTAGTGTCTGACTTAAATAATTGTTCTTCTGGGAACTAAATCGAATTAAGCTTCGATTTCTGTAACCATACCTGAACCAACAGTACGTCCACCCTCACGGATAGAGAATGTAGTACCTTGTTCTACGGCGATTGGGTGGATCAACTCAACGTCGATTGTCACGTTATCACCAGGCATTACCATTTCAGTACCTGCTGGAAGTTCGATTGAACCTGTAACGTCAGTAGTACGGAAGTAGAATTGTGGACGGTAGTTGTTGAAGAATGGAGTGTGACGTCCACCTTCTTCTTTAGTAAGGATGTAAACTTCACCTTTGAATTTAGTGTGTGGGTTGATTGAACCTGGTTTAGCGATAACTTGTCCACGTTCGATTTCGTCACGTTGAACACCACGAAGAAGGACACCTACGTTATCTCCGGCAAGACCTTCGTCAAGTTGTTTACGGAACATTTCAACACCAGTAACAACTGCTTTTTGAGTTTCTTCTTTGATACCAACGATTTCGATTTCGTCGTTGACTTTAACGATACCACGGTCGATACGTCCTGAAGCAACTGTACCACGTCCAGTGATTGAGAATACGTCTTCGACTGGAAGAAGCAATGGTTTGTCAGTGTCACGTTCTGGTTCTGGGATGTACTCATCAACTGTGTTCATCAATTCCATAACGATGTCTTCGTATTTAGTGTCACCTTCAAGGGCTTTAAGAGCTGAACCTTGGATAACTGGAAGATCGTCACCTGGGAAGTCGTATTCTGACAATAGGTCACGGATTTCCATTTCAACCAATTCAAGCAATTCTTCGTCATCAACCAAGTCAACTTTGTTCATGAAAACGATAAGGTGTTTAACACCAACCTGACGTGAAAGAAGGATGTGCTCACGAGTTTGTGGCATTGGTCCGTCAGTTGAAGCTACTACAAGGATAGCTCCGTCCATTTGAGCGGCACCAGTGATCATGTTTTTAACGTAGTCCGCGTGTCCTGGAGCGTCGATGTGAGCGTAGTGACGTTTTTCAGTTTCGTACTCAACGTGCGCAGTGTTGATTGTGATACCGCGTTCGCGTTCTTCTGGAGCAGCATCGATAGACGCATAGTCTTTAGGTTGGTTAACTGATGAAGGCAAGCGACGTGCCAAAACAGTTGTGATAGCTGCAGTTAGGGTAGTTTTACCGTGGTCAACGTGTCCGATAGTACCAATGTTAACGTGTGGTTTACTACGATCGTATTTTTCTTTTGCCATTTGAGTAAAAGCCTCCAATAAAATATATTTTATAGATAGACAGTAGGCAATACAGTCTAACTTTCCTTACTATTTTATCAAATTTCAGCTAAATTGCAAGTGTTTTACAAAGTTTTTGTGAATTATTCTTAATCTGCTAATCTAAACGGTATTTCTACTCCTATCACTTCTTTAATGAAAAAGAAAAATCAGGAATTTCCTGACTTTTACTTAGCTAATTCTCTTTCTCGCTCTTTCATTATTTTATGATTTTCATACAAACGTGATAAAAACTTAGAAATTTCTTTTAAGATAGAATAGGTTGGTACTGCGACAATCATACCAATAACACCGTAAATATTACTTGATAACAAAAGTAATACTAAAATCGTAATTGGATGAACCTTCATCACTCCACCTACGATACGAGGGTAGAGAATATTTCCATCCACTTGTTGAATGATCAGCATATAAATAACTGCAATCAGCATTCTATGGGGATCAGTAAAGACATTGGCGATAATCATCGGAATCAAACCAATACTTGGGCCTACATAAGGAATGAGATTGGCTAATCCTGAAAAGATGGCAAAGACCAAAGCGTATTTCAAACCAATTACGCTATATCCGATAAAGGCCAAACAACCAATAATAATGGCATCAATGGCAACTCCACTAATATATCGAGCGATTGTAGTATTCAAATTTTTTAAAAGACCTGTAATATGCAACTTATCTCGCTTTAAAACAGTACGCTCAAGCATCGGCAAGAATTTGTGACCATCTAACAAAAAATAAATTAAAAATACAGGTGTCATGATAATAATCAAAACAGTACTAAAGAGCGCAGATAAGACACTTCCAACACTATTCGTTACACTATTTAGGATATTTTGTAGAATATCTACATACGATAGATTTAACTGTTGAAAAGTCGCTTGAATGTCTAAATTTTGAAAGACTGGATAAGTAGATAAATCCACAATCAAATCTTGCAAACGACTGTAGATTGTCTGACTTGTTGCTATCAAACTGGTCAACTGATTAATCAAAATCGGTAAGAGATAGACTACCCCAATAACTAACCCCCAGACCAAGGCGCACAAGGTTAGTAGAATACCAATGATACGGTTAATTTTGAAATACTTTTGTAAAAAATTTACAATAGGATTGGTTAAATAATATAAAAAACCACCTAAAAGAAAGGGAATCATTATAGTGTTTGCGACGCTTACAAAAGGTGTAATAATCGCTCCCATCTGTCTCCATAAATAAAAGATGATGGTTAATAGTAAAATCTCACTGGTCCAAAAAAATAATTTATTCTTACGAAACATGGGGTACCTCCATTTATCTATTTTACCACACTTTCAAAAAAGCTTCTTTCTTATATCATGAAACTGGGAATATTTTTTTCTTTATGTTAGAATAAACTTACTATGAAAAAAATTATTTTAACTCTATTAAGCCTGTCCCTTATTGGCTCAGCATCTACTGTTGCTGCTCAAGATTTTAATATTGCTGCTAAACATGCAATTGCCGTTGAGGCGAATACTGGTAAAATTCTCTACGAGAAAGATGCAACTCAGCCAGTTGAAATTGCTTCAATCACAAAATTGATTACTGTTTATCTTGTCTATGAAGCCTTGGAAAACGGCAGTATTACACTATCAACTCCGGTAGATATTTCTGATTATCCTTACAAATTAACGACAAATTCTGAAACAAGTAACGTTCCTATGGAAGCTCGTAATTATACCGTTGAGCAGCTACTGGAAGCAACATTAGTTTCCAGTGCTAACAGTGCAGCTATTGCTCTAGCTGAGAAAATTGCTGGCTCAGAAAAAGATTTCGTCGATATGATGCGCGCAAAGCTCTTAGAATGGGGAATTCAGGATGCCACTGTTGTCAATACGACGGGTCTTAACAATGAGAGTCTAGGTGATAACATTTACCCAGGCTCTAAAAAAGATGAGGAAAATAAGCTCAGTGCTTATGATGTCGCTATCGTTGCTTGCAACCTCATCAAAAAATACCCACAAGTCTTAGAAATCACGAAAAAACCTTCCTCTACTTTTGCGGGAATGACAATCACTTCTACCAACTATATGTTAGAAGGCATGCCTGCTTATCGAGGTGGTTTTGACGGACTTAAGACAGGAACAACAGACAAAGCTGGAGAATCTTTTGTTGGTACTACTTTCGAAAAAGGAATGAGGGTTATCACAGTTGTTTTGAATGCAGATCATCAAGACAATAATCCTTACGCTCGCTTCACAGCTACATCCTCACTAATGGATTATATCTCTTCTACATTCACACTTCGTAAAATCGTTCAGAAAGGCGATGCCTATCAAGATAGCAAAGCCCCTGTACAGGATGGAAAAGAAGATACAGTCACTGCTGTTGCCAAAGATGATATTTCTCTAATTGAACGTGTTGGAGGTCAATCTTCCCAATCTATTCAATTCACACCTGATGCTAAGGCAATTCCAGCACCACTTGAAGCCGGAACAGTGGTCGGACATTTGACTTATGAAGACTCAGACTTGGTTGGTCAAGGTTACATTACCACAGAACGGCCTAGTTTTGAAATGGTAGCAGAAAAGAAAGTTGAAAAAGCCTTCTTTTTAAAAGTTTGGTGGAATCAGTTTATCCGCTTTATCAACGAGAAGCTATGATATAATAAACTTCTTAAAGCTAAAAAATAAATATTATGTTTAAAGAAAAAGAAAGGGAATCTGTATAATACAGTACTCCCTTCTTTTTTTAAACTTAATTTATTGATAGCAAAAATCCCCTAAATCTTAGATTAATACTATCTAAAATCTAGGGGTTTGATTGTATAAATACTATTTTAAAATCTTGATTCTAGTTCATTTCTTTAAAGGCTGCTTCTGCATCCTCGTTGCTGATGACACCAAATTGAATCTTTCCAATCTTTCCTTGACTATCAATCAGGTATTCTGTAGGAATGCTTCGAATTTGATAAGCTTGGAAGGTGGTTCCTTTTGTGTCATAAAGTACTGGGATATCTTTATATCCTTGATCTTGGAACCATTGTGGAAATTGCTCGACAGTTTTTTCACCTTGAATTCCTGGTGCAATGACACTAAGAATTTCAAAATCACGATCTGGTTTCGCAGCTAATTCCATCAACTCTGGCATACTTTTCTTACATGGACCACACCATGAAGCCCAAAACTTCAAATAAACCTTTTTCCCCTTATAATCCGATAACTTGACTTCTTTGCCATCCATTGATTGCAAGGTAAAGTCTGGAGCCTCTTTTCCAACAGCAATTTGTTGTACAGGCGTTTGTTGCTGTTGTTTTGGAGATTGTTCTGGTGCTTGAGTCTTTTTACTTTCTTCCTCACCACAGGCCATCAATACAACTAGTGACAAGAGGCTTAAGCCAGCAAACATTACTTTTTTCATCTTTTTCTCCTTTATTCAAAAATTCCAGCTAGAACATTTACTTGTCCTAATAGTAACAAAATTCCCATTAAAATAATGAGGAAACCACCAATTTTCTTCAGTAGCATCATATGACGCTTGAGTTTACTAAAATAAGGCATCACTACGCCTGAAGCTAGAGCCAAGACCAAGAAAGGAATGGCCATTCCAAGAGTGTAAATCAAGGTATAGATAGCTCCTTGCCAAGCGCCATTGCCTCCAGAAGCCGCAAGTGCTAAAACAGAACTTAAAACTGGACCAATACAAGGCGTCCAACCAAAGCTAAAGGTAATACCAAGCAAAAAGGCTGACCAATAACGATTGGCTGCTGATTGCTTGAAGGTAAAGCTTTTTTGAATCTCTAATTTCTTAAAATGAAAAATTTCCATCTGGTGTAGGCCTAAAATGATGATAATTGTTCCCATGGTATAGCGAAACCAATTTGCATAGAGAATATTACCAAAGTAACCAGCACCAAATCCTAAGATAAAGAAAATGAGAGAGATACCTGCAATAAAGCAAAGTGTTCGAATCAAACCTGACCAGGCAACTTTTTTCCCAAATAATGAAAAACTTTTTGCACTATCCTGATCATCCAATAAGATACCAGTATAGACAGGTAACAGAGGGAAAATGCAAGGGGAAAAGAAGGACAAGATCCCTGCTAAAAAAACGGAGATTGAAAATACTATCGTTTCCAATAAAGAACCAACTTTCTTAATAATTCTAATCCTATTTTACTATAATCAATTTCATTTGTATGATTTCTGCTACGCAATTTGAATTATGCTATCTTTTTATTATCTTTTATATCAATAGACGATTCTAATTTTTCATCAGTTTTGCCCCTTAAGAATACATAAAAAATGAACTTGGTAACTCAAGTTCATTTTTTTCTTATAGTCTATTTCCGACATTAATACGGTTAATGGCACGTTGCAGTGCAATCTTCGCACGACGTTCTTGGTCAATCAAGTGTTTGTCTTGTGCTTCTTCAATTTCACGCTCTGCTCGAAGTTTGGCACGTTCTGCACGACTAACGTCGATATCACGAGCACGTTCTGCAGAGTCAGCAACAATTGTGACAACGCCATTGGCAACTTCGATAACGCCTCCGTTCACTGCAATCCAGTTCACGTGATTTTCATCATCTACACGTTTAACCTTAACCTCATCAACTGCTAAAACTGCAATCATATTTTCATGTCGTGGCAAGATTCCCATCTCACCATCCAGAGTTCGAACTGATACAAAGCTGGCATGGTGATCATAGACGAGACCATCTGGTGTCACGATCTGGACAGTTAACTGAGCCATAGATCACCTCTTAAAATCCCATTTTTTCAGCTTTTGCAATCACATCTTCGATAGAACCTACACCACGGAAGGCATCTTCTGGCAAGTGGTCGTGTTTACCATCAAGGATTTCCTTAAAGCCACGAACAGTTTCAGCAACTGGAACATAAGAACCTGGTTGACCAGTAAATTGTTCAGCAACGTTGAAGTTTTGTGACAAGAAGAACTGGATACGACGAGCACGAGCAACCAAGGTCTTTTCTTCATCAGAAAGCTCATCCATACCAAGGATAGCAATAATATCTTGCAATTCATGGTAACGTTGAAGAACACGTTTTACTTCAGCAGCAACTGCATAGTGCTCTTCTCCAACGATTTCAGGTGCCAAGGCACGTGAGCTTGAAGCAAGTGGGTCAACGGCTGGGTAGATACCCAATTGTACCAACTTACGTTCCAAGTTAGTTGTTGAGTCCAAGTGAGCGAAGGCTGTTGCTGGCGCTGGGTCAGTATAGTCATCCGCTGGCACATAGATAGCCTGGATAGAGGTTACAGAACCCTTCTTGGTTGATGTGATACGCTCTTGCAATTGACCCATTTCCGTAGCAAGTGTTGGTTGGTAACCAACGGCTGATGGCATACGACCCAAAAGGGCAGATACTTCTGAACCAGCCTGAGTGAAACGGAAGATATTATCGATAAAGAGAAGCACGTCTTGTCCTTCCACATCACGGAAATATTCAGCAATTGTCAAACCAGTAAGAGCAACACGCATACGTGCTCCTGGTGGCTCATTCATCTGACCAAATACCATGGCTGTTTTCTCGATAACGCCTGATTCTTTCATTTCCCAGTAAAGGTCGTTCCCCTCACGAGTACGTTCCCCAACACCGGTAAATACTGAAATACCACCGTGTTCTTGGGCAATGTTGTGAATCAATTCTTGGATTAAGACGGTTTTACCAACTCCGGCACCACCGAAAAGTCCAACCTTACCACCTTTAAGGTAAGGGGCAAGAAGGTCGATAACCTTAATCCCTGTTTCAAGGATTTCAGAAGAGGTAGACAACTCATCAAAAGTTGGAGCTTTTTTATGAATTGGCTGACGCTCTGCATCTTCTGTAAAAGGAGCTTCCAAATCAATGGTATCTCCCAAAACATTGAAGACACGTCCCAAAGTTTCTTTACCTACTGGTACAGAGATTGGACGACCTGTGTCCAATACTTCCATTCCACGAGTCAAACCATCTGTTGATTCCATGGCGATAGTACGGACCATACCATCTCCCAACTCCAAGGCTACTTCAAGGACGATTTTTGTTTTTCTTTCGTCATTTTTGTAGACGACAAGTGCATTGTTAATCTCAGGAAGTTTTTCCCCTGCTGCAAACAAGACGTCTACAACGGGACCGATAACCTGAGCAATTTTACCTGAACTCATCTCCTTCTCCTATTCTATATAAGATACTGTCGGTTCCTAGTTCAACTAGGTCCTAATACTCTTCGAAAATCAAATTCAAACCACGTCAGCGTCGCCTTACCGTACTCAAGTACAGCCTGCGGCTAGCTTCCTAGTTTGCTCTTTGATTTTCATTGAGTATAAGTTCATTTTCATACGAGCTGGACTAGAGTCTATTCTAAGGCACTAGCTCCTGCTACGATTTCTGTAATTTCTTGTGTAATCGCCGCCTGTCTGGCACGGTTATACTGAATTGTCAAATCATTGATGACTTTCTTAGCATTATCTGTCGCTGTTTGCATAGCTGTCATACCTGCAGCATTTTCAGCTGTCTTGGCATCGATAATGGCACCGTAAATCATACTTTCAGCAAACTGAGGCAACAACTGCTCCAAAATTTCTTCTCGGCTGGTTTCCAATTCAAAAGTCAAGCTGTAACTGTCATCCGCTTCATTTGGATCCAAGTCAACAATCGGAAGCATTTGCTCCACACGCATTTGACTAGTTAGCGTATTGACATGATGGTTATAGCAGACATAAAGTTCATCAAAAAGTTCATTTTGATACATTTCAACAGTTTTTGAAATAATCTTACGGACTTCATCAAAGCTAGGTTGATCTGCCAAGCCACGTAATTCATAAAGTGGTTGAATACCACGAGCTTTAAAGAAATCAGCTCCCATTCCACCAATACAGATCATTTCAAAGCCTTTACCATCTGGATGGTATTCTTCTTTCAACTCCATAACGGCTTTCAGAATAGAGGAATTATAACCTCCAACCAAACCTCGGTCTGAAGTAATGACGATATATCCTGTCTTCTTAACTGGACGGCTAATCAACATCGGATTGGTTGAACTGCCAGCTCCATTCCCATGAAGAATATCCGTCAAAAGTTTACGAACTTTCTGAGCATAAACTTGGAAGTTGCGAGCAGCTTCTTCAGAACGACCTAGCTTAGCAGCTGATACCATCTGCATGGCATTAGTGATTTGACTCGTATTTTTTGTTGAGGCGATTTTTGTTTTAATATCATTTAGAGATACTGCCATCTGACACCTCTATTCTTATTGGAAGCTGGTTTGATTGAGAAACTCTGTAATCGCAGCATCCAAGACTGCTTCTTCTGGCAAGTCTTTTGTATCACGAATGGTTTCCAAAATCTCTGGATGTTGAGCGTCAAAGAAGGCATGGAACTCTTCCTCGAAACGTACAATTTCATCTACTGGAACAGTATCCAAGAAACCATGTGTCAAAGCATAGAGAATGGTTACTTGTTTCTCAACAGGTAATGGTTTGTGAACAGGTTGTTTCAAGACTTCAACTGTACGACGTCCACGGTTCAACTTAGCCTGTGTTGCCGCATCCAAGTCAGAACCAAACTTAGTGAAGGCTTCCAACTCACGGTATGAAGCAAGGTCGATACGAAGTGTACCAGCAACCTTCTTCATGGCTTTGATTTGTGCAGAACCACCTACACGAGATACAGATGAACCCGCATCGATGGCTGGACGAATACCCGCATTGAAGAGACCATCACCAAGGAAGATTTGTCCATCAGTGATTGAAATCACGTTGGTTGCGATATAGGCAGAGATATCTCCTGCTTGTGTCTCGATAAACGGTAGGGCTGTAATAGATCCACCACCAAGTTCATCAGAAACTTTAGCTGAGCGCTCAAGCAAACGGCTGTGAAGGTAGAAAACATCCCCTGGGAAAGCTTCACGACCTGGAGGACGACGAAGCAAGAGAGAGAGTTCACGATAAGCTACCGCTTGTTTTGATAAATCATCATAAACGATCAAAACATGTTTCCCTTGGTACATAAATTCTTCCGCCATGGCAACCCCAGCATAAGGAGCTAGGAAAAGCAATGGAGATGGTTGTGAAGCAGAGGCAGTCACAACGATTGTGTAGTCCAAGGCACCGTACTGACGTAGTGTTTCTACTTGCGTACGAACTGTTGATTCTTTTTGTCCAATCGCAACATAGATACAGATCATATCTTGACCTTTTTGGTTCAAGATTGTATCAATTGCAATGGTTGTTTTCCCTGTCTGACGGTCACCGATAATCAACTCACGTTGACCACGACCAATCGGTACAAGGGCGTCGATAGCTTTCAAACCAGTTTGCAATGGTTCTGATACAGACTTACGTTGCATAACACCAGGAGCTGGCGCTTCTACTGGACGAGTTTTATCAGTGTGGATTTCTCCAAGACCATCAACTGGACGACCAAGCGGATCCACAACACGTCCAATCAGACTTTCACCTACTGGGACTTCCATGATTTTCCCTGTACGGCGGATTGTATCGCCTTCACGGATATCTGTAAAGTCACCTAGGATGATAATACCAACATCTGTTGACTCCAAGTTTTGAGCCATACCATAAGAGCCGTTTTCAAAAATCAACAACTCTCCACTCATGGCATTTTCAAGTCCGTGAGCACGCGCGATACCGTCCCCGATATAGGTTACAACACCTGTTTCAGTCACATCAAAATTGGGTTTGAAATTTTCAATTTGTTGCTTAATTAAAGCGCTGATTTCTTGTGCGTTAATTGCCAAAAGAACACCACTTTCTATTTCAAATTTTCTTTAACAACTTTAAGTTGTTGTTTAATACTCACATCAATTGTCTTGTGATTGGCAAAAATGACAAAACCACCAATAAGACTTTCATCGATTTGTTCTTTTACACTCCTTACTTTAAGAGACATTTTTTTCTCAATCAAAGGGAGCAAGCGACTCTTCTGTTCATCAGTTAAAGGATGAGCTGACGTAATCGTCACTTCAAATCGATTTGTTTCTTTTTCAAGTCGGTTCAAGCAATCTACAAGAATATCATAAAAAAGATTTGCTCTGTGATTGTAGATAAGAACCTGGATAAAGTTTTGCAATAAAGGTGACACAGAGTCTTGGAAGAAAGCAATTGTTTTTTCCTTATCAGACTCGTCTACTGCCACTTTTTTTAAAAAAGAAGGTAAACCTGTTTCTTCAGCAACTTGCTTGATTTGAGCTAAGTCTGAAAAGATACGGTCTTCTTCTCCTTTTTCTAAAACCAATTGGACAAAAGGCATGCTGTATTTTTCAATTACCTTTACTGTTTTCTTGTCCATTAAGCTTCTCCTAACTGATCGATATACTGATCAATGAGTTCTTTATGGGCATGACCGTCAAGGTTTTGTGAGATGATTTTACCAGCCAGGCTGATTGTCAAATCTGCTACCTCACCCTTAACGCTTTGTAAAGCTTCAGCTTTATTTTGAGCAATTTCTTGGTTCGCTTTTTCTTTCAAGCGTCCTGCTTCTAGCTTAGCATCTGCTAAAATACTAGCTTTGCTTTTCTCAGCTGTTTCTTTCGCATTCTCAATGATTGTCTTAGCTTCTTTACGGCTACCAGCCAATTCATCTTCGCGTTTTTGAGCCAATACTTCTGCTTTTTGACGTGCTTGTTCAGCTCCGTCAATATCTGCTGCAATTTTTTCTGCTCTTTGTTCGAAAATACTAGTCAAATTTGACCAAGCATATTTCTTAACCAAGACTAGCAAGAGAATAAAGGAACCAGCGATTAGTATAAAATCACCAAGTAATTCACCTACTGTTACATTCATAAACTACTCCTTTCTATTCTTCATCATTAATTTTATTTCCTAGGTACATTGAAGATAACAATGTAAATACATATGCTTGTACACAAGAAATAAAAACAGAAAATGCAGTCCAGATTAGATTTGTTCCAAAAGCAATAGGATACCAATAGAAGGCCTGATGAGAAAGTAGGACTAACATACTTGCCATCACTTCCCCTGCAAAGATATTACCAAATACCCGCAATGCAAGTGAAAGGAGATTGGTAACTTCTTCCAAGAGATTCATTGGTGTCATAAAACCTGGTGTTACAAATGCTTTTAAATACTTTTTGATTCCACGACGACGAATTCCTTCTACGTGTGTCATTAAGATAATTGTAAAAGACAAGACCAAGTCAAATGACAAATTTGCTGTTGGTGAGGTCCAAAGATTTACACCATCTGTAGTCTGAATTCTAGCCATTAAGCCAATATTATTTGCAATGGCCATAAATAGGAATAAACAGAAATAAAAGAGAGAATAATCCTTTATCATTGGACCAAGGTTTGATTTTGTAAATCCAACAACAAAATCAAATAAATACTCTAATACATTTTGTTTTCCTGTGGGTCTCAAAGTCATATTTCGAGTTGCCCAATAAATAAAGCCAAAAATAAGTGCTACAGTCAACAAAGTCAAAACTACTATGGTTAAATTAAAGGTAACAGGACCAATATTGATGGTTGGATTAATACTTTCTTCCATCTAAAATCCTCCCTTTTTCAATTTATACTTCTTTTATTTGATGATAAATGAAAAGACAAGAGTAACGAAGAAAGTACCTTCAATAAAGGCAACCCCTAGGATCATCAAACTACGTAGTTCTGAGATGATATCTGGTTGGCGAGCAACTGATTTCAACAAACCGTTCATCAACATACCTTCACCAAGAGATACACCCATACAGGCAAGACATAGACCGAAAAATGTTAAATTCATGACGAATTCTCCTTTTAATTAAAATTTACTTACTTAGTTTAGTCCTAAAAATTGGATTTGTCAACTTTTTACCAACATTGAAAGCGCTTAACGGAAATTATTTACAATTTTACTATTTTTTAGCTTATTATTTTTTAGCTTATTATATAGAAAACTTTGGAAAAAACTTGTAATAAATCCGTCTATTATCTAGGTCTTTCTGAAAAAAAATGAAAAATCCGAGATGAAATCTCGGATGGAAATTAATATATTTTCTTTAACCTAATGCTCTTTAGTAAGTAGGATTACAGAGAAAGCAACTAGAAAGCTTTCGTCTCCTGTATGCTTATTAAGCACGCACTGTGACGCTGGTTCCATCTTCTTTATAAAGATTGATGAGACCTTCTTTGAGAGCTCGAACCATATCTCCTGCTTGAACGGGTTGTGGGACTTTGATTGTCAAGAGTTCCATTGGATTTGGAGCACGGTCGATTTTATTGCCCTTAGCATCATGCAAATCTTCGATATAAGTTTCAAAGTGACGGAAACCTGGGCCATAAAACTCAACTTGGTCCCCTTCGTTAATGACGTTCCGTTGGCGAATGGTCGCTGTTTGTGTCGCTTCATCATAAGAAACCACTTCAGCGACAAACTTATACTCAGGAATTTTACGACGAGCACCAAACAACTGCTCATTTTCAGATGGTGTACCGTAGTAGAAACCTGTTGCTAATTCACGTTGGGCAACCTTCCACATCTCGTCCACCAAATCTTGTTTGATAGCTTCAAATTTTTCTGGACTTTCTAGATAAGCATCAACAGCCGCCTTGTAGCAGTTGGTTACTGTTGAAACATAGTGAATAGACTTCATACGTCCTTCGATTTTTAGACTGTCCACACCATTTTCAATCATATCTGGAATGTGGTCAATCATGGACATGTCAACAGCTGACATAGAAAATTCTTCTGGAATTTCCCCTTTCAAGCTCTTACGTTCTTTCCCAAATGGCATATCGTAAAGGTCATATTTCCAACGGCAAGACTGAGAACAACCACCACGGTTGGCATCACGCATACTCATGTGGTTTGAAAGTGTACAACGACCAGAGTAAGAAATACACATAGCCCCATGTACAAAGGCTTCAATTTCCACATCTGTACGCTTACGAATTTCTGCTAATTCTTCCATTGAAACCTCACGCGCCAAAACGACACGAGTTAAACCTAGTTCTTTCCAGAACTCAAGTGTTTCATAGTTAGTGGCACTTGCTTGGGTAGAGAGGTGGATTTCAAGACCTGGTGCTTCTGTCGCTGCAATCATAATCAAGGCTGGGTCAGACACGATAACTGCCGCGATTCCGATATCACGTAGTTTACGGAACCACTCACCTGCTCCCTCCTCATTTCCTTCGTGCATAACCATGTTGGCAGCTACATAAACCTTAGCACCATACTTGGCCGCAAACTGGACACCTTCTTCCATTTGTTCAAAGGTAAAGTTTCCTGCACGGCTACGAAGACCATAGGCTTGCCCACCGATAAAGACAGCATCTGCACCATACTGAACAGCTACTTTTAGCTTCTCTAAAGTTCCTGCAGGTGATAAAACCTCAGGACGTTTTAATGTTTTTGTCATGTTTTCTCCTATTTGCAATATAAAAGTTTGACGTTTTTCCTTCTCATTTTATAGTAAATAAGTGATAAAATCAAGCCTAGACAGATTGTTTTGACAATTCTAATCTTTTAGGAAATCAAAAAACTAGCCTTTCTAGACTAGTTATTCTCAAGATAAAATTCAAAGCGTTCGCCTACATACTGACTTTTTACGTATTCAAATGCAGTACCGTCTTCTAGGTAGGAAACCTGAGTTAGCCCAAGAATAGCATGCCCTTTTTCAACTTCCAAATAGTGGGCAATTTTTTCCTTAGCAAGGCGAGCATAGATAGTCTGCTGTGATTTGCCAATACGGTAGCCATGTTTTTGCAAGGTCTGGAAGAAATGACTAGTGATTTCTTCTTTTTTAAAGTCCTTAATGAATTTTTCAGGAATAGAAGCAACTTCATAAACTAGAGGAACTTGGTCGGCATAGCGGACCCGTTCCATTCGGATAATATTCTCCGTTGGAGAAATTCCTAGCTTGGCAACTTCCTGCTCATTGGGAATGGTTTTTCTGTAGGAAATGAGCTGGCTAGAGGGTACTTTACCTTGAGACTTAACAATTTCAGTAAAACTGGTTGTCCCTCGCATCTTTTCTTGTACCCGAGTACTAGAAACAAAGGTGCCACTTCCTACGCGGCGCTCTAAGACACCTTCTTCAACTAATAGAGATACAGCTTGGCGGAGGGTCATGCGACTGACCTCAAACTGCTCTGCTAAATCTCGTTCACTAGGAAGCCTCTCCCCAATAGCCCAACGGTGATCGTCAATATCCTTTTTAATCTGATCATGGATTTTCATATAAGCAGGTAGCATATTTTTCACTTCATTTCTATCTTTTCTCTATTGTACCCCAATAAACTAGAAAAAGTCAAACTTCGCCTTGTTTAGTTGGTAATTCGCCCTTATTTGTGATAGAATATTGAAAAAAGATATTTCTTTTGAGAAAGGAAAAAGATGAGCAACATTTCAACTGATTTGCAAGATGTAGAAAAAATCATCGTATTGGACTATGGTAGCCAATACAACCAGCTGATTTCACGCCGTATCCGTGAAATTGGCGTTTTTTCAGAACTAAAGAGCCATAAAATTTCAGCTGCTGAAGTTCGTGAAATCAATCCTGTAGGAATTATCCTATCAGGTGGTCCAAACTCTGTATACGAAGATGGTTCATTTGATATTGACCCAGAAATCTTCGAACTCGGAATTCCTATTTTGGGAATCTGTTATGGTATGCAGTTATTGACCCATAAACTTGGAGGAAAAGTTGTCCCTGCAGGTGATGCTGGAAATCGTGAATACGGTCAATCAACTCTTACTCACACACCATCAGCTCTTTTTGAATCAACACCTGATGAACAGACTGTATTGATGAGCCATGGTGATGCGGTTACTGAGATTCCTGCTGACTTTGTTCGTACTGGAACATCAGCTGACTGCCCTTATGCAGCCATTGAAAACCCTGATAAACATATTTACGGTATCCAATTCCACCCAGAAGTTCGCCATTCTGTACACGGAAATGATATCCTTCGTAACTTTGCTCTTAACATCTGTAAGGCTAAAGGCGACTGGTCAATGGATAACTTCATTGATATGCAGATCCAAAAAATCCGTGAAACCGTCGGTGATAAACGTGTCCTTCTTGGCCTTTCAGGTGGGGTTGACTCATCTGTCGTTGGAGTTCTTCTCCAAAAAGCGATTGGCGATCAATTGATCTGTATCTTCGTGGATCACGGTCTTCTTCGTAAAGGAGAAGCGGACCGAGTTATGGACATGCTTGGTGGTAAGTTTGGTTTGAATATCGTCAAAGCAGACGCTGCTAAACGTTTCCTTGATAAACTTGCTGGCGTTTCTGACCCTGAACAAAAACGTAAAATCATCGGTAATGAGTTTGTCTATGTATTTGATGACGAAGCAAGCAAGCTCAAAGATGTGAAATTCCTTGCTCAAGGTACCTTATACACAGACGTTATCGAGTCTGGTACGGATACAGCTCAAACTATCAAGTCACACCACAACGTGGGTGGTCTTCCAGAAGACATGCAGTTTGAATTGATCGAACCACTCAACACTCTTTATAAGGACGAAGTTCGTGCCCTAGGTACAGAACTTGGTATGCCAGACCATATCGTATGGCGCCAACCATTCCCAGGACCAGGACTTGCTATCCGTGTCATGGGTGAAATCACTGAAGAGAAACTAGAAACCGTTCGTGAGTCAGACGCTATCCTGCGTGAGGAAATTGCCAAAGCTGGCCTTGACCGTGATATCTGGCAATACTTCACAGTTAATACAGGTGTTCGTTCAGTTGGTGTTATGGGTGATGGTCGTACTTATGATTACACAATCGCCATTCGTGCTATCACTTCTATCGATGGTATGACAGCTGACTTTGCAAAGATTCCTTGGGATGTCCTTCAAAAGATTTCTGTACGTATCGTAAACGAAGTAGACCATGTTAACCGTATCGTCTACGATATTACAAGTAAACCACCTGCAACTGTTGAGTGGGAATAGACCAATCATGACCAGCCAGCGCTTAAAGACGCTGGCTTTCACTTTGTTCAAGGCTTATTGCTATTGACTCGTCACTTGCCTCTTAAAGAGGCTTTAGTATTACTTACTACTATCCCTAAAGGGAGCCTCATATTCCTTTACATTCAATTTATCTAGTGCTATATCATGCTTTACTCGTTCTCAAATTTTTATACTCATGAAGAAATCATCCACTAGATAATTTCTTTAATTTGGTGGAATACTTACTAACATATGTACATGGTCTGGTATTAAGTGACCCTCGATAATTTCAACTCCTTTATAACTACACAAGCGATGAAATATTTCGCCTAAACTACTTCGATATTGATTATAGATTACTATTCGTCTATACTTAGGAGTGAACACAATGTGATAGAACAGTGCCACTTTGTGTGCGATAAACTATGAGCCTTTTGTGCCATATTTTTCTCCTTTCGCTTTACAATTGGCTTGAACACCTTTATTGTATCGCGTTCGGAGTTTTTGGGTATAATCTTCGACGCGCACCCGCATAGCGGGTGATTTTTTTGTCTCGCACCGCACAGAGCGAGACGGACTAATAGTCACATAATCACATACAAAAAGAACTCTGAATCGGATTCAGAGTTCTTTTTGTATGAAAGGAAAGCCCTTCGGTCTTACTTGCGTTTCTTCTTCGCTTTCTTCATTTTGTTAGCCATGCGTTTCATGGACTGTTTCATAGCAAATTCACCGATTTTACCTTTGAGTCCGCCACCAAACATCTGGCTCATATCTGGCATTCCTGCTCCTCCAAGAGCTGACAGGTCAGGCATACCGCCTTGTCCCATCATTCCTTCAAGGGCAGACATATCCATTCCTCCCATATTTGGCATGTTTTTAGGAAGGTTGTTTGGATTGATTCCCATCTGCTTCATCATCTTGTTCATATCACCAGACATGACACCCTGCATAAGCTGTTTAGCTTGGTTAAAGTCTTTGATGAATTTATTGACTTCGATAAAAGTATTTCCTGAACCTGCAGCGATACGACGGCGACGGCTTGGATTTAGCAAATCAGGATTTTCACGTTCTTCAGGTGTCATGGAAGACACAATAGCACGTTTACGCGCGATCTGACGCTCATCCACCTTCATATTTTGAAGGGCTGGATTATTGGCCATACCTGGAATCATCTTGAGCAAGTCTTCCATTGGGCCCATGTTTTGCACCTGATCCAATTGATCGATGAAATCATTGAAATCAAAGGTGTTTTCACGCATTTTCTCAGCCATTTCAAGGGCTTTTTGCTCATCGTATTCCTGAGAAGCTTTCTCAATCAGAGTGAGCATATCCCCCATACCAAGGATACGGCTAGACATACGGTCTGGGTGGAAGGTCTCAATGTCAGTAATCTTTTCACCTGTACCAGTGAACTTGATTGGTTTTCCAGTAATGTGACGAACAGATAGAGCCGCACCACCACGAGTATCCCCATCAATCTTAGTAAGGATAACCCCAGTCACTTCCAACTGAGCATTGAACTCACGCGCTACATTAGCCGCTTCTTGACCAATCATGGCATCAACCACGAGGAGAATTTCGTTTGGTTGAGCCAATGCTTTTACGTCACGAAGTTCATTCATCAAAAGCTCATCAATCTGCAAACGACCTGCCGTATCAATCAAGACATAGTCGTTATGATTAGCTTGAGCTTGCTCCAAACCTTGACGAACAATCTCAACAGCTGGTACTTCTGTTCCAAGAGCGAAGACAGGAACATCAATCTGTTGTCCCAAGGTCTTCAGCTGATCAATAGCCGCAGGACGATAGATATCCGCCGCGATCATCAAAGGACGAGCATTTTCTTCCTTCTTGAGTTTGTTGGCCAATTTACCTGCAAAGGTTGTTTTACCAGCCCCCTGCAAACCAACCATCATGATAATGGTAGGAATCTTAGGTGACTTGATAATCTCAGCTGTATCAGAACCTAAAACGTCTGTCAGTTCCTCATCAACGATTTTAATAATTTGTTGCGCAGGATTAAGGGTATCAATGACCTCATGCCCGACTGCACGCTCACGAACTTTCTTGATAAAGTCCTTTACAACAGGCAAGGCAACGTCGGCTTCAAGCAAGGCCAAGCGAATTTCTTTGGTTGCCTCTTGGACATCAGATTCAGAGATTTTTCCTTTTTTACGTAGATTTTTAAAGACGTTCTGCAAACGTTCTGTTAAACTTTCAAATGCCATGTTTCTTCCTCTTATTCTCTATTATCAATGCTTGTTAAAATTTCTATCTGCTCCTTCAGAAAGTCATCCTTGGGATAGCGCTCCAAAATCTGGTCAAAAATCTGACTGCGGACAATGTAGTCCGAGTACATGTGCAATTTCATCTCATAATCTTCCAGAATCTTTTCTGTCCGCTTGATATTATCATAGACAGCCTGACGACTGACACCAAACTCCTCAGCAATTTCAGCAAGGCTGTAATCATCAGCGTAGTAGAGCTCGATATAATTCATTTGCTTATCTGTCAAAAGCGCCGCATAAAATTCAAAGAGCGCATTCATACGATTGGTTTTTTCGATTTCCATAACTTTTATTATACCAAAAAATCTATTATACTTCTACATTAGAAATCACTCTATCGGGTCAATCAAACCATTCTTCTATACAATAGATAGGACCTGATTAAAAATTTGCTCTATTATTTCCCTATCTTGAAAACGATGTCTGTAATTCTTACCATAAGTTGTAAAATGAGGAATTTTATCGTTTCAATCCCCCCTTAAACCAACGATAGGCGGTATTGACCTCAATGTCCTTGATTGTTTGAAACATGAAACTGAAACCGCAGAAACATTAGATGGGAGGAATTTTAACCAACATATGTAACAGGGGATAAACTAGAACACCTTTTATCCGAGGAATAAGTACCTGCGACCAAGAAAATAGTCTTACGAAATGAGTTCAACTAGCGCGTAAAAACCAACTTGATTATATTTGTAGTCTTGATTTTCTTTGTGAGACTTAGGCAACATTTCTCAACCATTCTTACATCTATTATACTAATATACAACTCTACACATAGAAAAGTCCTTAGAAACTTGTAGTCTAAGGACTTTGTCTTCCAACTGACTTTAGTGTTTTATTTTTACCCAATCACACTTCCATTTGGTACAGCTGGATCAACTGTGAGAAGGGTTAATTTTCCATCATGTTCAGCTGATAGGATCATACCTTGACTGACATATTTCTTCATCATCTTACGAGGTTTAAGATTGGCAACGATTTGAACTTTCTTGCCGACCAATTCTTGTTCGTTTGGATAGTATTTTGCAATTCCTGAAAGAATTTGACGATCTTCTCCATCACCAGCATCCAATCGGAATTGAAGCAACTTGTCAGAGCCTTCAACTTTTGAAACTTCTTTGACTTCTGCGACACGGATTTCAACCTTGTCAAAGTCTTCAAACTTGATTTCATTCTTGTTTAGTTTTAGTTCAACTTCATCTGGATTCCATTCTTTTTCGACTGCTGGTTTGTTTCCTTCCATTTGTTCCTTGATATAGGCGATTTCTTCTTCCATATCCAGGCGTGGGAAGATTGGTGTTCCTTTGGCAACTACAGTCACATATGCTGGGAAGTCAGCCAAGCTCAAGTTCTCAAGGCTTGCTACTTCTTCCAAGCCAAGTTGAGTCAAGACCGCGCGACTGGTTTCCATCATAAATGGCTCAATCAAGTGAGCGACGACACGAAGGCTAGCTGCCAAGTGGCTCATAACACTTGCCAATTGATCGCGGAGAGCTTCATCCTTAGCCAACACCCATGGAGCTGTTTCGTCGATGTATTTATTGGTACGTGAGATCAGGGTCCAGACTGCTTCAAGTGCACGTGGGTAGTCAACTGCTTCCATGTAGGTGTGGTAGTCAGCGATTGATTGTTCTGCAACGTCAGCAAGAGCATGGTCAAACTCTGTTACACCTTCTACATAGGCAGGAATTTGTCCATCAAAGTACTTGTTAATCATAGAAACCGTACGGTTGAGGAGGTTTCCAAGGTCATTGGCCAATTCGTAGTTGATACGGCCTACATAGTCTTCAGGAGTGAAGGTTCCGTCTGAACCAACTGGAAGGCTACGCATGAGATAGTAACGAAGTGGATCTAGTCCATAACGCTCTACCAACATTTCAGGGTAAACGACATTCCCTTTAGATTTAGACATTTTGCCGTCTTTCATGACGAACCAACCGTGAGCAATCAAACGATCTGGCAATTTGATATCTAACATCATAAGAAGGATTGGCCAGTAGATTGAGTGGAAACGAAGAATGTCTTTTCCTACCATGTGGAAGACTGTTCCATTCCAGAATTTGTCAAAGTTACCATGTTCATCTTGACAGTATCCAAGTGCTGTAGCATAGTTAAGAAGGGCATCAATCCAAACATAGACAACGTGTTTTGGATTAGATGGTACCGGAACACCCCATGTAAAGGTTGTACGAGAAACCGCCAAATCCTCTAAACCTGGCTCGATGAAGTTGCGAAGCATTTCATTCAGACGACCATCTGGAGTGATAAATTCAGGATGAGCTTTAAAAAATTCTACTAGACGGTCTTGGTACTTGCTAAGGCGAAGGAAGTATGATTCTTCAGAAACCCATTCCACTTCGTGACCTGATGAAGCGATACCACCAGTTACATTTCCAGCTTCGTCACGGAAAACTTCCGCAAGCTGGCTTTCTGTAAAGAATTCCTCATCTGATACTGAATACCAACCAGAATATTCACCCAAATAGATGTCATCTTGAGTAAGCAAGCGTTCAAAGACCTGTGCCACAACTTTTTCATGGTAGTCATCAGTCGTACGGATAAATTTATCGTATGAGATATCTAGTAATTGCCAGAGTTCTTTAACTCCAACAGCCATCCCGTCAACATAGGCTTGTGGTGTAATGCCAGCTTCTTCTGCTTTTTGTTGAATCTTCTGACCATGCTCGTCAAGACCTGTCAAATAAAAGACATCGTAGCCCATCAGGCGTTTGTAACGTGCTAGGACATCACATGCGATAGTTGTGTAGGCAGAACCGATATGAAGTTTACCAGATGGATAGTAAATCGGTGTTGTAATATAAAAATTCTTTTCAGACATAATATTTCCTTTCCAGGCTAATGAAACCTGTTTTTCTAACACTTCATTATACCATATTTTTAATGATTTTCGATAGAGAAATCCATACAAAAACAAGACAGACAAATGTCTATCTCGTTTTTTATCTTTTAAATTATTCATAGCGAAGAGCTTCGATTGGATCGAGCTTAGAGGCTTTGTTGGCTGGTAGAACACCGAATATCATACCGATACCTGCTGAGACCGCTAAACTAAAGAGAGCTATTGGGATGGATACTCCAACTTCAATTCCTGCAATCAAGTTTTGAAGAAGAACCCCTGCAAGCATGGTCATTCCTGCAGCAAGTACAAGACCAATGAAACCACCTAATAAGGTTAAAATCATGGATTCAATCAAGAACTGAACTAGGATATTACCCCGAGTTGCTCCTAGTGCTTTCCGTAAACCAATCTCACGGGTACGCTCTGTCACAGAAACCAGCATGATGTTCATAACACCAGTCCCTCCAACAAAAAGTGAAATTCCTGCAATGGCACTAATAATCGTAGTTATAAAGCCGAACAGTTGTTGTACTTCTTGGAAGGCTGCAGTCGCATCTGCCACCTGATACTCCCCTTGCTGAAGACCAGCAATCTCGGTCAATTTTCTAGCTAATTCTGGTCCCACTGTTGGTGTCAAACTTGTATCATTGACACGGAAGACAATATCAGAAATTTCATCCATATTGAAGTTATTGGCAAGAGAAATATTAGTCGTAATTGGAAGTCCACCAATACCAAAAGTCTTGGCAGTCTTGGCCTCATCGCTGGTATAGACACCAATGACACGATAGCTAAAGCCACCGACATCTATAACCTGGTTAACAGCTTCTTGAGCAGATCCAAACAGGCTATTAGCAAGTTCTTGGTCTAGCAAAATGACACTGGCCACATCTTTATAATCCTGAGCTATGAAACTGCGGCCTGCAACAATTTCATTTTCAACCGCCTTCATGTAAGTAATATTTCCACCTGTCAAGCTAGCACGATCCACTTTTTTGTCTTTATAAGACAAGGTGGTATTGGTCGAGTTGGTTACATAGTAACTATCTACACCTTTAACTTTAGCAGCCTCCTTGACCCAAGCTTCTTGTGGTTTTGGTGGTTCCACAGGAACTTCCTCTTCTTTCCCAGAAACTGTCAATGCTGATTGTTTTTGGGTAAAAGAGCCATCTTTACTTTTAATAGGTGAGAAAAAAACATGGATATTCTTCTGTGACTTGGTCATATTTTTATTGACCTGACGAGACATAGAATCTCCCAGAGCCATAATCACAACAACTGATGAAACACCAATGATAATCCCAATCATAGTGAGAAAAGAGCGCATTTTATGTGCCATGATAGATGAAAAGGCAAATTTCAGATTCTGCATCTTAGTTTTCCTCCTTTTCTAACTGAGCACTATCAGATGAAATAACTCCATCTCGAATGACAATCTGGCGTTTGGCATAAGCAGCGATCTCAGGCTCATGCGTTACCATGATAATGGTTTTTCCTTCTTTATTTAGTTCAACCAATAGTTGCATGATTTGATTACCTGTTTTGGTATCCAAGGCTCCTGTCGGTTCGTCCGCTAGGATAATAGAAGGATTGTTTACCAAGGCACGCGCAATAGCCACACGTTGCTTTTGACCACCAGATAATTCCGAAGGTAAATGGTGACTACGCTCAGTCAATTCAACCTTATCTAGATATTCCTCAGCTAACTTGCGACGTTTTGAAGCCGAAACTCCCGCGTAAATCAAGGGCAATTCTACATTTTGCAGAGCATTAAGTTTAGATAGAAGAAAAAACTGCTGAAAGACAAAACCGATTTGTTGATTGCGGACCTTGGCTAGTTGTTTTTCACCAAGTCCAGCTACTTCTTGGCCTTCAAGATAATATTCTCCACTGGTTGGTGTATCCAACATACCAATCGTATTCATGAGAGTAGACTTACCCGAACCAGATGGTCCCATGATGGCAACAAATTCACCCTCATTCACTTCTAGGTTGATATTTTTGAGAACCTGCAGTTCTTGGTCACCATTACGGTAGCTTCTGCAGATATTTTTTAGACTAATTAGTTTCTTCATCAGCCTTCACCTCTTTTCCTTCCTCTAGAGAAGACGTTGGGTTACTGATGACCTTGACTCCATTTGTCAGACCTGAAGTGATTTCTTGGTTGTCTGCATCAGCATTTCCCAAACCAACTTCCACTTTCTTGGCCTTTTTCTGCTCGTCAAGTACCCAGACATAGTTCTTATCATTTTCAGTCACAACACTTGTTAAAGGAACCAGAATAGCTTTACTCTTATTCTTGACCTCAACACTTACTGAGAATCCTTGTTTCAAATCACCGATTTCACTTGTAACATCAATAGTATATGGATATTTAGAACCAGAATTACCACCTGCTGCGGCAGTAGCTGCACTTGCTGCTTCACCACTAGTTTTAGGATAATCAGAAATGTAGCTAATCTTACCTGTCCAGCTCTTATCTTGGTAAACTTTAGAGGTAAAGGTTACTTCTTGTCCTACAGAGAGGTTGGCAAGGTTATATTCAGATAGTTCCCCCTTAACTTGCAAATTTTCATTACTTACGACATGAACTACCACCTGGCTAGCTCCAGTTGGAGATTTAGAAACATTGTGGTTGACTTCGACCACAGTTCCCTCTAAGGTACTGAGAACCGTCATGGCATCCAACTGACTTTGAGCCTTACTTAATTGTGCTGCTGCATCTGCACGAGCATCACGAGCATCACCTAGTTGCGCATCAATAGATGACACTGCATTTCCTGAGACTGGAGCTGGAGTTTGCCCTGCAGCTCCTTCGCCTCCTGCTGGCGTTGGCAACTGTGGAGCCGGAGCTGAAGCAGCTTCATTTCGTGCTTGATTGAGTTCATTGATATGACGATCTGCCTTAGCTACTGCTCGGCTAGCTGAATCATAGGCCGCCTGAGCTTCTGAACTACTGTACTTGACTAAAGCCTGCCCTTCGCTGACCTTATCACCCACAGAAACAAGGATTTCATCTAAATCTCCCTTACTAGCATCAAAATAAACATATTGTTCATTTTTTGCTGTTACTGTCCCTGACAATAAAACAGAGGACGCCACGCTTCCTTCCTTGGCAACAACAAGATGAGTAGGCTCATCTTTTACCGCGGTCTGAGATGGTTGTCTAAAGAGCAAAATCCCCCCAGCACCTAATACAACTACACTGGCAGCACCGATTGCTGCATACAGTTGCCACTTTTTAGCTTTACGATTCTTCTTCATAATGAAACTCCTTTTTGATTTAAAGTCCTTAACAATATTATATAAAAATTAGCAAATATAAACAATAACAGTTCAGAACGAAATAATGACATTTCGGGATTTGATTATTGTTCGGAATCCATTTTTATTACCGTTGTACTAGTTATATAATACACTTTATTTTTCCTTTTTGCAAGCCTTTTCTTTAATTTTTTTGAACGTAGCAGATTTTTGCAATCAGATAAAAAAAAAGATAGAATATGACTATCAAAAAATGACACTCTACTATTTAAAAGAGTATAAAGGAGTTTTAAATGAGAGAATATGATATCATTGCTATCGGTGGAGGTAGTGGAGGAATTGCTACCATGAACCGTGCTGGTGAACACGGAGCCAAAGCGGCCGTTATTGAGGAAAAGAAATTAGGTGGAACCTGTGTCAACGTCGGTTGTGTTCCTAAAAAAATCATGTGGTACGGGGCGCAAATCGCTGAGACTTTCCATCAATTTGGAGAAGACTACGGCTTTAAGACTACTGATCTTAACTTTGACTTTGCAACCCTACGTCGTAATCGTGAAGCCTATATCGATCGCGCTCGTTCTTCTTATGATGGCAGTTTTAAACGCAACGGTGTAGACTTGATTGAAGGTCACGCTGAATTTGTAGATTCTCATACTGTCAGCGTAAATGGTGAACTGATTCGTGCTAAACATATCGTGATTGCGACTGGTGCCCATCCAAGTATTCCAAATATTCCTGGTGCTGAACTAGGTGGCTCTTCTGATGATGTATTTGCCTGGGAAGAATTGCCAGAGTCAGTTGCTATTCTAGGCGCGGGTTATATTGCCGTTGAATTGGCTGGCGTACTCCACACCTTTGGTGTCAAGACAGATCTCTTTGTTCGTCGCGACCGTCCTTTACGTGGTTTTGATTCTTACATCGTTGAAGGTCTGGTAAAGGAAATGGAAAGAACAAACTTGCCACTTCATACTCACAAAGTCCCTGTCAAGTTAGAAAAAACTGCTGAAGGCATTACCATTCATTTTGAAGACGGAACTAGTCACACAGCTAGCCAAGTTATCTGGGCTACTGGTCGCCGTCCAAACGTTGAAGGCTTGCAACTTGAAAAAGCTGGAGTTACTCTGAACGAACGTGGCTTTATCCAAGTGGATGAATACCAAAATACTGTTGTTGAGGGAATCTACGCTCTAGGTGATGTAACGGGCGAAAAAGAACTGACTCCAGTTGCTATCAAGGCTGGTCGTACTTTGTCTGAACGTCTCTTTAACGGCAAAACAACTGCTAAAATGGACTACTCAACTATTCCAACCGTTGTCTTTTCACACCCTGCTATCGGAACTGTTGGCTTGACAGAAGAGCAAGCTATTAAAGAATACGGTCAAGAGCAAATCAAGGTTTACAAATCAAGCTTTACGTCTATGTACTCTGCTTGCACTTGCAATCGTCAAGAAACACGTTTCAAATTGATAACAGCTGGTTCAGAAGAAAAAGTTGTCGGACTTCATGGAATTGGCTACGGTGTTGATGAAATGATCCAAGGATTTGCCGTTGCTATCAAAATGGGAGCAACCAAGGCAGACTTTGATGCAACTGTAGCGATTCACCCAACTGCATCTGAAGAATTTGTAACTATGCGTTAATCAAAACAAAAGAAGCTGATACAAATGTGTCTGCTTCTTTTTTGATGTTTTCGAATCAACAAAACAATTACCCAGCTTAACCAGTAAGCAAAATCGGCCGTTACAGTTTTTGTTACCTTATCTTTAAAAATTGGTTGACAATCATTCTTCTGCGAGTATAATAGTTACTATACATCAGAAAAGAGGTTAACTATTTTGAAAAAAGCTCACGTTTATGCTATCCCTGCTATTGGGGCTGCTCTCATTGCTGTTTTGGCACAAATCAGTCTTCCAATTGGACCTGTCCCCTTCACTCTGCAAAATTTTGCAATCGGCTTAATTGCTACTGTCTTTAGACCGAGAGAGGCTGTACTTTCTGTTGGACTCTATCTTCTTCTAGGCGCTATCGGTCTTCCTGTCTTTGCAGGAGGTGGAGCAGGATTTCAGGCTTTAGTTGGCCCTACTGCAGGTTATCTTTGGTTCTATCTTGCATACTCTGGACTAACTTCTTCTCTTACCAACAGCAAGAGTGGGATTGTGACTATTTTTCTTGCTAACCTCTTGGGTGATGCCCTTGTCTTTGTTGGAGGGATTCTCAGCTTGCATTTCCTAGCTGGAATGGCATTTGAAAAAGCTCTTGTTGTGGGGGTCATTCCCTTTATCCTTCCAGATCTTGGTAAAATTCTAGCTATTAGTTTGATTAGTCGTCCTCTACTTCAACGCCTTAAAAATCAGGCTTACTTTACTAACTAAAAAAGGATATCGAGTTATCATGACTCAGTATCCTTTTCTTTTATTTTGAAAACTTAATTGCCTTTAAAGGCATCCACCATCGTTTGAAATTCTTCCTTGGAAAGAGTAATTCCTTTGCCCATCTTCGTATGGTCTGGGCTCCAAGCACGAATATCAAACTTTGCAGGGGCACCATTAAAGCTCACACGGTTGATTTCCTTGGTCCAACCTTTTTCGTTTTCAGAAAGAGTCAACAAGTGCTCTTCAATTTCAAATGTAAATTCTGCCATTTTCTTCTCCTTTTTTAGCTTTCATTTGATTATTCGTAAAATCTTGTAGATTTTACGAAAATTTTATATAATATTGATATAAAAGAAGGGAGGCCACTATGAGACATAAATTCCAGCAAGTTTTAGATAAAATACATGACTTTTTAAATGGACATGACCAACCAGACCAGACTGAAAGCAACTCCCTTACAGCTACTATTGAAGAGGCTATCCAGAAACAAACTGCTGTTCACCTTATCTTGTCTGAGACAAGCTTTACAGGTGACATCATCAAATACGATCAGCAACGCCAGCAAATTATCGTGAAAAATTTTGCCAAAAATGTGACCCGTATTATCCGCATAAGCGATATTCAACGCCTACGATTTGTCCCTTCAACCGTCCAAACAGCCCAAAAAAATAGATTTAAGAAAGAGTGAGATGTAGTTGCTTCATCCCACTCTTTTTTTAGCGAACTTGTTCAAAATGTAAATGAACCGCGATATGATCTCCATAACCACTTCTTTCCAAGTCACGTTGTAGACGATAGGAAATGTAGTGTTCTGCGATGGTAATGTAACCTGCTCCCAGTAAACGATGTTCAACCAAAGACTGAATCATGCTGATGGTAGCACGTTCCACCTTGGCTTCTTCCAAATCCAAAACCACTTTCTTAGTGACTTGTGCAAGGTTTTGACGCAAATCATCTGTCAATACATAGACAGTCTGAGCTGCCTTTAAGATAGCTTGGTAAATCTTATCTGGATTAAATTCAGCAATTTCTCCATCACGTTTGATTACTTGCATAGGTATCTCCTTTATTCTTTGTTTTCTTTGATTTCTGCCAGCATTTTTTCTTCTTCTGCTGTCAGTTGATAATGTTCAAGCAAATCCGGTCTGCGATCATAAGTTTTCTTTAAACTCTCATACAGGCGCCATTGACGAATCTTTTCATGGTGCCCGCTCATCAGAACATCTGGGACAACCATTCCTCGATAATCATAGGGGCGTGTGTACTGAGGATATTCGAGAAGGCCTGAAGAAAAACTATCATCTTGGTGGCTAGACTCCTTGCCAATCACTTCAGGAATCAGGCGTACTGTAGCATCAATCATGGTCATAGCCGCCAATTCCCCACCAGTCAAGACATAATCTCCTAGAGAAATCTCATCCGTCACCAGTGTCTTGATCCTCTCATCATAGCCCTCATAGTGACCGCAGATAAAGATCAGCTCTTCCTCTTGAGCCAAATCCTCAGCATAAGCCTGATCAAACTGCTTTCCAGCTGGATCGAGGAGAATAACGCGCGGATTTTTCTTTTCAATAGCATCAAAAGCATCGAAAATGGGTTGGGCTCGGAGCAACATCCCCTGACCGCCTCCGTAGGGCTCATCATCGACATGGCGAGCCTTTTCAGCATTTTCTCGAAAATTATGATACTGTATATCCAAGAGCCCTTTTTCTCGAGCCTTTCCAACGATTGAGTGCTCAAGTGGAGAAAACATCTCTGGAAAGAGGGTTAAAATATCAATCTTCATCGTCTAATCCTTCTAAGATTTCCACATCGACCCGTTTATTTGGAATATCAACATTGAGAACCACTGGTGGGATATAAGGCAAGAGCAAGTCACGCTTACCTTTTCGCTTGACCACCCAGACATCGTTGGCACCTGGTTGCAGGATTTCTTTGATGGTTCCAATCAAGTTATCACCCTCATAGACTTCCAAACCAATAATCTCGTGATAGTAGAATTCACCATCGTCTAGGTCATTAAGGTCTTCCTCAGCAACCTTCAAACTAAAGCCCTTGAATTTTTCAATAGCATTGATATGGTACATATCTTTGAATTTAATAATGTCAAAGTTCTTCTGTTTACGGTGGCTAGCGATGGTCACTGTTTGAACAAACTGGTCTTTTTCATCAAATAAAGCTAGTTCAGCACCTTTTTTAAAGCGTTCTTCTGCAAAATCCGTTACAGACAAGACTCGCATCTCCCCCTGCAACCCCTGCGTATTGACGATTTTCCCAACATTAAAGTAGTTCATCTTGTCTCCTGTACTCTATTTATTTCCATCTTATTCTGACAATTCTCGAATAATAGTCACAATTTTTTCTGATTCTGACCATTGTAAATAATGGTGATTCCCTCCTAAAATGAGTTTAGTATTGGAAGTCCAATATTCTGATTCTCTGTACTCTTTTTCTCTATAAGCCTGACAAAAAATAAATATAGGGGTATAAGCTTCTATCGACAAATTCTCAAAATCTTCCTTAGTAATCTCTCCAGATATCTGAAATCCTGGATCTATATTTTCTAACTCTGAGCCTTTTTCTTGCATTATTTCCCAGATTTCTTTATTAATTTCAGGGCTAAATGTCTCTTGAGTTAAATTCTTAAAATACAATTCAGGACCACACTCGTCAATCAGCCTCATCTGCTCTTCCATTTCTGGATAAGGATTTTCTGAAAAATCAGCAAACATGACTTTTTTAGTTGTCGGTTCAATTGCTACTAAAGCCTGACACTTAATTGGTTTCTTGATTAATTTGCAAGCTAAAATTCCACTCAAACTATGTGCACAAAGTATATATTCAGAAATCCCTAATTCTTCAAGTACTTTATAAACTGCGTCTGCAAGATTATCTAGATTTTTTCCAGCTTGGTCATGAATCGAACTCCTACCTGTGTTCGGAAAATCAATTGTCAAATAACCAATTGTAGGAGGAAGTTTTTCAAGTATAAGTGAAAAATTTTCATAACTTGGTAGCAAACCTGCGCCACTTAAACAAACTAGCATTTTCTTTTGCTTTTGATAAGTAACAGAGAGACTACCAATTTCTGTAGATACTTCAAACCTCTTCATAAAGAAATCCACTCGTTCTATATAATGAATTATTAAAAATCCTTATCCCTTATTTTATCACGTTCTATGGATTTTCTCAAGTTGGAGTAAGAGGACAATAGCTCTACTTCCCCTTCAAAAATCCTTCCAAATCTCGTTCATGCTGATATTTGATAGCCGCCTTTTTGTCTTTTTCAAAAATGGTCTTGGTTAGATCTATGTCGTTGATGGCCGCAATTGCGACAGTGTAGTGAATGATATCAGCCAATTCTTTTGCTAGTTCCTCGTTAGAATCCTGAACGCCCTCTTTTCTACCAGAACGACCATTCAAAACCTCAGCTACTTCCCCGACTTCCTCCACTAACTTCATAAAGAGACCTTCTTCAGTCCGAGACTGCTTGTAATGTTCCAGTAAGTAGTCTTGTAATTGTCTAAACGTTAAATCCTTCATATCCTGCTCCTTGCAAAAAAAGCGAGACATTTGTCCCGCCCTTCTTATTTTTCGTCAATAACGATTCTTACTTTTTTGTCTTCAGTTGGGACAGAGTAGACAATCGTTCTTATCGCAGAAATAGTGCGACCCTTACGACCGATTACACGACCCACATCACTTTGATCAAGATTCAAATGATATTCCAAAAACTCTGGTGTATCTTCAATCTTGATAGTTAAGGCATCTGGTTGTGAAATCAAGGGTTTCACAATCGCAATAATGAGATTTTCAATCGTATCCATCTGTCAACCTACTTTAAACTTATTTTGAGAATTTAGAATCGTGGAATTTTTTCAATACACCTTCTTTTGAAAGGATGTTACGTACTGTGTCTGAAGGTTGAGCTCCATCAGCCAACCATGCAAGAACGCGGTCTTCTTTCAAAGTTACTTGGTTTTCAGCAACAAGTGGGTTGTAAGTTCCAACTGTTTCGATGAAACGTCCGTCACGTGGTGAACGTGAATCTGCTACGTTGATACGGTAGAAAGGTTTTTTCTTAGAACCCATACGAGTCAAACGGATTTTAACTGCCATTTTTAAAGTCTCTTTTCTTATTTTTTATTTGAGTGAAATAGCTGAGCTATTTAGCACATGTTCTATTATAACAGATTTCTAACAGGTGTCAAGAAAAAAACTTGACAGACTATAAAATTCTTAAACCATTTAGAAATTTGTTAGAAGTAGGAAATAAATATTTGAAAGAAGCTATCCGTGAATACTATTTTATACTCAATGAAAATCAAAGAGCAAACTAGGAAGCTAGCCGCAGGCTGTACTTGAGTACGGCAAGGCAAAGCTGACGTAGTTTGAATTTGATTTTCGAAGAGTATTAGAAACATTTTATAAAGACCATCAACTCAAACCCCTCATCTCACCTGAACGTGATTTTGATACTTGGCTCCTAAATCCCAAGCCCGTTCCCAAACGAAATATCAAGGATTTTAAGAATGATATCTACTAATTAATTGATAAAATATGAATTAATAGATTCTAAATAGGGGAATAATTTAGTTCTGTAAAAATTAACTCCTACACCTACAAAGCTTATTCTGACAGACTTTATAACAGTCTAAGAAAAAAGTAGAGATTCATACAGTATCTAGATTTTCCAAAAATTCTTTATCATCAAATGTTATTAACGAAACTATCCAAACCAAATCCGATACATTGCTTCAAAGAATTCTTTAGTTGTTTGACTAGCGAGGGCTTTTATTAAAAAATTTTTTCAAATAATTGCCACCTTGGCACATAAATTCTTGCTTTCCAAATTTAAATGTGATATATTTGTAACATAAAATTTCAAGTGTTATATATTTATAACACAAAAAAGGAGTCTATCATGAAAAAAAGTCAAAAAATGCGTGGCCTCATTGCAATGATTGCTGTAGCTCTCTTTATTGATGTTATTGTTTTATTTGGTTCTAATCTTAGTTGGGGACCCAAGTTAGTTATTACTGGTATTTCAGTGTCAGGTCAAATTGTAGCTATTTGTAGCTGGCTACATAAGAGTCAGAAAGGTAAGGGAAAGATTATTTTTGACTTATCTGCTAAGCTTTACACGATACTTGTGTTTGCAGCAAGCATTTTTTATACAGTAGGAATTTGGGTTGCGACCCCAAGCGAAAGTTCTGGTATTAAAGAATGGATTTTGGGAATTGGCCTCGTTATTGAAGTGATTTTATTTGGTTTTTTCTCTTTGAAAAATGTCAAGGAAACTCCGGACGAACGCTTTTATGCCAATTTAGCAAAGGTAGCTAGCTTGATGTTAGTTTTTACACTAGGCGCACTGATGAGCCTAACAGTTATCATTGGGTATATGGGGTCTCTCACTCTTTACATGGGTCAAGTCTTTATTAGCATAGCTGCCTTGATTTTCATCTTTGCGGTTGTCTACTTTATCTTGGAACGGAGAGGATAAGCATGGCCAAAGAAAGCAAGATTATTACTAATCTTAAATCTGTTCGTGAGTCGACAGGCATGACCCAGCAGGAGTTAGCCGACCTCATCGGCATGCGACGCGAGACAATTCTGCACTTGGAAAATAACCGTTACAACCCTTCGCTGGAAATGGCTCTTAAAATTGCTCAAGTTTTTAATCTGAAAGTAGAAGACCTCTTTGAACTCAGACAGAACGAGGAAGCATAATTCTTTTCGAGACCTAGTATTAAGTTCATTGATTAATTAGGAATTGAATTCAAAAGAAAAATCCTTTGAAAATGTGCTCTTTTAAAATATAGTAATTCTTTCGAATTAACCTTTACTAATTGTGATGCTTTACGAGCTTTCTTAAGACCTGGTTGGGGCACCACTTATTTTATCCAATTTCAAAATGCTTTAAAATCAACGTTTTCATAAGTTTCTAAAAATTCAAATTTCAATTAAGTTCAATCACTTTCATTTAAATAAGGTAAACTTTCATTAAAAATAAGATAAAATCGAACCAGAATATCAAAAGTTTACCTTATTTGGTTTTTACAGAGGTGAAATAGGGGTTCACTACACGTCAATAGATGTTAGAAACCTTGATTTTAAGCGATTCTTGAAATTCTAAATTTCACTACATTGCAATATAAATCAACCGAATCACTACCTTTTTCACTACCTTTTTTGAAATAAGAATAATGATTCGGATATATAAAAGAAGAGGAACTTTATTGTGAAGCTCCTCTTTTTGTTATGTGTTCTTTTTCTCACAGATCGTATGACCTGGTTTGACACAGTTGGATTTCAGGTACTTTCAGTTTAGCTTTATATCAACCATCATCAAAATCCAACTATTTTCTTATTTTAAAAAATATGAATAAGTTTGATTGAATGAGGGAATTTCTTTAAATTTTTTCTTAGCACCTATAAGTTAATAATACTATTCTTTAAATTATAGTTTATAATTATCTGATGTTTCAATGACCACAAAACAAAGTACAGCGAATCACTTCCTTTAGTCAAACATATAACTGAACAACATTGTTTATCTTCCTGCACTTTCATATTTTTTCAATCCTTTTCTAAAAATTGTACGACTGATAATAATCAAAAAAACTGTAAAAACTATTTGATAGAAAAATAGGTTCAATGTATCTTTCCCTAAAAATATTAATACTGCAGGATTGGCAATTAATAAATTGGGAACAAATAACATAGTGATCAATCTGTTAATACCTGTAAAAATATTATATGGATACTTAGAAATTCCAATATAATTCAAAAATACATCTACTTTTGAAAATTTAGTTGGGAACCAAAATGAACTAATCGTTATTAGAAACCAAATTGAATAATATATAATACAACCACACATTAAAGAAAGGATATAAAATAATATTTTTAATGAATTTAAATGTACATTTAAATTTCCATAACTTATAAAAATGATCGCAAGACCAAAAAAAGTATTCACGAATTGAACTAAATTAAATGATCTAAAAATATAGAACAACTGAGTATCAAACGGCCTCAATAAAATTTGATCCAAGTTACCACTCAAAATATCTGATTCTAAAATTCCCATACTTCTAATTAACAATCCCATCATAACTCCATCTACAATAGTGTAGGAACCTACCAAAAATAAAATTTGATAATAGTCCCAACCATTAAAAGAGTCTATGTTTAAGAAAATCAATCTAAAAAATACAATAGGTAAACCAATCCACAGTATCGACGAAAATAGACCACAAAAGAAGTCAAAATGAAAATTCATATCAGATTTAAAACCAAAATGAAGTAGCCTAAAAATTACTTTTATTCTAAACATTTTATCCTCCCACATTTGAGAAGTGCTCCACTCCTTTTCTCAATATGAATCTTGATATAATATAAAAAATGATGCACCAAATCAATTGAATACAAATAATTCTCAAATAGTCTATTAATTTATATGTATCATTACTAAACATCTGAAGCGGTTCATATACTAAGTATTTAAAAGGTAATACATCTAAAAACAGACGAAAATTATTTGAAAAAAAACTTAAAGGCAATAATATTCCTGATAAAAACTGAATTACTATTTCTTTAACAGTAAGGACAAAAAATATATTTTCTAACCAAAAAGAAAGCATACCTACACAACATGATATTAAAAACCATAGAACCATAGATAGAATAATTGCAATACTTCCTAAAATAAGAATTTCAATGGTTAATAACTCATTCTTGTAATAAACACTGGAGAATAAAATGACAGGAATGATGATAAATAATAAATGAGCAAGCCTATCTCCAAGCATTTTACAAAAATAATACTTATAAAAAGTAACAGGTTTTATTAATATGCTAAAAAAATTTCCTGAATGAACATCGTCATTGATTTCCCAATCAACTGGATAAAAAACAAAATATGAAAAAATTATAGTCCCCAAATAGTATTGAACCATTGAGGTAAAATCATATCCTGCTATATTTATCTGGTTACTCTGATATATATACGTCCATAAAAATACTGATATCATAATTTGTATACTTGCCTGTAACATTAACAATAGTACACTTGATTTATAGTTCAAAATAGATCGAAATGATATCAGAATAATAGACATTTCTTTTTTCAATTGTGCTCCTTTTTTGTAAAATAGTTTTGTAAAATAATTTCTTCTAAAGAAAGATTTGATATTTCAAAATCTTCTATATCTACAAGCTTATTGATTGATTCTAATGTCTCAAAGACAAAATCTCTAGGTATTTTTAGTATACATTCCGATTTTGTTTGAGAAATGACTACTACTCCTTTAACAGAGCATAACTCTGGTACCAAATCTAATGTCATTTTTATCTTTAAATATTTAAAATCAGAAAATTTAGATAAAATAACATCCATTGACTCCTGCAAAATAATTTTTCCTTTGTCAATGACGATTAATTCGTCACAAACAGACGAAATATCATCCATATCATGACTCGTTAAAATAATAGTAGTATGACATTCTTCATTCATTTTCTTTAAAAATGTTCTGATATCTTTTTTAGACTGTATATCTAACCCTATAGTAGGCTCGTCTAAAAATAATATTTCCGGACTTGTTAAAGATGCCGCGATAAACTCCATTTTCATTTTTTGTCCAAGAGAGAGGGTCCGGACCTGCTGGTAAAGCTGATCTTTTACATTCAACAAATTGCTTAATTCCTGAATTCGTTCTTGTAAAATCGCCGGTTCTACCTCATATAAAGTACCAATCAATTGAAAATAATCCATAGCCGAAACATCTTGAAATAACTGTAATTTATTTCCTACTACTATTGAAATTTTTTTTCTAAAATTTATACTTCTTTTAAATGGAATTTCTCCATTCACTTCTAATTTTCCGGAACTAGGATAAAGAGTCCCAGTCAACATTTTAATCGTTGTGGATTTACCAGCTCCATTACTCCCAATAAAGCCAACTATACTCCCTCTCTTAATCGTAAAACTAATATCTTGAACAGCTCGAATCGTTATTTGATTACGTTTCAAAAATCTCTTGATAAATGGGAGTCTTGAATCAAAATTATAAAAATTTTTAGATAAATTCTGAGCATTAATAACTATTTCACTCATATATCTCTCCTTTCGATAAAATATATTTACTTGTACTTTTTCCATACTTTACCAAAATGCTAAAGATTGAGCTAAAATCTTCGAGATGGGTAAAATAATATTTGTCTTTAAAAAGTTTCTCAAAACCTTCAAGGCGATTATTGAAATCATTAAATTTTGTATTGTCTAGCTGGTTGAATGTCTCTTTAATATCCATAAACTTTCTCCGTGATTCTTTATTTCACTTTATAAATAGAAGAGTGTCTATATATTTATAGATCCTCAAGAACTTGCATTTTATCAAGTATAAGTAGAATAGTATGTAAGGGTTTACATATTCATATTATATGATTATTTAAGGAATCCGTCAATTTTCCACATTATTATATGACAAAATGTATTTTTTAAAAATGCAAAAATCTATGAGCAAGATGTTTGACTTCCTTTTTTAAAGTATATATACTTATATTAACCTTATAAAAGAAAAAATGTTTGAACAGATATTCAATAATAATTACTTTTTTTAAAATTAAAATTCGAACTTTAAATTTTTATCTTTTTTATACTATTGAGTAACCTAAATTGCCCAATTTGTAAAATTTAGCTAGACAAAAAAAGACATCCAAGAGAAATTTCTTAAATGTCTGTAAACGTTGATATAAGCGTGTTGATTAACGTTTTGATAATTGTGATGCTTTACGAGCTTTCTTAAGACCTGGTTTCCTAAATACTTCGAGTACACTTATGGTATTGATACCTCTAAACATCTAAAAACTCTGGTAGAAAAAGGTTATGCTGGCATTGAAACGGCTTTTGACCCACTTGATCATCTCAATGCTACTATGAAAAAGAATATTCTGAAAAGCAAGGGAATTACAGGCCTTTCTAAAATGAAGATTGCAGATTTGGATCAAGCCCTTCATAACCATTTTTCAGAAGAGGAATTAGCTGGTCTCTTTTCGATTCGCGGTTATAAAATAACTCCAAAAGGAGAGCACATACTGGAACAGTACCAGGACATTGTTGACCGTCATCCAAAGAAAAATCTCTAAGCAAGCGACTTTTTGGTTGGCTCCTCTAAAACTACCTTGTCACTAACATTTGAAATCCACTTCCTTTTAGGGTACAATGGTAGAAATGAATTTTTGAAAGGATCAGAATGAAAAAACTAGCAACCCTTCTTTTACTGTCCACTGTAGCCTTAACTGGATGTAGCAGCATCCAACGCAGTCTGCGTGGTGATGACTATGTTGATTCCAGTCTTGCTGCTGAAGAAAGTTCCAAAGCAGCTGCCCAATCAGCCAAGGAGTTAAACGATGCTTTAACAAACGAAAACGCCAATTTCCCACAACTATCTAAAGAAGTTGCTGAAGACGAGGCTGAAGTGATTCTCCACACAAGTCAAGGAGATATCCGTATCAAACTCTTCCCTAAACTCGCTCCTCTAGCGGTTGAAAACTTCCTCACTCATGCTAAAGAAGGATACTATAACGGTATTACCTTCCATCGTGTCATCGATGGCTTCATGGTTCAAACTGGGGATCCAAAAGGAGACGGTACAGGTGGTCAGTCTATCTGGCATGACAAGGATAAAACCAAAGACAAGGGAACTGGTTTCAAGAACGAGATTACTCCTTATCTCTATAACATCCGTGGTGCTCTTGCTATGGCTAATACTGGTCAACCAAACACCAACGGCAGCCAGTTCTTTATCAACCAAAACTCTACTGATACCTCTGCTAAGCTCCCTACAAGCAAGTATCCAAAGAAAATCATCGAAGCCTACAAAGAAGGGGGAAACCCTAGTCTAGATGGCAAACACCCTGTCTTTGGTCAAGTGATTGACGGTATGGATGTTGTAGATAAAATTGCCAAAGCCGAAAAAGATGAGAAAGATAAACCAACGACTGCTATTACTATCGATAGCATCGAAGTGGTGAAAGACTACGATTTTAAATCTTAAAAACCAAAAAATACAGTGTCCACATTCGGTACTGTATTTCTTTTATCCTCATTTTTAAGTTAGATTATTAAAATCCCAGATTTGGTCCATCCAGCCTTCATAGAAGTCTGGTTCGTGGCAGACCATAAGAATAGACCCTTTGTATTCTTTAAGAGCACGTTTGATTTCATCCTTGGCATCCACATCCAAATGGTTGGTCGGCTCGTCCAGCACTAAAACGTTGTTTTCACGATTCATCAAGAGACAGAAACGAACCTTAGCTTGTTCCCCACCTGACAAGACCTGAATTTGGCTTTCAATATGCTTGGTTGTCAGACCACAACGGGCAAGGGCTGCACGAACTTCTGCTTGGTTAAGTGCAGGAAAGGCATTCCAGACAGCCTCTAGTGGTGTTTGACGATTGCCACCTTCTACTTCCTGCTCAAAGTAGCCAAGTTCTAGGTAGTCACCGCGTTCAACTTCCCCAGCGATTGGCGGGATAATTCCCAAAAGAGACTTCAAGAGAGTTGTTTTCCCGATACCATTTGCCCCGATAATAGCAACCTTTTGATTGCGTTCAAAGATTAGGTTTAAGGGCTTTGTAAGTGGACGGTCATAACCAATCTGCAAATCCTTGGCTTGGAAGATAAAGCGCCCTGGCGTACGAGCCGGTTTGAAATCAAATGATGGCTTTGGTTTCTCACTTTGCAGTTCGATAATATCCATCTTATCCAATTTCTTCTGACGGGACATGGCCATGTTTCGTGTTGCAACACGTGCTTTGTTTCGAGCCACGAAGTCCTTGAGGTCCGCAATTTCTTTTTGCTGACGTTCGTAGGCAGCCTCTAGCTGAGATTTCTTCATAGCATAGACTTCTTGGAACTGGTAGTAATCACCAGAGTAACGCGTCAACTGTTGATTTTCCACATGATAGACAATATTGATAACATCATTGAGGAAAGGAATATCATGCGAAATAAGGACAAAGGCATTCTCATAGTTTTGGAGATAACGCTTGAGCCAATCAATATGCTCAGCATCCAAGTAGTTGGTCGGCTCGTCCAAAAGCAAGATATCGGGTTTTTCAAGGAGAAGTTTTGCCAAAAGCACCTTGGTTCTTTGCCCACCTGACAAAGAGGTTACATCTGTATCCATGCCAAAGTCCATAACACCAAGGGCACGCGCTACTTCGTCAATCTTAGCATCCAAGGTATAGAAATCACGACTCTCCAGACGGTCTTGGAGTTCGCCAACTTCTTCCATGAGAGCATCAACATCCGCACCATCTTCAGCCATTTCCATATAAAGGTCATTGATACGGGCTTCTGCTTTAAAAAGCTCATCAAAAGCCGTACGGAGAACATCACGCACCGACTGCCCTTCAGCAAGGACAGAGTGCTGATCCAAGTAACCGGCAGTCACATATTTGGACCACTCAACCTTCCCTTCATCTGGCAGCATCTTACCAGTCACAATGCTCATAAAGGTTGATTTTCCTTCACCATTGGCACCAACCAAACCGATATGTTCCCCCTTGAGGAGACGGAAGGACACATCTTCAAAAATTGCACGGTCACCAAAACCATGACTCAGATTTTTAACTTCTAAAATACTCATTTTAATTCCTTATCTTGTTTTTATGTAATTGTTTATAGAGAAGCCAAGTCAGATAGCCACCCAAGGTATTGGTCCACAAATCATCAATCTCAAAGACGCGATTAAAATCAAAGAAAAAGTCCAAGACTAACTGCGTACACTCAATTCCAAGACTCACTAGAAAACTAAAAAGAAGGACCTTTTTTGTTTTCCGTAAGTTTGGAAGGAGATAAAGGAGTTGAAACACCAAAGGAAAAAGCAAGAAGACATTGAGGATATTTTGTAGAAAAAGCCAACATAATTGTCCTATGTCACTCACTTCGCCCAGTTTCCAGAGAGAATTGAAAGGAGTCAAAAGAAAAACCAGGCGTCCAAGATGCTGAATATCTGGAGTTTCCACCCCCACGGGAGAATGTTCTTGAGGAGTAAAGCAAAAGTAAACGATACAAATGCTATAGAAAATAACTCCCCAGACCAAAATATGATTATAAGTCTTCTTCATCATTAAGGATTGACTGCTGCGACTGCCTTCTGGCGGTCACGTTTCATTGTGTTAGAACGCAACTGTCCACAAGCTGCATCAATATCTGTACCATGCTCTTGACGGACGACACAGTTGACCCCTTTTTTCTTAAGTGTATCATAGAAGGCCATCACGCGCTCTTTAGGACTACGGCTATATTGATCATGCTCACTAACTGGGTTATAAGGAATCAAGTTGACATAAGACAATTTCTTGATATTCTTGAGCAATTCAGCCAATTCCAAGGCTTGTTCTACACCATCATTAACTTCATTGAGCATGATGTATTCAAAGGTCACACGACGATTGGTTGTTTCGATATAGTACTCAATAGCAGCAAAGAGTTTTTCAATCGGAAAGGCACGGTTAATCTTCATGATGCTTGAACGCAATTCATTGTTAGGTGCGTGAAGAGAAACTGCAAGATTGACCTGAACTCCTTCATTAGCAAAATCACGAATTTTATGGGCCAAACCTGAGGTTGAAACCGTAATGTGACGAGCACCGATGGCCATTCCCTTGTCATCATTGATAGTACGGACGAAATTCAAGACATTGTTGTAGTTATCAAAGGGCTCACCGATACCCATGACAACGATATGGCTGACGCGTTCATCCTGACCACGCTCATCAAAGTATTTCTGAACCAGCATGATTTGCGCTACAATTTCACCGTTATTAAGGTCACGTTGCTTCTTAATCAAACCAGAAGCACAGAAGGTACAACCGATATTACAGCCGACCTGAGTGGTCACACAGACTGACAAACCGTAGTGTTGACGCATCAGTACAGTCTCAATTAGCATACCATCAGGCAATTCAAAAAGATATTTGACCGTACCATCAGCAGACTCTTGAACGATACGTTGTTTCAAGGGATTGACCACAAACTGCTCATTGAGCTTAGCAATCAAATCCTTGGAAAGGTTAGTCATTTCTTCAAATGACTGGACACGTTTACGGTAAAGCCATTCCCAGATTTGATCTGCACGGAATTTCTTTTCTCCCTGCTCCAAAACCCATTCCTGCATGGTTTGACGTGTTAAACTATAAATTGACGGTTTCATTTCTTCTCCTTATTCTCTACTCACTTCTGACGAATGACAAAATGACGTTGCCCCTTGTCCTCTTTCTGAGAATGCTGGTCTTTCTGACGACGTCTATTTTTCTTATCTGCATTCGGTTTTCGTTTTGTTTGAGTCGGTTTCTTTCCTTTTCTAGAAGGTGTTTCTTCTTCCTTCTTACGCATTTTCTTATCAAATGATGCTCGCTTAGGGGCTTCATTTGATAAGACAAAATAGGCACAACCATAACTACAATACTCTAAAAGGTAGTCTTGTAAACGACTGATTTTTTCAAGTTTTTCTTCTGTTCGATCATCCTTGTAAAAACCTCGAAGGCGAAGCTGTTCGTTGCTCCAGTCTCCCACGATATAATCAAACTTTGTTAAGACTTCTGAAAAACGCTGATTAAAAGCCGTCACATCGAAGGCATCCTTGATATTTTCCACCAAGGAAAAAGCTATCCCTTCCGTTTCTACCTTGTCCCCGTGTAAATGGAACTCAGGACCAGGAAACTTGTTATAGTTGTATAATTCAGGTGCAATTTCTTTTCGCATAGATATCCTTTTTCCACGATTACTTAATACTTTATTCTACCATAATTTCTAGCAGTTAGCACGTTTCTCATAAAAATGAAAAAAGTCTGACGATTTTGTCAGACCAAAATAATATAACCTTAAAAAGAGAAGAACAATTCTTCCCTCCAACTATCATTATTTAGCTGCTGCGTACAATTCATCTACTTTGTTCCAGTTGATCACTGAGAAGAAAGCTTTGATGTAGTCAGGACGCACGTTGCGATATTTCACGTAGTAAGCATGTTCCCAAACGTCCAAGCCCAAGATTGGTTTTTTACCTTCTGAGATTGGTGTGTCTTGGTTTGCTGTTGAAGTCACTTCAAGTTTACCTTCTTTGTTGACAACCAACCATGCCCATCCTGAACCAAAACGAGTTGTTGCTGCTGCAGTGAAGGCTGCTTGGAATTCTTCAAATGAACCAAATGTTGCATCGATTGCTGCTGCAAGTTCTGCTGATGGAGCTGTTTTCTCAGGAGTCATCAATTCCCAGAAAAGAGCGTGGTTCAAGTGTCCACCACCATTGTTGATAAGCGCTTGACGGATATCAGCTGGGATAGATTCTACATCAGCAAGCAAGGCTTCAAGATCTTCACCGATTTCAGGGTGTTTTTCAAGAGCTGCATTAGCATTGTTGACATAAGTTTGATGGTGTTTGTCATGGTGCAAGTGCATTGTTTCCGCATCGATGTATGGTTCCAAAGCGTCGTATGCATATGGAAGATCTGGTAAGATAATAGCCATCTGTAATACCTCTTTTTCTTTCTATATGAAAATGATAACGCAAACATTCACTTTTTTCAAGTTTTTTGCTTATAGATGAAGAAATCACTGAAATACTTTCTAATAATACTCTTCGAAAATCTCTTCAAACCGCGTCAACGTCGCCTTGCCGTAGATATATTACTGACTTCGTCAGTCTTATCTACAACCTCAAAACAGTGTTTTGAGCTGACTTCGTCAGTCTTATCTACAACCTCAAAGCAGTGCTTTGAACAACCTGCGGCTAGCTTCCTAGTTTGCTCTTTGATTTTCATTGAGTATAAAATAAGTAAATCACTAAGAAACCCACGACAAGATAATCCTGACGCGGGATAAAAATTTTTTGAAATAGGATTAATTTACCTGACTAGCAATCTGTAGGAGTGCCTTTTCAAAAAGGAAACCTTTTTCATAAAGACCTGTTTTAATCTGATAGTCTGTCTCAATCAAATAGGAAATAGCTTGCTTCAAAAAGCTCAAGGAAAGTCCTCGCGAATCCCTCAGCGCAAACTTAATCTGATAGGGATTGGGATTGCGTCCGAGAAAACTTCCTAGACTACTTGCAATCTGAGATTCTGCTTGCCCAGACTCCGCCAAAATCTTCACCTGAGTAAAAGTCCGAAATTGTCCTAGCATAACGGCAATCAACTTAATTTCATCTTCACCTTGCAAGGTCAAGTCTCTAACCAAATCGCGCGCCTGATCCATCTTTTTAGTCAGAATAAACTGAGTTAAATCAAAAATATTGTCCTGCAAGGTCTTGGGAATTGCGTTAACAATATCCTCTTCCTCGATAACAGAGTCTTCTTTATAGGACTGTAAAAAGAGGAGATTTTTCTGGATTTCGCTAAATTGAAAACCAGACTTGATGAGGAGATTTTCAAAAGAGTGATTGGCAAACTGCAGACCTTCTTTCTGGCTCCACTTTTGAAAATACTGGCGCAGTTCTTGTTCTTTAGCTTCTACTGCATCGAAGACCTTGGCATCACGCTTAAGTAATTTAACCAACCGTCTTTTGCTATCCAGCTTTCCTTCTGCAAAGATTATCAACTTGGTTGTTGGTGAAGGATTGTCAAAGTATTCCTCAAATGACTTGAGCTCATCATCTGTCAAAAAGCGCTTTTTAGCAGTCGTGATATCGACAAAATGATCCAATATCACGATTTTCTCATCCGCAAAGAAAGGAAGACTGACCAACTCCAGTTCCACATCCTTGTAAACTACTTCTTTCATATCAAAGTAGGCAAAGTTGAGGTCGGCAGAATCATAACCAATCTGTTTCAATACTTGACTCTTCATCACTTCAAACTGACCCTGATCTGTCCCTGTAAATAGGCTCAGACTAGGTAAATTTAATAAAGTCAACTTCTGACTTTCTTCAATGGCTAGCATCATCTCTCCTTTCTTCTGATTTTTTAATGAGTTTAATCAATATAGCGCAATTTCCCACGGAAATCTTCTAGGCTTTCGTACCCTTTTTCCGCCATGATTGCTTTCAGTTCATTGGTAATGCGGTCAAAAGCACTGACGCCTTCTTTGTGAAGAGTGGTTCCCACCTGCACCATACTTGCTCCACAGAGGATATGTTCAAAGGCATCACGACCAGTCAACACGCCACCTGTTCCGATGATTTGGATTTGAGGATTTAAGCGTTGATAAAAGGCGTGAACATTGGCTAGAGCAGTCGGTTTGATGTATTCTCCACCAATCCCCCCAAAACCATTTTTAGGACGAATTACGACCGACTCGTCTTCTATATAAAGGCCGTTTCCAATAGAGTTAACACAGTTGACAAACTTAAGAGGATACTTATTGAAAATAGCTGCCACTTGGTCAAAGTGAACAATGTCAAAATATGGTGGCAATTTAATTCCAAGAGGTTTGGTGAAGTAGGTAAATACCTCTGCCAAAATCCGGTCTGTTGTCTCAAAATCATAGGCAATCTGAGGTTTTCCTGGAACATTTGGACAGGAGAGGTTTAGCTCAGTCAGACCACGAAAATCACTCTCTTGGACTTTTTTCAAAATAGTATGGGTTTCCTCTGGAGACATACCAACTAGAGATAAGAAGAAAGTCCGGTTCGGCTCTTTTTCCTGCAGATCCAAAAGATAGTCCAAATAATAGTCTAAGCCATTATTTGGCAAGCCCATAGAGTTGATGGAACCAAGTGGAACATCTTGATAGCGTGGCTCAGGATTTCCCTGACGGAAGTCCAAGGTCGCTGTCTTAGTGACAAAGGTTCCTGCCGCTGAGTTTTTAACGCCTTCTAACTCCTCTATCGTCATACAAGCCACACCTGCTGCATTCATCAAGCAATTGTCAAACTCAAAACCAGCAATTTGTGTTTTCGTTGATACCATGATTCTGATCCTCCAGATTCCTTTTATTGCTAATATTATACCATATTTTCAGATTTTCTCTTTAAGAAAGGCATTTATTAGAAAAACGTTCGTTTTTTATCTACTTTCAAAAAATCTCAAAAACTAAATTGAGTGAATTTTTAGAAAATTTTTGTTTTTCTCTTTACAGCTAAAAAAAATTCTGCTATAATGACTCACATAATTAAATTAGAATTTAAGGAGAACGATATGACATCTGCTAAAGAATATATCCAAAGCGTGTTTGAAACTGTGAAAGCTCGTAACGGGCACGAGGCTGAATTCCTCCAAGCTGTCGAAGAATTTTTCAACACTTTGGAACCTGTATTTGAAAAACACCCTGAGTATATCGAAGAAAATATCTTGGCACGCATTACTGAACCAGAGCGCGTGATTTCTTTCCGTGTTCCTTGGGTTGACCATGATGGAAAAGTTCAAGTAAACCGTGGTTACCGTGTTCAATTCAACTCAGCTGTTGGACCATACAAAGGCGGACTTCGTTTCCACCCAACTGTAAACCAAGGGATTTTGAAATTCCTCGGATTTGAACAAATCTTCAAAAACGTCTTAACTGGACTTCCAATCGGTGGAGGTAAAGGTGGATCAGACTTCGATCCTAAAGGTAAAACAGATGCTGAAGTGATGCGCTTCTGCCAAAGCTTCATGACTGAATTGCAAAAACACATCGGACCATCACTTGACGTACCTGCTGGTGATATCGGTGTTGGTGGACGTGAGATTGGTTACCTTTACGGTCAATACAAGCGTCTTAACCAATTTGATGCTGGTGTCTTGACTGGTAAACCTCTTGGATTTGGTGGTAGCTTGATTCGTCCAGAAGCAACTGGTTACGGTTTGGTTTACTACACTGAAGAAATGCTTAAAGCTAACGGTAACAGCTTTGCTGGTAAGAAAGTTGTTATTTCAGGTTCTGGTAACGTTGCTCAATACGCTCTTCAAAAAGCGACTGAACTTGGTGCAACTGTTATCTCTGTATCTGATTCAAATGGTTACGTCATCGATGAAAATGGTATCGACTTCGATCTTTTGGTCGATGTTAAAGAAAAACGTCGCGCTCGTTTGACTGAGTATGCAGCTGAGAAAGCAACCGCTACTTATCATGAAGGTTCTGTATGGACTTACGCTGGAAACTATGACATCGCTCTTCCATGTGCGACTCAAAACGAAATCAATGGTGAAGCAGCTAAACGTTTGGTTGCTCAAGGCGTTATCTGTGTATCTGAAGGTGCCAACATGCCAAGCGACCTTGATGCCATCAAAGTCTACAAAGAAAATGGTATCTTCTACGGACCTGCAAAAGCTGCCAACGCTGGTGGTGTAGCCGTTTCAGCCCTTGAAATGAGCCAAAACAGTCTTCGCCTCTCATGGACTCGTGAAGAAGTTGACGGACGTCTCAAAGACATCATGACAAACATCTTCAACACAGCTAAAACAACTTCAGAAACATACGGTCTTGATAAAGACTACCTTGCAGGAGCTAATATTGCTGCCTTTGAAAATGTAGCAAATGCTATGATTGCCCAAGGTATTGTTTAAGACTCATTTGCTTAATCCTCAATCGCTCCGATTGGGGATTTTTATGTTGAATCCAAAAAACTCACCATTAACAGTGAGTTTTAACATCAGAATTTATTTTACTTTCATTAGGGCAGATGACAAACATTCAACAATCTCATCAACTGCTTCATCTATGTTTATAGTTCCTTCATCATTCAACATCATGGGAATAAGATAAGAAAAACTCAATGCTAAAATGTATCGAACAATTCTTTCATTTGACCAATTTAGAATAAGTCCTTTTTCTTTAAATTGATTTAAAACAGGGCTAATTGGTTCTATTATAGATTGAACAATAATATTTCCTAACTGGATAGAAAGATTTTTATCAATAAAAGAACGCCCCAAGAGAATTTTAACATGCATTTGATTCTCCTGAATGAAAAAGAGCCTATCTCGAACAATACTTTTTAAAAAGAAGGGAAAAGTTTCCTGATCTACTGTGAATTTCTTTTCTGAGAAATCCGCAATTACTTCTGGAATAACCTGTTCTAGAAAAGTAGATAAAATAGCTTCTAAAATACCTTCCTTTGTTTTAAAGTAACTAAAAACAGTTCCTTCTGACACTCCAGCGCGTTCGGCAATAAGGCTGGACGTTGTATTCTCAAATCCAATTTCTGAGAATAATTTTAAGCTTGATAATAATACTCGACGTTGTTTCAAGCTCAAGTTGCTAACTTCTAACGTCTGAGCATACTTTTGTTCTAAACTTTCCATCGCTAGCACCTCTCTTCTACTCTCTTACTTTTACGACTTTTTTGCCTCGACTGTGTCCCATTTTCAGATTACGATAGGCTTCTCTAACTGACTTTAGAGAAAAGTCATACACTTGATCAATTTTCAACTGAACCTTCCCGTCTGAGACCATTTCAGCTAAAGTGTTAAAATCATCATATGTGGAATGTCTCGGACCAGTAAACTGAGCACCTTTTATCATAACATAGGGCGAAGGTACTAATGTCCCAATAGCTGTCCCCTTCAAGCCTAAACTAAAAGCCAATCTAACATAATCAGATCCATAACAATCCAAAAATTTTGTAATAGGCGTTGGACTAGCTGATAGAAGAGCCTTCTTGATATTCTCTTCGTAACTTACTGGTATGGCACCTAAAGACTTCAGATACTCTGCATTTTTCTTACTTGCTATTCCAATCACTATCGCCCCCTTAGCAACTGCATACTGTACTGCAATACTTCCAATACCTCCTGCTGCAGCTGAAATAACAACAGTATCTCTTGAATTTAAACCGATTCTTCTAAAAGCCCCACCCACAGTTAGAGCAGCTACTCCCATAGTAGCTGCGTGAGTCATGTCGATCATCTCTGGATTCAATACAATTTCTGATTCATTGACACAAATTTCTGTTGCTAAAGCCCCCCTCTTAGTTCCCAAACCAGGATCGCTAATCATTGTTCCAAACACCTTGTCTCCTACTGAAAACCTAGTTACTTCATTTCCAACTTCTGTAATAACTCCAGAAAAATCTCTCCCCACACCTCTTGGAAATAAAGATGATTTAGATTCAAACCAACGACTTGGTTTCCTTAATTTCGTTATAAAAGATAGAAATCGAAGGGGTTTCGCTCCCTCAAAAGTTTTATAATCAATAGGATTTAAACCAACAGCATGAACTTCTACTCTCACTTGATTTACATCCAAGGCTGTAGAGTCGATCTTCAGCAAATCCAAGACCTCTTCGTTACCAAAACGACTGTACTCTATTGCTTCAACAACCATTTTCTTTACTCCTTAATTTCACAAAAATTGAGTAAACACTCATTTTTATAAATTATACTCTTAATTTGTAAGAAAATCAATATTATCGTTTGATAACGATTTATAACATGATACAAATATCCATCATTTCGATTTACAAATATGATTCTTTCAATCTAACTCTCCTCACTTTTAAAGATTCCTTTCCCTTTTTTGCCCCCTAGCACATAAAAATAAAAACCGCTACTCCTAAGAATAGCGGTTTTTTAAAGTAAACAAACTTACTAGGTTTTAAAAACAATATCAAAATAGCTATAAGATAATATCATTTCGATTATCCTAAAATCAAGAAACTATAAAAGTTTTACCGCAAGTTGCACAGGTCAATTGAGTTCCAATTACTCCATCTGTTGGCATATGACAAGTAGGACAATAAACACGTTTTGCTGATAATTTATAAGATAACTCATCTCGCAATTCTTTCCCTTTAATTTCAATAACATCTTCACCTTGTTCTTCAAACTTAAGAACTGTTATCAAAGCTCTATCATATTGTTTCATACGTGGCTGTTTCAAAAATAAAAAAGACGATATAATCAAAAATAGGAAAAATAAAACAAACAAAATTGTAACTATTAAAAGCCACATAAAGTAGAAATCATAAAGTAAACCTTCTCTTTTTCCTAAAATCCATCTTATGTAGTTATCAATGTACTGATAAAATTTCAATCCGGTGACAATACATATGAAAGATACTATAGGATAAACAACCTTGGAAATGATTAAACGATAGCGTCTCATTTATATTTCCTTTCTAGATAACCATGCACCACAATAATCACATGATTTACCTTGCCCTAGGTCAAGCAGATTCTCACCACTACATGATGGACAAATAACGGGATATGTATTTTTGTTAATCTGGTGCTTTTCAAATAAAGTGAATAAAGCTTGTATTTGATTTCGTTTCTTGACTTCTTCTTGTCTCCTAGACTCACAATAAGTCATTACCAAAATTAAAATCACACTAAGCAAATACCAAGGAACTAAAAGAAATAAAAATCGAATAGACCATTCCCTAGATTTTTCATATTCAAAAAATGATGATAAAATGATTAAAACAAGCATTTGAAGTAAATTCTTCTGTTTTAATTTCTTCAAGGAAAAGGAATCTTTAATTGTTTCTCGAAACAAATATAAAATAACTAAAGCAACTGGCACAAAGGTAACATTTTGAAATGATAAAAATAAAAAACTGATAACAACGGGAATTCCAATAGATTTTGCCAAAATTATAAAATCAAGATTTTTCAATATAAAGATTCTTGGTTCATCATCTATAGAAAAGATAGCAAGTGATAAAACTACAAAACAGAGTATTACTATATTTGAAATTAACCAATGAAAGCCTTTTTTCCAATTATTCTTAATATACTGTTTCACCTATCTTCTCCTCTAGTTGCTATATATTCTCTATAAAGAGCTTTCCCATTATATATCTCATCCAAAGCTTTGACTTTAATTTTTATATTTTCTAAAATACCAAAGCTATAAAATGCAAAGGATGACAAAAAGAAACCTGATAAAGAAAAAATAATAGGAATCAATATTGAGAAAATCGGCCTACCATGTTCAAGAAATAGAGTTATAGCCCATAGTGAAAGAAAAAATGTTGCACTTGTTAATCCCATAAAAAGTATACTTAATAAACGAAATACTTGGTACATCCAAAATATCCTCCTGTCATAGAACTTGTCTAAGTAATCCCTTACTCTTTTAAAAAGATTTCCTAATATCTTTCAGGGAATCATTGTATTTATTCATACATTTCCATACTTAGAATTACATAAATTGAATGATTTAAAAATACAAACAAAGAAATCATAGTTTTCAAATTTCTAAGAAAAAGGGAAATTCTGGCAATACCAGACTTCCCAAATAAAACAAAAGTAAATTTGAAAATGTAAAAAATCAAAGATTAAAGATAATGCTTAAACAAGATTGATATAAAAATGATTTTTCCAATCATTTGAACTATCTTTCGTGCCCGCAATTAGAACAGAAGTTTGCTCCTTCCAAAAAAGCAGTCCCGCATTGGCTACAAAACTTAGCTAAGCCTGTTTCTCCTTTGAGGTCAGTTTGATGCTGATTCACATCTTTGTCAAATGAATTCCTATCTTCAGTCTGATCCACCAAGTTGCTAAATTTAGCTCCCAAGGAAAGTCCCATAGCTATTTCCACGCCTGCTCCCATTAGATTTCCTGCAGAATCATTATTTTTTGCTGCCTCTTCTAAAAGATCAAATTGTCTCTCTTCTTGATAAGTATACTCTTCAATATCTCGACCAGCCTGCTTGCTTTTGGCTTCCAAAATTTGCTTGTGGAATTTAAAGATTTCTCTATATCCATTGCTATTCTGATTTACCTTTAAAGCCTCAATGTTAAATTCCTCAATACTAATTCCATATTTAGAAAAATGGCTGGATAAAATAGCTGACAAAGCAACAGACATATCAAAACTGTGCATCTCAATATCAAGAATTGGAATCTTATGGTTGTATATTACTTGTGAAATAGCTGAACTAATCAACCCACTAACAGTTTGTCTAAACCGTTTTTGTAAAATAGGAGCTGTTATAATATCGGGGTGACTTGGCATAAATTCTAATATAAAAGCTTCTAAGTCTACAATTCGAGGAATGAAATTCCCATGTATTTTCAATTCTACAGGAATATCACTTTCTGGATCTCGAACTATTATAGGAGAAGAAGTTCCCCATCCAATCGGTTGTAAATCATACATATTCACAAACCACAAAAACAATGAGTCAGACGAAATACCTCCACTTAGAAAGTTTTTTATTCCTGAAACTACTTGAAAATCATCTCCTTCAATCTTATGTTTACCAGCATCATAAGTAGTTACTGCTCTTCCATTTGAAAACAATACAGCACACTGACCAGGGTTTACAATTACAGTTGCTCCTATCTTGATATTCGTTTTAGGATGTCTCCAAGCAAGTATATTCCTTGTATCTTCACCTTCATAACGAATAACATCAAACAAATTTAATGCCATCTTTTCTCCTCTAAAATGAAAACTATAAATTATAAGATTAATCTTCCATACCTATATTACTATTATATAACCCCTTTGTTGAAAAGGCAACTCATACTTATAAATTATTATCTTTGGGGCAATCCCCTATATAAAACAAGAAAAACCGCTACTCCTAAGAATAGCGGTTTAATCATGTTTTTAAGCTACTAATGTAGTTGCTCTATTATTTAAGAGTAACTGAAGCTCCAGCTTCTTCCAATTTAGCTTTGATTTCTTCAGCTTCTGCAGTTGCAACGCCTTCTTTAACAAGTGCTGGTGCACCGTCAACAAGTTCTTTAGCTTCTTTAAGACCAAGACCTGTGATTTCACGTACAACTTTGATAACGCCAACTTTTTTGTCGCCTGCAGATGTCAATTCAACGTCGAATGAATCTTTAGCAGCACCAGCGTCAGCAGCACCAGCTGCAGCAACAGCTACAGGAGCAGCTGCAGTTACACCAAATTCTTCTTCGATAGCTTTTACAAGGTCGTTCAATTCAAGGATTGAAGCTTCTTTAATTTCAGCAATAATGTTTTCAATGTTCAATGCCATTGTTATTTCCTCCAAATATGTTTTAAATTTATAATAGATTTTCGTAGCTAGGCTACGCTGCGTAGCTTAAGATTAAGCTGCGTCTTCTTTGTTGTCTGCAACCGCTTTGACTGCAAGAGCAACGTTGCGCACTGGCGCTTGAAGTACAGAAAGGAGCATAGAAAGAAGTCCTTCGCGGTTTGGAAGAGTTGCAAGAGCAAGAATCTCTTCTTTAGATGCGACAGCGCCTTCGATTGCACCACCTTTGATTTCAAGTGCTTCAGCGTTTTTAGAAAAGTCGTTCAAGATTTTCGCTGGTGCGATAACATCTTCGTTAGAAAATGCTACTGCAGATGGTCCAACAAATACAGATGCAAGATCTTCAAGACCAGCTTTTTCAGCTGCACGACGCAAGATTGAGTTTTTAATCACTTTATACTCAACTTCGCTTCCACGAAGCTCACGACGAAGAACTGTATCTTGCTCAACTGTCAAACCACGAGCGTCTACAACGACGATAGATGCAGCAGCTTTCATTTTCTCAGCTACTACGTCAACTAGTTCCGCTTTTTTAGCAATAATTGCTTCACTCATTAGTGTGTTCACCTCCGTTATTATTTTGCTTGGGGAATTTTTCCAAAAGAAAAACGCGCCCAAACCTAGACACGAAAGTACAATACGCTTCTTTTTACATGATACGTTTTGTCCTCGGTAGGATCCTTATGAGTCGAGCTCCCCTACTGTCTTAGGCAGTTTTTTCAAACCGTATATAAGTATAGCATAGTCAAAAAAAGAATGCAAGATTTTTGCAAACTTTTTTTAAAATTTTTTCGTTATTTTTCTTCTAAAGTTCTACTGTCAGGACTTGACCTTGCTTAACAACCTGTTCTCCAGCGATATAAACATCATCAACATCACTGGATTTAACAGCATAGACAAGATGAGAAAGCATATTTTCCTGAGGTTGGAGATGGATTTTCCCTTGTGGTTGAATAACGAGAAAATCTGCCTGTTTACCTACTTCCAGACTTCCTATCTGATTTTCCATTCCTAGGACCTTAGCACCTTCTATCGTTAGAGCCTTGAGGGCTGTTTCGATTGGGAATTGGCTGGCATCCTCACTTTTCATCTTCTGAAGAAGGGCTGCAGTCCGTCCTTCCTCAAACATATCTAGATTGTTATTGGAAGCAACCGAATCTGTCGCAATTCCGACTGCTACTCCTGCTTTTTGCAGTTGAATGATAGGAGCAATCCCTGATGCCAGTTTGAGGTTACTAATAGGATTGTGGGCAATAGACACTTGAGAAGTTGCCAAGCGTTCAATTTCTCTCTCGTTTAATTCGACCCCGTGAGCAAAGACAGACGGATGATCTAAGTAACCCAGTTCTTCAAGAAAGGCGAGGGGGCGTTTGCCGTATCGTTTCAGGATAATTCCTGACTCCTCCTTGGTCTCCGCCACGTGGATATGGATTGGAATAGCAAGCTCTTTTGCCATATCTAAGCTTTCTGCCAGCAAGTCTCTATCACAGCTGTAGGGAGAATGTGGGGCTACCATCACCTTGAAATTTGGATTTTTATATCCAATAATTTCTTCAATGATTGCTCGAGTTCTGCTTATAGTTTCATCAGTTGTCTCCGCCTCAGAAGAAAAGAGGGTAGGTGAGAAATAACAACGCATCTTGGAATCTTTCACTGCCTGATAAATCCGCTCAATATCCACACCATTGGGATTATACATATCATTAAAGGTTGTTGTTCCTGACTGGAGCATCTCTGTCAGAGCTTCTTTAACCGCCTTAGTAGTCATGTCGGGAGTAAACTCAGCTTCTGCTGGCCAGATATAGTCATTGAGCCATTCATGGAGATTGCTATCATCTCGAATCCCTCTCAAACCTGTCATAGCAGAATGGGTGTGGCAATTGACCAATCCAGGCATAATCCAGGCTCCCTGATAGTCTATAATCTGCTCAGCTTGCTCTAAAATCTCTGGCTTCTCTTGACCGACATAGACAATTTGAGAATCCTTAACTGCTAAGATTCCATTCAAATAAACATGGAAATCTTGGTCACAAGTCACGATATTTACATGCTGAAAGACTTTCATTCTAGGCTCCTTTTCTAAAAGACAATTTATACTTCTCTTCAAACCACGTCAGCTTCACCTTGGAGTAGATATATGATTACTGACTTCGTCAGTTCTATCTACAATCTCAAAGCAGTATTTTGAGCTGACTTCGTCAGTCTTATCTACAGCCTCAAAGCAGTGCTTTGAGCAACCTACGGCTAGCTTCCTAGTTTGCTCTTTGATTTTCATGGAGTATTACAGTGAACAATTTTTCTAGCTATTGTAACAAAAAAGTCACCCAAAGGCAACTTTTTTTGTCCATGAGATTTTAAAATATAAAGCATTATTCAGAGCTAAAAGCTGCAGCTTGCTGCATTTGGTAATACTTGCCCTTTCGAGCCATGAGTTCTTGATGATTACCATACTCAACGATATCACCATTCACCAAGACAAGGATTAAATCTGCATCCTGAATGGTTGACAAGCGGTGGGCGATGATAAAGCTTGTGCGCCCCTTCATGAGCTTAGCAAAGGCATCCTGAACCAATACTTCTGTCCGTGTATCGATAGAAGAAGTCGCCTCGTCTAATATAAGAATCTTTGGAATAGCCAGAAAGACACGCGCAATGGTCAAAAGTTGAGCTTGACCGACAGAGAGAGATTCTCCAGCATTTTCAAGCTTGGTATCATATCCTTGGGGCAACTGTTGGATGAAAAAGTCGGCATTGGCTGCTTTGGCTGCAGCAATCACCTGCTCCCGACTGGCTTCAGGATTGCCAAAGGCAATATTGTCATGAATGGTCCCTTGATTGAGCCAAGTTTCTTGGAGCACCATGCCAAACTGCTGTCGAAGAGAGGCACGACTATAATCATAAATGGATTTCCCGTCCAGCAAGATATCTCCTGAATTAATGGGATAAAAACGCATAAGAAGATTGATAAGCGTTGATTTTCCGGCACCTGTCGGGCCAACAATAGCCACCTTGCTACCAGCTGGGATGTCAATAGATAAATCCTTAATCAAAATCTTTTCAGGATTGTAACCAAAAGAGACCTGTTTAAAGGAAATTGCTCCCTTAACCTGGTCACTGGTCAAGACTTCCTTACCTGTTTCAACCACTTCAGGACTTTCTAAGACAGCATAAACACGCTCTGCACATGCCAAGGCACTTTGCAATTCGGCTAAAACTGAAGAAATATCGTTAAAGGGTTTGGTGTACTGTTGGACATAGTTCAAAAAGGTCACTAAACGCCCGATGGTCAAGGTAGACCCCATCATGATACGATAAGCTCCTAATCCAGCTAGAAGAGCATAAATGAGCGCATTAACAAAGCGAGTCGAAGGATTGACCGTTGAAGAATAAAAGATGGCTGACTGAGAGTAGCTTGAGTAGTTGTCATTAGCCTCACGCAGCCTTTGGATAAACTCTGTTTGAGCATTAAAAGACTGGATAATCGTCTGTTGGCTAAGCGATTCTTCAATCAACTGGGTCTGAATTCCCCTCGTCTCTGTTTGCTTCTGAAATAGATGATAGGAGCGTTTAGCAATAAAGCGTGAGATTACCATAGATAGTGGCGTCAACAGCAAGACTAAGAGGGTCATGAGGAGATGAATTTGGAGCATGGCTAGAATACTAACCAAAATCATCAAGACGCCAATGAAAAATTGGTTAAAAATCATGGTCAAGCCAACTGCTAACTGTTCTATATCCGTGGTTACACGACTGACCATTTCTCCACTGCCTTGCCGATCTACAAAAGAAATCGGTAAACGATGGAGCTTATGGATGATTCGCTCTCGCAAGTTTCTAGTATAAGAGAAGATTAGGCGATTATAGAGGAGAGGATTGACCCATTGAACGAGAGTATTTCCTATGACCACCAAAATCATCTGAATGAAAATGTGCCAAAAAACTGATGATGAACCAGTCACTAGGACTTGGTCGATGACCTGCCCAATCAAGATAGGTAGGTAGATTGATAAACCAACCTGAGCAATAGTTCCTAGAAAGGCTAAGAAAAGGAGGAAAGGATGGCTTGCTAAATCTTTGGCCAAACGTATGAACGTCTGGTTTGCAGTTTGTCGTCTCATGCTAGTCCTCCTTTCCATGTTGGGATGCGTTGATTTCACGATAGACTTGACTGGACTTCATCAAGTCCTCATGCTTGCCGATAGCTAGAAGCTCACCTTTTTCCAAGAGGAGAATCTGGTCAGCCATCTGTAAAGTCGAGGTTCGTTGAGAAATCAAGATTAAGCTTGTATTTGGTAAGTTTTCTCGGATAGCTTTCAAGAGCTTGGACTCAGTAATGGTGTCGAGGGCCGAGGTCGCATCATCTAGGATGAGAAATGGAGCTTGGCGCAAGACTGCTCGAGCGATCGACAACCTTTGTTTTTGTCCACCTGAGAAATTTCGTCCTCCTGCCTCAACTAGGGTATCTAAGAGCCCTTCCTTTTCACTAACAAAATCCTTGGCTTGTGCAATTTCCAAGGCCTGCCATAGTTCTCGGTCAGTTACTTCTTGATCTAAACCTAGAGTCAAGTTGGAACGAATAGTTCCCTTAAAGAGTTCAACCTTTTGGGGCACATAGGCAATCCAAGACCGCCACTCCTCCAAATTACGAGGACTAGATCCATCTCGATAAAGGTCAATGCTTCCCTTATCTGCTGGATAAAGTCCAAGGATGAGTTGTACCAAGCTTGATTTACCAGAACCCGTTCCCCCAATAATACCAAGGATTTTCCCTTGAGTCAGGTCAAAGGAAATATCTCTCAGAGAAGGCTGGGCCGCATCAGGATAGGTAAAGGTCAGTCCTTGAACTTGTAAAACCTGATTACTAGTAGTTTGCTTTTGTTCTAATTCTAAATGGATATTTTCTGGAGCTTCAGCAAAGACTTCCTCGATTCGCTTAGCAGAGATATAGGACTGGTTTAGGGAATTTATCAGCATAGCTAGCTTGACCAATTCCACCAAAATCTGTAGGAGATAGTTGATGAGGGCAATAAGAGCACCTTGACTGAGTAAGCCTCCTTGTATAGAAATATAGCCTTGCCAGATGATAACGAGAAGAGTTCCATTGACAATCAGATAGGTCAAAGGTGTTAATAAACTAGACCAGAAACCAGTTTTCTCTTGTAATCTAGCATAGACTTGGTTAAGGATTTGAAAAATCTGTAACTCTCGTTTTTCTTGCCCAAAAGCACGAATAACTCGCATCCCTTGTAATTGCTGGCGCGTTTCTTGAACCAATTGGTCCGTTTTCATTCTGAAACTGCTGTAGAGAGGATTGACCAGTCGAGAGAGGCCTACAATGATAATGGTCAAAATGACAACCATGACTAAAAACCAGAGAGTCAACTCAGTTGAGATTCGATAGGCCATAAAGATAGCTCCAAAAACGATAATTGGTGCTCGCAAAAAGAGACGCAGGAATTGATTGATACCAGTCTGAATCTGGTAGGTGTCCGAAGTCAAGCGAGTCACCAAGCTCGAAGTTGTCAAACGGTCTCTGCTGTCCTTAGGCAATGAAAGAATATGACGATAGAGGTCGTCTGTCAGTTCTTTGGCAAATCCTACCGCTGCCTTGGCTGAGTAAAACTGAGCTATCAAGGCCACTACAACGCCAATCACTGCAAAGATAAGGAGCAGGCCAATCTGCATCCAGAGATGACCTTGATCCCTCTGGGGCAATGATTGGTCAACAATCCCAGCAATCACCATAGGAACTAAGAGCTCAAACACAGCTTCAAGTAGCTTGAACAAGGGTGCTAAAATTGATTCCTTGATGTAAGGTTTGAAGTAAGATAATAGGTGTTTCATAAATCCCTTCTATTCGTATTCTAGAAATGAAGAAAGTGGGAAGTACCCACCCTCTCTGATTTATTTGTTTAAGTAAGGTAGTAGATAGCCATATCCTTCCTCTTCCATCTCATCCTTGGCCACAAAGCGCAAGGAAGCAGAATTGATACAGTAACGGAGGCCACCTAACTCCCGAGGCCCATCTGTGAAAACATGACCCAAGTGAGCATTTCCCGACCGAGAACGAACCTCAATTCTCTCCATTCCATGGCTGAGATCCTTGTAATAATGAATCAATTCCTTGGAAATCGGACGGCTAAAACTTGGCCAACCACATCCTGAGGCAAACTTATCCTTGGCAAAAAAGAGGGGCTCACCTGTCGTAATATCTACATAAATCCCTTCTTCAAAGGTTTGGTCATAGGCATTGGTAAATGGAGCCTCTGTAGCAGCTTCTTGGGTAACACGATAGGATTCTTCAGATAAACTGCCCTTTAATACCTCTTGACTAGGCTTTTCATAATTTGCTGCGTCAATCAATGGCTTATCAGCATCGGTCACATCGATATGACAGTAACCTGAAGGATTCTTCTTAAGATAGTCTTGGTGGTAATCTTCAGCCAGAATGTAGTGGCGAAGTTTCTCCACCTCTACTGCAATCTTTCGACCCAGCATGCGCTCCTGCTCCTGCACCACTGTGTAGATAGCAGGTAGGTCTGATTCATCCTGATAATAGATCCCAGTTCGATATTGGCGACCACGGTCATTCCCTTGTTGATTGATAGATAAAGGGTCGATGACACGGAAATAATAAAGCAAAATCTCTCTGAGTGACACTGCCTTCTCATCATAAATCACTTGAACCGTTTCTGCATGGTCTGTTTCCTTGAGCAACTGGTAATTGGTCGTTTCGACTTGACCATTAGCGTAGCCAACACTGGTTGCTAGTACTCCAGAAATGCGTGAAAAATATTCCTCTAGGCCCCAAAAACAACCACCTGCTAGATAAATTTCTGCCATCTTTATTTCTCCTTTATCAAGTTTTTAACTAGACTTCTTTTCAAAAAAGGATAGGAAGCCCTCTAGTCAAGAGTTTCCCCATCCTATCATCTATTCTTTATTTTGCTTCGACACGGACACCTTGGGTATCAACTTTCAAGTCATGAAGTTTTCCTTTGAAAGGTTGCTTTTCCAATTCTGCCTTAATCGTTGGCATCTTGTCATGAGAAGCTAAGACCATAACTGTCGGTCCAGCACCAGAGAGATAGGTTGCATAGGCACCATTCTCTTTGGCTACTTGCTTAATCGTCGCAAATTCTCTCACCAAGTCCTGACGATAGCGCTCGTGGAAGAGGTCGCCCTCGATTGCTTGCCCAGCGGTCACCATGTCTCCTGCCAACAAGGCTGCAACCGCCACATTGGCGATAGAACTAGCCGCAACAGCTTCCTTGTAAGACAATTTCTTAGGCAAGACACCACGGCTGTCTCTAGTACGCAATTCATAGTTTGGAATGTAGGCTAGGAAATCACACTCTGGGAAGTCTGCTACAATAGCTGAAACTTGTCCATCAACAGAGCTTGCAATAACGAGATTACCATAAATGGCTGGAGCCACATTGTCAGGATGGCCTTCAATCTTAGTCGCTAACTGCAATTTTTCATGGTCTGACAAGTTGAGTTGCCCCAATTGATTGGCTAGTTCAATCCCAGCAACGATAACCGAGCTAGAAGAACCCAAACCACGCGCCAAGGGAACATCACTGGTCATTTTCAAACGTTTTGGTTGCAGGTCTGGTACAATTTGCAAAGCGATTTTGAGCAAGAGATTGCGCTCGTCATGTGGAATCCATTTGCCAATCTGGTGTTCAATCAGCCACTCATCTCGTTCTTCACAGACCTCTATTTGAAGATACTTGGTTACAGCTACACCGACCGAGTCAAAACCTGGCCCGATATTGGCACTGGTTGCAGGTACAATAATCTTCATCTTATTCTCCTAGCACTTTGAAGGTATTCAAGAGGTCAAATTCTGAAACCTTCTTCAATTCAGCTGAGACATTTTCAAGCTGGGCTTTATTAATCTTGTGTGTGATGATCACAACACGCGCCTTGTCACCCTCTTTGCCATCTTGAAGAATTTGCTTGAAGGAAATATCTTGGGCATTGAAGATTTCAGCAAGTTTCAAGACCTGACCTTTTGAGTCTGGAGCCAAGATTGAGAAGTAGTAATTAGCTTTGACATCCTCTGGATTAGCCAAGACCAAGTCACGACTGTATTCATTGAAGTCTTTGCCAATGGTTCCATCATTCAAGCGACGAACAATACGGACAATATCCGCCACAACACTTGTTGCAGTTGGTTTTTGACCAGCACCTGGTCCGTAGTACATAGACTCACCGATACCGATAGACTCTACAAAGACGGCGTTCATTACCCCATTCACACTAGCAAGTGGGTGCGCTTTAGGAAGGAAGGTTGGTGTTACTTCTGCAGCAATACCTGAAGGAGTTTCCTCGATAGAACCAACCAATTTCACTACATAACCAAGGTCTTGGGCTACAGCCACATCTTCTGGTGTGATATTGCGGATCCCCTTGTGGGCTACATCGTCAAATGCAACCTTCATGCCAAAGGCAAATTGGCTCAAAATAACCATCTTGTAGGCTGCATCAATCCCATCTACGTCATTTGTCGGGTCGCTTTCTGCAAAACCAAGTCTCTGCGCTTCCGCAAGAGCATCATCATAAGACCAGCCTTCTTCCACCATCTTGGTCATCATGAAGTTAGAAGTTCCGTTGACTACTCCAAGCACGCGCGTGATTTTATCAGAAGCTAATGAATTTGCTAAAGTACGAAGAATTGGAATACCACCAGCTACTGCTGCTTCGTAATAAAGTGCTACCTTATTAGCTTTAGCGATTTCTAACAATTCTGCACCATGGACAGCCAAAAGGTCCTTATTGGCAGTGACAACGTGTTTCCCAGCTTCCAAGGCACGAGTGATAAAGGTTTTAGCAGGTTCGATACGACCCATCAATTCCACTACGATGGTAATGTCTTGATCTGACAAAATGTCATCCACATTGGTTACAAAGTTAAAGTCATTACCTGCTGCAAGCAAGCGGTTCTTTTCTTCTTCGTCCTTAACCAATACTTTGGCAACTTCAATCTCTGAATGTGCTGATTGATTGATTTTTTCTCCATTTTCCTTTAGGAGGAAAGGCACACCACTTGCAACGGTACCAAATCCTAGTAAAGCAATTTTAACTGTCATGATTGTCTCCTCGAAATTTTCTAATATAGCCATTATAACAGAATTTTGTGGAAATTCCTATTATAGTAAATCACTATTTCAGTCTAAAAACGAAAAAACGAATCAGACGATTCGTTCTTCTTAAAATCTAGAAATAACTTTCCAGAAAGGATTATCCAATCTTTTGCAGATTGAGCACTGCATCATGATTCATCAAGACTTGACCATACTCTTGCAAGACTGAGCGACTGATGTCACTATCATCTGCAAACTCGCGCATACGAGCCAACAGCCAAGCTGGATATGGACTTGGACGATTTTCAATATCCACTAAAATAGTCAAATAATAGCGCTCATTCATCTTGTAGAGTTCAGAAGTTTCCATATCAAAAGTCACTGTCTTGGCAAAAGCCACCAAGTCAGCCAACTTTGCAAAAGAAAGGATGTAGTAGATGTAAGGCTCTTTCTTGCTCTCAGCTTCTTGTTCAGCCTGTTCCTGCTCTTCTTCCTTGGCTTCGACTTGCTCTAAAGATTGAATCGCTTCGATATCATCCTTAGTTTTGTCTGCGATGCTTTTTTCCAAGGTTTTGATAAATTCATCTGGCGACATTTGAGCCAATTCTTCCATGTCTGGCAAATCCGATAAGTCTTCAAAATCTAGATTTTGGTCAATCTTTGATTTGGTTACAAAAACATCAACCTTATCAGGTTTTGGAGTCACACGGAAGCTCAACATGCCTGTATCCAAAAAGCTCTCAGGCATCTCTAACTCATCCAAGATAGCATAAAAGAACTCTTCTGTTTTTTCTTGAGGAACGAGAAAGTCAGCAATCTCCATGCCTCGATCCATCAAATCCTCTAAAGACATCGTGATTTTTAAAGTTGTATCACTGATTTGTTTCATTTTCATTGCTAGTAACCTCATACTTTCAGTTCTATCTATTATACTAGATTTTTACGATTTTATCAAAAGAAGGCTCCTCTGTCGGGATAGATTTTCCCTAGGGTAACTTCTCAAAGTATCTTCCACTTGCCTGACCGAAGTGGAAATTAGTCTAAAACGGATTTTTATGGTGGAATTCAGTGTGAGACGTTTGAGTTAGAAATAAGGCTCACTATGACAAAATATAAACATCTTACCCTTTCAGACCGTAACGATATCCAATTAGGCTTAGAGCGCGGGGAAACCTTCAAAGCTACCTGACAATCCATTCTAAAAGACAAAACTACTGTTTCCAAAGAAGTCAAACGAAACAGACAGTCCGAGAGTCTACATACGATAACCTTCCTTGTCCTCTACTCGACAAAGCTCCCTTTATCTGTAACGGTTGCCCTAAAAGAAGACAGAATTGTGGCTATAAGAAGATTTTATACCTAGCTAAACAAGCTCAAAAACAGTACGAACAAACTATTGATGAAAACTACATTTCTTATTACACCATTGCTTCCAGCATCGTTATGTTGATTGCCAGTGTCTTGAGTGGAACTATCAACATCAGTATTCCACGTCTCGGCTACTATCTCGGTAAGAAAGATTACGAATCTTATAAAAATCTAAAGAATCCCCTGCTAATAGACTATTCTACTAGCAAGGGATTTTTTCATTATTCCTTTTCTTTCTTGTTGGAAATACTTGGATCTACAATTGAGTCCTCTTTTTGTTTTTCTTGTTTATCTTCCTTATTCATATTTTCTGATTTATCAGTCAAAGTAGACGTTTCCTGTTTGTTTATAGAATGATTTGGCTTCTTATCAGCAGTAACTACTTGTTTCCATACACCTTCTTCATTAACTTTATAACCATCAGGTGTGGTAGAATTTTTCAATAAGGAACCATCTGCTTGGAAATAGTACCAATTACCATCAACCTGTTTCCAGCCAGTTTGCATCGCTCCTGTTGAATCAAAGTAATATTGATCACCATTGACTTTTTGAAGACCAACCAACATGATGCCATCTTCAGGATTTAGATAATACCAGACGCCTTTGTCTTTTATCCAACCAGTTTTCATAGCTCCATTTGATTCAAAGTAACGGTAATGATTATCAAACCATCTCCAGCCAGTCTGCATGGCTCCAGATGCACTAAAGTAATATTGCTTGCCATCTACTTGATTGAGGCCAACCAACATAATGCCATCATCAGGATTTAGATAATACCAGACGCCTTTGTCTTTTATCCAACCAGTTTTCATGGCTCCATTTGATTCAAAGTAACGGTAATGATTATCAAACCATTTCCAGCCAGTCTGCATGGCTCCAGACGCACTAAAGTAATATTGCTTGCCATCTACTTGATTGAGGCCAACCAACATAGTGCCTTCCTTAGCTTCAAGATAATACCACTTATCATGATCTTTTAGCCAACCTGTTTGACCAATTCCTGAATCAGAATAAAAATACCAGTTCTCCTCAAGTTTCTGCCAACCAGTCTGCATGGCTCCACTTGTACTCAAAAAATAACGCAATCCACTAATCGTATGGGCACCAGTCTGCATGATACCTTCTTTATCCAAATAGTACCATTTCCCATTATCCTTAACCCAGCCAATCTTCATTGCACCAGAACTAGAATAGTAATACCAGTTCTTATCCATCAATTTCCAGCCAGTTTGCATCGCTCCACTTGTATTCAGGTAGTAACGAATTCCACTAATTTCTTGATTTCCGGTTAACATGATACCATCTTTGTCTAAATAATACCATATTTCTTTATCTTTAATCCAGCCAGTTTGCATGGCTCCAGATGCTGCATAATAGTTCCATTGTCCATTGACAGAAACCCAGCCAGTCTGCATCACACCTTCTTGGTTAAAGTAGTATGTGCTTCCATTGATATTCTTTTTACCAAGCGAGGGGATTCCATTCTCATCGTAATAATACCAATTTCCTGACGCTTTTTTCCAACTAGAAGGTTTTCCATTAGATTGAAGGGCACCACTAGTAGCAAAGAACATTTTTTTGCCGTTAAACTCGTGCAATCCTGTTAACATTTTTCCTTCTTTATCAAATAAATATTTTTGTCCAGAAATTTCCACTAATTCATTATATTTCCGAGCCCCTGTAGAGGTAATATAGTACCAAAAACCGTCTTTCTTAAACCAACCGGCTTCTTGCATCTTACCACTACTGTTTAAATAGTACCAGTTCCCATCAAGCTTTTCTCGAGAGTCATTCAAATGAAGCCATTTACTAGCTTGCATTTGTCCTTTCCCGTTAAAGAAATAATAATCTCCAACAATTCTCTTCCATCCAATAGCCATTTGTGTATCAGATAAACGATACTTCCAGTATCCATCTTCTTTATACCATTTTTCATTCACTGTAGGTATATTTGGTAGACTTTCAGAAATATCCGTAAATCCTTTTTCTCCAATTGTAAAGACTGTTGCATCTTTTGTCTGACTAGATGCATGAACAACCTGAATATTTTTTCTTTTAAGATAATCTCTAGTTGTAGAAAGGTTTGCATCTGCAGCCGAAGTATGTACAACCATCTTCGGTGATAAGTATTCTAAGAATGGAATAGTATTAGAAATTTTAGCATCATAGTGATGATTCCATTTCATCATATCCACCTTACCAATTACAGGACCTAACTTATCTTCTGCACCCTCAGCATTATCCAAGTCTCCACCAAGATAGATTCTTTTACCTGCAACTGTTACAACTGCTACAATTGAGTTTGAATTGTCATCAAATACCCTTTTTAGATTTCCATTGCTATCATACTCATTTTTATAGTTATACAGCTGAATATCCATATCACCTAAAGTAAAATGACTATCTTTATCTGAGATATCTTGTATTAATTTCACACCACGTTCAGTAGCAGTCTTTACAGCATTATCGTAATTATAAAGATTGTCCCACAATCTCCATTTTGTTGTAATACGTTCATCAGTGTATCGTTTTAGATAAAATCTATCAACAGGAAAACGTTTAAGAACTTCATCTGCAGAACCAATGTGATCACTATGGACATGGGTTCCTAGAATAAAATCAAGTTTTTTAATACCTACCTGTTTCATATGTCTGAACAGTCTATCTTCTAATACATACCCATTGTTTGTACTAATACCAAAACGACTTGGATATCGTGGATTACTACCATCTGGAAAATCGTAGTCCTCTCCCATATCAATCAAAGCATAGTGACCATTACTTTCTAAAATAATAGCATCACTCCCTGTTGCTCCTTTTGTATTGATAAAATGTACACGATTTCCTGAACCAGTTGAGATTAAATTTGCTTGCACAAACTGTAATTGGCTTATTGCAATAGCGAAAAATACAAAGATAAATAAGATTATTTTTTTTTGTTTCAAATTCATCTGCAAATCACACTTTCTTTCTAATGATTTTTCCTTAGATATTAGATTACATCTTTAAGGGAGTAATACTGATTTGAGTTCAAATTTCTAATTACGATTGTTTCTTGTTTTCAATTAAATAGACATCAAACTCATGACCAAAACCTCTTTCTTCCTCCGGAGGCAACTGCATATAATCACCATAATATTGAGTTAAAATAAAATCATAATTTTTGGGAGCCGGTAGTCTAAGATGTTCAAAATCTAAAGTTATTATTTCTTCAAAAATTTTTCTTTCAAATACTTCTTTTTCTCCCAATTTTGAAGAAAGGAAAGCTATAAATTTACCATTTGGATTATAGTGTTTTTTCGTCAGTTTTTCCATAATAATTGCAAAAACTTTTGGTGGTATTGGCAGTAATATGAACCAAATAATTTGTCTAATTAAATCTTTAAGTTGACTATCTTTATAAATAATATTCTTTCTCTTACTTGATGCTAGTAATTTTAAACTATCCAATCTATAAAATAATTTCATGATTTTTTTGTCATTAAAGGTATCCATAGGGAATATATCAATAAACACACCTGAGGGATAAGTTGTATATACTCTTGTGTTATCAATAACAGTGGATGTATCAACTATCTTTATAAAATTATTATAATATTCTTTTTGCGTTTCTAATGAGAGTAGCTTATATTTTGAACTATCATTTTCAAATAGGTTTATGAACTTATTATAATTCTCACGCGTCATGCTAATATCAATATCATCATCCCACGGTATAAAACCTTTGTGCCTAACAGCTCCTATAAGTGTTCCGTAATTAAGAAAATATTCTATGCCATTTTTTTTACAAAAAATATCTATATAAGATAAAATTTCCAATTCTATGTTTTTCGCTTCATCTACTGTTATTTTTTTCATTCTTTTCTCCCAAATTTAAAAATTTTCCTTTTGATTCGTTTAAGATGCTCAAAAACTTCTTGTAAGATTGCATCATTGGTTACATATAATAAAACTGTATAGCTTGTTATTGATAGAATTATAGTCATAACTATATTTATAATTAATTTGGAAGTTATGATCATTTCTGTAGGATTAACAATATTAACTATAAAATAAATTGGTATAAATGTAAGACTATACATAAAATATCGTATAGTGTAGTAGAATATATTTTTTAATGAAATTAATTGTTTTTTAATAATAAATCTTGAATAGATTATTAATAAAATAATTTCAGAAATCATTGTAGTTATCAGGTAAAATTCTGGTTTTGAAATATTATTCATAAATAAAATACTATCCAATAGAATGTTTATAATACCCGATAATAGAGTGAAAATCGTTAGTTGTTTTTCATAGCCATGAGCAAATATAATTTGAGTTCCTAAAATAATATCTAAAGATAAGAAAATTGTCCTGAAAGCGAATAGTGAAGTTAACATACCTCCTTCAACATATTTTTCACTCCCGTATATCAGTATTGTTTCAGTACCTAACACAGTTAATCCAAGGCTTATAGGTATAATAAAAAACATAAACATACGGCTTCCTCTGTTTACTAAATTGTAATAAGAAGTTTTATCACCTTTTCCTAAATAATAATTCAGTCTAGGAACACTTACACTTACAACTCCAGTAATTAAGCCAGCTATAACCCCAACAATTCTTTGAGCCATTGTATAGTATGTCACATATAACTCTTCGCCTATTTTTACTAAGAATAATCTATCAAGGAAAGTAAATAACATATTTGCACTTGAGAAAACAAGCATAGCAGTAAGTGGCAAAAACAGAGGCTTAAAATCTTTAATATCTATCCTAACTAATTTGATATCTCTTTTTATCCAAAAATAACTAATTAAATAATTTATAAGAGTAGATAAACTCATTATCAATGTATAAGGTATAATATCCTTTTCTTCTTTAACAAATATAAATATAGAAAATAACATGAGAGTTCTAATCAAAGCTGTTTTATAAAAAAGAAAATCATAGTTTTCCAATGCTTCATTAACCCATTCTATGGAAAACATTTGTGCAATTAATTGAATCCCCATTACTAAATAAACCTTTTTCAGTACAGGATTATTTTCAAAAAACAAAGGATAAGCAAATATATAGATTACAATACATAAACTAGTACAAGTTATACAAAGATAGAATAATTGAGAGAATACTTTATTTACCTCATTTTTATTATCTTTTACGTTACTGATACCTCTTAGACCATATGAATATACTCCGTATGTAGCAAAAGGTAAGAAAAACGAGAGTATAGTGTCAACAGAATTGAAATAACCATAGTATGTTTTATCTAATACACGCGCTACATGTGTACCTGTTAAAAGAGGGAATATAATATTTAGTATTCTTATCCCTAGATATGCTAAAGCATTTAGTTTAATACTTTTCATAAAAAATAATAGTTCCTTTCTTAGAAGTTCTAACTACAATTATAGCATATAAAGATGTAAAAAATCTCAAAAGAACAGTTTCCTTAAATTGTCAAAATTCAAACAATTACACTGAAAATAGAGAATTAAAGAATTTATAGTGAGTAAATCCACTATGGATATTATGGAGCCTATTTTGTTACAGAAAAAAAGTCCCATATGACCTATAATGAAAAGCAATCAAACAACTCATTAGAAAGAATCCTATGGAACAATTACATTTTATTACAAAACTACTCGATATTAAAGCCCCTAATATCCAATTTGCAGATGTTGTTAATAGGGATACATACAAAGAAATCATCGCTAAACTGGATTATGAGGCTCCTTCTTGTCCTGATTGTGGAAGTCAAATGAAGAAATATGATTTTCAAAAACCGTCTAAGATCCCTTACCTCGAAACAACTGGTATGCCTACTAGAATTCTCCTTAAAAAGCGTCGTTTCAAGTGCTATCGTTTCTCAAAAATGATGGTCGCTGAGACTCCTCTAGTAAAGAAAAATCATCAAATCCCTCGTGTCATCAACCAAAAAATTGCTCAGAAGCTGATTAAAAAACTTCTATGACCGATATTGCTCATCAGCTTGGCATTTCAACTTCAACTGTCATTCGCAAGCTCAATGACTTCCGTTTTAAGTATGATTTTTCTCGTCTTCCACAGACTATGTCTTGGGATGAGTACACTTTTACTAAGGGAAAGATGAGCTTCATTGCGCAAGATTTTGAAAAGGTCACTATCATCGCTGTTCTTGAAGGTAGAACACAAGCAGTCATCCGAAGTCGCTTTTTTCGATACGATAGAGCCGTTCGTTGTCAGGTGAAAATCATTACTATGGATATGTTTAGTTCCTACTATAACTTGGCTAAACAGATTCTCTTTCGAATTTCTAGGCTCAGGCTGAAACAGTCTCCCAGACTATTTCACTCCCAGACGCTAAAATCGTGTTGGACTTCTTTCACATTGTACAACATCTTAGCGGTGCCATGAGTCATGTGCGTGTCCAAATCATGAATCAGTTTCATCGAAAATCCCATGAATACAAGGCTATCAAGCGCTACTGGAAACTCATTCAACAGGATAGTCGTAAACTCAGCGATAAACGTTTTTATCGCCCTACTTTTCGCATACACTTAACGAATAAAGAATTTTAGACAAGCCTTTGAGCTATTCAGAAGGCTTGAAGCACCACTATGCTCTCTTTCAGCTCTTGCTTTTCCACTTTCAGAATAAAGAGCCTAACAAATTTTTCGGACTCATTGAGGACAATCTAAAGAAAGCTCATCCAATTTTTCAGACTATCTTTAAAACATTTCTCAAAGCTAAAGAGAAGATTGTCAATTCACTTCAGGTCCCCTATTCCAACGCCAAATTGGAAGCGACTAATAATCTCATCAAACTTTTCAAACGAAATTCATTTGATTTTCTGAACTTTGAAAACTTCAAAATAAGGATTTTCATCGATCCGAATATCAAAAAAGAAAGAACGAATTTCGTCCTTTCTAATCTTAGCTTTTCTTCCCCCCTACAGTTGACAAAGATCCTGAATACGGAAACTATTCCGAAAAAAACATATTACTAAACAGGAGAATCCCTATGCAACAAAAATCTTATAAAAGTTCATTCTCAACATCGTTTCAGCAATCCATACAAACCACTGTCATTTTACTGACTTCCATGAGAAACAAATGGTAGAACTTAGTCTAATGTACAATATAAGATCTGACAAAAATTTATAAAAGAAATTTAGAAATAATCTACAGTCTAAATGTTGCGACACCTATTACGTTTTTATTTAAATTTTTGATAACTTGAAGATTTTCTTCAAAGTTTTTATATCTAGTTATACCGTATTCTTCCACAAATAAAATGTTATCCGAATTTAGAATTGATTTAATGTCATTTATGTTTCCAATAACAATATTTGGGGGCAGGACTTTAGCATACTTTTTGGAAAACTTATCAATTACTTTTTTGTTCGTGGCTAATAGTAATAAATTTTTATGTCCATTTTTATATTGTATCACATTTCTAAAATTATCTATATTATCTATTTTTACAACAAAATCTACACCATATTTTTCATAATCCCCTGCTCTATTAATGGTTGGATTAAAAATATACACTGCTATGTTACCAAATATTACCAATAACACAGATCCGATTCCAAGTATAATCAAACGAAGAAATAAAGTACTTTTACTTACGCCAGCTTCACTTTCATTTTTCTCAAGTTCTTTTGAATAGACTGTCTCCAACTTTTCAATTGTTACGCCCGAGTATGCTTGTTTATATTTATCAACTAAATAATCCAATTTTTGTTCAATAATATCATTCGCCAATTTACTTGGTGTTAGTATTTTTACTGTAATCCCTTTATTATTTAATAAGGAATTTACTTCTATTTTTTTGTTCCAAAAATCAAAATTTGAGTTTTTAAGTGTAACCTCAGTTGTCATCAGTTCTGCAGCTATTTTTTTCATATCTGATTCCGACTGGTCATTAAACAAATAAGCCCCATTTAAGTTGGATTGAATTAAACGTCCGTAGAAATCACTATATCCTCCGACTGTATTACTATTAGGTATTATTGTTTCTTCTGATGGTGCTATAATTTTATAAGAAAGATAACTAGAAAAATTGCTAACATCTCTAATAACAGACTTAGTTGTAAGAACTTTATATGAATATGGAATTGCTAGGCAAAGAAATAGAACTATTAATGAAACTAAATTTAATACCTTTTTTTTATAAATATTAGCAAATAAATCTGCAATCGAATAATTATCAAACATTATACATCTCCTTTATAATCAACTACGTATTTTACTCTTCTTTTTATTAGACCGGCTAAAAAAAAGATAACTATGACTATTCCCCAAAATTGTAATGTAACCAAATTGTAGAAACTCTCTGTAAAGCTACCTCTTGGCATAAAAAATAAATTATTTAAAATCAATAATGTAATACTAAACAATAAAATCCCCGGTTTATATGATGATTTCATCATAAATATAAAACTAATTCCCATTATGATACTTAACAAAAATAATCCAATCATGCCATAATCAGTATACATTTCCATTACATAACTTCCACCAATACCATGGCCTGCTAAATAATCCTGTCCCAAAACAATATACGAAATATTATGAGCATATCTATCACTTTCAAGAGCTAACTCTATACTATTATTAGCACTAACGAATGGAGTTCCACCAAATAAAATTCCTAAATTTCCCCTAGTTATATACTCAATTATAGGACTAAAGGTGTAATTTCTAAACTCTCGTATAGGTAAATTACTTCCATATAAGTAACCTCTAGCTAAAACACCAAAACTTGTCCCTTGTTTATAGATAAAATCTATCAAAAGTTCAGAAAGACTCATATTTCCAATACCTTCTCCATCACGGGCATAATTCAAAAATCCCATAACAAGCATCATGATTGGTGTACCTATATAAAGCACTACTTTTTCTTTTACACCTATCCATACTCCTTTTTCTGTCTGATTTCTCATAAAATAATAAATAAATGAAAATATCAAACTAAGTACAAATGGATTTCTTGTTCCGATTAAAAGGTTTATTACATTAGCCGTAACAAACAGACCTAACACTATTGTAGAATTACGTTTGCTTGGTTTAGTAGCTAAATATATACACATAGCATAAACTACAAACGTTGATAATGTATAAGTAAAATAAGGTAGCTCACTTTTGAATTCTGCATAGTATTCATAATATGATACATTTATTCTATACATTAATCTTTCTACTAACCTAACTAAATAAAAAGGATATGAAATAAAAAATACTACTAGAGATACCTTCCTTATACTATTTATGAAAGAACTAGATTTTTTGATTTCATCAACTTGTTTTTTATTTTTTTCCTTTTTAGAAACTAATAAACCTCCTATATTTAGTCCGATAATAGAAATAATAACCGCTAAAAAGGAAAATCTATAGGCATCTTCCTGATAGGTATTTATTAGCCCATGTTTGAAATAATCTATTGTTGGTCTAGAAACCAAAAAAAGAAATATTGTAATGTAAAAAATAAGATGGATTATATAGTACTTTATATTGTTAAAACAATATAAAGTACTACTAACAATAAGCATAACTAAAGTTAACAATAAAGTTACAATTGAATCATTATATATATATGAAATTCCTAAAAAAATAGTCACAGTATAGCTAAATAGCGTAATTATATAATACAACTTTTTCCATTCTATTATCAAATACTCACCTCATTCCTATGTTTTCTAACCTAAAATACATCCCCATTAGAAATAATCTCATTCTTAAAATTATATAAGTATTCGAATAGTTCTGACTCTATAATCTCTACTTCTGGTAGATAATCAATATCTCTATTGTAAACTTGTAAATTATTCACAGATATATTTGGATTGAAATACTTAAACTTTGCTTTATGATGGATAGATTCTATGCCTATGAAATTTTCTATATCTTGTTTTGTTTTCTCGTAATTCAAAACTAAATCTTCAAATTTTAGTCTTAATACTGAAGTATTTGTTTTTTTCTCATTTTCTCTCATCATCTTGTAATAATTACAAAATTCCTTAACATCTGTTGGATAAGGTACCTCTTGATTCCTTGGCTTCCAAAAATACTTATTCAAAACAAATACATCTCTTGGATCTCTTGAAACAATTATTGGAAGTAATCCTTCAATTTTATAATTATCTATTAAATTAAGATTATGAGGTAGTATAAGTTGGTCTAGTACTATATTCTCTTCTGTATCGGATATTTGTTTTATAACATCAACAATAAACTTTCTACTTTTTTCATAAAAGTCATCCGAAGATACCAGACTCATTTCTAATTGTACTTGTTTTAATTTTGCAGTTTTTTTAAATATAACTCTCTTTATAACTCTTATAATCCAGTCTACTTTTGTAGGCTTTTGATGATAATACCAAATCCCATGATATTTACTAGTTATTATAGAATTTAAATAACTATCCACTATCTTTATGAAGTTTTGGGAAATTTTTTCTTTATAATTAGCAATCCCCCAACCACCATAAATATACAATTCTTTCATGAGTTTTCTAAAACTCTTTATAGCTTCATCACTCCTAATAGCATTGTTATTATATAGCAATTTATACTCTAAATCAAATAATCCATCAGGTGCATATAAAAATACATATTCAAAGTCTGAATTTTTCGTGTTTATTCCTTCATATTCTCTTAATAAATCTGTCACTGCTGAGGATCCACTTCCCATATAACTCATAGGAATTATTATTTTATTCATAATTTATTCACCTATAATTCATTAATTATTTTTTTGATACTAGCAATCTGTTTATCTAAGGAATATTTGTCAACATACTTCTTACATACTTCCGATTTAATGAATCTATCTTCCTTCTTTTTACTAAGCTCTTCTATAAGATAGTTAGAAATTTCTTCATTATCATCAGAAACAAATCCACATTTTTGATTATTATATAATTCATTCGTCCCTCCTACGGGAGTACTAATAAATCCCTTTCCTAACGCTAACGCTTCCACCAAAACTGTAGGGAATCCTTCTGCTTCTGATAATAAAACTACATAAGATGCTTTATTTATATATGGATAAGGATTTTCAACATAGCCTAACATAACTACATTATTTTCTAAATTATTATCAATTATGAATCTAGTAACATATTCCTCTAAATTACCTTTCCCTAATAAATATAATTTTTTATCAGGTATTTTCTCAACCACATTCTTGACAACTTCTAACAATCTCTTGATCCCTTTGGATTCCTCTATACGTCCTAAGTAAATGAGACTATCCTCTTCAAATTTAATATTTACATCTTCAAGAGATTTAGTGTGAATATTTTGAAAATCGTATCCATTATATACTAGTTCTATTTTTTTATCGTATTCAGGATAAATTTCTTTGATAGACTCTGATGTTTTTTCTGATATACTTATTATTTTGTTAACATATTTTAATTTTTTCCCTTGTCTAATTCTAGAAAATTTATGATTTTTTAGATTATAGATTGTTCCATGATTCCAAGATATTGTTTTAGCATCATTGTTTAGTAAATAAACCGGATATAAATAATTAAAGGCTATTTCATAATCATATTTTTTTCTTGTCACTGGATATCTAAATAATTTGGGAAAGAACAAGAAAAACTTCCACTTAATTTTATTAAAAATACTGGCATTTTCTAGGTTTTTGAATATAGGTTTTAATACATTGACTTTTCTATTGTTACCTTCTCCAATACCGTGATGATTTATCTCTAAAACATCAATATCATACTCATCACTTAACCCATTGGAAATGTTTTCCAAAATTTTTTCAGCACCACCACCCAAACTAAAAGACCACGTTATAAATAAAATTTTCTTTTTACTCATATTTCACCTATTTCAATAGTTTTTTCACTATACTTTTTTGATTATATTTTATTAAATACATCAGTAGTTTTCTCTTTAAAGGTTGACTATTTAAATATTTATTTTTTATCCAATTAGGATATTTTTTATTTACTTTTTCAAGGTAATCTTTTAATAAGGGAGACTTTTCATCAATTCTTAAAATATTAGCGTATCCACCATACAAAATATGGTACCAGTTATAGTATTCTAACTCTTCTTTATATTCCCCTGGATAATTTTCTGCATAATATTCTTCTACACTGTTTAACATTACTTCTATATCTCTTATTTTATTAATAGCTGTTCCGCCACGCATAATAGAACCTTCAGTTAAATAGTATTTATATATACTAAAATTAAAATATTTTGCTTTATTTACATTAGGCCAAAGTCTTGCCATGAACTCGAAATCTTCATATAAATAGCCACTTTTAAATGTTAATTTAGTTTTTCTTAAAAATTCTAAATCATATATATAATGCCATACAGCATTTGGTAGGGTAAAAAGTCTTCTTTCTTTATTCGGATTTAGTATAGTATGTCCTTCTATTCCCATACTTATATAGTCCAACTCACTATTCTCGTATCCTACCCTATAATCAAAAATATTTATTTCTTCTAATTTTTGATTAGCTATAAATTTTAGTGCACCTTCTTCTATCTCATCATCTATATCAACAAACCATAGATAATCTCCACTTGCCTCCTCTAAAGTTACTCTTCTAACATGGGCCAATCCCCCATTTTCTTGAGATAAAACTTTTAGATAGGATAATTTTTCACTATACCCCTTTAATATTGTTTCACTACTATCCTTTGATCCATCATTTACAATTAGCAGTTCTAATTCTATTTTATCTTTCACTGCCTCATACTCTTTTGCGATAGAATCTATGCAACGTGATATATATTTTTCACCGTTGTATACTGGTACACCTATAGTTAATTTCATTATTTTTTTCCTATTATTTCTTTTATAAACGAATATACTCTCTTAGAATTCTGATCATCATATATTCTAAAAAACTTATCAATTTTTCCTTTATATTTATCTTCTAAAATCCAATTATTTTTAAATTGATTTTTTATCTCTGTTATCAATTCATCTAGGGTATCTATAGAGTTTCCAAATCCATCTTTATAGTCATAATATCCTTCTTCGTACTGGCCTTCCCTAAATTTTTTATAATCAAATTGATAAAATAATACTGGTTTTCTCATATAACAAAAATCCATAAATACACTTGAGTAATCTGTAATTAAAAAAGCAGACTCTTTTAATAGTTCTTGTATATCATATTTTTTCCAATCAGCCAATATAATATTATCTGAAGAAGTTTGAAAATCTTGTAAATTTTTTTGCATGTTTCTATGCGGATAAAAAATTAAAGTTAGGTTATTTTTTTCTAAAAAGTTATTTAAGTCATCATTTACTAAAAACTCATTCCATTTTTTAAAGTATTCAGTTTCGGTAAAAATACTTCCTTCATTAAAATTATTTCTAGCTTTAGTATTTAAATTTAACCATTCTCTCCAAGTAGGCATAACAAGAATTTGGTTATTATTTACAATATTACGATGAAGATTATCAAATCTTGGAAATCCCAAATATTGTACATACCCTTTTGGATACCCGAATTTTTCTTCTATTACATTATACTCTCGCTCTGCCCCGCATATAAAGCCACGCATTTTTGTATTTTCATAATATAACCATTTGGCATCCGAAACTGTTATTCCGTGTTGCAAAAATACCTTATTTGTTTTTAACCCTAAATATACTTCCATAAGATTAAAAACAGCTGCATTTGGATTTCCTGCTTTCTGTGTACTTACATTTACTCCCGCGCTAAGATAATAAACCCAGTGTTTAAAAGACCAATACTGAATACATTCTCCTAATTTTGTAACTTTATTTGCATCCGGAGATTTTAGATCAATGACGTAAATCACATTCTCTTCTGGGTGTTTTTCTCTAATATACTTAAAAAGCCAATAACCATTATCCCTAGCTTCTTTTTCACTTTCACATATTAGAATTAAGTTTTTATTTCTGTTTCTATAAAATAGCGAAAGAAAATATGCTATTGGAAAAATAAAAAAAAGTGAGATAATATCTTTTATAGAAATTAATCTTAATTTTTCAAAAAAATTTCTACTCATCTTAGCACCTCCTCATATACATGCTTATAGTGTAATGAAGATTTCCAACTTATTCTATTTTTTATTAGGGGAAAAAGCTGATATTTGTAAAAATAATCCAAAGGTAACACATCTAAGGCCAAACCATGTGGCAAATCCAAATCCTGCTGATAAGGTTTGATACAGGTCGTTTCCTTATCACGAATGGTAATAAAAAGATTGCGGTCGACAAAATACTTGTTACTCTTCGACAAGAAATAACGCTCATCTGCATAACGAGGCCATAATTCTGCTAATTTCTCATAATCTTTACGGGGCATAAAAAAATCTAGATCATCATCCCAAGGAATAAAACCCTTGTTTCGAAGGGCACCAATAGCACCTCCACCACAAAGATAACAAAGCAAATCATGTTCTTTACAAAAGGCCACAAAATATTCAGCCATTTCCAGACTACGTGCCTGAATTGCTTTCAAATCACTCATGTCTCTCCTCTTCTGTTCAATAACGAGTTATATCGTTTTATTATACCATAAAAAAGCCTTAAAAATCCATCAGACACTAAGAAAATTCAAAGTTCAAACCACTATTTTACTGGTGATTCGAACTTTGATTTTTTCTGTCTTATCTTATCTCATCCTCATCTGAGAAAGTTTAGTTTGATATTTATTTTGGTCTACTAAGAGTGCTTGCCCTCCATAAACATCGTAATCATCTACCCAATCACCTAATTCTGGAACTGTTAATCTCTCAATGCCATTTTGCGCTCCGTCTAGGAAGGATAAGCCATTGGTCAATAAGAAACTATAGGGAACATTCGTAGAGGTCATCCCAAAGACCTTACCAAGTGCTTCTGATCCAGTAAAAAGTTTAGTTGGATCCTTGAGTTGTTGCAGAACAGCTGTCAACACTTGCTGTTGTCTCTTGGTACGACCGTAATCACCTTCATCATCATCACGGAAGCGAGCATAATTGAGCAAGGTTGAACCGTTCATCTGCTGTTTTCCAACTTTGATAGTCTGGCTTGGAGACTCTGTTTCTGTAGCATGCAAGTCATCTCCAACTGTAGCTTCGGTTAAAGGTTGACCTTCTAAGGTTGAGAATTTGGCATCAATCGTCACCCCATCAGGGAAGAGAGTGTCAATAGCGGTTGCGAAGGCCTGAAAATCAACCAAGGCATAGTACTTAATGTCCAAGTCAAAATTATCTTTCAATACTTGGCGAACCAGTTCTGCCCCTTTTTGGCCTTCTTGTTCCCCTAGTTCATAGGCTACATTTAACTTGTTATCTGTTTGTTTCTTCCCATTGATAATCTTACTATATCCATCAATATAAACTAAGTTATCACGCATGAAGCTGACCAGCTTAATTTTCTTATCTGAGCCACCAACGTTTAAGACCATAATAGAGTCCGTTCTTGTTTCAGCACTATTTTGGCCAATCCGTCCATCCGTCCCCATAATCAAAATATTAACCCCATCCTTGGTATCTTGACCATGAAAAACTTCTACTTGAGCCGCCTTAGCATTGGCAGGTTTATTTGGATCAGCATTTGAATAGCCTTTTAGAAACATAAAAATCATGCCAAAACCGACACAGGCTAGAAGAGCAAGCAATCCTGCAAAAATGCGCCCCCAACGAATCTTACGTTTCTTGGACTTAACCTTTGGAAAAGAATGACTTTTCTGGTATTTTTTTGCACGACTACGGTTACCATAGGATGGAAGAGGAGACTGATTGACTGGTTCCATGAAAGATTCTTCCAAATCGTAATTTTCATTATGAATTTCTGGAGATGCTTTACTACTGCTAGCCATATTTAACTTACCTTGCAGGTAAGCAAACTCTTTTTTCTCTCGCTCATTGAGGTAATGAATGTTCTTAAAGAGATAGTCATAACGCAACTGCTCGTGATGACTTAAGGGATTTTCTTTGCTCATTTTTTCTCCTTTCCATGGTCTGATATTGGATAAATTTGATAGGCGCCCAGAACTTTATACTGAATCCCAATAGCTTCTAATTCTTTTTGGGCAAAGTGGACCAAGTCCTTATCAGCATAGTCCACATCGATAATGAAAAAGTATTCGCCCAGTGCTGTCTTGAGTGGCCGACTTTCAATTTTTGTCAGATCAATTCCTCGCCAAGCAAAGGTCGAAAGAGCCTTATAGAGGGCACCTGGAAGGTTGTCAGGTAAGGTCAAGGCCAAACTCATTTTTTCACTTTGTGCTTTCAATGGCATACTAGGCTTTTCAGCTCCCAGAACCCAGAAACGTGTGAAATTAGCTTCCATTTCCTGAATGTCCTCGGCAATCAGTTCTAAGCCATATTCTTCAGCAGAACTTCTAGGCGCAATTGCTGCATAAGGCTGGTCTGGATGTTCAGAAATAAAACGAGCCGCATAAGCTGTACTAGCTGTTACCTCGATTTGGGCCTCTGGATATTGTTCATCGATGAATTTCTTTCCTTGAGCCAAAGCCTGTGGGTGTGAAAAAACCTTTTCAATATTAGTATGACCTGGAACCACCATCAACTGCTGATGAATAGGCTGAACGATTTCTGCTACTGCTTGGATACGAGCCTGATGAAAAAGGTAGTCCAAGGTTTCATGAACACTACCTTCGATAGAATTTTCAACTGGCACCACAGAATAGTCCACCAAGCCTTGCTCATAGGCCTTGATAACATCTGTAATATTGGCAAAGGCTTGCAATTCCTCCTGAGGAAAAGCTGTCTGCACAACGTGGTGTGAAAATGATCCCTTGGGACCTAGATAAGCAATTTTCATCTCAGTTCCTCTATAATTTCCTCTGGGCTTAGCTCGGTCACATCCAAAATCCGACTAGCCACTTCCTCATACAAAGCCTGTCTTTCTTGGAAAATAGCTGCTAATTCTTCCTTGCTATTATTTAGAAAAAGCGGACGCTGATTGTCCTTATCAGCTGCTATGCGTTGGTAGAGGGTTTCAAAATCAGCTTTCAGATAGATGTTATCAGAATTGGTCTTGAGTAAATCACGATTTCGCTGAGAAATAACCACTCCCCCACCAGTTGACACAACTTGATCTCTTTGTAGTAACTCAGCTAATACTTCTGACTCTACCTGTCGAAAGGCTCCTTCTCCCTTTTCAGCGAAAAATTCCGCAATGGACATACCTAAGCGTTTCTCAATCAGGGCATCCATATCAAGGTAATTAGGGTCCAAACCTCTTGCAATAGTCGATTTGCCAGCCCCCATAAATCCTAGTAATACCTTAGCCATGAATCAAGCTCTCCAAATCATCAAAGAAGCTAGGATAGCTGGTATTGATGGCTTCAGCACGGTCAAGCTCCACTTCTCCATCTGCAACCAAGAGAGCTGCGATAGCTGTCATCATACCGATACGGTGGTCTCCAAAAGTATTGACTCTAGAACCGTGAAGGGCTGATTTTCCTTTGATAATCATTCCATCTGCTGTAGGGGTGATATCCGCACCCATGCTATTTAAAGCTTCTGCCACAACCTGAATGCGGTCTGTTTCCTTAACCTTGAGTTCCTCAGCATCCTTTATAACTGTGACACCTTGGGCTTGGGTCGCAAGTAGAGCGATAACTGGCAATTCATCAATCAAGCGTGGAATCAAAGCGCCACCAATCTCTGTTCCTTTCAAATCAGAAGACTCAACAGTCAAAGTAGCAGATTTAGCGACTGGATCAATTTCAGTTATTTCTAGTTTTCCACCCATGGCACGAATGACATCAAAAATACCGGTACGCGTTTCGTTGATGCCCACATTCTTAAGCACCACACGAGAGTTTGGAACAATCAAACCTGCGACTAGCCAAAAGGCTGCACTGGAAATATCTCCTGGTACGACCACCTTTTGTCCAGTCAGTTTTTGAGGCCCTTGGACTGTGATTTTCTTGCCGTCCACACTTAAATGACCACCAAATTGTTGCAACATATCTTCAGTATGATTACGGGTGCACTCTTTTTCGATAATGACGGACTCCCCCTGAGCCTGCAAGGCTGCAAACATCAAGGCTGACTTAACCTGGGCAGAGGCAATCGGTAACTCGTAATGAATAGGTGCTAGGTTTTTCGTCCCTTTTAAATGAAGGGGAGGCAGATCTCGCTCAGCTTGCCCTGAAATGCTGACACCCATTTTTTTCAGTGGAATCGTCACACGGTCCATAGGACGTTTGGAAAGACTGTCATCTCCAAACATTTCTACTTCAAAATCTGTACCCGCAAGTACACCTGAAATCAGGCGAATCGAGGTTCCAGAATTTCCCATATCAAGGGCATTTTGTGGCGCTTTTAAGCCATTCATACCTACACCTTGAATGGTAATAATCCCATCTTTATCCTCAATCTCAACACCAAGGTCACGAAAGACCTGCATGGTCGAAAGGACGTCTTCACCCCTCAGAATATCATAAACCTTGGTCTCACCCTCAGCCAAACTTCCAAAGATAATAGAACGGTGACTGATAGACTTGTCACCTGGGACGCGGATACTGCCATGTAAGTGGCTAATGTTTGTTTTTAGTTTCATACTGGACCTCATACTTGCAATACTTTTACCTATTTTATCATAAAAAGCCAGAAATTCCTTAAAAATTCCTGACTTTATGATAGTTATTTTCTTATTTTAGCAATTCTGAAACTGGTTCGAAAACAATTTTTTCAATGTCAGAAAGGTAAATGGCCAATTGTTGTTGCTTGGTAAAGAATTCTGATAAGAGGATATTCCCCTGAATCTGCTTGCCAAAGCCTTCCATCTTAGCTTGGAAGGAAGCATCTGGCATTTGACCTGTCTGCGCTAGTCTTTGAATTTCCTCTTGGAAAGCAACATATTCTGTAAAGATTTTGCTTGCCTCAGCATCTGCTGCAATCGCATCTTTGACTGCTTTGACAGCCTTGTATTCTGGTAATTCGCGTAGACCGCGACTGAGTTCGTTTGCACTATCGTAAATATTTGACATGATTTTCTCCTTATTTGATGACGACTGTGTAGTCGGTATTTTCTGTTATGAGATGCTCAGCTCTCTCTAAGTCTTGAGCATTTTTAAATGAAATTTGTAAAATCCCGTGAATATCCTCACGGTTTTCCTCATTGATGTGAATATTAACCAAGGAAGTTCCACGTAGCAATTCCAAAATCCGTAGGATGACGTTTTCTTCATCGGGAACGTCAACATAGAGGTCATAAGAGCTATCCACACCACCACGCTTATGAATTTCCATAGCCTGACGTTGCTCACGCGCTTGATTGAAAAAGTTCCAGATTTGCTCTTCATCTCCCTTGTTGATAGCCTGACCAACCTCGTCTAAGCGCTCCTTGAAATCTTCAATTCGGTCCAGAATAGTCTCACGATTGGACAAGAGAATGGAAGTCCACATACCTGGCTCGCTTTCCGCAATTCGAGTCATATCTCGAAAACCACCGGCCGCAAAGCGCCTTGCCATCTCATGTTCTTGAGCATAGACCGCGGTCTGTTCCATGAGACTGGAAGCCAGAATATGAGGAAAATGGCTAATCTGAGAAGTGACTCGATCATGCTCCTTGGCATCAATTTCGATAAAGCGAGCGTGAAGCCCTGAAAGCAAATCCTTCATTTCCTCAAGTGCGTCAGGACTTGTCAGACTCGAAGGTGTGAAGATATAATAGGCATTTTCAAAAAGATTGACATCCGCAGAGGCAGCCCCTGTCTTGTGACTACCAGCCATAGGATGGGCCCCGACAAAACGAACAGGTTTGCCAGTCAAATACTGCTCCGCTGCATCCACAATGGCTGACTTGGTCGAACCAGCATCTGAAATAATCACGCCTTCTTTCAAGTCCAAGTTGGCCAATTCCATAATGAAAGTAATGGTTTGTTTGATTGGCAAGCTGAGAATGATGATATCTGCCAAAGGAGCAAAACTGGCAAAATCATCTGTTGCACGGTCAATCATGCCTTCTTTCAAGGCGATATCTCTCGAGGCTTGACTACGATTATAACCTAAAATTTCATAATCCGGATGATCGCGTTTGATACCGAGGGCCATTGAGGCACCAATCAAACCAAGACCTGCGATATAGATTGTTTTTGCCATAGGAACTCCTTAATAGTTCTTTGTATAGTCTCGGTGTTGGGCTACTGCTTCTTTTAGTTCCTCGAGATTATCTGATGAGAATTTTTCAAGGATTTCTTGTGCCAGAACCGTTGCCACAACGGCTTCCATAACTACACCAGCTGCTGGAAGAGCAGTAGGATCACTTCTTTCGACCGTTGCCTTGTAGGGTTCATGGGTTTCGATATCCACACTCATAAGTGGTTTGTAGAGAGTAGGAATGGGCTTCATCACGCCTCGAACAACGATGGGTTGCCCATTGGTCATACCACCTTCAAAGCCGCCCAGATTGTTGGTACGGCGAGTATAGCCGTCTTCTTTAGACCAGAGAATTTCGTCCATGACTTGACTGCCTTTACGATAACCAGCCTCAAATCCAAGACCAAATTCTACCCCTTTAAAGGCATTGATAGAGACAACAGCTTGGGCAAGTCTGGCATCTAATTTTCTGTCCCATTGGACATAGGAACCAAGACCAACTGGAACACCTCCAACGACTGTCTCCACAACCCCACCGATGGTGTCACCGTCACGTTTGATTTGGTCAATATAATCCTTGATTTCTTGTTCTCTTTCTTGGTTGACAATAGAAACTTCAGACTGGGCAGCTCGTTCCTTAATCTCAGCAACTGTGAGATTCTCAGGAACATCGATTTCCTTGCCACCAAAGACCACAACATGGTTGGCAATCTCCATATCCAGTTCAGCCAAGAGGCGTTTAGCTACTGCTCCTACTGCCACCCGCATAGTTGTTTCACGGGCAGATGAGCGCTCCAAAGAATTTCGCAAATCATCAAAACGATACTTGATGCCCCCGACCAAGTCGGCGTGACCTGGACGAGGATGAGTGATTTTTCGTTTGCTTTTAAGGCGGTCTTCAATGTCCTCTGCAGACATGATATCCAGCCATTTTTGATGGTCTTTATTGATGACATCCATGGTAATGGGAGCCCCTGTCGTCTTCCCGTGGCGAACGCCAGAAGTAAAGACAACCTGATCACTCTCAATCTTCATACGACCGCCACGACCGTAGCCACCCTGACGGCGTTTAAGATCCCCATTGATATCTTCGGCTTTCAAAGGAAGGCCAGCTGGAATTCCTTCAATGATAGCCGTCAGACGGGGACCGTGTGATTCTCCTGCAGTTAAATATCTCATACACTCTCCTTATTTTACCAAGTAGTCTTTCATCTCTTCCAGAGAAACTGGGTGAATGGTCGCTGAACCAAGCTCTGGCACCAAGACCAATTTCAAGGTATTGCCACGCGCTTTTTTATCATGAGTCAAAGCTTGATAAAGCTTATCAACATCCCAGTTTTCATAGTCGATAGGTAGTCCAAATTTCTGACACATATCTGTAATGGACTGGGTAATGCCAGCTGGCATGAGACCTTTTTCTTCAGCAACCTTGGAAATCTGTACCATTCCCATGGCCACAGCCTCGCCATGCATGACTTTTCCATAACCGGCCGTTGCTTCAATGGCATGACCAATAGTGTGGCCAAAATTGAGGTAAAGGCGAACACCATTGTCCAACTCATCCTCAACCACCATCTTGCGCTTAACCTGGCAAGAATGTTCAATCAAGGTCTCTGCATATTCCAGTATGCTCTCTACAGAACCATCTAGCTCCGTCAAAATTTTCCACAGTTCTGGATCCTCAATCAAGCCATACTTGATAACTTCACCCATCCCTTCAATCAACTCTCTCTTTCCAAGCGTTTCAAGAACAAGTGGATCAATCAGAACCCCATCTGGTTGGGCAAAGGTCCCTACCATATTTTTAGCAAATTGAGTATTAACACCTGTCTTTCCGCCGATAGATGAATCCACCTGGGCAGTCAAACTGGTCGGAATCTGCACAAAGTGAATTCCCCGCATATAGGTAGAGGCTACAAAACCAGCCAAGTCCCCAACGACACCACCACCGAGAGCCACGATTCCATCGCTACGAGTCAACCCCTGCTTAACTAAAAATTCATAGACTTTCTGGACAGTGGTTAAATTCTTTCTTTCTTCGCCTTCCAAAAAGTCAAAAACAGCTACCTGAAAACCAGCATCTTCTAGGCTGAGCTTGACCTTCTCTGCATAAAGAGAAGCTACATGGTTATCGGTCACGATAACCACTTTTTGAGGTTTCCAGAGTTCTCGCAACCATTGACCAGCCTGAGCCAGACAACCTTTTTCAATCTGAATATCATAAGGATGATGAGGAATATCAATTCTGATTTTCATAGGAGAATCTCCTTTTCTTTATTGGTATTTTTCTGTTAAGGACTGCCAAATCTCTTCCGTCGGCATCTCCTTGCCTATCCACAGTTGAAAAGCTTCTGCAGCTTGATAAAGCAACATTCCCAGACCATTGACCGCTGGATTGCCCTGACTTTTAGCCCATTTCAAAAATGGTGTTTCAAAGGGTTGGTAAATGATATCTGCTACTAAGAGAGTTTCTGGTAAGACTAAGTTTTCAGGAACTGGAGAGGATTGGCCATCCATGCCCACACTGGTGGCATTAACCAGCAAATCCGACTCAGCAATCCTTGCTTGCAGTTCAGAAACATCTTCTAAAGCATATAGGTTCACTTTAAAGCCTGTCTGCTCCTGTAACTTGTCTAGGTAAGGTCTTGTCTTTTCCATCGAAACCGAACGAACAAAGAGCGAAATCTGGCTAACGCCATCCAAAATAGCTTGTGCCATAATTGACTTGGCCGCACCACCTGCACCCAGCAGGGTCATCTTCTTACCTGTAATTGTAAAAGAAGGCAAGCTCTTAAAAAATCCCTTGCCATCTGTATTATATCCAATTAAATTGCCATTCTCATTGACAACCGTATTGACCGCACCGATCAAGCGCGCTTCGTCACTCAGCTCATCCAAATAAGGAATCACTAGCTCCTTATAGGGCATAGACAGATTGATGCCAAACATCTGGTAGCGACGAATATTAGCCACTGTTTCTGCCAAATCACCCGCTTCAATCTCCCAAGCCACATAAGCACCGTTGGTAGCTGTCGCCTCAAAGGCCCTATTGTGAATAAAGGGGGAAATAGAATGTTTTATAGGATTTGCAACAACGGCAGCTAAACGTGTATAGCCATCAAGCTTCATCCAAAATCTCCCTGATTTTTTTCATGTTAGCTAGAGAAATCTGACCTGGTGCACTGGCCTCATCTAGACTTGCAAAGGACCAGCTAGAACCAGTCACATCCGCAGTGATACGAGAAACCTTGCCCACCTTACCCATAGAAATAGTTACATACTCCTGCTCAGGATTGAGGGTTTTAAAACCTCGTGTATAGTTCATCAAGTCTAGCACATCCTGCTCTGTATGAGCCATCACTGCAACCTTAACAAGTTTTGGATTTAAGCTCGTCAACTCTGACAAGATTTCCATCATATTTTCAGGTGTTTCTTGAAAATTATGATAACTCAAAACGAGATTTGGGAAGTCCAACATTTCCTCAAAAACATCCTTGTAGCTATAGTACTCAAAATCAATATAGTCTGGTTGATAGAGTTGCGCCACTTCCTTGATTAGATGGATATATTCTTCTGGAGAAAGGTCGATTTCTCCCCCTTCAGAGCGAGTTCGCAGCGTGAAAACCAACTCCCGACCTGCGAATTTTTCAAAAATCGCTGGAGCCACCTGCAAAATCGCTTCTTTAGGCAGATAGTCGGCACGCCATTCAATGATGTCTGCATCCAGGTACCTCGTGGCGTCCAGAGCCTGGGCCTCCTCTAAACTTCTTGGCATTACTGAAACGATTAATTTCATTTACTAACCTTCATACTAATCACCTTGAGGTAATTACTACTTTCATCTTTTTTATTATAGGCAAAATCTGCTGGAAGACCGTATTTGTTTAAAATCTGGTAACTTCTTCCTGCAAAGCCTTTATCAATTTGTTCTGTAAATTTCTGGCGGGATACATTGGCAGCATTGGTACTGGCAATGATAATCCCTTCCGAATTTAAAATCTCAAGACTCTGGGAAATCAACTTGTGATAATCCTTGGCCACAGAGAACGTTTGTTTTTTGTTCCGAGCAAAGCTAGGCGGATCTAGGACAATCACATCATAAGTCAAGCCTTTTCGTTTGGCATACTTGAAATATTCAAAGACATCCATGACTATAAAACGATGGTCGTCGGTGCTGATTCCATTTGCCTGAAAATGCGCTTCCGACAATTCTCGTGAACGTTTAGCTAGGTCAACAGAAGTTGTCTGGCTAGCTCCTCCCATGGCCGCAGCCACTGAAAAGGCTGCTGTGTAGGAAAACATGTTGAGCAAGGATTTACCCATAGCCAAGCCATCAACTAGACTACCACGAACCTCGTGCTGATCTAGGAAAATCCCTGTCATCAAGCCATCATTCATAAAGACTTGATAGAGGACACCATTTTCCAAAACAGTGAAGAAGTCAGGTGCTTCTTGACCATAAACATGGGCAGATTCATAGTCTAATCCCTTAAAGCGGATCTTCTCATAGGTCCCTAACACCTCAGGAAAAACCTGTCTAAAGGCTTCTGAGATAACCTTGCGAATCTGATAAACATAAGAGTTATACCAAGAAAAGACAGCATAGTCGCCATAAAGGTCCACTGTCAGACCACCAAAGCCATCTCCCTCTTGATTAAAAAGACGAAAGGCAGTTGTCAAATCATCTTGATAGTAGGCTTTCCTCTTTTCTTTAGCTTGTCTAAAGAGTGTTTCAAAGAAAGCTTGATTAAAGGTAATCTTATCTGTGCTAACAAACCAGCCCAAACCCTTGTTTTGCTGAGAAAGGTAGGCAGTCCCAAGAAAGTTTCCATCTTGACTATGGACTTCTACTTCCTGATTCTTGAGATAAACATCTGCAAGATCACTAGATTCTAGTAAAACAAGCCCCTTGGAAAGCTTTTTTTCAACCCTTTTGCTGACTCTTATTTTATTCATAGTCACTATTATAGCAAATTTTGTGACAATTCTCAAAAAAGAAACTACCCTTGCTTTTTTACTCTAGTTTTAAAAAATGGTATAATATATAGTAATAAAAACTTAGGAAGTAATTGTGTGAGAATCAATTTTAACAAAATCCAAAAAACCATGGGTACCAGACTGGGTTTTGTCCTAACCCTCTTAATCCTCTATTGGCTTAAAACCTTATTAGCCTATACCGTTGACTTTAATTTAGATATTCAATTGGGCAAGTTGCAGGGAAATTACCTTGCCTTTATCGCCTTTTTCAACCCCCTTCCTTTGGGCCTCCTCTTGCTAGCTCTAGCCCTCTATGCTCGGTCAACCAAGATTTTTTATAGTATTAGTATAGCTATTTATAGCCTTTTGTTCATTTGGCTTTATTCCAATATCTTTTACTATCGAGAATTTAGTGACTTTATCACGGCCAATACCATGAAAGTGGTCAGCAAGGTGTCTGTTGGTACTGCCGAACTAGAGTTACTGCGCTTTTGGGATTTCATCTATTTTATGGATTTCCCATTGCTGGCTTATCTTCTCTATAAGAAGCTCATCCAGCTGGATAGGAGACCTTTCAAATTCCGCTCCAGTGTTGCTATCACTGCTCTCTCAGCCCTGCTCTTTTCTGCTAATCTTTTCTTGGCTGAAATCGAACGTCCCGATCTCCTATCGCGAGGATTTTCTAATTATTATATTGTTCGTGCCCTTAGTTTGCCAGCCTTTTTAGGTTATAGTGCCAACCAATCCTATAGCGCCAACAAAGAACGTGCCAAGGCCTCTGAGACCGACCTGCAACCCATTACAGATTATGTCCAAGAACATTCGGCTAAGCCTAATCCAGACTATTCTGGCCTTGCCAAAGGGAAAAATGTGATTTATCTCCACTTGGAGAGTTTTCAGCAGTTCCTATTGGACTATAAACTCAACATAGATGGAACTGAGCATGAAGTCACTCCCTTCCTTAATTCACTCTACCATTCGCAATCAACCCTAGCCTTTTCGAATATCTTTAACCAAGTCAAGGCTGGTAAGACCTCAGATGCGGAAACCATGCTGGAGACTGGTTTGTTTGGACTTGACCAAGGTTCCTTCATGGTCAACTATGGAGGTACCAATACCCAGCAGGCTGCGCCTTTTATCCTATCGAAAAATGGCTACCAATCAAGTGCAGTCTTTCACGGTAATATCGGGACCTTCTGGAACCGAAATACAACCTACAAACAATGGGGCTACCAATACTTCTTTGATGCTTCCTATTTTACCAAGCAAGACAGTAGCAATTCTTTCCAATATGGTTTAAATGATAAAATCATGATGAAAGATTCTATCCAATATCTAGAGCACTTGCAGCAGCCTTTTTATGCCAAGTATATCACGGTGTCCAATCACTATCCCTATGCTAGCAATCTGACAGGCAATGAGCTTGGTTTCCCACTGGCCAAAACCAAAGATGAAACGATCAATGGCTACTTCCAAACGGCTAACTATCTGGATAGTGCTATTAAGTCCTTCTTTGACTATCTCAAAGAAAGTGGCCTCTATGAAAAATCCATCATTGTCATCTACGGAGACCATTATGGAATTTCTAACTCCCGCAATCCTGACCTGGCTCCCTTGATTGGCAAGACTTCTGAGAACTGGTCGAATTACGACAATGCCATGTTGCAACGAGTGCCTTTTATGGTGGTCATGCCTGGCTATGAAAAAGGACAAATCATCAATACATACGGTGGACAAATCGATATCTTACCGACTCTCGAACACCTCCTTGGTATTGAGTCCAATTCCTTCCTTCAAGTTGGACAAGATCTACTATCACCAGATCATCAAGAAATCGTTGCCTTTCGGACTGCCAATTCCTTCGTCACACCCAAATATACCAGCTACGACGGACGAACTTACTATACTGAAAGTGGTCTTGAAATCAGCAATCTTGATGAACAAGCTCAAACTGAACTAGAACTCGTTCGGCAGGCAGCCAGCCAACAGCTAAAAATCAGCGACCAGATTCAAACTGGCGATTTGATACGTTTCTATCAAAAAGATCATCTTGGAACAGTTGATACAGAAAGTATTTCTTACCTCAATTCTTTACCAATTCTTCAAAAGATTGAGCAGGAAAAAGGAAGTCAATCAACTAGTCTCTTTAGCCAACGACAAGCTAAAACCAGTACTGATCTTTTCAAGGCACCAAGTTACCAAGAACTCCATCCAGAGTCTGCAGAAACTGAATCAAAATCACAATAAAAAATGCTCTTCCATCTTGGAGGAGCATTTCTTTTTATAAAATTTATCAAGCAAACGACCAACTATCTCATCTTTTTTCTACCTCTACCAATATGCGTGATAGGTAGTAATGATAGCCAAAAACAGCAAGACCAAGCAGAAGGATAAGAGCTCCTACTCCCAAGCTGATGGCAAGGATAGGGGAGAGAGACCGAACCAAGAATAAGCTCACAATGACTGAAATCAACAAGATCAAACAATAAATTAAGAGTAAAACTATTGCTACTATACGATTTGAACGGTTCACCAGGTCCGTAATGCTACTCCAATTGGTTGATAGATTTTTCACGTCCTTAAGGTAATGGTGGCAAGAAAGGATGACACTGGCAAGGACCCATGTCGCAAGAAGGTAAATCATCGAGAGGATGGGCAATCCTAAATAAAGAGAAAGACCAAGTAAAGTCAGAACTGGTAAAAAGGACTGGACAGCAAAGATAATCCAAAATTTCACTTTCACATAACGAGCAAAATCAAAGGGTAAACTCTTCAGAAAATCAACATTTTCCCTCTCTAAGGACAAGGCAATTGAATGCAGGCTGGTAATATTGTTATTGACAACTGCTATAAACAATCCTATAAAAAACAAGGGTAACCAGTATGGAGGATGAATGTCTGGGACTAACTGAGAATCTCGGATTTTGGAAATCAGACCAATCATCATGAGATAAGGAAGGAAAGCACTTGTAAAAAGCACTGTAACCACGCCAGTTCCCTGTCCCAAGAGGGTGAGGTGGTAGCGTAAAACCATGCGGAAAAATCCCTTTTTAGTAGTTGAAATTCTCTCCTTGCTGCGACGTTCTTTCTTGACCTTCTCCTCACTGTTAAGCAGAATCACGTCATAAAAACGAGGAAAAACCTTCTTTTTGCTCAAGTAAAGCAAGAAGAGAGTTAGTCCTATCCAAGCGAGCAGACCCAGGATTGCTTCTGTCGAAAAAGGCTCCACTGCTATTTTGTAAAAGATATGAAGAGGATAAAGGAGAAATGGAATGTCTCTAACTTTGTCAACAATACGTCCAGAAGTCGACTGTAGAAAGAAGACAAATATTAAAGGTATGAGAACTCCTATCCCAATCATCACATTCGAAAAAATAGACTGATACTTTCTGAAGACCGTAGTCTGAGCCAAAAAATGTACTGCCACTACCATCACTAAAGTAACAGAGACAAATAATAGGGCCAAGGACAGCAGCATCAAAGGCAAGCCCAGCCACAGAGAAGGAGCTAGCCTAATGTAGAGGACTAGAAAATAAGCTAGGATTGGTACAATTCCAGGCAGAGCTGGCAAGAGGACAGACAGTCCTTTAGCGATTATAATCTCTGATTCTTTAAAGGCATAGGGTCTATACGATACCAAATCCTTACTCTCATAAAAGACATTGTAAAATGCAGTGAAAGAAGTTGAAAAGGCAAGCACCAGTAAAATAGCAACCATGCTACTAAAAAAACTTGGCATTTCCTCAAAAGGAAAACGAAAGGCTATATTTATAAACATGAAAAGCATCAAGAGACTAGAAAAAATGTAAGAACTTAGGACTCTAGCGGAAACATTTACTTTTTTTCCAGGATTTTTAGCTTGCTTCTTTCGTAGGTTAGCCAGATTAGCTTCTTGAGATGAATAGAGGATATTGATATCAACTAATTTTTTAATGACTTTGAGACGCATCTGAAATCTCCTCTTTTCTACCAGCAAGGCTAAGGTAGATACTTTCTAAAGACTGGTCTGGATGGTCTTTTCTCAAGTCCTCTACGCTACCACAATAAATCAAATGCCCCTTTTTCAAAATGGCAATCCGATCACAGACTTGCTCTGCCACCTCTAGGACATGAGTTGAAAACAAGACCGTCTTGCCTTTTTGCGCATGCTCCTTCATCATTTGCTTCAAATCAAAGGCAGCCTGGGGATCCAAACCTGTCAAGGGTTCGTCCAAGACCCAAATATCGGGATCGGACAAGAGTGCTCCGATGACAAAGACTTTCTGACGCATTCCGTGAGAAAGGGTTTCAATAACCTGATAGCGGTTTTCAGCAAAATCAAAAACACTCAATAGCCTAGCTAGACTAGACTCCAAATCAGAGCTAGTCAGATCATAGGATGAAGCAATCAATTCCCAAAATTCATTGGCCGTTAAGCGCAAGAATAAGTCAGGCGAGTCTGCTACGTAGCCAATCTTTCGTTTAATAGCCAAGCGATTTTCCGATAACTCCTGACCGTCTACCAAAATACGACCACTGCTGGGCGAAATGATACTGACTAGAGACTTTATGGTGGTCGATTTTCCAGCACCATTATGGCCAATCAGACCCATAATCTCTCCATTTTCAATCTGCAAATTGAGATTGCTCAAGGCCTCTCTATCACCATATAACTTACTAACATTTTGAAATTCAATCATGGTTTGACTCCTAGCTTTATCTATGTATTTTACTATTATGATAGCACTTTCATTTTAAAAATCAACATTTTATATAAAATAGTCAAAAACTTATTATTCAGTTTTACGCAAACGATTGAGCTAACCGATACTTTATGATAGAATAAAGAACAAGATTGACAAGTAAGAGGAAACATCATGCAAAATCAAACACTCATGCAATACTTTGAATGGTATCTGCCCCACGACGGTCAGCACTGGACGCGTCTAGCTGAAGATGCTCCACACCTAGCTGATCTCGGTATCAGCCACGTCTGGATGCCACCAGCTTTCAAGGCTACCAATGAAAAAGATGTCGGCTATGGGGTCTATGACTTATTCGACCTAGGCGAGTTTAATCAAAAAGGAACTGTCCGCACCAAGTATGGTTTTAAAGAAGACTATCTTCAAGCCATTCAAGCCCTAAAAGCACAGGGAATTCAACCTATGGCCGATGTGGTGCTCAATCACAAGGCTGCTGCTGATCACATGGAAGCCTTTCAGGTTATTGAAGTAGATCCTGTAGACCGTACAGTTGAACTTGGGGAACCCTTCACCATCAATGGCTGGACTAGCTTTACCTTCGATGGTCGCCAAGATACCTACAATGACTTCCACTGGCACTGGTACCACTTCACCGGTACAGACTATGATGCCAAACGCCGAAAGTCTGGGATTTATCTCATCCAAGGGGACAACAAGGGGTGGGCAAATGAGGAATTGGTCGATAATGAAAACGGTAACTATGACTACCTCATGTATGCCGACCTAGACTTTAAACATCCTGAAGTCATCCAAAATATCTATGACTGGGCTGACTGGTTCATGGAAACGACTGGTGTAGCTGGTTTCCGCTTGGATGCCGTTAAACACATTGACTCTTTCTTCATGAGCAATTTTATCCGTGATATGAAGGAAAAATACGGTGAGGATTTCTATGTTTTTGGTGAATTCTGGAATCCTGACAAGGAAGCCAATCTAGACTATCTTGAAAAAACGGAAGAACGATTCGACCTTGTTGATGTTCGTCTCCACCAGAATCTCTTTGAAGCCAGTCAAGCTGGCGCAAACTATGACCTTCGTGGTATTTTCACAGATAGCTTGGTTGAACTCAAGCCTTACAAGGCTGTAACCTTTGTCGACAACCACGATACCCAACGTGGTCAGGCTCTTGAGTCTACTGTTGAAGAATGGTTTAAGCCAGCAGCCTATGCCCTCATTCTATTACGCCAAAATGGACTGCCATGTGTCTTTTACGGAGACTACTATGGGATTTCAGGGCAATATGCTCAACAAGATTTCAAAGAAGTCCTTGACCGCCTCCTAGCCATCCGAAAAGATTTGGCCTATGGAGAACAAAATGACTACTTTGATGATGCTAACTGTATCGGTTGGGTACGTTCAGGTGCTGAAAATCAATCCCCAATCGCAGTCTTGATTTCAAATGACCAAGAAAACAGCAAATCAATGTTTGTCGGCCAAGAATGGGCTAACCAAACCTTTGTAGATTTACTTGAAAACCACCAAGGTCAAGTTACAATTGATGAGGAAGGTTATGGACAATTCCCAGTCTCAGCTGCTTCGGTAAGTGTCTGGGCAGCCAATACAATCTAATACTCTTCAAACCAAGTCAACGTCGCCTTGCCGTACTCAAGTACAGCCTGCGGCTAGTTTCCTAGTTTGCTCTTTGATTTTCATTGAGTATAATAGCCAATGATAACCAGCCAGTTCCAAGCGGATTTGGCTTTTTTGCATTCACAAAAAAGACCTACCCAAATGGATAGATCTTTATTCTCAATGAAAATCAAAGAGCAAACTAGGACGCTAGCCTCAGGTTGCTCAAAGCACTGCTTTGAGGTTGTAGATAAGACTGACGAAGTCAGTCACATATAAAATCCAAGGTGAAGCTGACAATGTTTGAAGAGATTTTCGAAGAGTATTACTTGATTACAATTTACCTGCTACTGCATCCAACAATTCTTGGATCTTAGCTTGGTTGCTTCCTCCTGCCATGGCCATGTCTGGTTTACCACCACCACGTCCATCGACGATTGGTGCCAATTCTTTGACAAGGTTTCCTGCATGAAGGTCTTTTGTCTTGCTTGCTACAAGAACATTGACTTTATCACCGATAGCAGCAACTAGGACAAGAAGATCAGAGTAGTCTTTTTGTTTCCAGTTATCCGCAAAGGTACGAAGGGCACCTGCATCTGATACAGAAACTTGACTAGCAATGTAACGGTGACCATTGACTTCCTTCACATCCTTGAAGATATCGCCTGCAGCTGCAGCTGCGGCTTTTTCTTTCAACTCAGCATTTTCTTTTTGAAGTTGACGAAGTTGTTCTTGTAGTCCTTCTACCTTGTGAGGCACTTCCTTAACTTGAGGTGCTTTCAAGGTTGCTGCGACAGCTTTAAGAGCGTCTTCTTGTTCACGGTAGGCTTCAAAGGCTTCCTTACCAGTCACTGCCAAGATACGGCGAGTTCCTGATCCGATCCCTTCTTCTTTGACAATCTTGAAGAGACCAATCTCAGAAGTGTTGCCAACGTGAGTACCACCACAAAGCTCGATAGAGTAGTCACCGATTGTAACAACACGAACTTCCTTACCGTACTTCTCACCAAATAGGGCCATAGCTCCCATTTCTTTGGCAGTGTCAATATCCGTTTCAACTGTCTTCACTTCAAGAGCTTCCCAGATTTTCTCGTTGACTTGCTGTTCAATCGCACGCAATTCTTCAGCAGTTACAGCTTGGAAATGCGTAAAGTCAAAGCGTAGGAATTCAACTTCGTTAAGAGAACCTGCTTGTGTTGCGTGGTTTCCAAGGATATTGTGAAGGGCAGCGTGAAGCAAGTGAGTCGCAGTGTGGTTTTTCATGACACGGTGACGACGATTTGTATCGATTGCCAAGGTATATTCTTGGTTCAAGGCAAGCGGTGCATGGACTTCAACTGTATGAAGAGCTTGTCCGTTTGGTGCTTTTTGAACATTTGTCACAGTAGCCACGACCTTACCTGACTCATCCAAGATTTGTCCATGGTCAGCTACCTGTCCACCCATTTCAGCATAGAATGGCGTTTCCGCAAAGATAAGTGAGGCAGTTCCTTCTGATACAGCTTCTACTTCTGCATTGTCAGCCACGATAGCCACCAATTTAGAAGACAATTGGCTAGCATTGTAGTTGAAGACACTTTCCACTGTGATGTTTTGAAGGGTTTCATTTTGCATACCCATTGAGCCACCCTTGACAGCTGACGCACGCGCACGTTCTTGCTGTTCTTTCATGGCTGCTTCAAATCCTTCACGGTCAACAGTCATGCCAGCTTCTTCAGCGATTTCTTCAGTCAATTCAACTGGGAATCCATAAGTGTCATAAAGTTTGAATACATCTTGACCAGCAATGACAGATTGACCTTTTTCTTTCAAGTTTACTACGATACCTTGGGCAAAGTGTTGACCTGAGTGTAGGGTACGGGCAAATGACTCTTCCTCGCTCTTAACAATTTTCTCAATAAAGTCACGTTTTTCAAGCACTTCTGGATAGTAGCTTTCCATGATTTTTCCAACAGTTGGAACGAGTTTGTAAAGGAAAGGCTCGTTGATTCCCAATTTTTGACCATGCATAGAAGCACGACGGAGAAGACGGCGAAGGACATAACCACGACCTTCATTTCCTGGAAGGGCACCATCACCGATGGCAAATGACAATGAACGGATGTGGTCTGCGATGACCTTGAAGCTCATGTTGTCGCCATCTTGGTCGTAGACCTTACCAGACAATTTCTCCACTTCACGAATGATTGGCATGAAGAGGTCTGTTTCAAAGTTAGTCTTAGCACCTTGGATAACCGCTACCAAACGCTCCAAACCAGCGCCCGTATCAATGTTCTTGTGTGGCAATTCCTTGTATTCGCTACGAGGAACAGCAGGGTCTGCGTTAAATTGTGACAAAACGATGTTCCAGATTTCGATATAACGGTCGTTTTCAATATCTTCTGCAAGAAGGCGAAGACCGATATTTTCTGGGTCAAAAGCTTCTCCACGGTCAAAGAAAATCTCTGTATCTGGTCCAGAAGGTCCTGCACCGATTTCCCAGAAGTTGTCCTCAATAGGAATCAAGTGACTTGGATCCACTCCCACTTCAATCCAACGGTTGTATGAATCTTTATCATCTGGATAGTAGGTCATGTAAAGTTTTTCAGCTGGGAAGTCAAACCACTCAGGGCTTGTCAAAAGCTCATAAGCCCAAGTGATAGCTTCATCACGGAAGTAATCTCCGATAGAGAAGTTCCCCAACATTTCAAACATAGTATGGTGACGTGCAGTCTTTCCTACGTTCTCGATATCGTTGGTACGAATGGCTTTTTGGGCATTGGTAATACGTGGATTTTCAGGAATGATGGTTCCGTCAAAGTATTTCTTAAGGGTTGCTACCCCTGAGTTGATCCACAAAAGTGTTGGATCATTTACAGGAACCAAGCTCACTGATGGTTCTACAGAGTGACCTTTTGTCGCCCAGAAATCAAGCCACATTTGGCGTACTTGTGCACTAGATAGTTGTTTCATATTGTCTCCTTATTGCTTGTTTAATTTGATTGACTTTCCAGCATTTCCACATAGTCAATCGCGACACAGAGGGAAATGACTAGGTCTGCATAAGAGTCCTCAAGGACTGTTACGTTATAAGTAGAGGTCAGTTGGAAGAGTTCTTTCCTGATTTCCGCAATCAACTGATCGCGATCATCCAGTAGTTTGAAATTCAAATCCCAGATATTGCCCTCGATACGAAGACCTAGATTATCAAACTCATACTTATCTCGCCAGAAGGTTAACTTCTTGCGAATGACAAAACTCGAGCCATCCCGAAGCTGAATTTCAAAACGAGGAAGTAAGGTCAAGATTTCTTTACTGATCTAACTGACCTGTTCACCAGTCGCATCATAGATGGTAAAAGTTTTGGGAATCTTAAAAAATGATCCCTCCACCTGATAGGCGATTTCTCCCCTGTCATCCTTGATAGCGAAGCGTTCGCCTCCAAGACGAAACTTTTGTTTGACAAGAAATGTTTTCATCAACACCTCCAAAAATCAAAAGACAAGCTCATATCACGAAGGGCGAAAAACCGCGGTACCACCTTCATTCAATGAACTTGTCATTCTCTTGTTCTTATGCAATTGTATGATTGAGTAGCATGACTTTCTAGCTTAGATGGCTCGCAGCACCGCCATTTCTCTGGACTAAGACAAGTGAAAATCAATTCTCAACTTTCTTATTATATCGTTTTTTTAAGCTTGCGTCAACTGGAAATGATTCCTATTTAAATAACCCATTCCCTACATCTCAGATTACTTTTTCAGAATAAATTTTTTCTTACTGCTATCACTCTTTTTATCCCAACTTTTATTCCAAAGTTTTGAATTGTTAAAGACAGCTACGAAAATATTTGCAAATATAAAGAACCCTATCACCAAATGTATGGAATCAGTTGTTAGGTATTGTCGATCCAAACCATCCTTTAGAGAGAATAGTATAACAGTTTGCTGAACAGTCAAAAGGGCTGGCAAATAAAATTTTTTGAAAAAAGTAGATATTTTCATTCTTTGTTACCGCTTTCTGTAAGGTTAAACTTAGTATACTACTGGGAAAGAAAATAAGCAACTATCATAGAAAAAGATACCGTTACAAAAATTGCCTTTTATTTTTTAAAAAACGAACCAGCTTGACTGATTCGTTTTCTTACGTTCTCCTACTTCCGATACATTTTAAACTGTAGGAAGAGGTCGCTATATTTTCCTGTCCATTTATGGTCAAATTTCTCATAAACTTCTAGGTGTTTCATGGTTTCAGCATCTGGATAGAAGGCCTTGTCTTCTTTTTTCTCCTCTGGGAGCAGTTCCTTAGCTGGTAGGTTTGGTGTGGAATAGCCGACATACTCTGCATTTTTAAGAGCATTTTCAGGTTTCAACATAAAGTTGATAAAGGCATAGGCTGCATCTTGGTTTTTGACTGTTTTGGGAATAACCATATTGTCAAACCAAAGGTTGCTGGCTTCTGTCGGTACCACATAGCGTAGATTTTCATTTTTCTCTAGCATTTGGCTAGCTTCCCCAGAGAAGGTCACACCGATTGCAGCGTTATTCTGAATCATGTATCCCTTCATTTCGTCTGCCACAATAGCCTTGATATTTGGAGTCAGTTTGTAGAGTTTGTCTACTGTCTCTTCTAACTGCTGTGTATCCTTGGAGTTGAGGCTGTAGCCGAGGGAATTAAGTCCGAGTCCTAATACCTCACGCGCCCCATCAAAAAGCATGATAGAGTTCTTATACTCTGGCTTCCAGAGATCATCCCAATGCTCAGGCGCTTCATCTACCATGGTTTCATTGTAGACAATTCCCAAAGTCCCCCAGAAGTAAGGGATGGAGAATTTATTACCTGGATCAAAGGACTGGTTGAGAAACTCTGGTCCGATATTTTCAAGACCTTCAAGTTTTGAATAGTCAAGCGGAACCAAGAGGTCTTCGTCCTTCATCTTGTTAATCATGTATTCACTAGGAATGGCAATATCGTAGGTCGTTCCACCCTGCTTAATCTTGGTATACATGGCTTCGTTGGAGTCAAAGGTCTCGTACTGGACTTGGATTCCTGTTTCTTCTGTGAATTGCTCCAAGAGTTCTGGATCGATATAGTCACCCCAGTTGTAGATAACCAGTTTTTGACTATCTCGGCTATTGATTTTACTATCTAGATGCGTCGCAATTCCCCACAAGACGAGAATAATGGCTACAATTCCTGCTAAAAATGAATAGAGTTTTTTCATGCTTGCTCCTCCTTCTCACGTGAGATAAAGTAATATCCAACAACTAGGATAATACTAAAGAGAAAGACAAGGGCAGACAGAGCATTAATCTCTAACGAAATCCCCTTACGAGCACGAGAGTAAATCTCGACTGACAGGGTTGAAAAGCCATTTCCCGTTACAAAGAAGGTCACGGCAAAGTCATCTAGCGAATAGGTAAAGGCCATGAAATAACCTGCAATGATAGACGGTGTCAGGTAAGGAAGCATGATTTCCTTAAACATCTGAAATTGACTGGCTCCCAAGTCATAGGCTGCATGAATCATATCGCCGTTCATTTCCTTAAGACGTGGCAAGACCATCAAGACCACGATAGGAATGGAGAAGGCCACATGACTAGAGAGAACGGTCAAAAAACCAAGTGAAAACTTGAGTTGGGTAAAGAGAATCAAGAAGCTGGCACCAATCATAACGTCAGGCGCAACCATGAGGATATTATTGAGAGATAGAAAGGCTTCTTGGTATTTCTTACGAGACTGGTAGATGTAAATAGCACCAAAAGTCCCGATAATGGTCGCAATCAAGGCTGACAGGAAGGCCAATAAAAAGGTCTGAGTCACAATCAACATAAGGCGACCATCGTTAAACATGGTTTTAAAATGGCTCAAGCTAAAGCCTGTAAAGCTATTCATGTCGTTGCCTGCATTAAAGGCGTAGCCAATCAAGTAAAAAATCGGCAGGTAGAGGACAAGAAAGACCAGTCCCAGATAAAGATTGGCAAATTTTTTCATCGTTCTCTCCTTTCCTTGGTCACCCACATGGTGATGAACATGGTCAGGATGAGAATCACACCGATGGTAGAACCCATACCGTAGTTGTCATTGGTTAGGAAGTTCTGCTCAATGGCTGTCCCCAGAGTAATAACGCGGTTCCCACCAATCAAACGAGTCAGCATGAAGAGACTCAAGCTTGGAATAAAGACCGACTGAACCCCACTTCTCACGCCGTTCATAGACAGAGGGAAGATGACATGACGGAAGGTCTCCCACTTGGTCGCACCCAGGTCATAGCTGGCATTGATGAGATTGTTATCCATATCGTCCAAGACATTGAAAATCGGCAAAATCATAAAGGGAAGCTCGATGTAGCTTGCGACAAAGATAAAGGAGAAATCGGTAAAGAGCAACTGTTGCGAACCGATTCCGATAAATTCCAAGAATTGGTTAATAGAGCCATTCTGACCAAAAATCCCGATAAAGGCATAGGCCTTAAGGAGCAAATTAATCCAGGTAGGCAGGATAATCAGCATGAGCCAGAGTTGACGGTGCTTGAGACGGGTCAAAAAGAGGGCCGTTGGATAGCTGATAAGCAAGGTCACAAAGGTCACAATCCCTGCATAAAGTACAGAGTTAAAACTCATTTTGAGATAGGTTAAGTTTTGTGACGCAAAGTAGGATTTATAGTTTTCTAAACTGAATTGTCCTTCGATATTGAAAAAGGATTGACCGAAAATCAAGACCAAGGGTGCCAATACAAAGAGGACAATCCAAAGCATGTAGGGCACTACAAAGAGTTTAGAGCTTGTTTTCTTCATCTCTTTCCTCCTCGATTGCATTGATCAGACCTGCTTCTTGCTCTTCGATTTCTACGTACTCCTCAATACGAGCATCGAACTCTTCCTCGGTTTCGTTGAGACGCATGATATGGATGTCTTCTGGCTCAAAGTCCAAACCGATTTCCTCACCCACGATGGCCTTACGAGTTGAGTGAATCATCCATTCGTTTCCAAGTTCATCATAGGCGATAATCTCATAGTGCACCCCACGGAAGAGCTGGGTATCCACCTTAACTTGGAGCTTACCTTCTTCAGGAAGGGTAATGCGCAAGTCCTCTGGACGAATAACGACCTCTACAGGCTCATTTGGCTTCATCCCACCATCGACCGCTTCAAAGCGTTTACCGTTAAACTCAACCAAGTAGTCCTCAATCATGGTTCCTGGCAAGATATTTGACTCACCGATAAAGGTGGCAACAAAGTGGTTGATTGGCTCATCGTAGATATCTACTGGTGTTCCAGACTGGACAATCTCACCATCATTCATAACGAAAATCCAGTCACTCATAGCCAGAGCTTCTTCCTGATCGTGAGTGACAAAGACAAAGGTAATGCCCAATCGTTGTTGTAGTTCACGCAGTTCGTACTGCATGTCTGTTCTTAATTTCAAGTCCAGCGCTGATAAAGGCTCGTCCAGCAAGACCACACGGGGTTGGTTGATGATGGCACGGGCAATAGCCACACGCTGACGTTGTCCTCCAGATAGTTTACGAATGGAACGTTTTTCATAACCTTCCAACTGAACCATCTTGAGAACTTCCGCTACACGCTGCTCGATTTCTTTCTTGTCAATCTTACGCAAACGGAGTGGAAAGGCAACATTTTCAAACACATTCATGTGTGGAAACAAGGCATAGGATTGGAAGACCGTATGGACGTCTCGCTTGTTGGTTGGGATGTCATTGATGCGGACACCGTCCAGCAAAATATCTCCTGTCGTCGCATCTAGTAACCCTGCAATGATGTTTAGGATGGTTGATTTCCCTGACCCAGATGCGCCTAGAAGGGTGTAGAATTTCCCTTCTTCCAACTCAAAGTTGATATCTTTGAGAACCTTGGTGTTGCTGTCTTCAAAAACTTTAGAGACGTTTTTGAATTCAATAATTGGTTTTTTCAATTGTCATTTATTCCTTCTTTTTCATAGATTAACAGATCAGGGCTCTGTCAGGCCGCTACTACCTCGTGTAGGAGATTAAACTGCCTACATACTTCTGCACTAACGATAGGCTTTCACCCCCTTTCCATGACATAGCAGCAGCTTTTCAAACACCGCTTCCTACTTGCTTTCACCTAAAATACGGACTTCCCTCTCAAGGGTGACACCTGAGTGTTCCTTGACTTTTTCAATCACAGACTCAATCAAGTCCTCGTAGTCTTTAGCCGTTCCGTCAGCAACATTAATCATAAAACCTGCGTGTTTTTCTGAGACTTCTACTCCACCAATACGATAGCCTTTCAAGCCAGCTTCTGAAATTAATTGACCTGCAAAATGCCCTACTGGACGCTTAAAGACCGAACCACAAGATGGATATTCTAAAGGTTGCTTGAGTTCACGTAGATGCGTCAAGCGATCCATTTCTTGCTTGATAACCTGATGGTTTCCTGGAGCAAGGGAAAATTTAGCTGACAAGACAACTGCACCAGACTCCTGAATGGCTGAATGGCGATACCCGAAAGCCAAGTCCTGGGCAGACAGGGTCTCGATTTCTCCATCCTTGGTCAAGACCTTACAAGACTGTAAGATATGGGAAATCTCGCCACCATAGGCACCCGCATTCATAAAGACAGCACCACCGACACTTCCAGGAATACCACAAGCAAACTCAAAGCCAGTCAAACTATGACGAAGGGCAATGCGAGTTGTTTCAATCAGGTTAGCACCAGCTTCAGCTTCAATGGTATAGCCATCAACGGAAACATTATTGAGCTTGTCACACAAGATGACAAATCCACGAATCCCACCATCACGAACGATGATGTTGCTGGCATTTCCAAGAACCATCCAAGGAATATTTTCTTGATTGGCAAATTTAACAACGCGCGCCAACTCAAAACGATTTCGTGGAAAGACCAGATAATCAGCCTCTCCACCTACTTTTGTATAACTATAGCTATGCAAGGGTTCCTTGAAACGGATATCAATCCCTTCTAAAATTTCAAGTATTTTTTCTTTTACTGACATGACACTCTTCCTTTTACAAAATTCATTCCATTATACCATTTTTAAGACCATTTGACGACCCTAAAAAAATCTTGGGATTATTTTAAACAAAAAAAGAGGTTTCCCCTCTTTTTATGATTTTTTGCAAAAGATAGCCTTTGTTCCATAGGCAACCAGAACAAGCTCAAGTGCTAGGACAACTTCAACCAAGACTGGATTGGTCAACCAGCCAACTTGGGCAAGAGATGGTGCCAGATCAAAGAAGGCATGTAGTCCATAGGCCGCTAGGAGATAAATCCATTTCTTCTGGCGAACAGCTTGGTAAACCCAAACAGTCAAGAGTAATTGGAAACCTAGGGCCAAGATTCGCTCAAAACCAAGCAAATAAATCTGCCAGACTGATAGCGACTGAATAGTTTTCAACATATTTTCAGACAGCAATTGCATGACCTGTGGATTCTGAGTTTGAACTGCTGAGAGAACGATGTAGAGATTAATCAAACTAGTAAGACCTAGGAAAATCAACTCCAAGCCACCATGCCCCAATCCATAAGCCAAGGCATCTGCCTTTTCCAAACTTCTCTTTTTCTCCAACCATTTGAAGAAAACAAGACGAGCTGTTTCCTCAAAAAAGGCTGCCATAGCTAGGCCATAGATGATATAGACAAGCGGATGGTCTTGCATGAGGGCAATACTACCGTCTTTTTGAGGATGTAAAACCAAGATATGCACCAGTTTTTCCAAAATCTGTGAAGAGACAAAGAAAGCAACAGCCCCCAAGCCCAAGACAGCTAGATTAATCTGGTACTTCTTTTTGGCATACCAAATGCTTCCTATCAAGAAAGCCAGCAACAGCAACATGGTAATAATGATATGAATGGTCATTTTCTTCTCCTATTCCGCCTTTTCAATATCTTTTTTCATCTCGTCAACATTGAACTTAGCAAACAAGTATTGACGATCTTGGACTGGAAAACGTTGGTCCAACTGGTCAACCGCTCCCACCTCGATAATCCCTTCCTTGATGACAAAGTCCATGACATGCCCACCGAAGGTCAAGTCATCTGAGATGAAGTGCAGATGGTAGCCTGCCACACTGACCCCATGGAAAATCTCTGGAGTCCAGAAACCAACGATGGTTCCCGCCACATTTTCACGACTATATTCAGGTTGATGGGTTGCGACATCAGCAAACTTGGTATCTGGTGTCGACTTAGGAATCATGCGCACATGCATATGCGAAAATTCCCCCCGAATCTTGATAGAGCGGAAAAGATTTTCCCCGTCATAATAAGACTCAATTCGTTCTTCCAATTCCTTGTCTGTCATCTCAAAGCGCTGGCGGAAAATGACCTCTGCCTGATGTGGTACTACTGCTGCATAAGGAATAAGGGCATCTGGTGACACCTCCACAATCTCTGGCTGGTCGCCTGATCCTTTGGCCTGATAAGCCTTACCATCCAAGACAATCAATTCTCCATCAATGGAATCCAAGGTTCCCAAACCAAGGTCACCATGCTCTAGCAATTCTCCTACTGTCATGGTCCCACCATAAAGGCCAGCCATCAAGGCTCCAAGGGTATTGTATTGAAATAATTTCACTGGTTCCTGCACGTTCTTATCCATTCACTTTCTTGTCTGTTATTCTATAAATCTTACTCCTAAGTATACCACATTTGCCCCTAGATGTGAACGAGAGAAACACCCTAGACATTGCCAAGAAGAAAAAAAAAGGGTACAATGTAACAAAATCAAGGGAGGTCTGGAATGAAGAAACAAAGCAAATACCAAGAGGTCGTTTCCTATCTGAAAAATGGTATCGAGTCTGGACGCTTTCCGACGGGTAGTCGCCTGCCTTCTATCCGTCAACTGAGCCTTGACTTTCACTGTAGCAAGGACACCATTCAACGTGCCCTGCTGGAATTACGACACGAACAATACCTCTATGCCAAGCCCCAGAGTGGCTACTATGTACTAGAACAAGGGCAACACCAAGACCTAGAAATCGAGGTTACCGACGAACATGCTAGTGCCTATGACGATTTTCGACTCTGTGTCAACGAAACCTTAATTGGCCGGGAAAACTACCTCTTCAACTACTATGACAACCAAGAAGGTTTAGAAGACCTAAGACAGTCTATTCATAAACTTCTCTTTGACCAAGCCCTCTACTGCAAGGCTGACCAACTGGTATTGACTTCTGGGACCCAACAAGCCTTGTTTATCCTCTCTCAAATATCCTTTCCAAGCCAAGCAAAGGAAATCTTGGTGGAACAGCCGACCTACCATCGGATGAATCGCCTCTTGATTGCTCAAGGATTAGACTATCAAACGATTGAACGAGGCATTGATGGGATTGACTTAATGGAACTTGAACGGCATTTCCAAACGGGAAAGATCAAGTTTTTCTACACTATTCCTCGTTTTCACTATCCTCTAGGCCATTCCTATTCTGAGCAGGACAAACGGGCTATTCTTGACTTAGCTGCCAAGTATGGTGTCTATATCGTAGAGGACGACTATTTGGGGGATTTGGACTCCAAGAAGGGCCAGACCTTCCACTATCTGGATACAGAGGAGCGCGTCATTTATATCAAGTCCTTCTCAACCAGCCTCTTTCCAGCCCTGCGGATTACAGCACTCATTCTTCCAAATGCTATTAAAAAAGCCTTTGTGGCCTACAAAAATATCCTAGACTACGACAGCAACCTCATCATGCAAAAGGCCTTATCACTCTATATTGACAGTCAATTGTTTGAGAAAAATCGTCTAGCTCGCTTGTCCAATCAGGAAGACTACCAAAAACAAATCGAGGAAAGACTAGCTAACACTCCTTGTCCCCTTCCTCATTATCCCCTACACGATGGTTTATTGCTAGACCTCAGACAGTATCCTAAAATCGCCAGCCTCAAACACAGTCAGCTGAAATTGAACTTCTTTGAGGAGGCTTACTTGGATGCCTGCCCTTATCAATTTGCCAAGGTGTCCCTAGACAATCTAAAAAAAGTTTTAGACTATTTAAAAGCAGAATTGGACTGACTTCCAACTCTGCTTTTCTCTTATACTCTTCGAAAATCAAATTCAAACCACGTCAGCGTCGCCTTACCGTACTCAAGTACAGCTTGCGGCTAGCTTCCTAGTTTGCTCTTTGATTTTCATTGAGTATTATTCTTCAACTTCTGTTAAGGTTGCCGCTTTTTCAAGATATTTTTGGTAGGTACCGTCATCCTTGAGTTTTTGGATGACCTTGTCCACCACTTCTTTCAAATCAGCACTATTTTTTCTAAGGGCAACTGCATTAGCTTCGCCGTCCTTCATCTTCAAGCTGACAGTTGCGACAGCTAAGTCGGCGTTTTTAGCAGCATAGCTAAGAGCAACAGGCTCATCCATGTGAACAGCATCTACTTTTCCAGCCTGCAATTCATTAACTGCTTCACCCATATTGGTTAGGGAAGTCAATTGAGCTTTTGGCAATTGCTCCTTGACCATAGATTCTGGAACAGTCCCTTTTTGGGCCGCAATATTAGCACTTTCAAGGCTAGTTAAATCCTTGTATTTTTCTACATCAGACTTACGAACCAAGAAACTAATCTTGTTTTCATAGTAAGGGATTGAAAAATCAAAGACTTCTTTTCTCTCGTCAGTAGCGCTAATTCCTGCAACTGCTAGGTCAGCCTTACCAGTTTGAAGACTAGTCAAGACATTGTCAAAACTCATGCTTGAAATTTCCAACTTCACCCCAAGTTCATCAGCGATAGCCTGGGCCATGTCAATGTCCGCACCGACTACCTGGTTTTTTCCGTCAACTAAGGATTGGAATTCAAAGGGTGCATAGTCAGGACTAGTCGCCACAACTAATTTCCCCTTTTGCTTAATTGCCTCAACAGCTGACTGAGAACCATTAGAACCCGACTGGCAAGCCACTAAGAAGAAACTTGCAAGAAAGCTACATAAAACAAATATCCATTTTTTTGATTTCATAAATAAACAACCTCTCTGTTAATTTTGTATAATTATAACGCTATCCAAGATACTTGTCAAGTGTTTTTTTGAATTTTTATCTCAAAAATATTTTTTTCATTCAATAAAAGGAGCTGTCAATTGATTTAAAGCTCCTTTTTATACAGAATTATCCTATTTTATAGTTCGACAATCTTACCTGTTTCAAAGTAAACAACCCATTCACAGATATTTTTTGCATAGTCTCCAATACGTTCCAAAAAGGCAATCACTTGGAAGTAATCGCGTCCTGTAACGATAGCATCTGGATTTTTCTTGATTTCTTCCGTAGCCAAGTCACGAATGCTATCAAAGTAATGGTTGATTTTTTCATCCATAGCTGCTACTTCATAGGCCTGGTCCACTGAGCCATTGAGATAGAGTTCAAGGGCTGCTTCGACGAAATTCTTGACATCGCGACCCATTCTCTTGATTTCTTCTTCAACAGCTGGGATGCGTTGCTCCCCCTTCATACGAATGGCTGCTTTTGCAATAGAAACGGCATGGTCACCCATACGTTCCAAGTCAGATACAGCTTTTAAGACTGTTAGAACTGTACGCAAGTCCTGAGAAACGGGTTGTTGGAGGGCAATCATTTCAAATGATTTCTTCTCCAATTTCACCTCGTATTCGTTTACTTCTGCATCGTCTTCAATGACTTCTTTGGCCAAATCACGGTCATGCGTAACAAAGGCACGCACTGTACGATTGATTTGGGATAGCACTTCTTGTCCCATAGCATAGAACTGGTTGTGCAATTTCTCTAAATCTTCCTCAAATTGAGAACGTAACATCATTTATCTCCTTATCCAAATTTTCCTGAAATATAGTCTTCTGTTTCCTTATGTTGTGGGTTGAGGAACATCTTCTTGGTATCGTTAAACTCGATTAAATCTCCATCTAGGAAAAATCCTGTCTTGTCAGAAATACGAGAGGCTTGTTGCATAGAACGCGTAACCAAGAGCATGGTATATTTATCTTTTAGACCATACAAGGTTTCTTCAATCTTACCAGCCGAGATAGGGTCCAAGGCTGAAGTCGGTTCATCCAAGAGAATGATTTTAGGACTAGTTGCCAAAACACGGGCAACGCAAACACGTTGCTGTTGTCCACCTGAAAGTCCGATAGCTGAATCATGCAGGCGATCCTTGACCTCATCCCAGATAGATGCTCGTTGCAAGGCTTTTTCTACTGCTTCATCCAGAACCTGCTTATCCTTAACTCCATTGATACGAAGCCCATAAACAACATTTTCGTAGATAGACATAGGGAAAGGGTTTGGTTGTTGGAAAACCATACCGATTTCTTTACGCAATTCAACTGTATCTGTACGCGGACTGTAAATATTATGACCGTTATAAACTACTGAACCAGTTGTAGTCACCTCTGGATTAAGATCCCCCATGCGGTTGATAGCCTTGAGAAGGGTTGACTTCCCTGATCCAGATGGACCAATCAAGGCTGTAATTTCCTTAGGTTGGAAAGATAGGGAAACACTATTCAAGGCCTTTTTTTGATTGTAGTAAACGGACAGGTCTGACACCTGTAAAATCGCTTCTGTCATACTGTTTCCTTTCTATCCAAAGTGTCCTGTTACGTAGTCATTGGTTGACTGTAGTTTGGCATTTTGGAAAATATTAGAGGTCTTATCGTACTCGATCAAGTCACCCAAGTAGAAAAATCCTGTGTAGTCACTAGCACGCGCAGCCTGCTGCATACTGTGGGTCACGATGATGATGGTAAAGTCCTTCTTCAATTCTAACATGGTTTCTTCCAGTTGGGCTGTCGCAATCGGATCCAATGCAGACGCCGGTTCATCCATCAAGAGGATATCTGGTTTAACAGAGATGGCACGAGCGATACAGAGACGTTGCTGCTGACCACCTGATAGGGTCAAGGCTGACTTATGAAGGTCATCTTTTACCTGGTCCCAAAGGGCAGCTTGACGAAGAGAGGTTTCCACAATTTCATCCAAGACTTGCTTGTCCTTAACCCCTGCACGTTCATGTGCAAAAGTGATGTTGCGGTAGATAGACTTGGCAAAAGGATTTGGTCGTTGGAAGACCATTCCGATGTGCTTACGCATCTCGTAGACGTTAATTTCTGGACGGTTAACATCAATCCCTTGATAGAGAATTTGACCTGTTACCTTGGCAATATCAATAGTATCATTCATACGGTTAAGACTGCGAAGGTAGGTTGATTTTCCTGAACCAGAAGGGCCAATTAAGGCCGTAATTTTATTTTTTTCAAATTGCATATCGATGCCCTTGATGGATTCTTTTTTACCGTAGTAAACATGTAAATCCTTAGTAGAGAGGGCCACTTTCTCTTCAGGAAAGGTGATGATATGCTTTTCATCCCAATTATATTTTGACATGGCTTCTCCTTTAGGCAGCGGTTAATTTCTTATGTAGGTAGCTTCCGAGTTTACGTGCTCCAAAGTTAAAGATGAGGATAAAGATGAGGAGCACGGCCGCAGAACCTGCTGATACGATGGTGCCATCTGGAATGGTTCCTTCGCTATTGACTTTCCAGATGTGGACAGCCAAGGTTTCTGCTTGACGGAAGATAGAGATTGGACTGGTTACACTGAGAATGTTCCAGTTAGACCAGTCAAGGGCTGGAGCGGATTGTCCTGCTGTATAGATAAGAGCAGCCGCCTCACCAAAGATACGACCAGATGCCAAGACGACACCAGTCACAATACCTGGAAGGGCTTCTGGAATGACCACATGAACCACTGTCTCCCAACGAGAAATCCCAAGAGCTAGGCCAGCTTCACGTTGCGTGTGGTGAACGTGTTTCAAACTGTCTTCAACATTACGAGTCATCTGAGGCAGGTTAAAGACTGTCAAGGCCAAGGCACCTGAAATGATTGAAAATCCATACTCAAACTGAACTACAAAGATCAAATAACCAAAGAGACCCACAACCACTGATGGCAGAGAAGACAAGATTTCAATACAGGTTCTGACAAAGTTAGTCACAGGACCTTTTTTAGCATATTCAGCTAGGAAAATCCCAGCCCCCATAGATAAAGGCACAGAGATAATCAAAGTAATGACCAAGAGGAAGAAGGAATTATAGAGCTGAATTCCAATCCCTCCGCCTGCTTGGTAAGAAGATGATTTGCCAGTCAAGAAAGACCAAGAGATGTGGGGCAAACCACGAACCAAGATATAAAGAATCAAGGATGCCAAGATGGCAACGATAATTCCTGCAATTGAGTAGAGGACAGCTGTTGCAATTTTATCTAATTTCTTAGCGTGCATAGTTTTTCTTTCCTCTTTCTTTCGTAATCAATTTAATCACACTGTTGAAGGCCAAACTCATCAAGAGCAAGACTAAGGCCAATGACCAAAGAACGTTATTGTCAACTGTTCCCATAACGGTATTTCCGATACCCATGGTCAAGACAGAGGTTAAGGTCGCAGCAGGTGTTGTTAGTGAAGTTGGGACAACGGCTGAGTTTCCGACCACCATCTGAATGGCCAAGGCCTCACCAAAGGCACGCGCCATCCCAAAGACCACTGCAGTGAAAATCCCTGAACGCGCTGCCTTCAAGGTCACGCGCCAGATGGTTTGCCAACGAGTGGCTCCCATAGCCAAACTAGCTTCGCGGTAGTGACGAGGCACTGCACGCAAGCTATCAGTTGTCATAAAGGTTACCGTTGGTAGGATCATGACAAAGAGAACAAAAATCCCTGATAAAATCCCAAAACCAGTTCCACCAAAGACACTACGGACAAAAGGAACTACGACCTGTAAACCGATAAATCCATACACGACTGAAGGAATCCCGACTAGCAATTCAATAGCTGGTTGCAAGATTCTAGCACCTTTTGGTGAGACTTCAGTCATAAAGACTGCCGCACCAATGGCAAAAGGAGTTGCGATAAGGGCTGATAGGATTGTGACAATAAAGGAACCCAAAATCATAGGAAGGGCACCAAATTGTTTACCTGAAGGATTCCAAGTTTGTCCAAAGAGGAAATCAAAGATATTGACCCCATTTACAAAGAAGGTTGACAAGCCTTTTTGGGCTACGAAAATCAAAATCATAGCCACAATGATGACAATCAAAGACAGACAGGCAAAGGTCAATCCTTTTCCTAATTTCTCTAGACGAGAGTTCTTTGAGGGAGAAAGTAATTTTTTAGCTAATTCTTCTTGATTCATTATTGACTCCCTTCTAGTGCTGTCACTGTTCCTACAGCATCTTTTTCAACCTTCATTTCCTTGACAGAAATATAACCCATTCCCTTAACGATTCCGCTTTGCGCTTCATCTGAGAGGACAAAGTTGAGAAACTCTGCCACCAATTCGTTCGGCTGACCTAGGGTGTACATGTGTTCATAAGACCACAAAGGCCAGTTATTGGTTGTAACATTTTCTGCAATCGGCTCATAGCCATTCAACTTCATGCGTTTCACCGAGTCATCCACATAGGCAAAGGCTAGGTAAGAAATGGCTCCTGGTGTCTGGGAAACAATGTTTTTGACCATCCCATTTGAATCCTGTTCTTGACTCTGCACAGCAGATTGACCATCCATGATAACACTATCAAAAGTTGCACGCGAACCAGAACTTGCCGCGCGGTTGATAATGGAAATGGCTAGGTCTTTCCCACCGACTTCTTTCCAGTTGGTCACTTGACCTGTGAAGATGCTACGGAGTTGTTCAGTTGTCAGATTTTCAACGTCAACTTCCTTGTTTACAATCACTGCCAAGCCCGCTACGGCTACCTTGTGGTCCACTAGAGAGGAGGCGTTGATACCGTCTTTTTCCTCGGCAAATACGTCTGAATTTCCTACATCAACGGCTCCAGACTGAACCTGAGACAGACCTGTACCAGATCCTCCACCTTGAACGTTGACTGTTTTTCCAACGTGCATAGAGCCAAATTCATCTGCTGCTGCTTCGACCAATGGCTGAAGAGCCGTTGAGCCAACAGCTGTCATGGATTCCCCACGATCAATCCAGCTAGCACATCCCGCCAAAGAACCTGCTAGCAAAAGAGCCGCAAGGGATAGAGCGAGTTTTTTCCTTTTTTTCACTGTTTTTCTCCTTGAAAATAATGGTGAATGCTATGAATTTTTTCAACTATTTATTTATGTTTTTCTTTTGAAAATTGGGAGCCAACCGAAGTTGCTAGCTTAGTTTTACTAGAAAGTTGCTCAGTTGCCTTCTCAACAAATTTTGACTTAAAATAAAAGACAATTTGAAAAAATCCATACTTCCACTATAACATAGACAAGCTACTTTGACTAGCATTTTCACTTGAATCTGAGGCCTTTTGGAAAATAATTTTTCAAAACATTTCCAGTCACCTTAGCAAAGCCCAAACCATTGCCTTGAACCAAAACTTGGTACCAACCATTTGGCAGACTTTCCGCCAGCTGGACAGTCTCTCCAGCCGCATACTTTACAAACGCCTCTTGGTCAATTTCAACCGACTGTTTTACCTGACTCGGTTTCAAGGCTAGACCAAGAGCAAAACTAGGCTCAAAGCGTTTCTTCTTGAAGGTTCCCAGATGCAGTCCATTGCGAGCAATCTTGAGTTTCCCTAAATCTGGCAAGAGTTCTGGCAAAAGATAGAGTTGATCCCCAAAAGTCTGCAAAATCCCCCTTAGATTGACCTTCAAGTGTTTTTGCGCAAATTCCTGCCACAAGGCAACTTGTTCTCGGCTGAGATTGCTCTTACTTGCCTTACATTTAGGAGCTGGATTGTCACCTTTAAATTGTAAATGGGCGACAAACTGACCTTCTCCCTTAAAATGATGAGGGTACATCCGAGCCGTTTCTGGCAGGTCGATTCCAGCCACCATTCCATTGATATGCTCTACTGGTAGCAAGTCAAAATCATACTCTTCCAGCAGCCAATTAACAATCTCTTCGTTTTCCTCAGGTGCCCAGGTACAGGTTGAATAAACCAGACGACCTCCCTCTGCCAGCATGGTCACTGCATCTGCTAGAATTTCTCTTTGCAAGCTGGCGCATTGACTTGGATAATCTAAGCTCCAATAGTCCATAGCATCTGGTTGCTTACGAAACATCCCTTCACCAGAGCAAGGGGCATCAAGGACAATCAAGTCAAAATAGCCTTTAAAAACCTTGGCCAAACGGTCAGCAGATTCATTGGTCACCACGACATTTGTCGCTCCAAAGCGCTCCATGTTTTCCACTAAAATCTTAGCCCGTTTGCTTGAAATTTCATTGGAAACCAGGAGACCTTCTCCTGCTAGATAGGCTGCCAGCTGAGTGGATTTTCCACCCGGTGCAGCAGCCAAATCCAAGACCTTCATACCAGGACTGGGCTGGGCTACCTGAGCCACCATTTGGGCAGCGGGTTCTTGCGAGTAAACTAAACCTGTAGCATGCTCAGGCGATTTCCCTGAAACCTTTCCATAGTGGCCCCAAGGGGTTTGAGGGATGGCATCAGGAAAGGAAACCGGCGCTTCTTTTAAAGGATTGACCCGAAAGGCCGAAACCGCTTCCTCCTCAAAAGAGGCAAGAAAATCTCTTGCCTCATCTCCTAGTATCTCTTCATATTTTTCAACAAATCCTTCTGGAAATTGCATTTAAGTTCTTTTCCTTTCATAAATATAGGACTGAATTTCCTCCAGCATCTCAAGAGGCACCATCATGACCGGCTGTCTGGTTTGAAAATCAGGAGCTTGACCAGAAAGGGTCACAACCCGATAGCCCAGACTTTCCCCTAAAATACTAGCCGCAGCATAATCCCATGGTTGCAGATAGGTGACATAGGTCAACAAACGCCCTGACAAAATCTTGGCAAAACTAATGGCCGCACTCCCATAGACACGTACACCAAGGACCGCTCGTCCCAAATCAGCCAAGCCCCATTCATTGGTTTCCAACATACCACTATTCCCTGCAATGAGAAAATCTCCAAGTGGTTTTGCTTTAAAGGGAGCTAGGAGCTGATCATTTCGGCATACTGGAAACTTACCACCACCGTGATAACAATCCCCTTTGACCACATCATAAATGAGACCAAATTGCCCCTGACCATTTTCAAAATAAGCCATCATAACAGCAAAATCTTCCTGCTGGGCTACAAAGTTATTGGTACCATCAATTGGATCAATGACCCAAACCTTGCCCTCTTGAACCGAGGCTCGCAGACAACCTTCTTCAGCACAAATCTTATCCTCAGGATAACGAGATAAAATCTCACCAACCAATAGCTCTTGAACTTCCTTGTCCAGTCTGGTCACCAAATCTGTTGGAGAGGACTTGGTCTCAACACACAAGTCTTCCTGCATGTGGTCAAGGATGTACTGGCCTGCTTTCTTAATTAGCTCTTTAGCAAATTCAAACTTACTTTCCAAGAGAAATCTTTCCTTCCCCTTTTTCCTTAGCCGCTTGAACTGCTCGGTAAAGCGAATAGCCACTCACTGTTTCAAATTCTCGTCCCAAACGTTTCTCTTCGCTCTTACTTGGCACGACCGCCTTGAATCCCTTATAGGATTCCAGTAACTTTTTAGCCTCTACCTTGCCTTCATAGGCAGCTTCAACATCATTAAAAAAAGAAAGCACTGAAGCAAGTTCTTCAGTGCTCCACGACAAATCTAGTGGGTAACTATACTGTTTGTTCATTAACTAATACCAGCTCTCATTCTTGCTTCTTTTAGTTCTTGCTTACGATAACTACGAGGGAGAAAAGCACGAATCTCATCTTCATTAAACCCAATCTGCATACGTTTGGCATCAATAATAATTGGGCGACGCAAAAGACTAGGGTACTGCTCAATCAAATGAAGCAATTCCGATACCGAAATACTTTCTACATCAATATCTAATTTTTGAAAAATTTTTGAACGAGTTGAAATAATGTCATCAGTACCATTTTCGGTCAAGGAAAGGATGTGTTGCAATTCTTTTCTTGTTAAGGGACTGGTCATAATATTGTGTTCCTCAAAGGGCACCTTATGTTTTTCTAGCCAGGCCTTTGCCTTACGACATGAAGTACAGCTCGGTGATAGAAATAGTGTAATCATGCTTTTCTCTTCTTATCTATACTTTGCTACTTCTATTATACACAAAAATAAAGCGCTTGACTAGGGATTTTTAGAAAAAAAGCCTATTTTTTCAAGAAAAATAGACTGTTTGCGAACGATTGATACATTTTGGATTTAGTTAATTCATTCTTAACGATGATTTTAAATTATATACAATTATATATACAAATTAAAAACATCTTTCTTTCACTTCCTACGACTTTTCAGATATAGATAGCCAAAGAAGCTTTCATAGAGGGCAAAAAAGAGGAGGAAGGCATGTAGGAAGAAGGTCTCTGGTAAAATCAGAATCACTGGATCCTTGGCTGGATCAAAAAGCCAGGTATCATCTCCCACAAAGAGAATTTGATGGAAAAGGGTAAAGAACTGGTCAAAACCAATCAATACTCCCCCAAGCCCAATCAGCAAAGGCAAAAACACTAAAACCAAAAGCCCTTTACTAAATAGAGACAAGAAGCCCTTTTTCACAATCCCTTTGACAAAGAAATAGAAACTTGGCAGTGTCACTAGAGCAACTAGCTGAACCAAGTGAAAGAGGTTCTTAACCACTGCAAAGTGGTGCAGACCAGCTGCTGACGAACGAAAATCTGGCATCTCTAAGACTTGGCTAAAAGGATTGGTCAGGTAATTCATCAAGATATGAAAGTTGTACTGAATAGTTTCTGGTTTTAAATAGACCCTATCCGTTAAGTTCAGCCACTGAATTTCCAGCGGATAAAAAATCCAAGTCAAATAAATGATCAAAAGGATTGAGAGGGAGAGGAGAAAGAGCATAGAGCTCCAAAAGGTCAGTTTAGTTTTCATCAAAATCCCACTCCGCAAGACTAGAAACCACATGAGTCGGTGCGATTGGCAAGTCTGCTACTTCTTCTGCCTTGGTAAAACCTGTTGTCACCAAGAGCGTTGGAATGCCATTGTCAATCCCTGCTCGAATATCAGTTAGGTAATTGTCTCCGACCATGATTAACTCTTCACGTTCCAAACCTAAGTGCTCAACCGCCTTGTCCATAATAATGGCATTTGGTTTTCCAATATAAACAGGCTTCACTCGTGTTGCTACTTCAAGAAGCGTAATCAGTGAACCAGCACCTGGCAAAAGACCGCGTTCTGTCGGGATGTTGAGGTCAGGATTGGTTCCGATAAAATGAGCTCCCTTTTGGATAGCAAGAGTTGCTGTCGCAAATTTTTCATAATCAACTTGCCAGTCCAGGCCTACTACCACATAGGCAGGATTTTCCTTGTCTTCGACATAACCAGCCGCCTTAATGGCTTCCTTAAGCCCTGCTTCTCCGATGACATAGACCGTCTTTTCAAGCCCCAAGTCATTCATATAGTCGATAGTGGCCAAAGTCGCTGTGTAGACAGTCGATAGGGGCGTATCGATATTAAAATTCTGAGCCAACATTTCTTGAACACTCTCTGGAGTACGGGTTGTATTGTTGGTCACAAAGAGATAGGGAATGTCCCGCTTTTGCAATTCATGGACAAAAGCCTCTCCAGCTGGGATTCTGTCTTTCCCCTTATAAATGGTTCCGTCTAAATCAATTAAATAGCCTTTATATTTCATATTTTTCTCTAATCCTTTTTCATTTCTTGCCAAGTGATGATAGCTTGGGCATTGGTAACCCCGTCGCTTGTAATCTCATGCTTGCTTTCCAGTCCAGACCATTCAACAGCCGATGTAATCACCCCACCTGGTCGAACTTCCTTGACATACTTGAGGTTGATTTTCTTGGGAATATAGTGGGTCAAAAAGTCCGCTCCCATGACCTCAAAAATCCAGTCCAGATATTTACTGTTATTGACATGGCCATTCATATCCAAGTCGTAAAAACGGACATGGTAATCCTTGCTGATTGGCTCGTTCAAGGACTCATACTTTGGTCCGCGGATAAGTTTTTTATCAAACTCAGACTGGTAAGGAGCCACGATCTCAGGTTCAACAGCATGAACTTTTCGACTGTCTCGATCCATGAGAACAAAGGTCGCCATCATGTGGATGAGCTCCTTACCTGCTTCATCATAGATAGTGAAACGACGGTAGCAAAAAAGTCTATTGTAGCTTAGGGCTTCCGTTTCGATAGTGATTTCTTCCGCAAAACGAGGCAAACGAGCCACCTCAATATCATAATCTGTGATAATCCAGACCAGATTATAGTTTTCCAAAATGGCCTTATCACTAACACCCAGTTCAATCGATTGCATCCCTGAAACTTGCAGGGACAGCAAAATCACATCTGGAAGCTTGATATGACCGTTCATATCAGCCATATCAAAAGGAATTTTCATTTTCATTTGATAAGTTAAACCCATCATTCTACTCCAAAATAAATCGTTCTGCTACAGTATCTCCTAAAAAGAGACCTCTCTTTGTCATGCGAACTCGGTCACCGTCTAGTTGCATGAGACCTTGTTGAACTAAGTCCTTGACAATTTCTCCATAAAGTCCATCAAAAGACCGTCCAAATTTTTCCTCAAATCGTGCCATAGAGACCCCTGATTTCTTGCGGAGCCCCAGGAACATCTCTTCTTCCATTTGCTCTTTTTGACTCAGGTGTTCTTCTGTAATACGAGCATTTCCTTCCTCAACCGCACTGAGATAATGACGAATGGGACCATGATTTTTATAGCGCACTCTATTAACATAACCAGATGCCCCAGCACCGATGCCATAGTACTCAGCATTATCCCAGTACATGAGATTGTGGCGACTTTCAAAACCAGGCTTGGAGAAATTAGAAATCTCATAATGCTCAAAACCAGCTCGCTCCAACTCTGCGATGATATACTCAAACATCTCAGCCTCCAGTTCCTCCTTAGGCAGAGGCAATTTCCCTCGTCTCATCCGGTTCATAAAAACCGTATGGTTTTCTAAAATCAAGCTATACAAACTCATATGGGGAATATCCAGCCCAATAGCCTTAGCCACATTGTCCTTGACCTGCTCCATAGTCTGACCAGGCAGCGCATAAATCAAATCGATAGAGATATTATCAAAACCAGCCAGTTTCAGGCGGTCGATATTTTCATAAATATCCTTCTCCAAATGACTGCGCCCAATCTTTTTCAGCATCTTATCATCAAAGGTCTGCACACCTAGCGAAACACGGTTAACAGCCGAGTTTTTCAAAACGGCTATCTTATCCGCATCCAAGTCGCCTGGATTGGCTTCAATGGTCAACTCTTCCAAGACTGACAAATTCAAGTTTTTAGTCAAGCCCTTCAATAACACCTCCAGTTGAGAAGCTGACAAAGCTGTCGGTGTGCCACCACCGATATAGAGGGTTCTCAACTTTTGAATATCATAAGATTGAAACTCTTCTAACAGATGTTCCAAATAACTATCTACTGGCTGATTTTTTATGAAGACCTTTGAAAAGTCACAATAATAACAAATCTGGGTACAAAACGGGATGTGCACATAGGCTGACGTTGGTTTATTCTGCATAGTAATTATTATACCACAAAGACAGGCTACGAGAAAAAAATCACCATCCCCAGATACATAGTCCGTCCAGAGATGGTGATGATTTATTCTTCTGTTATGTCAATAACAATCTCTTCTGATTCATCAAGAGTTTCGGCTTTTTCTTGCCATTGCTCTTTGATATTATTGTATCGATCTTTTGATACTTCTGTCGCTTGACGAGCACATGATTTAGCTTGAGCAAGTACGCTGTCCACAGTGATTTCACCTGACTCAACCTGTTCTTTAGTTTTAAGAACAAAATCTGTAGCCTGCTCCTTGACTTCTGTCAGTTTTTCACAGACCTGCTTCTTGGCATACTCAGGATCTTCTCTCAAATCATCCAGAAAATCTTGAGCCTGACTGCAAACTTGCTTGCCCTTGTCACTTGTTAAAAACAAGGCAAGAGCTGCACCTGAAACGGTTCCTAAAAGGATTGAAGATAGTTTACCCATAAGAATTCTCCTTTTTTATTTTTTGAAAAATTTACTTGCGACACGTAGAGCTGACAAACTTGCACCAGTCTTGAGTGTTTTTGAACCAGCTGATGAAGCTTTCTTACTCAAGACACGCGCATGGTCATTGAGGTCTGAAACAGATAGGGATAAATCTGCAACGGCACTAAAGAGTGGATCAATCGTTGCCACCTTAACATTGATATCATCTGCCAAGACATTGACCTTAGCCAGCAATTCATTGGTATGATGCAAGGTCACATCCACATCTGAAGTCAAGGTTTTAATTGTCTTTTCTGTTTCGTCAATAACACGACCAAGCTTTTGTACAGTAATAATTAGATACACTAAAAAGACAATCAAAGCAAGGGCTACAAGAATATATGCAACTTCTAACATTTAGTTTTCCTCCTCAGAAATATAGTAAGGGGCTTTCTTTCGATTTTGATAGAGAATGATAAAAATACCGAGACCGATAAGAACAACCGAAAGCCATTGAGACACTCGAAGTCCAAAGAACATGAGGCTATCTGTCCGCATGCCTTCGATGACCATTCGACCGAAACCATACCAAATCAAGTAGAAAGCAGTGATATGACCTCGTCTGAGACTCTTCCATTTTCGTCTAAAGATCAGAATCAAGGCAAAGCCAAGCAGATTCCATAGAGACTCGTAAAGGAAGGTCGGTTGACGGTAGCTTCCCTCAATATACATCTGGTCACGGATAAAGCCAGGTAGATAATCCAGATTATCCACTGCTGCACCGTAGGCTTCTTGGTTAAAGAAATTGCCCCAGCGACCCAAACTTTGGGCAATCATGACGCTAGGCGCCGCAATGTCTAGAAAATCCCAAGTATTAATGAGTTTACGATCAGCAAAGATATAGAGTACAAGAGCCCCAGTAATCAAACCACCGTAAATGGCCAAACCACCATTCCAAATGGCAAAAATTTCTCCCAAGTTCTGACTATAGTAATCAAAACGGAAAATAACATAGTAGAGACGCGCTCCTAAAATAGCCAAGGGAAAGGCTATCAAGATAAAATCTAAAATATCGTCTGGTATGATTTTCTTTCTAGGCGCTTCTTTCATAGTCAAATAAACCGCAAGAATCAAGCCTGTCACAATACACAAGGCATACCATCGAATGGCTAGAGGGCCTAGATGAATAGCAATTGGATCAAGCATTCGGCACCTCGTTTTGAGCAATAAGATTTGTCAAACGTTCTTCGAACAAACGCGTCGCATCAAAGCCCATTTCCTTGGCACGATAATTCATGGCAGCAGCCTCAATCACGACAGAGATATTACGACCTGTTTTCACCGGGATACGGATACGAGGAATAGATACGCCAGAAATTTCAAGTTCCTCTGCATTGTTTCCCAGACGATCAAAAGTCTTATGTGTATCGTAATTTTCCAAGTAAACGGCCAGCTGGACTTGTGAAGAATCCTTGACCGCACTCGCACCGTAGAGACTCATAACATCGATAATTCCAACCCCACGAATTTCAATCAAGTGTTTCAAGATTTCAGCTGGTTCACCCCAAAGAGTAATCTCGTCCTTGGCAAAGATATCGACACGGTCATCAGCCACCAAGCGGTGACCACGTTTGACAAGCTCTAGACCCGTCTCACTCTTACCGATTCCACTATCACCCTGAATCAAGACACCCATCCCATAGATATCCATCAAGACCCCGTGCACACTGGTACGTTCTGCTAAACGTGAATCCAGATAACTAGATAACTCTCCAGATAAACGACTGGTTGCCGTACGGCTGGTTAAGATGGCAATCTTACATTCTCTGGCTGCCTTTAACATTTCCTCTGGAACTACCAAACCACGAGCAACAATAACCGCAGGTGTCTCAGGTAGAAACATTTTTTTCAAGACTTGGTAACGGTTGTGAGAGGACATTGAAACGAGATAGGACCACTCCTTCATTCCCAAGAGCTGGATTCGCTCTGGCGTATAATAATCAAAATAGCCTGTCATTTCAAGACCAGGTCGCGTAATGTCCGCGGTATTAATTTCCTTTTCAAGTAATTCTGGTTCGCCATAGACAATGTCTAGTCTAAGCTTTTCAATCACTTCTTTTACTAAAACCGACATCATTTCCTCCTTCAAATGAGTTCTTTTTACTATTATATCAAATTGTAGGAGGATATTTGAGATTTTTGCAGGATTTGTAGTATTTATTTAAAAGAAAAAGACTAGATTTCTCTAGTCTTTCATTTCTAATTAGAATTTTTTACGTTTACGAGCTGCTTCTGATTTACGTTTACGTTTTACAGAAGGTTTTTCATAGAATTCACGTTTGCGTGTTTCTTGAAGAGTACCAGCTTTAGTAACCGCACGTTTGAAACGACGAAGTGCGTCGTCAAGAGATTCATTCTTACGTACTACTGTTTTAGACATTTTTTTCACTCCCTTCAAGTTCAAGATCTATTCCATTTTACACGTAAAAGGAATAATTGTCAAGAGGAAACTAAGTTTTTTATTCTTCATAATGATTAATAATATAGTTCACCATCTCCTCCATATCTGCTTCAGATAAAGGTAATTCCCAGTTTGTTGTTTCCATTTTAAGAAAAGCATCACTGACTTTAGTTATTGTATAGCAATCTTTAGAAATTGGAATTTTTTTAGATGGTTCAAATAAGATGCCTATTCTATCATATAAGACGTGAAGTTCTTTACTATTTGGATCAATATCAAAAGACTGTAAAGAGATTAAGATTTCATTTCCTTTATAAGACAAATCAATATACATGTGATTTGATAAATCATACGGTCTAGATAAAGTACCTCCTGATGAGTAATTTGGTTTTCCACATCCTCCACTTGTCTTTACAAATGTATCAGTGCCATCTTTCTCTTTTAAAAATACTAAGTTTCCATCATTATCTTTCTTATTTAGAAGAAAGTCTATTATACTTTCTCTTTCTTCCGTTCTAGCACTCTTATACGCTTCTTTTATTTTTAGAAATTCTTCTTTATTCATGTGTCCTCCTATCGTAATGTTGAAGTTTTATATGTCTAAAACTACTTACTCCAAAGAGCAAGTGGTTCTTGTATTTTTACTTTTCAAGTAAGCTTAGTGCCTCAGCATCTGCAATAATCGTCACATCAGGGTGGTTTTGTAGGCTACTTGCTGGGAGGTTCTCAGTCACTGGGCCAGACACTGTTCCGGCAATGGCTTCTGCTTTTGATGCACCGTAAGCAAAGAGAAGAATTGACTTAGCATCCAAGATGTTTTTAATCCCCATTGAAATAGCTTGAGTTGGGACGTCTTCAATCTTGTCAAAGAAGCGCGCATTGGCTTCAATAGTAGACTGGTCAAGTTCTACTAGATGCGTTTGACTGTCAAATGAAGTACCAGGCTCATTAAATCCGATATGTCCATTGCGACCGATTCCCAAGATTTGGAGGTCAACAGGATGGTCATCCAAAATTTGGTTGTAGCGTTCAACTTCAGCTTCAGCATTGTCCTTAACCCCACGAGGCAAGAAACTTTCTTTAAATGGTTTTTGGTTGAACAAGTTTTCTTGCATGAAATAACGGTAAGACTGTGGGTTGTCACCATCAAGGCCTACATATTCATCAAGGTTCACACTAGTTAGGTTTGAAAAATCAAGGTCACTTTCAACAATTTCCTTGTAAAATTCAAGTGGGCTACTTCCTGTCGCAAGTCCTAGGGTTTGAGCTCCATTGGCCAATTTTTCCTTCAAAATCTCGAAAGCAACTTTTCCACCTTCGATTTGGTTTTCAACTTTAATAACTTTCATCTTTTTATCCTCCGTTTCAATCTATATTCATTATATGGTATAGACCAATTTTTGTCAAGTGAAAACGATTTAATTTTCAAAAAAAGAGCGTCCAAACTTGAAACATGTTATAATGGATAAGATTAGAACTTAGAAAGAATGAACAGATATATGAATACAGCTGATTTTGATTTCCACTTACCCGAGGAATTGATTGCCCAAACGCCTCTTGAAAAACGGGACGCCTCTAAACTCCTCATCGTCAACCGTGAGACGGGAGAAATGCAGGATAAACACTTCCACTCTATTATTGATATGCTGGAACCTGGTGATGCCCTTGTTATGAACGATACCCGTGTTCTCCCTGCCCGCCTCTATGGTCAAAAGGAAGAAACCGGAGGTCATGTGGAACTGCTCCTGCTCAAAAATACTAGTGGAGATGAGTGGGAAGTTCTGGCTAAACCTGCCAAACGTCTCAAGGTTGGCACTCGCGTCAGCTTTGGTGATGGTCGCCTCAGCGCTATCGTTACAGAAGAATTGACCCACGGGGGCCGTATTGTCCGATTTGAATACCAAGGAATTTTCCTAGAAGTTTTGGAAAGTCTGGGTGAAATGCCTCTGCCACCTTATATCCACGAAAAACTAGATGACCGTGAACGCTATCAAACCGTTTACGCCAAGGAAAGTGGCTCTGCTGCAGCACCAACTGCTGGACTGCACTTTACCAAAGAACTGCTGGCAGAAATCCAAGCTAAAGGAGTTCATCTAGTCTATCTGACTCTTCATGTCGGACTCGGAACCTTTAGACCTGTTTCTGTGGATAATCTGGATGAACACGAAATGCACTCAGAATTCTATCAACTTTCTGAGGAAGCTGCTGCCACTCTTCGCTCTGTTAAGGAAAATGGTGGTCGTGTTATTGCTGTCGGAACCACTTCTATCCGCACCTTGGAGACTATTGGTTCCAAGTTTGAGGGACAAATCCAAGCAGATTCTGGCTGGACCAATATCTTTATCAAACCTGGTTATGAATGGAAGATCGTGGATGCCTTCTCAACCAACTTCCACCTGCCAAAATCAACTCTGGTCATGTTGGTTTCTGCTTTTGCAGGCCGTGAATTGGTCCTAGATGCCTACCACCATGCCATTCAAAAACACTACCGCTTCTTTAGTTTTGGCGATGCCATGTTTATCTATTAATTTTCACAATCGAAAAAAGCGCATATTATCAAGGTTTTATAAAGCCTGATAATATGCGTTTTGTAATGGATAAAAAATGAGTTAATTTATTCTAAAGGCCGGATCTTTCAAACTCTGAACACTGGCATTGATAACCGCGCCGACAATCAAAATCTTAGCGATGAGAATAAACCAGAACATCATGACCACCACGACGACGGAACTGAAAAAACGTACGTCCACTATGTGATTGACATAATTGTTAACATAGACTGAAAAGATATTGAGCAGTAAGGCCAGGGTCAACAAGACAAAGGCACTCCCTGGCAATACATGTCGAATCCGTCGGACCTTAACATTGGGCAGGAAATAGTAGAGCATGACCAAGATTGCAAAAATCAAGGCATAGACCAAGGGGCCTGTTAGATCTTGCAGATAATCAAAGAGAGGACTATCCGATTTCCAGTAGCTTTTGATAAGGTTGAGAAGCATGCGACCAAAGACACTGAGAAAGAGAGCTAAGGCAAAAAGGATTTGCAAGCCAAAACTGACTAGTAAACTCATCAATTGCTGGTAAATTAAACCTCTACTCTTAGCTACTCCGTAAGCTTTATTAAAGGCTTTCTGTAGGAAATTCATGGATTTTGAAAAGGTCCATAGGGCTGACAAAACCGCAAAACTCAATAAGCCCGTTGAAGGTTGGGTCAGCACTTCTGTAATAATCTTTGCCACCACATCATACATGGTATCGGGCAAAAATTCATTGACAACCTTTAAAAAATTAGAAACTGGAATCTGAAAATAAGGGAGGATATTGACCACCACCAAAAGCAGCGGAAAAATCGAAATCAACCAATAGTAGGCTACTGCAACACTGGTCAACTCACTATCTGATGCTTGATAATAATGCAAAAAGGCTTTTAATAAAGGCTGATCTATCAGCTCTTTCCACCACTTTTTCATGTCACACTCCTTCACTTACAATCTTGATTAATTTCTTCTTACCAATTCCATCATATCATAAGGGAGGGTATTGGCAGCTTCCTTCAAGGAATAGTTCTCCAAATTATTCACATTTTGTCGTAACTTCTTGGCATACTTGGTCGTAATTAACCGTTTTTCTTCATATTCAAAAATCAACTTGCGCTCAAGATAATAACCTCTCAGCATCTCATCGATATTGTTTGGTTTAACACGATTGATAACCCGTTCGACAAAGGCACCACTGGTGATGATAGCTGTTTCTCGGAGACGAGAATCCTGCATGAAACTGATTAAAGAACTCTTATAAACCCCTTTAAGGTTTTCCAAACTTTCGATAATCATCTCTGTATTTTCTAGATAGAGCTCTGCAATTTGGTCATAGTCAAGGGCTCTGAGTTTCTGTGATTCTTCATTTTTCCAACTGCGGAAGGTCTTGCCAAGAGTAAAGACTTCATGGAGGAGAAAACGTAAAATCCGCAAGGAAACAAGGAAATAATAGGTCAATCGTGAAGCAAACTTGCGATTGATACTTTGTTCCATGCTTTTCAAATAACGTTGGTAGACTCGATAAGCACGCTCACTCATCTTGCCTTCTTCGTAAGCTTGTTCTAAACCATCACTTTCAATACTGAGGATAAGAAGTTTCAAGGCCTCCCAATCTTCTTGAGCCCCCTTATTTTCTTGACTCAGGATCAGATTTTCAATACGTCCATGATAATTGTCAATAGCCGCATAGAGAGGAAGTTTATTTCTGGTGTCTTCCAACTCTTTTTCCAACTCTAGCGTTACCTCATTCAAAATAGCGATATGCATGAGATGGTCCTTGCTTTCTTCCTGTTCATCAGAAAGATGAGGCAAGACCAAGAGACCTGTTAAAAAGCTTACAAGCGTCACACCTGCGACAAGGAATAGCAAGAGAGGATACTCCTGCTCTAGATTACTTGGTATCAGAAGGATCGTAGCAATCGACACCGTTCCCTTAACACCTGAGAAGGTCAAGAGAAGCATGTCCTTCATATACTTATTTAGCTTTTTCTTGAGGCGTCTAGTCCTATAGGCATAATAGCCATAAATCATGACAAAACGAATGGCAAAGAGGACAAAGGTAAGGGCGACAAGAGATCCCAGCAGGAGCAAAGGATTGTAGATTGGATTGGTCAAGATAGGTTCTGCTATCATTTCCAACTCCATCCCTAAAACCACAAAGACAGAACCGTTGAGCATAAAGTTCACTGTGTGCCAGACCGTCTCGGTCACCGTATCCACTTGAGCTTCGAGAAGCGTAATTTTCTTAAAACGGCTTGCCTTTAAAATCCCAGCAACTACAACGGCAATAATCCCAGAAACGTGTACTTCTTCTGCCAGGAAGAAGGTCACCAGAGGCAAACTCAATTCTAATAAAAGTTCGCTAGCAATATCCGTTGCTCGTACACTCAGCAAGAAACTATGGAGAAAACGGTTGGTCATGGCTGTTAAAAATCCAATTAAAAAACCGCCTAGGATTGAAAAGATGAGCGAACTACTAGCTTGCCCAAGGGAAAAGGACCCAGTTGTCCAGGCTGTCAAAGCTACCTGAAAGGCCACCAAACCTGATGCATCATTCAAGAGTCCTTCACCTTTAAGAATATTGGACACGCGCTTAGGAAAGCTAAAGCGCTCCGAAAGAGAGGCAAAGGCCACCAAGTCCGTAGGTCCAAGGGCTGCCCCAACAGCCAAGCAAGCCGCCAAGGGAAGGCTGAACCAAAGAAGGTGGGCCAAGGCACCCAAACTCAGGGTCGAGATGAAAATCACTGGAAATATTAGATAAACAATGATTCGCCAGTGTTTTAAAATAGCTGTAATGTCCGCTTCTTCCGACTCTCGAAAAAGCAAGGGCCCGATAACCAGAGCCAAAAACAACTCTGTATTGAGGTGAAAGTCGGTATTGGGTAAAAAGAGACCAATCACAATTCCCAACAGAATTTGCACCAAAGGGAGAGGCAAAAAGGGCAGGAGTTTATTGGTTGTACTTGAGACAATCAAGACCAGTAAAAATAGGATTAAGTAAATCAGTAATTCCACGCACATCCTCCTTAATCTTTTTTACAGCAAGATTCAAATATCTCCTTCTGCTCTTGGATTTTTTGGTCAATCTTGGAACAGTCTTTGTGCTCAATTTTTCTCTGGCACCGTTCCATTTCAAGAGCAACTAATTTTTTCTTGATTTTAAGCATTTTTTTGCTCATATGCGCTTGGTCTAGTACTCCCACCGCTCGTTCGTGGTGGGTTGACTCAACAAAATTCTGGCGCATGGCATCCAGCTTTTCACGTAGGTATTGTTTATCCATGTCTATATCTCTCTAATTTTTCAATCATCACTAAAAATGGTGGGTTGTTGACTTGGTTTAAAGTTCGGTAAATGGCAGCTGTGTACTCTTGTTGGCTCAACTGGCTAACAAACTCCAAGACAGCATCTTTCTCAAGGTCACCACCTTCATGCCCATAGTAAATCATGATAGCGATTCGTCCACCTTTGACAAGTAAGCCACACAGCTTTTCTAATGCTTCAATCGTTGTCTGAGGTTGGGTAATGACAGACTTATCAGCAGACGGCAGATAGCCCAGATTAAAAATCCCTGCCTTGGCTTCTGTCACAAACTGGTCCAGTGTCTCATGGCCTTGCAAGATTAACTTGGCATTTGTCAGATCAGCCTGGTCCAAACGATCTTGCGTCTTTTCCAAGGCTTGCTCCTGAATATCAAAGGCATAGACTTGCTTAGCTAGCTTGGCTAGAAAAAGCGTGTCATGACCATTTCCCATAGTCGCATCCACTACGATATCCTCTTTTGTCACTACCTCAGCCAAAAAATCATGTGCCATCTCAAGTGGTCTTTCCATTTTCAAACTCCTGTTTTACAGCCTTACATCCTTGAACGCTTCCACGACGTCGCATTTCAGTTTCAATAGCATTTAGCACTTCCCATTTATTGAGGCTCCACATAGGACCAATCAGCATATCTCTAGGTGCATCTCCTGTGATTCGATGGATGACAATATGCTTGGGAATGATTTCCAATTGGTCGCAGATAACCTTGACATATTCGTCCTGACTCATCAACTGCAAACGTCCCTCGTGGTAATCTCGTTGCATACGTGTATTGGTCATAAGGTGAAGCAAATGCAGTTTAATCCCTTGAATATCATTGTCCGTGACACAGCGGCGGACATTTTCAATCATCATCTCATGGGTTTCACCAGGAAGTCCATTGATCAGATGGGAAACAATCTCAATCTTGGGATACTTTCTCAAACGCTTGACCGTTTCCACGTACAATTCATAAGAATGGGCACGATTAATCAGGTCAGAGGTTGTTTCATAAGTGGTCTGCAAGCCCAATTCAACCGTCACATGCATGCGTTCCGATAACTCAGCCAAATATTCGATGGTTTCGTCTGGTAAACAGTCTGGGCGCGTTCCGATATTGATTCCTACCACACCTGGCTCGTTGATAGCCTGCTCATAGCGCTCTCGGATAACTTCCACCTTTTCATGGGTGTTGGTAAAATTTTGAAAATAAACCAGATACTTCTGCACATCTGGCCACTTACGGTGCATAAAGTCAATTTCCTTATAAAATTGCTCACGGATAGGCGCATCCGGTGCGACAATAGCATCTCCAGAACCTGAAACCGTACAAAAAGTACAGCCTCCATGAGCCACAGTTCCATCACGATTGGGACAGTCAAATCCCGCGTCAATAGGGACTTTAAAGGTCTTTTCTCCAAAGAGTTTTCGATAATAATCATTCAAGGTGTTATAAGATTTCATAACTTTCATTATAACAAAAAACACCCACAATCTCAAAAGCCTGACTTTCCTATAAATTCCTCTGTTTCTCGTTTCCATTAGCGATTTTTTATGATACAATATGGATATGATTTTAATGAAATTAGCATCTATTTTATTATTGATACTGACCTTAGTAGTCTGCATTATCATAACCAAACTTTTTAGATTAAAAAAACTAGGACGAAACTTTGCGGATTTGGCTTTTCCAGTCTTGGTATTTGAGTATTACTTGATTACAGCTAAAACCTTTACCCATAATTTCCTCCCTAGACTAGGCCTAGCCCTCTCACTCCTAGCCATTATTCTCGTTTTTTTCTTCCTTTTGAAAAAACGCAGCTTTTACTATCCTAAATTCATCAAATTCTTCTGGCGTGCAGGATTCTTATTAACCCTTGTTATGTATATCGAGATGATTGTTGAATTGTTCTTAATGAAATAATCGAATCCCTAAACATTTTCTAGGGATTTTTGCTTTCTCTACAAAATAGGATAGACAGTAACACTATACAACTTTATACAAAGAAAATCCCTTAGAAGCTTGCATTCTAAGGGATTAATCTTCTATCTAAGACAAGAGCTTCTCACTAGTCTTTAATGATAAAGAAGGTATCAAAATTTCTAATCTTCTTTTTTACCTTTAGTGGCTACTAATCCTGCACTCAAACCGAGAAGAGCTAAGCCTGCTGCTACTGCTGCTTGGCTTGCCGCACTTCCTGTATTTGGTAACTGCGCTTTGTTAATTTGACTAGATTCACTTGAAGCGATTGGTTTTGTAGCTGCTTTTTCTGACACTTGTGGTTTTTTAGCTTCTTGAGCTACTGGTTTGGTTGTTTCGCCAGCTGTACCGACTTCTATGATGCGATCTTGAGCCATAACTTTATCATAGCTATCCTTTTCAGTTCGCTTACCATTTTCAACCTCAATCAAGTGAACACGGACACCTTGTCTTCCTTCTTGGAGGACTCGTGTTTCACCTGCAGGAAGTTTATCGTTCTTTTGTTCCTGAACCTTGAAATCGATTGTTTCTTCTTCAATTACAAGTTCAGGTCTGTTAAGCACAAGATTTTTCACTTCGTCTTCTGGAAGAGAGGTGCCTGGTTTTGTTCCAACTTCCACGATACGATCTTGAGCAACAACTTTATCATAAGTTTCTTTAAGTTGGCGTTTACCATTTTCCACTTCGATCAAGTGAACACGGACACCTTGTTTTCCTTCTTGAATGACACGGGTTTCACCTAGATACAACTTATCAGACTTACGCTCCTGAAACTTGAAGTCGATGCTTTCTTCTTCGACTACAAGCTCTGGTCTATGAAGCACAAGATTTTTCACTTCGTCTTCGGGAAGAGAGGTGCCTGGTTTTGTTCCAACTTCCACGATACGATCTTGTGCAGCAACTTTATCGTAAGTTTCTTTAAGCTGACGTTTTCCATTTTCTACTTCAATCAAGCGAACACGGACACCTTGTTTTCCTTCTTGGAGGACACGGGTTTCACCTAGATACAACTTATCAGACTTACGCTCCTGAACCTTGAAGTCAATGGTTTCTTCTTCGACTACAAGCTCTGGGCGATTCCGAACAAGATTTTTCACTTCGTCTTCTGGAAGAGAGGTTCCTGTTTTGGTTCCAACCAAGACAATGCGGTCTGTTGGTGCCTCTAACACTTCATGGAGTTTTTCTTCCTTACTTCCATCAGGATTAATGCTTGTAAAGATACGTTCTTTTCCAACTTTTCCTTCTTGTTCTACACGAGTTTCACCTAGATACAGCGTAGAATCCTTTTTCTCAACTATCTTGTAGGCCAAATCGTTTTCAACAAATTCAAGTTTCGGAAGTTCTTCTTGTACAGCAGCAACTGTTTTCTCAGAAACTGGTTTTTCCTTGATCAACTGGATACGGTATTCCTTAACTTGTTTTCCACTTTCTGAAACGAGGCGAACAAGTACTGGAAGGCTGTCTTCTCCACTATCTACAACTGTTGAAGCTACTTGATTGGTTTCTTCAACTGAGACTTTTGGACGTTGACCTTTATAGGTGATTTGATAATCTTGACGATTTTCAGCGAAATCAGCAAGTTCTTTTCCATCTACAAGAATCTTCGATTGAGTGCTTTCTTGAGGAAATTCGCTTGGTGCAAGGAAGGTCATCTCAATCATCGCAACACCACTCTTATCTGCTTTACGCTCCATACGCCATCTCATGGCTTTGGCTTTAACAGCTTTAAATGTTACGTTTATTTCATCACCAGCTTCAATGTCTTTATCCGCACGATAAGGAACAGCTTCCCAATTTTCTGGGTTGTTGAATGGATGTCCTGATTCGTAGGCTTGGTAGTTTGAATAGTAGGTAGGCACTTCAAAGTCTGGACCGACATAACGTTCCAAAACAAGTTTAGATGGTGCATCTGTACCACTATCTGCAAAGAAGTGAAGTTTGGCTTGCGCAACAGTCCGCTCTACAATCTTACCATTTTCACGGAAGATCACACCTGCTGATACTTCTGGATTAGAAGATGGCGTTGGAGACCAGTTTGTCCAACGACGATTTTCAGAGTGATCTCTATCATTGATATAGTCCACACGGTCATGAGAACTGTCGTCAATATCATTAGTTGCTGAAGCAAAGGCCTGGTTACTGTTTTCATCATAGTTAGGGTTATCTGAAAGAGCCTCACCAAGTTTGTCTGTCACTCGTACAGTGAATTCAGCAGTAAGATTGCTACCAAGGACACGACCTCGAACAGTAAATTGACCTGCTTTTGTCAGATTTTCTGCTGGAGCTTCTTCCCATTCAACTGTCAGGTCTTTTGTTTCGTAACCGTCTTTACCTGTAAAGTAAACCGGAACCTTAGTCGGCAATTCAAGTGGTTGCCCTAGTTGCAACAAGCGAGCTTGTTTAACCGCAGCAACTGGTTTACGAGAAAGTAAGTCTTTATCCTTAGTGAAGTGCAGACGGTATTCTCCTAAGATGTCGCCATTTTCAGCTTTCGCGATGACACGAACTGGCTCACCTTCACGAACACTTGGAACAACAGTCGCTAGACCATTGTTGCTAACACTTGCTGTGACTGCCGGAACTTTTCCATCTACAGACTCAAGGTAGTAGTCTGTCAAATCAGGGTTGAAGTTTGCTAAGTCTTTGCCGTCAACTTGGATTCTTGTTTGTCCTTGTTTGGCTGCCGCAACTTGTTTGACAAAGATTTGTACTTCTGTGATAGACGTTCCACGCTTGTTATCTGCTTTAACCATGCGAATACGAACAGCATAAGTTTCAACTTTATCAAAGCTAAAGTGATTCATTTCTCCAGCCTTGAGTTGTTCTGGAGCTTTTAGATTAGTCACTTGTTTCCAATTAGCTGGATCGTTAAATACATGGTCTTCATTGGCTACAAAGCTAGGGTTTTTAGGAGCTGTTGGAACAGTCTTACCAACATAATACTCAATCACATAAGACTTCGGTGCACCAACTCCATGGTCTTCGTGGAATCCGACACTTAGATTATCAACGGAGCGTTTGCTCAAGATACCGGAATCTCCAAACAGAACACCGACTGAAGCTTCTGGATTACTACGATTCCAGTTTGTCCAACGATTGGCTGGTCGGTCATTAAAGGAAATCAATTTATCGTTGACATTTGAAACAGGGTCGGTTGGATTTGAATCTGAAGCAAAGGCAAGTGGCAATTCTGAACCGGTCCATTGGTCAGAAATGTTTGCACCTTGCTCAGTTTGAGCAGATACGCGAACATGAAGTTTAGTTGTTAATTGAGTACCTTCTAAGCGACCATTAACTGTAAAGACACCTTCCTTAGCGTATTGCTCTGGACGAATCGCATCCCATGCAACCTTAGCTGATGAAACGTGACCATTTGAATCATATGTACGAACGCTTTCTGGTAATTGTGGTGCTTCTGCGATTGGAGTTGTCACACTAACTTCTTCAACTGAAACGATGCCTTCTACAGATACTTTAGCACGCGCTTCCAGGTCAATGCCTTCAACTTTACCTAACACTTCAAAGCTTTGATAGTGGTCTAGTTTTTCTTTCGGAATAGCTTGCCAAGTGACTTTGTGAGCTTTAGGGAAACCTTTGTCATACTCAACCGTTACTGTTGACGGAAGAGTAGGTTCTTGGTGTAAATCTGTCACTACATTTACAGGACGAATGGATTGCGCAATCTTCTTCTCAGTATTTGCTTGTATAGTGAGATTGATTTGACCTGTAGCATCCTCATATTCAGCTTTCAGAGTAAGTGCTCCTGGTTTATGCAACTCAAGCATTCCTTTTCGGACTGCAACTTCCCCTTCACCGCTTGTAGAGAAGCTCACCTTATCAGCTGGTAATACAGCTTGCGTTCCATCTTGATAATGAGCTCGAACCGACAAGTTGACTGTTTGGTCTTCTTTGAGACCGTCAGCTTGTTCCACTTGCAAGCTCAAGTGAGCAATTTTTGGTGCTTCTTCTAGGAATTGAATTGCATAGGTTTGAAGAGGGCCACCATCTTTAGACTGAACAACGATGCTCGCACGCATGCCGTTTGCTGCGCTTGCTTGAAGAACTGTAACATCAGCATTTTCAGCACTTGCTGTGACTTCTGGCAATTGGGCACCATAAGCAAGAGTGCGGTATTGCATTGGTTGTTGACTAGTAAGCCCTGTTACTGCCTCACCGCCAACAGTAACAGTTGGCACTACAGGTGCTGCAGCTTTTCCTTCTTCTACCACAAGGGTTGCATGAATAGTTTCTCCAGCTAACTGACCAGTCATTTGAATACGTGATCCAGCTACTGAAAGTTTGGCTTTATCTGCTTCCGCAATCTCCCAGCTATCTACTTCATACTCTTGTACACTTCCATCGGTTACTAGTATTGACACATATTTATCTACAGTATTCAAGTCTGCTCCTGGAGCAACACGTTTAACTGTTGGTAATTCTTTCGCAATTGCTAGAACCTCGACACGAGCCTCTACCTCACGTCCATTTGCTGTACCTTTAGCAGTCACAACTCCTGCTTGACTAACATCGACTTGAGACCAAGTTACTGGAAGTTTTTCACGACTACCATCGCTGTATACAAAACCTACTGTTTTCGGCATTTTTGGATCTTTACCGATTAATGTACGAACTCTTGCTACTTCTGTCCCCAAAACAGTCTTTTCTTGTCCTTCTTTTTTACCAGTAAAGACAGTTACTTGACTAGATTTCAAGAGATCTGAATGGGCTGTCAGCGTGAATTTACCTGCTTGTTCAGTTGATTTGACAATGGCAACACCTTTACCATTAAATGCTTTACGAATCCAAGAACCATCTGCTTGCGCCTTATAGCGTTCACGGCTGGCTTGTTCCCCGTTATCGACACCGACAAGTTGGCCTTGTCCGTGTAATTGGAAGCGAACCAGATTATTGGCAGTTGGTACTACATTCCCTTGGCTATCAACGATTTCGTAGTAGATGTATGTCAAGTCTTTTCCATCTGCTGCGATTGCATGATCTTCTTTGATAAGACGAACAGCCGCTGGCTTACCAGCAGTCGTAATCTTATCTCGAGCAATTTCCTTGCCAGATTCATCACGAGCAATTGCTTCCAAGGTACCTGGTTGATAAGCAACTTTCCATTCAAGATAAAGTTCATTAGCATTAGCACCTTCTTGGTAAGTTCGTCCATCACTAGTTTGTTTTTTGTTGAAAGTCTTAAGACCAAGAGATTTTCCATTCAAGAACAATTCTACACTTGCAGCATTAGAATAAGCACGTACAGGGATTTTATTTTCCGCGTCTGCTACATTGTCTATCAACTCTTTGTTTTCCCAGTTCCAGTGAGGAAGAAGGTGAACCATTGGTTTTTTCTTTGCAGAAACCCATTGACTTTGGTAAAGATAAAAGTCGTTTTTTGGAATACCTGCAGTATCTACGATACCAAAATAAGAGCTTTTAACCGGCGTGTTGTTTTGGTTGTGCCATGGAGTTGGTTCACCGATATAGTCCGTACCTGTCCAAATGAATTGACCAGCATAGCCAGCATTATCACGATCAAAGGTCCATGAAGCAGTTGCCGTTTTACCCCAACCAACACGGTCATTTCCATAATCTGACTGTTCATAGTTACGCCATGACTGATTACTTTGTACCCACTCACGCTCTGGGTGGAAGTAACTTCCTCTTGTACGCGTTGCTGAAGATGTTTCTGACCCATAAATCAACCATTTTGGATGCTTAGCTCGAAGGGCTTTGTAATTATCTTCAGAGTAGTTAAATCCAACAGCATCCAATTCATCAGCAATTTTTTCATGCCCACCGCTACCATTACCGAAACGGAACTTATCTGCTCCCATGGTAACATAACGAGTCTTATCAACATCCTTGATAACTTTGACTAGACGTTTAACAGTCGCTAGAGAATGGGGATCCCCATTTGCTTCACCGATTTCATTTCCGATTGACCACATAAAAACAGCAGGATTATTTTTGTCTCTCTCTACCATAGTACGTAGATCGTAGTCGGACCATTTTTCACCTTTTTTAGCCTCAGGATGGGTAGCATCTTTTTCAAAGAAACGTCCATAGTCATAAGGTTTCTTTCCGCCATACCAAGTATCAAAGGCCTCTTCTTGAACAAGTAAGCCAAGTTCAGCTGCAATCTGTAAAGTCTGAGGACTTGCTGGGTTGTGAGTCGTACGAATCGAATTCACTCCCATTTCCTTCATCTGTTTCAGTCTACGGTACTCAGCCTTGTAGTTTTCTTCTGCTCCAAGCGCTCCATGATCATGGTGCAATGAAACTCCATGGAATTTAATGCGTTCACCATTCAAAGAGAAGCCCTCATTTGGAGTCCAGTTATAATATCGGTAACCAAACAGATCTTTCTTAGCATCAACTAATTGACCGTCCCGGTAAACACGTGTAACTAATTCATACAAGGCCGGTTTGTCATTTAAAACGGTCCAGAGTTTTGGTCTTTCAACTTCTAAAATCGCATCAAGACTAGTTACTTCATGTGCTTTCAAGGTACGACTCTCTGTACGTACTAGACCTGTCACAGCCTGACCACCACGTTCAACGATTTGATATTCTGCTACAAGTTGATGGTCTTTATCGTCTGTATTGACGATTTTACTGGTCACATGAGTTTCAACCTTGCCATGTTGTTGTTGTTCTAGTTTTGGCGTTAAGATGGTTGTCCCATTTTTCTCAACATGAACTTTATCTGTCACTTGTAAAGTCACATCACGGTAAATACCGCTACCTGAATACCAACGGCTACTTGGTTGTTTGTTGACTGCATGAACAGCAATTACATTCTCACGTCCATCTTTGTTCAAATAGTTAGTGATATCATATGAAAATTGGTTATAACCATTTGGATAATGACCCACTAACTGACCATTGACATAAACTTGAGAATCCATGTAGACGCCATCAAAAGTAAGGCGAACATTTTTCTTGAGGTCTTTTTCATCTAGTTTGAAAGTCTTGCGATACCAAGCTTCTCCACCGTTAAGCTGTCCACCTTCATTTTGTGCAGGAGATTCATGATCGAAATCATTAAAGATACTCCAGTCATGCGGTAAATCTAATTTTTTCCACGTAGATACATCTGCATCCGGTTTAATGGCTTCTTTAGAATTCGCATTGAGTTTAAAGTGCCAATTTTGGTTAAAATTCACTTTTCTGTCTTCAATCATTTGGTTGACTTCTTCATTGGTCACAGCTTTAACATCTTCCTTGAGCGGTTTTTCTTGACTTGAAGCTTGTGATTCTATCTTTGGAGCTTTTTCTTCAGATTTTGAAGACGCTTTTTCCTCTTTTGGAGTTACTGCTTCATCTTCTTTCTTCTCAGATGAAATAGATTCAGTGGCACTAGGTTGTTTTTGTGCTGTACTTTCGACAACATTTTTAGTTTCCAAAGCTTGATCAACCTTTTCTTCTACTATAGGATTTTCCTCTTTAGGTTTCTCAGCAGTATGAGTAATAGGTGTTTCATCCGCATTAACTACAGATTCTCCAGCTATATTTCCTGCGAATAGAACTGCACAAGTTCCAATCATTACTGAGCAAGCTCCTACAGCAAATTTACGAATGCTATAGACTCTTTTACGGTTCCAATGGCTTTTTTCCATAAAATCCTCCTTTTGGTAATCGCTTTCATTTTTATGTAAGCGCATACTTTAAATAGTCTTTTACCCTTATTTTATTAAATAATATAGGAATTTTCAATACTTTAGCATATGAAATAATATTTTTGATAGTTTTTTCTAAAATTTGTAGAAGAATTAAAAAACTGAATGTAGTTTAAAAGAAAAAACACTTATTAACCTTTAAATTAAAAGAAGTAAAAAAGTCCCTTTAAAAGGAACTTCTTCTATTTATAATTAAAAGTATCCCCTGCCAGCTTATCAGCTAGCTTTGGAAAAAGGGTATAAAACTTATGGGCTAGGTTCAACAATATCGGTAGATTGAGTTCTCGTTTGTTTTTTCCTATAATCTTGACAATCTTTTTAGCCACTGCATCTGGTTCTAGCAGGAAGCGGTCAACCGACTTGAGATAGGTTCCATCTGGATCGGCCTGGTCAAAAAATCCTGTGCGGATTGGTCCTGGATTGACCGTCGTTACATAAACACTGTAGGACATGAGTTCGAGGCGCAGAGCATTTGAAAAACCAATGGCCGCAAACTTGGTCGCTGAGTAGAGACTAGACTTGCCAGTAGCGATCAAACCTGCCATGCTAACAATATTGATGATATGGCCTTTTCGACTTTCCTTCATTCTTGCCGCAATGCGACGAGACAGATTCATTAGGGCAAAGGCATTGACCTCGAACATCTGATGAATATCTTGGTCGGAAATCTGGTCAAATTCCTCAAAGATCCCGTAACCAGCGTTGTTTATCAAAACATCAATCTTGCCATAGCGGAGATAGAGATCTGCTAGCAGAGTTTCTAAGGCTGAATCATCGGTAATATCGATTTCAATCCATTCTGCATGGGGATGATTTCCGTAGAGTTGGGCTAATTTTTCCTTATTTCGACCAAGCAAGATGAGTTGGTCATTTGGCAAGAGTTTGACCATTTCTTGGGCTAGGCCACCGCTAGCTCCGGTAATGAGAATAGTAGGCATACTTATCCTTTCCCAATCTTTTAGATTTCCACTTCTTCTAAGTCTTTGACCACATGGACATTTTCAAAAACACTAGCCGCATCTTTTTTGAGCTTGCTGATATCTTTTGAGAGGAAACGAGCACTGATATGGTTGAGCAGGAGGCGTTTGGCACCTGCTTCTAGTGCCACCTGCGCTGCCTGCATGTTGGTTGAGTGGCCGTGATTACGAGCAATTTTTTCATCGCCCTTGCCATAAGTGGATTCATGGACAAGGACATCGGCATTGACAGCCAGACGCACACTGGCATTGGTTTTTCTGGTATCGCCTAGAATGGTAATAATCTTACCAGGACGTGGCGCTGAGATATAGTCTGCTGCCTTGATTTCAGTTCCGTCTTCCAAAACAACATCCTGGCCGTTTTTGATTTTCCCAAAAAGTGGGCCAAATGGGACACCAGCTGCCTTGAGTTTTTCAGCATCCAGCGTTCCTTCCAAGTCCTTTTGCATGACACGGTAACCAACACAGAAAATAGTGTGGTCCAGCTCTTCTGCATAGACAGTGAATTTATCGGTCTCAAGGATTTTTCCTAAAGAATCTTGGTCAAATTCATGAAAATGAATGCGATAAGGCAGACGCGAACCTGACACACGAAGGCTGGTTAAGACAAAGGACTTGATCCCTTGCGGTCCATAGATTTCCAAATCTGTCTGCTCTTCATTGGCCTGAAAGGCACGGCTAGAAAGGAAACCTGGCAGGCCAAAAATGTGGTCTCCATGTAGGTGGGTGATAAAGATTTTGCTGACCTTACGTGGTCGAATTGTGGTTTCAAGAATGCGATTTTGCGTACCTTCTCCACAGTCAAAGAGCCAAACTTCGTTAATCTCGTCCAAGAGTTTCAGGGCGAGACTGGAAACGTTGCGGGCTTTAGAGGGCTGACCTGCCCCCGTTCCTAAAAATTGAATATCCATTCGATACTTTCTAATTAATCAATATATAACAAGGCAGTGCGGTTTTCCGATCGGAAATAGCGCTTGCCAGAAAAAGCTGTGGCTTCTTGTAATAACTCCTCTTGGCTGTAACCTTTGAGACGTTTACGACCGTCAGCCAAGCTTTCCAAATCAGTCAAAGCTGTGAGATTTTCCACACTAACAACTTCCTCGTCCCCGACAGCCTTCATGTAAATCTTGCCAGACTCCTCAAATACTAGCTGATGAGGGAAAATTTGCGCAATTTCAAAGAGTAAGTCATCCGAGATTACCTCTTTATTTTCAGAGAAAATCCGACCAAGACCCTCACTCTCATAACAAAAACCAAAGGATTTACCAGACAGATTAAGCCGAATAAAAGGCTTATTTTCTAGTGTGAAACTTGGTTCAACATTGTAAAGATTCAGTTCCTGACTGAGTTCCGCAAAGTAAGCTGTCGCTGCCTCAGGACTCTTTTTCTGATATAGTTCTGCAAAATAAGCATTGACAACGCTGGGCGGAGGTGTAATAAGTGCCAACTGCTCCTGCTCTGTTTTACCAGCTAGAAGTTGGTCCAGATAGACCTTATCCAGACTTGTATAGCCTCCATATTTTAGAGCCAAGGTTTTGATATCAGTCATAAAATTCTTCTAACCTCCATTTGTTTTTCTCAGAAATGTAGCCTCTAATCACTTCGCCGTCCTCCTGATAATCACGTTCTTCCAAAATCGCAACACTTTCTAAATCATGAATCTTGTAGGACTTAGAAAAAGGCACGCGCAAGGTAAAAGATTCAAAAATATCCTTGATTTTCTCTAAAAATAGTGCCTGCAAGTTCTCACGACTATACTCAGACTTAGCAGAAATCAGAGCATAAGGTGTTTGGGTAGGCGTGAAATCCTCTACCAAATCCGCTTTATTATAAAGGGTCAGGCGAGGAATGTCCTCCATATCCAAATCTTTCATAATAGACAGAACTGTTTTTTCATGCTCCTCGTGGTAAGGGTTGCTGGCATCGATAACATGCACTAGAAGATCAACATGCTTGCTTTCTTCCAAGGTTGACTTGAAGCTGGACACCAACTCGGTCGGCAAATCTTGGATAAAACCAACCGTATCAGTTAAAGTCACCTGTAGATTGCCCCCAAGATGGATACTCTTAGTCGTCGCATCTAGAGTTGCAAAAAGCTCGTCTGCTTCATACTGTGTCTTACTGGTCAAAGTGTTCATGATAGTTGACTTCCCAGCATTGGTATAACCAATCAAACCAATCTTAAAGGTGCTTGACTCCAGACGTTTTTCTCTGACTGTCGCCCTATTTTTCTCAACGACTTTAAGCTGACGCTCGATATCCGTGATTTGATTGCGAACGCTACGACGGTTCAGCTCCAGCTGGCTTTCACCAGGCCCACGGGAACCAATTCCCCCTGCCTGACGACTGAGCATAATCCCCTGACCAACCAAGCGAGGCAAGAGATATTTGAGCTGGGCTAAGTGGACTTGGAGCTTCCCTTCATGGCTTCGAGCTCGCATGGCAAAGATATCCAAAATCAGCTGCATACGGTCAATGACCTTAACACCGAGAACTTCTTCTAGATTGACATTTTGCCTTGGGGTCAGACGGTTGTTGACAATGACAGTGGTAATTTCTTCTGCATCCACCATGAGCGCAATTTCTTCCAACTTACCAGAGCCAACAAAGGTCTTAGAATCATACTTTTCACGTTTTTGTCTGTAAGTATCAACTACGACAGCTCCAGCAGTCTTAGCTAGACTGGCCAATTCTTCCATGGAGAGGTCAAAATTATCCATGCCCTGGAGTTCAACTCCAATCAGCAGGACTCGTTCCTCTTTTTTCTCCGTTTCAATCATCTAAAAACTCCTCTATCTGGCTTAAAATGCGGTTCTCCACGCCAGGCTCTCCTATCTGATAAAAAGTGACCTGCATGCGATTACGGAACCAGGTCAGCTGACGCTTGGCAAAACGACGGGTCGCCTGTTTGAGACTATCACTAGCTTCTTCCAAGGTCTGCTCGCCACGGAAGTAAGGAAAGAGTTCCTTGTAACCAATCCCTTTAGCAGCCTGCACATCAGGGTAATGGTCAAAAAGCCACTTGGCCTCATCCAAAAGCCCAGCCTCAAACATCAAATCCACTCGATGATTGATTCGTTCATATAATTGACTGCGTTCATCATCTAAGCAGATAATCAATGGTTCATACAAGGTCTCTTGATTTTCCAAATCCTGACCAAAGTGGGCAATTTCCAAGGCACGCATAGCACGACGACGATTAAACTGGGGAATTTCAAGACCTGCTTGCTCCACAAGATGAGCTAATTCCTCATCTGTATAAGGCTCCAAACTAGCCCGATAGGTCAAAATCTCCTCATGAGGAGTCTCTCCACCTAAATGATAGCCTTCTAGTAAACTCTGAATATAAAGTCCAGTCCCACCAGCAATAATAGCCAGCTTGCCACGACTGTGAATATCTTCAATGGCAATCTTAGCTTCTGAAACAAAATCAAAAGCCGAGTAAGACTCGGTTACCTCTCTAACATCGATTAAATGATGGGGAACAGCTGCCTGCTCTTCTGGACTAGCCTTTGCTGTCCCAATATCTAGACCTCGGTAAACCTGCTGACTATCGCCACTAACCACTTCGCCATTAAAACGCTTGGCCACTTCAATGGCGAGAGCCGTTTTTCCAACTGCAGTCGGTCCAACGATCACAATTATTTTTGTTTTCATCTTTTTTCCTTGAAAAATTCCCATTTTTTCGTTACTATTATTATAACACAAAAAGATCAGTCAGAAAAATGTGACCTCTTGAGGAGGCTGGCTGATTGAGAATATAAAGGAGGAAGACTCATGGCTAAAGGATTCGCTAAAGGTCTTGTAACAGGTGTCGCAGGAACTGTCGCTGCAGTCGCAGGTGCAGTATACGCATTTAAAAAGAAAGTGATCGAACCAGAGGAGCAAAAAGCAGCTTTCATCGAAGAAAACCGTAAAAAAGCAGCTCGTCGCCGCGTATCACGTTAAAAAACAAAAGAAGTTGGGATTTATTGTCTCAACTTCTTTTTTCTATTCTTTTAAATAGCTAGATCAAACTTCAACTGCGGCTTGACAGGGTCATAATCCACCAACTCAAAGTCCTCTGCTTTAATATCAAAGAAATTAGTCCCATCTGGCACATTCAAGACCAAACGTGGTTGGCAGTTTGATGGCTCACGACGGAGCAATTCCTGAGCTTGTTCAAATTGATTGTCATAGATATGGAGGTTGTTGATAAAGTAGAAGAACTTCCCTACCTTCCAGCCAAAATGCTTAGCAATCATCATTTGAAGAGCCACATACTGCATCGCATTGATGTGGTGAGCCACCAACATGTCATTCGAACGCTGGGTCAATGTCGCATCCAGATAGATTTCTCCATCTACACGGCGGACATCAAACATGGTCTGAAAGGCGCATGGGAGCAGCCCATCTGTTTCTTCGAAAGCTTGGTAATCCCAGAGCGAAATGATATTGCGACGGTTCCAAGGATTGGCTTCCAACTGTTTGAGAAGCTTATTGATGATGTCGTGTTTCTTAACAACAGCACCATAGCGCTCACCAATAGTTCCTGTATCTCCCACTTCCCAGTCATTCCAGTAGTGAACATTGTACTTGTCATTGAGCACGTCTAGGCTATTTGACTGGTCTTGGTAAATCCAGAGTACTTCCTTGATGGCGGATTTGATGGCAATAGGACGCAAGGTTGTGATGGGGAATTCCCCCTTGGCCAAGTCATACTCGGCAAAGGCTCCTGTTACGTACTTGGAGTTAGCAACGGTTCCATCCTTGTACTTGGGACGTGCTTGCTCTGAAAAGACACCGTCTTTGAGGATTCGTTCAATATTTTCTTTAAAAATCGTATCTGCTTTTGTCATTCTCTCACCTCATTTATTGTCCTAACTAGTATAGCATAAAAAAAGAAAGGAGGAAAATCACTCGCTTCTGGAAAGCAATTTTCTCCTTTTTTATTTTATTGCAATACAAGTGATGCTGCTCCGATAATTCCAGCGTCATTTCCTAGAGTTGCAAGAGCCAATTTAGTTGTTGTGCGTACTTGTGGGAAAGTATTTTCGTCGTAAACCTTTTGAACACCTTGTAGAAGGAATTCTCCTGCAGCTGACACACCGCCACCGATAACGATTGTTGATGGGTTTAGGATTGATCCGATGTTAGCACAAGCGATTCCCAAGTAACGTGAGAAGTTACGGTAAACGATCAAAGCAAGGTCGTCTCCTTCTTTTGCCAAATCAAAGACAGTCTTAGCAGTTACTTCTTCTCCGTTATCAATCAAGCGTTTCAAGGCTGCATCGCCTTCGTATTCATCAGCATAGCGACGAGTCAAGTTGACAATCCCTGTTGCAGAAGCGACTGTCTCAAGACAGCCTTTCTTACCACAGGTACATGCGATTGGTTGGTCAAAGTCAACAGTGATGTGGCCAAGCTCACCTGCTGCACCAGCAACACCGTGAAGCAATTTGCCTTCTGCAACGATACCGCCACCAACACCTGTACCTAGTGTCATAAAGACAACGTCTGGTTGGTTATCACCAGCACCCATCCAACGTTCACCAAGAGCAGCTACGTTGGCATCATTATCGATGAAGAATGGAATACCCAAAGCCTTTTCAATCTTCTCTTTGATTGGTTGAAGTGTTTTCCAGTTGAGGTTGTAGGCACCAATAACAGTTCCTTTTTCACGGTCAACCACACCTGGTGATCCCATCCCAATTCCTTGGAAGTCCGCTGCTGCCAATCCAAGCAAGTCCAAACGATGTTGAATAGACTCAATCATATCATCTACGATATGACTTCCCTCATCCAAAATGTTGGTCTTGATAGACCATTTTTCTTGGATTTCTCCTGCTGTTGTCAAGATTGCAAATTTGATAGAAGTTCCACCAAGGTCAATCCCAATAATCTTTTGACTCATCATATTCTCCTTTTTCATTATGAATTAATTGAAAATGCTTACAGTACTAGTATAACAAAATTCAGTTACTTATGCAAAGGTTTGCATTAACTTTCTAAATTTTATCTGATTTATGGTTTCCAGAGACCTGAAGCATCTACGTAGTAGCGGCCTCCATCAACTCGCTCATTTTTAGCCATTTTGCCATCTGATTTCAAATAGTAATTCCCTTGCCATGCATTGCGAGCGTATGAACCATCCGATTTCAAGTAATACCAGGCCTGGTAAGAAGAGTCATAAACCCACTCACCTTGTGCCATTTTACCGTTTGATTTAAGGTAGTAAGCTCCTTGCCATGCATTTTTTGCATAAGAACCATCTGATTTCAAATAATACCAAGCTTGATAGGAAGAGTCATAAATCCATTCGCTCTGTGCCATTTTACCATCAGCTTTCAGGTAATAGCTTCCCTGCCAAGCATTTTTTACTGGATTTCCATTTCCATCAAAGTAATACCAAGCACCATCCTGCTTAACCCAGCCACTTGCTGTTGCTGAACTTGTATCAGTTTGAGCCTCAGTTGCTTGTTTTGCTTTAAAGGCGCCCTTAGGGGCATTTTTCAATTCACAAGCCACACCATCATGATCACGGTCTAACTTGGCAGAATAACCAGGGTCTCCCTCATGAAGATCTGAATAGCCATTAGCCCAAGCTTCCTTACAGCTAGAAAAATGGATGTTTTCTTCTGCTAAAACTGATTGTGAAAACAAAGCTAAAACTGACAACGTCGCCAAACTCATTTTTAAAAATAGACGTTTGTTCATTACTTTCTCCTATAGGAATGTTATCGATTTCAATATTATTTTATCAAACTTATTTCAGCAATTCAAGGAAACTTCTGGTATTTTCTACAAACTCCTTTGGTTTAGCCTTATTCAAGACATGAGGTCCATCTGGTATAATCTGAAATTGAGATTCTGATATAAGTTTATGAAGACTTCTCATAGAACTAAGATTCGGTTTATCTTTGCTACCACAAATTAGTAAGGTTGGATAGGGGCAAGTCCTTGATATATCAGTTAAATCAAGTGTCTTCAACTCTTCAGAAATTCCGACCATAAGAGCCTTGTCTGCTCCCTGTTTTTCAAATACTCTTTTGGGAAGTAATTTAAATATCAGCAACTGAACATAAAATAGGATATTCCCTGATAATTTTAGCGGGCATCCTGACAGAACCAAAGCTCGAAGATTTGGTAAATCGTAACTGGAAAGTTCTAGTGCCAGGGCAGCACCTAAGGACAATCCAATCAAAACAAAAGGTTCTGTCTCTTGAGCTAGGTGCTGATAAACTCTCTCCTTGATTTTTTGATAGCTGTTAACTTCAGAAGAAAATAACTCGATAGCCTCAGAAGGATAATCTGTCAGTAGATTCCGAACTTCTTTCCAAGACTCTGCTGACTGACCTAGGCCATGTAAAAATATTAATTTCATTTAGTTCTCCCTTACTGACAACTCATACAAGCCCCTGACTACATTACAGCCATAGATAGCTTCTGCTCCCTTCAAATCTTCTATGGTCAAGGCTTTCTCTTCTAGCTGTCCTGTTTCTAGCAAATGCTGACGATAAATTCCTGGTAAGATTCCCAGTCGGATAGGCGGTGTGTAGAGTTTCCCATCGATTTTCAGAACCAAATTTCCGATAGAGGTTTCAAGAAGTTCTCCAGACTTATTGTGGTAAATGATCTCTTGCTCCCCTAGGCTCAAATGCGGTCTGTAAGTCGTTTTAAAATAGGTAAAGGCTTGTTGCAAATTGGCTTCCTGAAGACAGAGTTGGGCCTGACAAAAGATTGTACTAAGGGGTGTTAATACTTGGCGATCGACTTCTATCTCTCCAGACTTGCTAAGGCTAATTCGCAAGCGGTAATCTTGATTATCATCACAAGCCTGACACTCCTCCTCTATCTTTTGTTTCAAGTCTTCTAAATCAAATGGAAAGGCAAAATACCGACTAGCTTTTCTCAGCCTTTCCAGATGTTGTTCTTCAAACAACAAGTTCTTCTGGCTGATTTTCCCTGTAGTAATCAGTTTGAAACGAGCTTGTTTACGATAGAGAACTGCTGCCTTTTGATGAACCTCACGGTATTCAGACTCCCAAGTGCTATCCCATGTAATGCCTCCGCCAACTCCATAGATGGCTTTCCCTTGATACAGTTGAATAGTCCGGATAGCCACATTAAAAATCCGTTGTCCATTTGGAAGCAGGAGACCAATCGTTCCGCAGTAGACTCCACGCGGTTGTGGCTCCAAGTCCTTTATAATCTCCATAGTCGCAATTTTCGGTGCTCCCGTTATGGAACCGCAAGGAAAAAGAGAACGGAATATTTCAACAAGGTCAACATCCTCTCGCAACTGACTCTTGATGGTCGAAGTCATCTGCCAAACAGTTGAATACTGTTCTACTTGGCAGAGACGCTCCACATGTTCACTCCCCACTTCAGAAATACGATTCATATCATTGCGCAAGAGGTCCACAATCATCATATTTTCAGAGCGATTTTTGGGATCCTGCTCCAACCAGCTAGCCTGTTCTAAATCTTCTTGGTCAGTCATGCCACGCTGAGTCGTTCCCTTCATTGGTCGTGTTGTCAACTCGCGGTCATTTTGCTCAAAAAAGAGCTCTGGGCTCATGGAAATCACTGCCATCTCGTCATGTTCAACATAAGCATTGTAACCCGCCTCCTGCTCTACCACCATACGATTATAGATGGCAAAAGGATTGGCACTTAAGTCTTGTTTTAATTGTACGGTGTAGTTGACCTGGTAGGTGTCTCCCTGCCGCAAATGATGGTGAATCTGAGCAATCGCCTTTTCATAATCCTCTGCAGACGTTACTTCCTGCCAGTTTGAAGGCAAATCAACCTCATCATAAGTCAGAGGAATAGGGGATGTTTCTACGCTATCATGAACAGTAAAGTAAAGCAGGTACTCTGCCAGTAAAGGAGCTTTATGAACTGCTAATTTCTCCTCAAAAGCAGGTGCAGCCTCGTAGCTGACATAGCCCACCACATAATATCCTTGCTCTTGGTAACTTTCCACTTGTGCCAGCAAATCTGCCACTTCTGCTACATTTCTCGTTTTCAACTCTTTAATCGGCTGGGTAAAGGTGTATCTCTCCCCCAAAGCCCTAAAATCAATCACTGTTTTTCTATGCATACCTTAAGTATAGCATAAAAAGGCAGATTCAGACAAAGCTGATCTACCTTTTTATTATTTTCTTACTATTGATTATGCTTTAGTGAATAAATCACCAGCAAATCCATCTGATTTCTGCAAGAGTTGTTTGTAAACCTTCCATTTAAGATCTACAGTATTCTTGAAATCATTACCTTGAAGGTCTTTTTCGACCGCTGCATCAAATAAGGTCTGAAGTTGTGCGTAAGTTGAAATCTTTTGACCATCGATTTCAATTTCAACAAAACCTCTTTGGGCTTTTTCGTGTACTTCATGATACCATGCTTTCTTCCATGCTTCTAAGCTTTGGAATTTGCCGTTAGAAACTTTATTAATAATAAAGTCATCACCAAGACCTACATTACCAGCAGCTTTAGATTCTTGCTTGTATTTGTTTGATGCATAACCTAAGAACCCGTCTAGATAACCGAAGTAACCCCACATACGGAAGGTATTATGTTTGAATGAGATTGAACCAACCGCACTCTTACTTGTATTACCACCATAAATACCTGTCATCATATTTACTACAGTATAAGCAGAATCAAATCCTTCAGTACGGTAATGACCATTTCCTGGTAATCCATGTTTCGTTGCAAAGTTTCCATCAACCAGTTGATCAATACTTGTCAGCTTCGTATTCTTTTCGCCATCATTCAAATCACGAACTAAATCCCATTGGTGTGGTTCACCAACTAAGCCATTGCGATCCGCTTTTTCACGATATTTCTTATCGATCTTCTTGAACCACTTATCATTTGTTCCAGTATTTTTCTTGATGACAGACTCAGCTTCTAAGTAATCAAGCATCATCATGGATTCATTGTAATTCTTCATGTAGTGATCGATTTTCTCACGACTATTTAACACATTCGGATTATAGTTGTAAATTTGATTTCCATCATTTTGACGTTCGTAAGCCATGTTTAATCCTAAGGCACCATATTCACCATTTGGATTTGAAACTGATGGTGATTGTAACATACCTTGAGCAAAGGCTTCAACATCTGTTCCTTCACGGTGACGCCATGTTCCTAAGTAGGCCATACGGTCATTGATGTGAGTTGTTTCGTGAGTGAATGCAGATGTACCAAAATCACTAATCATGCTTGAGATGATGTAATATACAGCCTCTTGTGGTTGTGGATTTTGGAAGATATAAGCGTATGCGCCCATTCCATTGTATCCATGCCACTTATCAGTCGGACCATAGAATTCACGAATTGGAGCAAAATCGCCTTTCTTCGTATGTCCCATACGGTCAACCCATCCCAAACCTGGTACATCATGGTTATCCCAAATTGCAGATGGTACCATATTTTCACTCTTAAGAAGATTATTTCGTACATTATCTGCAGCAAGTCTTGACCAGAAGTCTAAATAATTGATTTGTTCTTGTGCACGTAAATCAACTTGCTTCTTGAACGCTTCACGTTCTTCTGCTGTGTTCTTACCATATTTCTCAAATGAACTAAAGGCAATGGTATTATAGGTCGTAATTAAAATCATATGCGCTTTCTTCAAATTCAGAAGTGGTAGAATATAACGTCCGTGATGTCCATTATTAATTACTTCATACAATTTATGTTTCTTATTCGCAAAATCAGGATTTGATGATTGTTTCTCAACAACATAAGCGTTGTCTGCAATGTTGTTCTTGAACCAAGTATTCATATCTGTTTCACTAGTGAATAATTCCATGTTGTACTTCAGGAATTCGTGTAAGTTAGCTTTACCAGTAGCACTTGCAAGGGCTCTGTTAAATGCATCGTGTGATTGATCACCTTTTAGGTTGTTACCATTTGAAGCGAAGCTGATTAATCTATCAAGTACGTTAACGTTCTTACCGTAGAAATCCGGTTTGAAGGTCATCATATTTTTGATATTTAATCCGTCAAATTTAATTCCATAGTATTGGTTTAAGTAAGCCAGAGCTAACATGATTTTAGCTTTGTTATCTTCAACTTTTTTAATCAATGCACGTTTAGCTGCTTCGTCCGTATTTAATTGATGGTCTTCATTTTCAACTAAAGCTTTAACTAAAGCATCAAGATTATCTTTTACTTCTTTGAAGCTTTCTTCCATGTATAACATCTTAGGATTGTTATTAATCTTACGAACTTCATCTGAATCAAGTTCAACAGAAGCTAATTTAGCTTTGATATCGCTGATCAATTGTGTCCTATCTTTAACAACCATATTTGGTGTATAGACAATATCACCCAATCCTTCAATACTATATTCACGAACTTGTTGAACTTTAGATTCTTTTTGTGTAATAGCTTTAATTTCTTTCGTCTTATCAGCGTAATGGATCATGATGTGATCTGCATTTGATAAATCAGTCACAAATTGACCATCTTTCATACCTGTAACAGATAACACCTCTGTAGTTAATAATTTAGAACCAGCTGGAATCTTGTTACCTTGGTTTACAATCCATTCTTTATTGTAGAATGGTTGAAGTTTTTCGATGTTACGATAAGCAAGTTCGCGAGATGCGTCATAATCTTGAGTATCTTTATAAGTATCTGTTTTTGGTTTTACGTTATTAAGTGCATCTTCAACAAGAGGTTTAATTTCAAACTTATCAGCTGTAATTCCGAATGATTCTATTTTTTTATTTGCATCTTCTAGGCTGATTTCTTGGATTCGATTACTACGAGAACCGTTAAATGAGTGAGAACCTTCACTCACATCTTTAACAACGTAGTTTCTTTCAATCCAGTTTTTTGTGTAATATCCACCTTCTGCTTCTAAATCTCTAGAACCGTAGAATTCTTCACCGTTTTTGACTTTCATCATTGAAACTGTGTCAGCAACACGTCCCCATGTCCAGTTCTTACTAATGAAACCACCTACCTCAACAGGGTTCTTCACATCAATAGTTCCTTTAGTAACAGCGTTACGAACAGAAGCGTATTTATCAATACCATTAGGATCAGAACCGTTATCGGTTCTAGCGACAAGTCCACCAACACGTGCTCTATCTGCAACAATATCAGCATCTACGTATGCATGTTTAATATTACCACGCCAAAGTTCTCCGGCGATACCACCAAGATCCCAACCTTTATTACCGACACCTGTTAGTTTACCGATGAAAGCAACATTTTTAAGAAGTCCACCAGTATCTCCTTTATTTACGATACCAGCAATACCATCTTTACCAAGGATACTACCAGTTACCTTAACATTTTCAACTGTGGCATTTTTAATTACTCTTGATAGTGCGGAAATATTTTCAATCCAAGGCATATTGATATTAACATTACCTAAGTTAATGTTTTTAACTGTACCGCCTTCAACGTTATCGAATAACTGACGAGCCATATTATGAATGGTATATTGTTTACCGTCAACACTTGTTAAAGTTCCGCTAAATTTACCAGGTACATATTGTTTATTCGGAGTTGGTACATTTGCTGCATTCAAATCTGCACCAAGTTTAAAGGTACCACTTGGATTAGCTATCATAGCCGTTACTAGGTCGTTAAAGCTATAATATACATCACCATCGTGTGCTTTTTGTTTTTCAAAATAATGAACATACTCGTTTGCCAATTTAGAAACATCTGTGTGTTGAACTAAATCAGGTGCTTTGGCAGTGACTTTGTATAAAGTTTTTCCGTCTTTTTCTACTTCTTCAATCTTGTCAACAGCCAGTCTTGTAACTTTGTTGTCGTGAGTTGTAACTCGTAGGTAGAGTGGAGCAACATCAGCTGGTTTTTCTGTCAGCAAACTAGTATCTGTTTCATTACCGTCAGCATCCACACTCATCAAGCTTGTTTCTTTGATGTTTTTGATTTCAACTTTTTTGAGGTCAATTCTTAGCGGTTCTTCTTTCAGAACTTCTTCCTCATCACCCTCACCACGGTCATAAACCATCTTCGTTTCAAGTTTATAATCCTTGTAGTACTGCAAATCTGTCAAGGTCGTTGTCAAGTCGTCTGGTGAAACATTCAAAGTTTTAACAATTTCATCACCCTTTTTCAGAGTTAGAGTGATAGATTTAATGGCTGCTTTACTTGGATTTTCCAAATTATAACGAATTTGAGATGATCGTTTCAAATCATTAACATCAACAAGTGACAAACTTAAGATTGGTTTTTCAAAGTTTTTAGTTCCTAATTTGACGATACGATCTTGGTCTAACTCCAGAACCTGTTCCACAATTTTAGGTGCTTCTTCAGTTTTTAAACCTTTGAGAGTTTTGTAAGTCTTGGTAACTTTTTTCTGCCCATCTTTTCCTTCTTGGACAGTAACTCTTTCACCCTTTTTCAGTTGGTCATCTTCTTTAAGAACTTCCTTAAATGGAATCTTTTCAAGACTTTCTTCCACCAGAGTTCCTTCAATTGGTTTTGTCCCACGGCTTATTTTTTTAGTGACTGGTTCTTTGACAACAGTAGTTGTTGTATTTAAAACTTGGTCAGTCTCAACACCTTCGAGAGTCTTATAAGTCGTTTTGGTAATTTTACTGCCCTTTTCTCCATCTTGAACTACAGTTTCTTCATCCGTATATTTGGTTGGATCCTCGATAATTTCTGTCTTATAGTCAATCTCAGTAGTAGTTTCTTTCGTAACCGCTCCCTCAGTTACTTTGTACTCAGGTAACTGTTCTTGTATAAGGGCTTGACCTGCTTTACCTTCCTCTTGTGTACCTTTTACTTCTACTTGGGCTTCTGGTAATTTTGGCTGTGTGAGAGCTTGACCTGCTTTGCCTTCCTCTTGGGTACCTTTTGCTTCAACTGGAGCCTCTGGTAGTTCTGGTTGTGTTAGAGCTTGACCTGCTTTGCCTGCCTCTTGGGTTCCTTTTGCTTCAACTGGAGCCTCTGGTAGTTCTGGTTGTGTTAGAGCTTGACCTGCTTTGCCTGCCTCTTGCGTTCCTTTTGCTTCAACTGGAGCCTCTGGTAAGGTTGGTTGCGTTAAGGCTTGACCTGCTTTGCCTGCCTCTTGCGTTCCTTTAGCTACCTGATGCGTTGGTTCAGCTTGTGGTACTGGAGTTGGGGCAGGTTGCTCTTCTTTCTTAGTTCCGACTGCAATGACTTGCGAAACAGGATTTTGAACCACTTGGTCTTCGATGACTTCTCTAACTTCTTGACCATTAACCATCGATACTTTGGTTACAATGCGACGCTGACCATTTACTCCAGCTGTGACGATACGAGTCTGTCCTTCTGCTAGATTGGTATCTGGGCTTGTGACTGTTTCAAAAGGAATATCTACCAAGCTCTCTTCCAGTCTTGACTGAGGTTTCTCAGAAACTGGTTTTTCTTGAACTACTTCTGTCTTCTCGATTTCTTTTGAACTTTGCTTTTCGACTGGCAACTGAGGCTGTTCAGCTGAAGCTGGTCTTGATGGATGGAGTTCTGCTTCCTTGAAGTATCCAATATACTCATAGCCATCAATGTGGATAATCCCTTCAGCCAAGCCTTCATGTGTAGAGGCTGAAATAGTTTGGTTATAAGAAAGCAATTCTTTATTTTCAAACGCAAATGTGGTGAAAGGAACAAAGTTGCTTGCACCAATCGAACTAATTAATAAGACACCAAGCACCTTACCACGATGTTTTTTAGAGATTAATAAAACAGCCAAAGAAGCCGTAGCCAACCCTATACCAGCCAAGGCTAATTCTTTACTCCCTGTATAAGGAAGTTCTTGGTAGGTACTAACTTTCTTTCGATACACTGCATAGATAATATCATCCTCTTGAAACTCCGAAGGGACTTCATGGTGAATTAAGGCTTTTTCAGACTCGGTCAATTCCTGCTCCGCCAAATATCGGTAATGAACACTATGAGCACCACCCACTTCATTGGCTTGCACCTTATCTACTGAAAGGGTACTAGCACCAAAAAGGAAGGCCCCGATAGCTACAGGACCTACCCCAACAGTTAGCTTACGAATCGAATATTTTGTGATTTTTTCTAGTTGTTGTTTTGTTTTTCTCATTCTTATGACTTTCTAATAGAATCTTGTGGATAATGCGCACGCGCACCTCCAATTAATTTTGGACGGCTAGCAAGAGCCGTTACATGGGCATGACCAATTTCTCTCAAAAGAGGGCGAATCGGAACCTGAACATGCTTGACATGCATACCAATTGCAGTGTCTCCGATATCCAATCCAGCATGAGCCTTGATAAATTCAACCTCAACTGGATCTTGCATAAACTTGAAGGCTGCCAACTGACCTGAACCTCCTGCATGGAGAGTAGGAAGGACACTGACGATTTCCAGACCAAACTGCTCTGCAACCTGACGTTCAACAACGAGGGCCCGATTGACATGTTCACAACCTTGAACGGCTAGATGAATTCCTTTTTCCTCTAGGATGTCTAGAATGGTCTTCACAATGATTTCCCCAATTTCTTGGCTGGATTCCTTGCCAATCTGACCACCTATCACCTCACTAGAAGAAAGGCCCAAAACAAAGATGGATCCTTGCTTCAAATTGGCCTTTTCTAATACACCTTTTACAATCTGACTTGTTTCTCTTTGAATGTCTTTTTCCTTCATACTTGATACCTCTTTTGTCATTATCTATCATATCGTTTTTTCTACGTTTTAGCAAGATAGACAACTTAGAAAGCTTGCCCAATTACGCATAAAACTCCCAGAATTGACTGGGAGTTAACTAGTTTCTATTCTATTTATGTATATTTCAACTGTCGTACCTTTTGAGGGAATAGAATCAATCTTCATTTGGTAATCTTCTCCAAAGTGAAGTTTGAGCCGTTGATCAACATTTTGAAGACCAACTCCCCCACGTTTGAGTTGACTTTGACTACTATCGCTAGCATCTTGGAAACCAACCCCATCATCCTCAATGCGGATGACTAGTCCTGAATCCTGTTTCTGAACAGAAACTTTAATATGACCCTGACCTTCTTTTTCCTTGATGCCATGGTAAAGAGCATTTTCTACTAGAGGTTGCAACACCAGCTTGGGCAAGACTAGATTATCGAAGGCAGGATTTTCATTAATTTCGTATTCCAGCTTATCCCCATAGCGTTGTTTCTGGATAAAGAGATACTGGCGGACATGGTTAATTTCGTCAGACAGGCAAATCAAATCTTTACCCTGATTGAGCGCTAGGCGGAAATAAGTCGCCAAGGACTTGGTCACCTGAACCACTCGCTGACTATCCTGAAATTCAGCCATCCAGATGATGGTGTCCAAAGTATTGTAGAGGAAATGGGGGTTAATCTGGCTCGATAGGGCTTGAAGTTGGTACTGACGGGTCGTCTCTTCCTGCCTGCGAATATCCGTCATCAGCTGATCAATCTGATCCAACATGGCATTGAACTGACGAGTCACTTCTCTCAGTTCATGGGCACCAGTTTCCTTGGCACGAAGATTCTGATTACCAGAAGCAATCTCCAGCATGGTTTCTCTCAAGTCATTCAGAGGAGCAATCCAGCGTTTAAGACTAAGCCACACCAAGCAGAGACAGGCAAGAAGAGATGTGACACTGGCTCCAAGCAAGGTCCACATGAGTTGACTCCGAACCTGGTCTAACTTCTCCAACGAAGACACACCAAGCACCGTCCAATCAGTTCCAGCAATCCTTTCCTGACTGACATAGGATTGGTGGTCTGGAGTATAGCCCTGCCCTGTCTCAATGTAGGGTTTCATAGCCTCCATTTCGCTAGACGAACTATAAACTGTGTGTTGAGGATGATAAACAAATTCATGGTTTTCATTGATGATAAAGGCAAAGCCCTGCTGCCCCAACTGGAGTTGATTTAGATAGGCTTCCAGAGTTTCATAAGAAATATCCAAACGAAGTACACCCAGATTGGCTCCCTTTGCATCAACAAGTTCTTGAGTGACAGAAATGACCCACTGACTATCTGATTTACGAGCTGGTGTCAAAACGGGCTTAGCTCCCTGATGAATAGCCTTTTGGTACCAATCCTCAGCCATCATATCAGAGGAGGTTTTCATCTGCACACTATCATCTGTAGAAATGACCTGACCGGATTTGGTGACCAGAACAACAGTTTTCAAGTCCTGGTCTGCCTTCAAGATAGTCAAAAACAGATTTCGGATTCCCTTGACCTTGTCTTGACTGGGATTCTCAGCATAAGCTAGGACGTCCGCCTGCTGGGTCAAGCTAGTCGAGGTGGTTTCTAATTTTTTGATATAAGAATGGATAAAGTGACTAGTCTGGCTGATAGTCGTTTGGCTATTGCCTTCAATGGTAGCCTCAATGGCTGAAGAACTAGATTGATAGTAGAAAGTCCCAACCAGAGCTAGGAGAATGAGAAAGACCAGAAAGATAGAAATAACCATTCTAACTAGGAGTGAAGAACGCTTCATCGACCTTCCCCCTTCTTAAACTGACGAGGTGTCACACCTGCAATCTGTTTAAAACGTTGGGTAAAGTAGTTCATATCTTCAAAACCAACCTTCTCTGCAATCTCGTAAATTTTCAGATCCGTAGTTAAAAGCAAGAGCTTGGCCTGTTTGACACGTTCTCGCACCAAATAATCCTGAAAAGGTAGGCCCAACTCTTTATTAATCAAAGAACTCAGATAAGTCGGACTAAAGCCCAAGTCACTGGCCAAAGACTTTAAACTAAATTGGCTATCAGCCAGATGGGACTGGATTTTCTGGGCCATATTTCCCTCAAACTTATCGGTCAATAAATCTTGTAATTGCTCTTCCTTTTCTTCCTTATCCAACTTTTGCTTGATTTTCCCCAACATTTCCTCAATATCCTGACGAGAAAAGGGCTTGAGCAGGTAGTCATCCACACCTAGTTTGACAGCAGACAAAGCATAATCAAAATCATCGTAGCCTGTTAAAAAGACCAAATGAACCTGAGGATAGGTTTCTCGGACCAGACTGGCCAACTGGATGCCATTTAGCTGAGGCATGTTGATATCAGTTAAAATGATATCTGGCACCTGCTTTTGAATCAATTCCCAAGCCTGCCTTCCATTTTCAGCCTGACCGATGATTTCCATATCGTAGGCTGCTACATTGACCAGCTTGGTCAAACCTTGTCTTACCAGATATTCATCTTCTACGATTAAGATTGTGTAGGTCATGCTTCTCTCCTTTGTCACTTACTAGTATCAGTATAGCAAAATTCTCCCCTAACTGCTTAGGAAAGCCCTCTTAATCGACATAATCTAGTAAATAAGCGTAGCCTTTTTCTTCCATTTGGTCTTTGGGAATAAAGCGGATAGAGAGACTATTAATACAGTAGCGCAAGCCACCCTTATCCTGAGGTCCATCCGTAAAGACATGGCCAAGGTGAGAATCTCCAACTCGGCTTCGCACTTCCATGCGTGTCATATTGTAAGACTTATCTTCCTTGTAGGTGGCAACATCTGGACTGATGGGTTGGGTAAAACTAGGCCAGCCACAACCAGACTCAAACTTATCCTTTGATGAAAAGAGAGGTTCACCAGTTGCTACATCCACATAGATACCAGATTCAAATTTATCCCAGTAGCGGTTTGAAAAAGCTCGTTCTGTTTGATTTTTTTGAGTAACTGCATACTCCTCAGGTGACAGGGTCTTTTTCAATTCCTCATCACTTGGTTTGGGATATTTGCTGGCATCGATGACGGGGTAGGCCGCCTGATTAACATTGATATGACAGTAGCCATTTGGATTTTTCTTGAGATAATCTTGGTGATAATCCTCAGCCACCACAAAATTCTTCAAGGGCTCCTTTTCAACTGCCAGAGGTTGGTCGTACTTCTTAGCAACTTCATCAAAGATCTGGTTGATTACTTCCAAATCCTTGTCATCTGTGTAATAAACACCGGTACGATACTGGGTACCCACGTCATTCCCTTGTTTATTTTTGCTGGTTGGATTGATAATGCGGAAGTAATGAAGCAAGATTTCCTTGAGGGAAATTTGCTTGGCGTCGTAAGTCACATGGACGGTTTCCGCATGTCCAGTTTGGTTAATCAATTCGTACTTGGTTGTTTCCCCTCTACCATTTGCATAGCCTGAAACGGCATCTGTCACTCCGGGAACGCGTGAGAAGTATTCCTCCACTCCCCAGAAACATCCTCCAGCTAGATAAATTTCATGCAAGTCTGCGTCTTTACTCACTTCTGTTTTTTTCACTGTTTTTCCTCCTTGGCTAACTGATGCTTTCTCAATTTGCGAGCTATCTGTCTGCCCTGCATTTCGCATCAATAGAAAATAGAAACCGGTTATGGCTAGGAAAAAAATCCCTGCCAAGACAAACAATTTTACTTTATCATTCATGGCCTTTTTCTACCCCATTTCTTTCAATGTTTTTAAAATCATATCCTTATCCATAAAACCTGGTTGCGTTTTGACCAGCTTGCCTTCCTTGTCTATAAAGGCTTGAGTTGGGTAAGAACGGACACCATAACTTTCCAAAAGTTTGCCTGATGGATCAATTAGAACTGGGAAATTTTTATAATCCAAGCCCTTGTACCAGTTCTTAAAATCCGCTTCAGCTTGTTCTCCCTTGTGACCAGGAGACACTACTGTCAAGACCACATAGTCGTCTCCAGCATCCTTAGCGATTTCGTCCGTATCTGGAAGGCTGGCTAGACAGATGGAACACCAAGAAGCCCAGAATTTGAGATAGACTTTCTTGCCCTTGTAATCAGACAAACGGTAGGTCTTGCCGTCTACACCTGTCAATTCAAAATCAGCAACTGCTTGACCCTTGGTGGCAGTTTGCGAGCTGACTTGTTCTGTTTTCGTTTGCTCCTTCATAGTAGACTCGTCTGACATGTTTTTAGCCGAACAGGCTGCCAAACAACAGATTGAGCCTACTCCAAGGAGACATGTTTGCCATTTTTTCATTTCTTATTCCTCTCTATTCAAATAATGTAGTCAAAATGGAAGCATTTCCCAAAAGCACCAAGATTCCCATCACGATAATGAGGAAACCACCCACTTTTTTGAGGGTTCCGAGATAAGGATGGAGTTTTCGGAAATGTTTCAAAACATAGCTGGAGGCGAGAGCTAGAACCAAAAATGGTAGTGCCAATCCCAGCGTGTAAACCAACATGAGACCAGCTCCCTGCCAAGCACCTGAGCCACCTGAAGCCGCCAAGGCCAAAACAGAGCCAAGAACCGGCCCCACACAAGGCGTCCAAGCAAAACTAAAGGTCAACCCCAGTAAAAATGCCTGACTATAGACCTTACCCTTTTGCCCCTGTCTCTGTAGTTGTAGCCTTCTTTCCTTGTAGAGTCCCTTCAAATGTAAGACTTCCATCTGGTGCAAGCCCAAGAGAATGATCACCGCACCCGTCACATACTGAAACCAAGAAGCATACAGCAAATTGCCTAAAAAACCAGCTCCATAGCCTAATAAGATAAAAACAAAGGAAATCCCCGCTATAAAGGCCAGAGTTCTCAATAAACTAACAACTGAGATTGAAAATTTTTCGCTAGAAGCCTGAGAACCATCTTTGTCATCCAGTAAGACCCCTGCATAAACCGGTAACAAGGGTAAAATACAAGGAGAAAAGAAGGAAAGAATTCCAGCAAGAAACACACTGATAAAAAAGATTATATTATCCATTGCCTTCCTCCATTCTTTGATTTGATAGGACTATTATAGCCCCAAAACTCCAGAAAAAACAGGGACAATGATAGGGAAAAATAGGAATTTAATCAGATTATGTAAAAAATATTGCAAAAAAAGCCAGACAAAGTCTGACTTGGATGGAAACTGAAAAGAAAATTCACTAGTCTTCACTACTTACCTGATAATAAATAAGGTCCGCAAGATAGCCTTTTCTCTCTACACCATTGGCAATAGTTTTTAGATAGGACATTCCAGCCTTCTCCATGACACGACCTGAAACTGGATTGAGACTAGCATATCGTGCTCTGACATCTTGAAAACCTGCTTGAGTAAAACAGAAATCCAAGACAGCTTTCAAGGCCTCCGTCATCATACCATGACCCCAGTATTTCTTGCCTAACACATAACCAATTTCACAAGAAGAATCGTTCTCATCTATTGCAACGATACTGATATCTCCGATCACTTGCTCCGGCTTTTCTTTGAGACAAATAGCCCATTTGTAATAGTTGGGATTAGCATAGGAAGCAACCCAATTACGAATGGTATTTCGAGTCACATCGACATCAGGATGAGGATCCCAAGTGACATAGGTCAGATTCTCAGCAGACGAAGCCCAATTCTGAAACATGGCTTCTGCATCACTCTCCACAAATCTTCGCAAGATTAAACGATCTGTCTGTAATATTTGCGTACTGATTGCTTTCATGACACTACCTCACTTTCTGATAGATGATTCTATGTCCAATCTCCATTGAAACTTGTTTTTCTTTTGAATCTCAATACTCAAGATAAAAAGGTCCACCGGACTTTCCTCGTTCTGGTATTTCTAAACTCGGGGTTCAAGGTTCCTCGGACCTTCTCTCACTTTCTTATTTCAAGGTGAGAGGCTGAAAACCTCCACTAGAGGCTATTCTTGCTCTCGAGTTTCAAGGCTCAAGCTAAAAAGGTCCCCCGGACCTTCCTCGCTTACCTGTTTCCATGCTCGGGGTAAAAACCTCCACTGGAGGTTTTTACTCCCAAAAGTCATCAAAGACGGTGATTGGTAGGTGGCGTTTATGTTGGCCTTTGTGCCACCAGTTTTCGATAGTCGTTTGGGCTTCTGGGCTGATTGTTTTGCCTTCTAGGTAGTCATCAATCTCTTCATAAGTGACCCCGAGGGCTACTTCGTCAGCTAGGCCTGGTTTGTCTTCTTCGAGGTCTGCTGTTGGGATTTTTTCATAAAGGGCTGGGTCTGCGCCAAGTTCCTGCAAGAGTTGTTTTCCTTGACGTTTATTAAGGCGGTAAAGAGGGAGAATATCCGCACCACCGTCACCAAACTTGGTAAAGAAACCTGTGATATTTTCCGCGGCGTGGTCTGTTCCAATAACCGCTCCGCTATGGGAACCAGCAAGGGCATACTGAGCAATCATACGGCAACGAGCCTTGATATTGCCCTTGTTAAAATCTGAAACAGGACTACCTGTCGCTTCAACTGCAGCTGTCATGGCATCTGCCGATTCCTTAATATTAACTACCAAGCTGACATCTGGCTGGATGAAGGCAAGGGCTTTTTGAGCGTCTGCTTCATCAGCTTGCACTCCATAAGGTAGGCGGACAGCGATAAATTTGTAACTGTCATCTCCCGTTTCTGCTCGCAGTTCTTCCATAGCTAATTGGGCCAATCGACCTGCTAAGGTTGAGTCTTGCCCTCCAGAAATCCCTAGTACAAAGGTTTTAAGAAAGGGATGTTTTTTCAGGTATCTTTTTAAGAAATCAATAGAACGACGGATTTCTTCCTGGGCATCAATCACTGGTTTTACGCCCAGTTCTTGGATAATCGTTTCTTGCAAACTCATTCTTCTTCTCCTTCACCGAGGGCTTCCTTGCGCATCTTGTCAATCAAGTCCATCTTGTCTTGCCATACATCACGCGCCAAATCCACTGGATAATGCTGCGGATTGAGCACACGCTTGTATTCATCCCAAAGCTTGTCAAATTCCTTACGAGCATAATCCTGAATCTCAGTCAAGCTAGGCAGGTTGTAAATCAATTTTCCGTCTTTGAAGATATCCACCAAGAGAGGAACGGCATCAAAATTACGAACGGTCTTCTTGATGTAGGTATAAGTCGGATGGAACATCTTGATTTCTGTCATGTCGCTCACATCCACACCGTCATAAGTGATGTAGTCGCCTTCTGACTTGCCTTTTTCACAACTGGTAATGCGCCACACCTGCTTCTTACCAGGTGTTGATACTTTTTCCGCATTGTTTGACAATTTAATGGTATTGCGCATGTTCCCATTTTCATCTTCAATCGCAACAATCTTGTAAACAGCCCCAAGAGCTGGCTGGTCATAGGCTGTAATCAGCTTAGTTCCCACACCCCAGACATCAATCTTGGCCTTTTGCATCTTGAGGTTGAGGATAGTATTTTCGTCCAAATCATTAGAAGCATAAATCTTAGCCTCTGTAAATCCAGCCTCGTCCAGTTGCTGACGGACTTTCTTGGAAATGTAGGCAATATCCCCAGAGTCAATCCGCACACCCATAAAGTTAATCTGGTCACCTAGCTCACGCGCCACCTGAATGGCAGCTGGAACTCCGATGCGAAGGGTGTCATAGGTATCCACAAGAAAGACGCAATTTTTGTGGGTCGCAGCATAAGCCTTGAAAGCTTCATAGTCGTTACCATAAACCTGCACCAAGGCATGGGCGTGAGTCCCCAAGACAGGAATGTCAAAGAGTTTACCAGCACGCACATTGCTAGTTCCATTGGCACCACCAATCACCGCTGCGCGTGTTCCCCAGATGGCCGCATCCATTTCTTGAGCCCGACGTGTCCCAAACTCCATCAAGGGTTCATCTTCAATAACCGAGCGAATACGAGCTGCTTTAGTCGCCACTAATGTCTGGTAGTTGACGATGTTCAAAAGAGCTGTTTCGACCAATTGACATTGGGCTAGAGGGCCTTCCACCTGTACAATCGGTTCATTTGCAAAGACCAAGTCCCCTTCTTGAGCAGAACGAACGGTCAACTCCAACTTGAAATTGCGGAGGTAGTCCAAGAATTCCCCATGATAGCCTAGCGATTCCAAATAGGCAATATCACTATCTGAAAAACGCAGGTCTTCAAGATAACTCACAATTCTTTCCAAACCTGCAAAAACCGCATAGCCGTTCTTAAAAGGCTGTTGTCGGAAATACACCTCAAAGACCGCCTTTTTATTGTGAATTCCTTGGTCAAAGTAAACCTGCATCATGTTAATCTGGTACAAGTCCGTGTGCAATGTCAAACTATCATCTGGATACATACTTTTCCTACTTCCTTAGCTAGAAACCCATGAAAATTTTTAAGAACTTTCATGTATTCCAATAAATTAGTACTATTATAACACATTTTGGCTGTATTGAGAAAAGAGTAACAAGCTATTCTCCGCTCTCCAGTTCATCCATGTCTTGTTCAAATTTTTTCTGAGCCCATTCGCCATAGCTCTTCAGACTAAGATTGCCAATAAAAACCCAGGGAAGGTAAATGACATAAGTAATTGCCCAAGCAGACAGGTATTTAACGTTCAAAGGATTGTGCTGATAAATTTCTATGTTGAATTGATAATTCTGTAACATCAAAAGAGCCGTAATAGCCAAGGTTAGGAAAAAACAACCCAAAATCGTAAAATGAAAACGACTATAGTAGGTCACTCCTAGGTAACGGGCACGATTGAAAAAGAAGAAAATTCCTACTATCAGAGTATACACTAGAAAATTCGGATTAAAAAGAGATGGAGCCAACACTGCCACCAAGTAGCTTAGAAGTACAAGCCCAATAAAGAATGAAAAAGACTCTGCCCCAGCTTTATTGATTAATTGTTCTTCTCTTTCGTCTAATAATTGATAATAAAAAAATCTATTTTTCATCTTCTTCCTCCCAAAATAATTGATCCAAAGTTTTGCCTAAGCATCTGCAAATGGACTGGCAGAGGGAAAGACTGGGATTGTATTTCCCCGCCTCTATCAAACCAATAGTCTGGCGCGTCACACCAACAGCCTCTGCCAATTGACCTTGAGTCAAATCAAGCTCTACCCGAGCTAATTTTAATTTTAAATTTTTAGCCACCTGCATCCTCCTTATAGTTTTAAAAAGTTGCGCCTCTTTTTAACATTATTATATCATATATCTAACTTAATGCAATATATAACTGTCATTTTGTAATATTTTATTAACAAAAACTCTCTACCACAAAAAAGATAGAGAGTTTTCTGCTTATTCAATTTTTCCAAAATTTCTACGACATCGTAGGTTTTCACATCTAATGTCTCAGCTGCGATTGGTTTGTCCTCAATATCATCTAGAAAGACACAATTTCTAGGTACTAACTGCTACTGATCGAGAATCTCCTTAAACATTACCCATATCCAGAATTATATCCATCAGTCCACCTTCATACTTATGTGTGAGTCTCTCTTTGTACCATACCTTCATACTCACCTTACAAATCCTTTTGGTAATAATATCTTTGCCCAATGTAGGGATAGTCTTGCAAAGCAAAGACTTCCTTGTAGCCATGTATTTTATAAAAATCTGGAGCTTGAAACTGGTAAGTGTTGACAAAAGCAAAACGACAGTTTCGATTCTTAGCTTCAGTTTCTGCTTGTTGCAATAGTCTTGAACCGATTCCTTGCCCCCTCAGTTCCTCTTTTACGAATAAATACTCGATTTCTAGCCAATTTCCAAAAGTCTCTGCTATCAAACCTGCAAGGAGATTTCCCTTTTCGTCTTCAACGTAAAGATTAAGTGGCTCACTTTCAGCCTCTTCTCTTTTTGAACGGTTATAAACACGAATCAGATTCCCTATTTCTTGTGATTTATGGGATTCCTTATTTTCCAATCTAAAGTACATCTAAACCTCCTCGAAAACTGTTACAGCTTGATTATAGTCTTATTTCCAAAGACTGTCAAACTAGCAAAAACCCACCAACCTGAGTTGATGAGTTTCAAATCTATTTTCTAAATTTCCACTGGCTGTAAATCCCAAAACCGATAATCCAGATAGCTGATCCAATTGCTCCTACAAATGTAGACTCTTGTAAAAAGAGGGTTACAAAGACAAAGGCAAAGAAGAGCATGGTTAAGGGATTTAGGAAACGATAATGGGGCATGAGATAGCCATCCGCCATAAAGTCTGGTGACTTGCGATACTTGAGGTGAGCCACCATAATCAAGATATAAATGGCAATATAGACACCTGATGATGATGCCGTAATCAAGGCAAATGCATCTGAAACACCTGGCAAAACATTGATAAAGGCCGCTAGGGCAATCAAAACTGCTGAGGCAATGATGGCATTTTGTGGCACGTTATGGCGAGAAAGGGTATCTGCCTTGATTGCTTTTAGGAATGGATTTGGCGAATCATGAGCAATCTGATACAAATGACGCCCTGTTGAGTAGAGGGTTGAGTTAAGAGCAGATGCTGCTGATGTCAAAACGACGAAGTTAATCAAGGCTGCCGCCCACTTGATACCGGCCAATTCAAATACTGTAACAAAAGGAGAATCAGCAGAAGCAAGCTCACGCCATGGAATGATAGCCATAATGGCTAAGAGGGCACCACCGTAGAAAAAGGCGATACGCAAAGGAATTTCCTTAACGGCTTTTGGCAAGACCTGGCGTGGATTTTTTGTTTCGGAAGTCGTTACCCCGATAAACTCAATCATGAGGTAGGCAAAGAAAACCATCTGGAAGGCCATGACAAAGTTCACTCCACCATTTGGGAAGAGGGAGAAATTGTCGGCAATATTAGCCAAACTTGCTACTCCATGAGGTGTCTTAAAGCCTGTCAAGACCATAAAGACTCCTGTTGCAATCATGGCTAAAATAGCCACAATCTTGACCATAGCGAACCAAAACTCAACTTCCCCAAAGAGCTTCACCGCGATTAGATTGACCAAGGCTAGAATGGTCAAAAATCCAATCTCAATCATCCAACTTGGCCAGCTAGGGAACCAGAACTGAACATAGTGAGAAATGGCTGTGATTTCCGCCATACCGATAAAGACAACGGATAGCCAGTAAGACCAGACCGAGAAATAACCCCAGCCCTTACCTAAATGGCGCGTGATAAAGTTGATAAAGGTATGTTGCTCAGGATCCTGATAGAGCATTTCCCCAACCGCACGCATCATGAGGAACATGAAAGCTCCAGTAATCATATAAATCAGTACAATAGAAGGACCTGTTAGGCTGATAGAGCGACCCGCTCCCAAAAAGAGTCCTGTTCCGATTGTTCCAGCAATAGCCATAACCTGCACGTGACGATTAGTCAGACCACGCTCCATCTTATTTTTTTTCTTCTTTGAACTCATATAGTCTCCAATTCTTTTTAAACCTAAAAAGGAGCAAAGAAGGATATTTCCCTCTTTCTACTCCTTTTAATCATTAGGCTGTTTTTTCAACCTTCAAGATTTTTACATCATAGCTACCAACAGGTGTTTCAATGGTTGCTGTGTCACCTGTTTTCTTGCCAATCAAGGCTTGTCCAATTGGGCTTTCATTTGAAACTTTACCTGCAAAGGCATCCGCACCAGCTGAACCTACGATAATATAAACTTCTTCTTCGTCCTCACCAATTTCTTGGATAGTGACTGTTTTACCAATCGCTACTTCATCTTGGGCAACTGAGTCGCTATTGACGATTTCAGCATAGCGGATTTTTGTTTCCAAGCTAGAGATTTGTCCTTCGACAAAGGCTTGTTCATCCTTCGCTGCTTCGTATTCACTGTTTTCAGAAAGGTCACCGTATGAACGGGCAATCTTAATGCGTTCTACTACTTCTGGTCGGCGGACCAATTTCAATTCTTCTAATTCTTTTTCAAGTTTTTCCTTTTCCTCAAGGGTCATAGGATATGTTTTTTCTGCCATTTTTCTCAACTTTCTTTCGATAGTATTGAATCTCTATCTGAGATTCTCATGTTTGTAGTCTTAGTTTGAACTACTATTTTGAGTAAGCTTGCTATTGACGTGCTCAGCTACATTACGATCATGTTCTTCCTGAGTCACTGCGTAATAGACTTTACCATCTGTAACATTGGCTACAAAGTAGAGGTTCTCACTCTTCGTTTGGTTGATACTTGCTTCAATCGCGTCCTGACTTGGACTATCCACTGGACCAGGCATCAAACCAGGTTTTGTATAAACATTATATGGTGAATTAATCGATGTATCAATTCCAGCATCATCTGCTAGGCTAATCTTTTGACCGAGTTTGCCTTGAGCATACAAGATTGCAATATTGCTTTGAAGCGGCATACCAAGGTTCAAGCGATTGTAGAAAACACCTGCAATCAACTTACGATCTTCAGTCTTAGCACCTTCTTTTTCAACAAGTGACGCAATTGTTAGCAATTCATTGACTGTCAAGTTTTTAGACTTAATTGCACTATAGTGTGGAGTCAAAGTCTTATCCATAGCAGCTAACATCTCATCAATCAAGCTTTCAATAGTTGTGCTTTCCTTGATAGAGTAGGTCGCTGGGAAAAGATAACCTTCCAAACGGTAACGAGCTCCACTTTCTTTCGTTGGCAAGCTTTCGAGTAGGTTTGGATATTTAGCAACTTCTTGACTGATAAAGTTGTCATCTTGCACTTTAGCCAAGAAAGCTTCCGCTGTCAAAGGTTCTTTAAATTCACCTTGTAATTGACCTACAGCTTGGGCGATTTGATCAATGGTATATCCTTCTGGAATTGTCAAGTTTGCAAGAGATGGAGCCTGAGGTTCAGGTGTACCACCTTTTTGCAGTTCCTTAATGATGTCCTCTGTACTCATGCTCTTTTGCAAATTGTAATATCCAGCCTTCAAATCTGAATAATTCTTATATTTTGCATAGAAAGCAAAAATCACACCGTGTTTAATCACACCAGAATGCTCAAGAGTTGATCCGATTTCTTGGACATTGGCTCCTTCTGGAATTTGAACAGTCACATATTCCTTAGAATTTGCATCAACAGGTAGCAAGGATGACTGAACATACTGATAACCGAAGTAACCACCTGCCGAAATCAAGGCTAGGAAAATCAGTAGAGAAATGAAGAATGCCTTCAAATGTGATTTTTTCTTCTTAACTGGTTTAACTGTCTCACGGCGACTACGTCTAGGAACTGAACCTAGGCTATCTGCCGATTCAGCTAACTCAGATAGCTCATTATCCACTGCAGGAGTACTAACTTCTTCCTGTTGTCTACTTGTTTTATACGACACCGCAACCTTTGTTGGAATCTCGTTAAATTCTTTGTCTTCGTTAAGTTTTACAGGTTCTACTTTTGGTTGAACTGGCTCGAAAACAGGTTCTACTGGTTCAACTACCGCTTCAATTTTAGGTTCTGCAACTTCTTCATTTCCTGCAATTTCATCCGAAATATTATTAGAACGTGATGGAACACCAGGAGCATTCTTTAATATTTGATCCACAACAGAAAGAGAATTAGCCATCAACTCTTCTGCTGAAGGTTCATGTTCCTGAGTTGAAGGATCTACTGAATCTTCTTGAGATAAAGGAGTTTCAAAACTTGTAATCTCGTTTTCTTGCTCACTTCTATCTTGTTTTTTTACTCTCTCTAAATCACGTAAAATTTGCTCTTTAAAGCTTAATTTTTCGTCTTCTCTTGTTTTTTCACTCAAAAGTTTATCCTCCTCGTTGACAATCCATAATATTATATCTTAAAAACGAAAGAAAAGCAACCTAGCATGCTTTTCTCGCTTATTTTTTAGCTTCCCAGACCATATCATACCAGGTTTCCCCTGCAAAGGTTGACTGAGACCGGCCTTCATTGACAAATCCATGTTTTTCGTAGTAGGCGATGAGATAGTCATGACAGGTTAGGTTAATACCTTCTCTTTCGTGTTCAAGAGCCAACTCTTTCAAGGCTGTTAATAATTTTTGACCAAGTCCAAGGCCCTGTGCTTCCTTGGCAATAGAAAGACAGGTCACAGAGATATAACCACTCGGCTCATGACTATAATCTTCTATCTCTTCTGTAAAAGACTGATCTTGCAGATGGCGGTATGGTCCAACTGGCCCTTCTATATACCCCATGATTCTGCCTTCTTTTTCTGCAACCAGAAACGAGGTCTGAATTTTTCGCAAATGAGCTTCAAAAACCGAGCGAGGAATGGCTTCTTCAAGTGAGAAATTTTCTAGTTCAATCTCAACGATACGATCTAAATCTTCTAATCTTGCTTTCCTGATTTTCATTGTGCCTCCAGATAAAAGGGATTAAACCAAATCATACTAAAACCTTGACTAGCTGCATAAAGGGAAGTTTCTTCATCAATAAAACCGTTCATTTCAAAATAGGATAGCAACTCATCAGGACTCTTCAAACGAATAGCTTTGTGATCCAGCTCAACCGCCACCTCTTTCAAGGCTGCAAGAAGAAGCGTGCCCAAGCCCTGTCTCTGATGGCCAGAGTCAATGACTAAAGAATGCATTTCTAGACATTGCGGATTATGTGGCTGAGGATCGCCTAGAACATAGCCCAGAAGCTGATTTTCATCCCTAGCTAGAAGAAAGGTATCCGCACACTTACGGATACTTTCTTCTAAAATATGGGAAGGTTGCTGCTTTTCAGCTGGAAAAGATGAGGCCTGAAGTGCCTCTATCTCAGTTAAATCAGACTTACTTGCCCGAATGATTTTAATTGGAATTTCCATGAGAACTTCCTATTGAACATTGCTTGTCAGGTTAGACAAGAGACGCTCGAATGAATATTCATAGGTTTGGATATCTCCTGCTCCCATAAAGACGTAAACAGCATTGTCATGGTCTAGGAGTGGAGAAACATTTTCAACAGTAATCACTTGGTGTTTCTTATTGATTTTATTGGCTAGGTCTTCTACCTTAACATCACCATGGTCTACTTCACGAGCAGATCCATAAATTTGGGCTAGATAAACAGCATCCGCTTGGTTCAAAGCGTGGGCAAATTCGTCCAACAAGGCAATGGTTCTTGTAAAAGTATGCGGTTGGAAGACTGCAACAATTTCCTTGCTTGGGTATTTTTGACGCGCCGCATCCAAGGTCGCAATAATTTCTGTTGGATGGTGAGCAAAGTCATCGATAATCACCGTGTCATTGACAATTTTCTCAGTGAAACGACGCTTAACACCGGCAAATGTTTTCAAGTGTTCACGCACCAAGTTCAAATCAAATCCTGCTGTGTAAAGCAATCCAATAACGGCTGTCGCATTCATGATATTGTGTCGACCAAAGGTTGGAATATGGAATTGCCCTAATTCTTGACCACGGAAATGAACTGTGAAGGTTGAACCAGTTGTTGAACGAAGAAGATCACTAGCAACAAAGTCATTACCTTCTGCTTCAAAACCATAATAATAAATCGGAGCATCAGACGTAATCTTACGCAATTCAGCATCTTCACCGTAGATAAACAAACCTTTGGTAATTTGTTTAGCATAGTCGTTAAAGGCATTGAAAACATCCTCTAGACTTGTGAAATAGTCTGGATGGTCAAAGTCAATGTTGGTGATAATAGAGTATTCTGGGTGATAAGGCATAAAGTGACGCTCGTATTCGTCAGATTCAAAGACAAAATATTTAGCATTGGCCGAACCACGACCAGTCCCGTCTCCAATCAAGAAGCTAGTATCTGTAATGTGAGACAAGACATGAGACAACATCCCAGTAGTTGAAGTTTTTCCATGCGCTCCAGCTACTCCCATGCTGACAAAGTCACGCATAAAGCTACCTAGGAACTCATGGTAACGTTTGTAGCTAATGCCATTTTGGTCCGCATAGGCAATTTCGACGTTGTTATCTGGACGAAAGGCATTTCCAGCGATAATTTCCATATCACCGTCTAGATTTTTTTCATCAAAAGGAAGAATAGTAATCCCTGCCTGCTCAAGACCACGTTGAGTAAAGTAGTACTTTTCAACATCTGATCCCTGTACCTTATGCCCCATTTGGTGCAACATCAAGGCCAAGGCACTCATACCTGATCCCTTAATTCCGATAAAATGATATGTCTTTGACATGTTTTCTCCCCTATTCCGTAATTCTTGTCAGATTCAACTCTTGGGCCACCTGACGTTCTTGTTCTTTTTGTTGATTCTTTTTATTGTAGATTTGGCTCTTCTTCAGAAAATCATAGTTGTTTTTCTTTGGGCCTGAAGTTTCTTTTGGCTCAGCTTGAGTCGAAATATTGTTCACTTCTTCCGCCAAGATGTAATGAGACTGGGTCAATTTTTGACTATATTTAACAAATTCACCAGGATTTTCCTTTTGGAAAGGCGCAGTAGGTTGATTGCCCTGTCTAACTAGACTGGGCTGAGAATGGCGTCTTGTAGGAGTAATATCCTTAGTCAGATAACTTGCTGAGCGTTTCTTTTTCAAGTCCGCACGCGCTTCTTCACGTGCCACCTCCGCATAGCTTTTTCCTTCTTTTTTTACTCCTAAGCCAGCCTTCTTAGGTTTCTCTACTGGTTTTTCAATCGGTTTTGCTGGTTTTTCTTCAGTAATAGGGGCCCACTCCAGATAATTCTTATCACGGTATTCTCCCTTGATATTACTGATAAAGTCAGATTCATCATAGAGGTCCATAACCGGCATCTCAGTCAACATGATCTCATCATCTGACACCAATGGAAATCGTTCTTCTCTCATTTTCTATTTCCTTTCAACACTTCATTATAGCGTATTGTCTTGATTTTTCAAGTGCTGGCTTCAGAAATTCCCAAAATTTCTCTAATTTCTGCTAGGGTCAGACTGCCACGTGACTCTGTGCCGTCCAATACTTGTGACACCAGATGTTTCTTTTGTTCTTGGAGTTCCTGGATTTTTTCTTCAATGGTTCCCTTGGTCACCAAGCGATAGACCTCAACCGTTTCTTCCTGACCCATCCGATGGGCGCGGCCAATAGCTTGCGCTTCCACCGCAGGATTCCACCAAAGGTCAACCAAGATCACTGTATCAGCACCTGTCAGGTTTAGACCGACCCCACCAGCCTTGAGGGAAATCAGAAATGCATCTCTTTCCCCTTGATTAAAGGCCTTGGTCATGTCTTGTCTTTCCTTGGCTGGGGTTGAACCCGTGATTTTAAAAGAAGTCAAGCCCAAGTCTGGCAGTTCTTGTTCAATTTTCTCCAACATTCCCTTGAACTGCGAGAAAATCAAGACACGGTGTCCACCATCTGCCACCTGTACCAGCAAGTCTCGGAGACTATCCAATTTGCCACTGGCTCCCTGATAATCTTCCATAAAGAGGGCAGGCGTATCACAGATTTGGCGCAAGCGCATCAGACCAGATAAGATTTCCACCCGACTTCGCTGAAATTCCTGATCTGACACTTGAGCCAGACGGTCTCTCATCTGTTGCAACTGAGCTAGATAGATAGCCTTTTGCTGGTCTTCCAGTTCATTCTTATAAACCACTTCGATCAAGTCGGGCAATTCAGTTAGAACTTCTTCTTTCTTGCGTCGCATGACGAAAGGTTTGATAAACTGAGCAACGCGCTCAGCTGGTAATTTCATAAATTCTTTCTTGCTTGGCAAAAGTCCTGGCATGACAATTTGGAAAATAGACCACAGCTCACCCAGATGGTTTTCAATAGGAGTTCCTGACAAGGCAAAGACCGACGGTACCACAAATTGTCTCAAGGTCTGGGCGATCTTAGTCTGAGCATTTTTCATGACCTGAGCCTCATCTAAGAAAAGGAAGTCAAAGGCCATCCCCTGATAAAGCTCACTGTCCTGACGGAAAGTAGCATAACTCGTCACATAGATTTGATGGCTCTCAGCAAGAATCTCTTCACGACTAGTTTTCAAACCATGAACAACAGCCACATCCAACTGTGGGGCAAATTTCTTAAATTCATCTGCCCAGTTGTAAATCAAACCCGACGGAGCGAGAATCAAGACTCGACTTTCTTTTGTCACTTGACTGGTCAAAAAAGCAATGGTCTGGAGAGTTTTCCCCAATCCCATATCATCAGCCAAAATCCCACCAAAACCATAATGATGGAGCATTTGCAGCCAGCCGATTCCCTTTTCCTGATAATCTCGCAAATCAGCCTGAACCTGAGTTGCTTGTCGAGGGAAAGCCTCTGGATGCGTCAAATCCTGGGCCAGATTTTGGAATTCTTGTGAAAAAGAAACACGGTCTCGCCCTTCAAAGAGATGGGCTAAACTGTAGGCCAAGGATTTTCGAGCCTGCAAGGAGCCATCTTTTAGTTCAAACTGCCCCAGTTCCTGTAAGTTTTGACGAATTTTCTTGGTTTCTTCATCGAAAAAGTAGACTTGATTAGACGAATCAATATAAAAATCTTGATTATCAACCAAGGCCTGCATGGCTTGGTCAATTTCCTCTTGGGCAATATCTTGAAAATCAAACTGGATTTCCAAGAGACCTCCCTTGGAAGCAATCTGCACTTGAGGACTCGCTAGACTATATAGTTCTTCTAACTTGTCTGATAGGTTAACATGCCCGAGTTTTTCAAAGACTGGGATGATATCATGGAAGAAATGATAGACAGACTCTGCTTTTAAGGCCTGACGCCAAGATTGAAAGTCCGCTTCAAATCCAGCTGCCAAACAGACTTGGAAAATTCTTTCTTCTAAGTCAGCATCACTCGAAAAGGGTAATTCTTCTAGCTCTTGTCGGCTAGATACCTGTCTATCCCCATAATCAAACCGGATTTCCAGACGAATCCGATTATCCTCTTCCCTGTCAAAGTAAAAAGAGGGAGAAAAAGTTTTGATTTGTAGACGTTCTGGAGCTGAGACGTTCCCCATCTGGCTAAAGAGAGTCAGACAGGAAGCCAACTTATCTCGGTCACTGCTATCAAATTGCAGAAATTTCTTTCCATGTTGATCCAAAGGCAGCGCTTTGATTTCCTTGAGAAGACGCATCTGCTGGTCTGTTAGAAAATAAACCTGTCCTTTATGGAAAAGTACAGCTCCCTGATAAAAGACATTTACCCTCGGACTATCACTGATTTCCATTTCAAAATAATCCGAGTATTCTGTTACTGTAAAGGCAAAGAGATTGGCATCAGCATGCATATCCTGAAAAAGTAGGGTCTGGTAGCTATCCACTTGATGATCAAATTGAAAATGGGGTAAGGTCATCAATAAATTCACACCCTGCTCAAAAAAGGTCAGAGGGAAAAAGAGGTGCCGACCCTGGTTTTGGAAAAAGAGATCTGGAACCAGTCCTTCCTCCACTAGTCCTCGCAAGAAAGTCAGAAGTTCTTGGCTAGCCTCATCAAAGGATTCCCAAGAAAGAGACTCCTCATAAATCTTGCCAATCATATAAGGTTTTCTCTTCTCAACAACTCTTAAAAAAAGTGGAATATCGCGAACGACATAGTATTTTTGGCTATTGATTTGCCCGATTCTCAGGGTCCACAAGATATGATTGGTTCCTGCTTCCACCTGCCCCACAGCCGATAACTCATAGGCTCGGTCTGATTTTGGAGATAAGATTCGGTCCAAAAATTTGCCACCCAAGGTCACCTTGGTTTCAACGGCCTCTTTTTCTTCATGACCTTCTTCCAGACTCTGCAAGATTTCCTGACCACGCTCATCATTTTTTAGAAAATGCTCCAGAGCTGCCAAATGCACACAGTAGCCCCTCTTTTGGAAAAAATCGCAGGCACAAAAAACCAAATCATCCTCTAAACTATAGCGCAGTTCTTCTTCTGCAACGCGAGCGTAGAGCCGATTGTTCTTTTCCTTGATAATGTCAACTTTACCAGTTTCATAAAGGGCAACGCCTTCGATACGGACTTTCCCCGGAATCAATTTAGCCATATTTTCACCTTTACCTTATCTTTTTATTATACCATATTTTCGCCTATGAAAATAGCCTTCTAGGAAGACTTTTCTCCTAGAAGGCTGGATTTTTAAAGTTTGGCAAAAGTGGTAACGATACGCTGACAAACTTCTTGCAACAGAGATTTAGGCATGGCTACATTGAGGCGGGCATGGAGACTTCCTTCCTCCCCAAAATCCAAACCACGGTTGAGGATAACCTTGGCTTCATTCCTCAAAAGCTCTTGCAATGTTTCATCAGTCAGGTCATAAGCTGAAAAATCAAGCCAAATCAAATAGGTTCCTTGCGGTTTCATGACCTTGATTTTAGTCTCTTTACCAAATAGATCAACCACATAATTGATATGGTCTTCAAAGACTTGCTTGAGTTCCTCTAACCAATCCTTCCCATAGCGATAAGCAGCTTCTGTCGCCAAATAACCCAAGCCTGAAATTTCATGCTGATTATTAGCCAACTGACGTTTCTGGTAAGCCGCTCTCAACTTAGGATTTTCAATGACTGCATAGGAATTTTTTGTCCCAGCAATGTTAAAGGTTTTAGTGGCACTGCTCAAGACGATAGCAAATTCTTTAAAGTCAGGGTTGATGGTATTGAAGGAATGATGCTTGTGACCAAAGAGGGCCAAATCTTGGTGAATCTCATCCGAAACCAACAAAACACCATGTTTTTGGCAGAGTTGTCCAATCTTCTCCAACACTTCCTTTTCCCACACACGTCCACCAGGATTGTGAGGGTTGCAGAGGATATAGAGTTTGACATTCTCTTCTACCAGATCCTTTTCAAGTTTGTCAAAGTCAATCTCAAACAGACCATCCTTTTCCACCAAAGAATTAGTAATCAATCTGCGGTTATTTAACTTGACACTGCGAGCAAAAGGTGGATAGACCGGTGTGTTAATCAAAACGGCTTCGCCTTCTTTTGTAAAGGCTTGAATAGCTGTTGAGATGGCTGGTACCACACCCTCGATAAAGACAAGGGCCTCTTTGTCAAAGTGGTAGCCGTGTTGTGTGGCTTCCCACTTTTGAACTTCCTTAATTAACTCTTCACTGGCATAGGTATAACCATAAACCAGTTGGTCTGCGTAAGTCTGCACAGCTTGGCGGATTTCAGGCAAGACCACAAAGTCCATGTCTGCTATCCAAGCTGGTAGGACTTCACTATCCGTTTCTGCTTCTTTCCATTTATAGGTATGGTGCCCTAAACGATTGGGCAGGCTTGTAAAATCATATTTTCCCATCTTTGTCTTATCCTTCCAAGGCTTGGCGCAAATCTGCAATCAAATCTCTAGCATCTTCGATCCCAATTGACAAACGCAAGAGGTCATCTGTCAAACCATAAGAATGGCGCACTTCTGCTGGAATATCAGCATGAGTTTGTGTCGTTGGATAAGTGATAAGACTTTCCACCCCACCTAAACTTTCCGCAAAAGAGAAGACCTTAAGACTGTTCAAAATATGAGGAATGCGTGTTTCATCCGCTACTTTAAAGGAAATCATCCCTCCACGACCAGTATAGAGAACTTCTTTAACTGCTGGAGAATCCTTCAAAAAGGCAACCACTTCTTGGGCATTGGCAGTTGAGCGCTCCATACGAAGAGACAAGGTCTTGAGACCACGAATCAATTGATAGCTATCAAATGGCGACAAGACTGCCCCTGTCGTATTGAGATTGTAAAAGAGTTTCTCGTATAGTTCTAAACTATTGGTCACAACCACTCCAGCCAAGACATCATTGTGGCCTGCTAGATACTTGGTTGCTGAATGGAGAACGATATCAGCTCCATCTTCAATCGGACGTTGGTAAATAGGGCTGTAGAAGGTATTGTCCACCACCACTTTGGCACCCTTAGCATGAGCCAGTTTTGCTAGTTTTTCGATATCAAATTCCAACATCAAAGGATTGGTTGGCGTTTCGATATAGAGGACATCCACGTCTTTTTCTAACTCGGCAATCAGCTCTTCTTCTGTATTGGCATAAGTAAAATGGAAACGGCCTTCCTGCTCCACTTGGTTGAACCAGCGGAAAGAACCACCGTAAAGGTCACGGACAGCCAAGACCTTACTTCCTACTGGGAAGACACTAAAGGCCAGTACAATCGCTGACATCCCTGAGCTAGTAGCTAGGGCATAGTCTGCGGACTCAATAGCCGCCAAGACTTCTTCTGCCTTACTGCGAGTTGGGTTTTTGGTGCGCGTATAGTCAAATCCAGTAGATTTACCAAACTCTGGATGCTGATAGGTCGTTGAAAAATGAAGCGGTGTCACCAAAGCTCCTGTCGCTTCGTCTGACTTGATACCCGCCTGGGCCAAAATTGTGTTGATGTGTAATTCCTTGCTCATACAATACCTCCAAATCTATAGTAACTATTGTACCACTTATTTTCATCAACTCATTTTCTTCTTTTCAAGAGCTAGTTATAGTTTCAAACTATATACTTATCGAGTAAAGCTAAAAAGAATCCAGAAAAGCTTCCAGATTCTTTTGTGAAAATGATTGCTAGAATTTACTGTGAACGAAAGAAAGCCTGTTGGGCTAAATAGTCATAATGCTCTTTGTTAAATTGATACTGGCCCACATGCTGACTAACCTGACCGACATCCACGGAAAAAATATAGGCTTCATTTTGATAGTTCCAGTTCAGCCTAACTGTATTCAAGACTGGCTTATAAGTAAAATCTTGAACCTGATTCCAAGGCATCTCAAGGACTTGATTAGAACGATTTTCAGTTATATCACTGATGTCCATCAAGTAGATTCCCTTAGGTGTGAATGCCAGAATCTTAGGATTCACACTCGACTGAACATAGTAAGCTCCTCCTATAACGAAGAAATCAATAAAGGATTTCAGCCATGTCTTTTTCTTGAAGGCCATCAGAAAATTCTTTTGCCCTTCAATGCGACAAGTTGACAGAAATGATGCAATCTGTTTTTCTGTTGCAAACTCCATAATAGCGCCCATGATGTTACCTCCATAACGATTAGTAAATAGTCAAATAAGAACTCTTCACATAAAGAAGAACTTATCATTTGTTGCGTTTTATCTTACTTTTCCAGTAGACGACATCCCTCCTATAACATTACCCTAGCGTGTGCATACTTCAATCAACATTGGGTAGATTTTCGAACGTAGTTTTTCATAACTTTTTATTATATTCATTATATCATAAATTCAATTAACTAAGAAAAAATGTAAGCACTTTTCTTCCAACTTCGCTATCATTCTATTAAAAAACGACAGCTTCTTTCGAAACCATCATTTTTCTTGAAAAATCCTTATTTGACATGTTTTGCCAATTCTTCTTGGGCTTTTTTATTAGATTCTTCTTTTTCTTTCAACCATTTTTCTTTGGCTTTTTCATATTCATCTTTTGTGACTGTTTTATCTTGTACTTTGAGGTATTTATATGATTCGATACCTTTATTACCAGCTAATGAATATGGTTCTGAGAAAGGAACAGTTTTTCTCAATACTGGTGTTCCACCTTTAGAAACATTTGGAATTGCTAAAGCACTATCTACCAACCAAGCTTGGATCTCAGCATATTTTTCATATCGTTTCGCAAGATCTTGTTCCTTGTTAGCTTCTTCCAACATTTGAGTGTAGACATCTAGTCCAACAGCCTTAGCCTTGTCATTGGCTTCACCTGGCTCTAAACCTAGATTTTGCATCAAACCACCAGAATTAACGTTAAAGACATCAAGATAGGTTGAAGGATCTTGGTAATCAGGACCCCAACCACCGTTGTAAAGATCATAATCCTTCTGAGCTGCTGTCTGAGCCAAATAGCTTGAATTGTCATAATCTTCCGTAGTGAGTTGTTGAATATCAATTACAACATTTTCTGCACCTAAAGCCGCCTCAATAGATTGCTTCATAGAGTTTGCCTCTTGGACACCCTTTTTAGCAGCTTGGTCAACTGTCATGTCCAAGTGGATAGGGAATTGAACTCCTTTAGCTTGGAGTTCTTTCTTAGCTTCAGCAAATTTGGCTTTAGCTTTTTCAGCATTGTAGTATGGATCTTGGGCATCAGCAAAGTTGATTCCTTGCCATTCCTTACCGTAGTTAACCATTTTAGACGCAACTACTTCACCAAAGTCTTTGCCATTGATACTTACGAAGTTTGGTGGAACGACTAGGTTACGCAAAATCTTGGTTGCACCATCCTCTCCTTGAGATTGAGCCCCGTAAGCTGTCCGGTCATAGGCAAAGTTGATGGCTTGACGGAAGTTTTTATTAAGAACCGCTTCCTGAGTCGATTTCTTTTCAGCATCACTTGCCTTGGAAGTGAATTTATAAGATTTTCTATCTAGGTTAAAGTTTAAGAAATAAGAAGTGGCATCTTGCAAGCTATAGATGATATTGTCCTTATTCTTTTCTTTAATACCTTCAAAGCTTGCACTATTTGGATAAAGGCGAGCATAACTATAAGCTCCCTCAACAAAGTTACGAGCTAGTGCATCTTGGTCACTACCATCATAATAAGCCAATTTCACATCATCTACAAAGACATTTTTAGCATCCCAGTAGTTAGGATTTTTCTTGAATTCAATGACAGATTTTGAAACAAAGGATTTCATCAAGAAAGGTCCATTGTACAAAATGCTAGATGGGTCTACCTTTCCAAAATCATCCCCTTTTGATTTCAAGAAATCCGCATTGACTGGGAAGAGAATGGTTGAAGTTGTTTTTGAGTTCCAATAAGATTCTGGTCGTGTCAAGGTATATTGAACAGTTTGGTCATCAAGAGCCTTAACTCCGACAGTTGAAAAGTCTGTTGTTTTACCAGTGATATAGTCATCTAAACCAGCAACGGATTCTTGCACTAAGTACAAGGCTTCTGATTTTTTATCAGCTGCATATTTCAAACCAGTTACAAAATCTTGGGCAGTTACAGGAGCATATTCATCTCCATCTGCAGTATACCATTTAGCGTCTTTACGCAGTTTGTAGGTATAGGTCAAACCATCCTTAGATACACTCCAATCCTCAGCCAAGGATGGGATATAGTTCCCATACTGGTCATTTTCCATGAGACCATCTACCAAATTGACCACGATATCATTGGTCGTTGCACGGTTTTCTGCTAGATAATTCAAACTAGATGGATCACTAACATAAACATAGTTATATGTTTTTGACCCTGTGCTAGAATTCCCACACGCGCTTAATAAAATACCTGCACTTAACACGACACCCGCAAGTGCTGCATACTTGGCTTTAGACTTTTTCATCTCCAGAACCTCCTGATTTAAATATTTGTCTTATTATACAACTTGAGTTTTATTTAGTCAATAGATTTTTAAGTAAAATTTAAGAAAAATTAAATTACCATCTACAAACTTTAGTTATTATTCTACAAATTAATAAAAAAGAGAATAATTCAAGCATTTCATGATAGAAATGTTCAAATTATCCCTTTTATTTATAAATATTTTTTAAGTTAACTTTAATTTGATTCGTAAGCGATCTGCTTGGGCTTTTCCAATCACCTTATCCAATAAACGGGTACGGAGGCTCATAATTCCATAAACTCCTCCACCCATGGCACCGATAAGAGTTACATATAGAAAACTCCACAAACGTCCACTTGGTTGGAAGACAAATCCCAGTACCCACTGAATAGCGCCTACACCGATGAACATAACAAAAGTCAACAAACTGATTAAAATCGTTCTCCTAAATACCACATTACCTCTCATTCCTGTTACCCTACATAGTTCACGATAAATGAATATAATAGGGATGATAAGAGCGATTGATGTTGAAATCAAAGGACCATAACTGTGAAAAAGATAAATTGTTGGTAATTGCAAGACTAGCTTAGCAACCGAACCATAGAAAAAGTAACGGATTGCTTTACGGTTATGGAACATAGCCTGAAGCATTGGTGACAAAACCATATATACACCCAAAATGGTTGACTGTAAGACTGCAAAGATAAACAAACCTAATGCCAAACCATCTGGCTTCCCGTAAAATATGGTATAAATAGGTTCACCGACCATGACCACTCCCACAGTTGCAGGAAAAAGAAACAATAGAAGCATAGTTAGATTATCTTGAATCAATTTAGAGGCAGACCTCAAATCACCTTTCACATAGTTTTCGGTCAAAAGTGGCAAGCCTACACCACCAATCGAAACTCCTAAGGAAATCAAAATCATAGTGATTTTATTAGGATTGGCTGAGAAATAAGAAAACATGACAACCAAGTCTTCATTACTATAGTTGGTAAACCAGCTCATACTATTGATAAAGGTCATCTGATCCAAAATCTGGAAAAGCTGGATAGCAGACCCTGTCAGGATAAAAGGAATGGCTTCCTTAATGGTATCGATCAAAAGACGCTCACTATTAATCTTATCTCCTGTTTCAAGGACTCTTTTAAGTAATCCTTCTTTGGCAAGGAAATAGATCAAAACTGCAAAACTAGCTACCATGCCGACAAAGGCAGCAAAGGTTGATTGGGTAACCGCTGCTAGATAATCTCCTGAGCCCATTTTCATAATCATAAAGGTAGCCAAGAGCATCCAGATAACACGAATGACTTGCTCAGCAATTTGGCTCATAGCATAAGGTTTCAGGTTATTCATCCCTTGGAAGAAACCTCGGATAACACTCATAGATGGGAAAATCAAGACCGCCCAAGCCAAGCTCTGCATGATGGGGATCAAGTCTTTGCCCACACCCGATAAGTCTGCTAGCCAAGGAGCAAAGAGATACAAGACTAGTGCAAAGACCAGACCAAGTCCCGTCATAAAGCCTAAAAAGCTCCGAATCAGGGCAAAGCTATGCTCTTCTTCTCGCATGGTATTGTACTTAGCCACTTGCTTAGCCACCGCAACCGGAATACCCGCTGTTGAAACCAGCAAGAACCAGGCATAGATATTGTAGCCCATTGTAAAGAGGCCATTTGCTGTAGCCGCATAAGACCCCATCCAGATATACCAAGGGATAATATAAATAGCCCCGAGTAGGCGACTGATAAAGTTACTAGCCGTTAGCCAAGCAGTCCCCCGTAACATCTGGGCCTGCTGGTGATTGTTTTCGTTAGACATAGATTCCTCATTTGATTTTAATAACTAGGAAAAATTCCTCATCTTCCATTATAAACTTTTCCTTGTCACTTGTAAATTTACGACTTTCAGTTTACAATAGAAAGTATGATTAAGATTGAAACCGTATTAGATATTTTAAAGAAAGATGATCTCTTCCGTGAGATTATCAACCAAGGACACTACCACTACAATTACAGCCATGTCATATTTGACACCATCTGCTATGACAGCCGTAAAGCCAAAGAGAAGAGCCTCTTTTTCGTCAAGGGTGCTGCCTTTAAGAAGGAATTTCTGATGTCAGCCATCTCTCATGGCCTCGGTTGGTATGTGGCTGAAGAAGACTATGAAGTTGGTATTCCTGCCATTATCGTCAGTGATATCAAGAAAGCCATGAGTTTGGTAGCTATGGAGTTTTATGGCAATCCACAGGAAAAACTTAAACTCCTTGCCTTTACTGGAACCAAGGGTAAGACAACAGCAGCCTATTTCGCTTATAATATCTTATCTCAAGGGCATCGACCGGCTATGCTCTCGACCATGAACACAACTCTAGATGGCAAGACTTTCTTTAAGTCTGCATTAACAACCCCTGAGAGTATTGACCTCTTTGATATGATGAATCAAGCTGTGCAAAATGACCGCACCCACCTCATCATGGAGGTATCTAGTCAAGCTTATCTGGTCAAACGTGTCTATGGTCTAACCTTTGATGTGGGAGTTTTCCTCAATATCAGCCCAGACCATATCGGACCGATTGAACACCCTAGCTTCGAAGACTACTTCTACCACAAACGTCTCTTGATGAAAAATAGCCTAGCAGTCATCATTAACAGTGAAATGGACCACTTTTCTGTCTTAAAGGAACAAGTGGCAGATCAAGACCATAACTTCTATGGTAGCCAGTCTGAAAACCAAATCGAGAATTCCAAAGCCTTTAGCTTCTCAGCTACAGGTAAACTCGCTGGAGACTATGATATTCAACTCATTGGTCACTTCAACCAAGAAAATGCAGTCGCTGCTGGACTTGCTTGCCTCCGTCTCGGTGCTAGTCTTGAGGACATCAAAAAAGGAATCGCAGCAACCCGTGTTCCTGGTCGTATGGAAGTTCTCACTCAGAAAAATGGTGCCAAGGTTTTCATTGACTATGCCCACAATGGGGACAGTCTCAAAAAACTAATCAATGTTGTAGAGACTCATCAAACAGGAAAGATTGCTCTGGTCTTAGGTTCGACAGGGAATAAGGGAGAAAGCCGTCGTAAGGACTTTGGCCTCCTCCTCAATCAACACCCTGAGATTCAAGTCTTTTTGACTGCTGATGACCCTAACTATGAGGACCCAATGGCCATTGCAGATGAAATTAGTAGCTACATCAATCATCCTGTTGAAAAAATTGCGGATCGCCAAGAAGCCATCAAGGCAGCTATGGCTATCACAAATCACGAATTAGATGCAGTTATTATCGCCGGTAAGGGAGCCGATTGCTACCAAATCGTCCAAGGCAAGAAAGAAGCCTATCCAGGAGATGCAGCCGTCGCAGAAAATTATTTATAAGATAGTAAAAAAATCAAGGGAAACGAAACCCTTGATTTTTTCTATTTTTATTTAAAAGCGTTTTTCAAACCTTCAACGGCACCTTCTACAGCACCTTTAGCGTCTTCAACTACTTCTTTTGCCTTAGCAACTGTCTTTTCTACAGCACCTTCTGCTTCAGTCTTACCATCCCCAGTAACTTTACCAAATCCTTCTTTGATAGCGCCTGTTGCTTGTTCCAATTTGTTTTCAAGTGACATAGGATTGTCTCCTTTAATTTTATTCCGATATATGTTACCGGTTACATATAGTTTATACCGAATACTATGGAAAGTCAAACAATGTGCTCAGAAAAAAGGAATTAGGCCAAGTAGAAAGTTAATCTGTCCTTATCAAAATCGATAGCCAACTCATACTTTCCATCTTCATTTTGAACAATATAACCTAGGACAACTAAACTGTCTACAAAGATGTCACGACGTTTCTGCATAAGCTGGTCTTTTTTGAGAAATTTCAACAAAAAAGTCGTCATATACTTGAGAGCATACTCAGGATTGACATCTCCCAAAATGTCATAGAGTCCCTGCTGTTTTTCTGTCAAAGGATACTGATGTTTGACCTTGTAGAAATAATTAGACAGGGTCATTTTTGATCTCGCAAAGTCCGTCTTTTCAACTAAAATAGCAGCATTGGTTTGATTTCGCAATTCCGTCTCAAAACTCTGCTCCAACAAGGCTTGATAGGCCGGACTATCTTCTTTGACAAAAATCTCTTGATCCAGTTCGAGACTATCGAGTGACTCCAGCATAGGAAGATTGAGGTAATAACGCTTATTTTCTCGTAGAATCAAGCCTGCCTTTATATACTCTTCCATGAGTTTGTCAACTGCAACATCTGGAAATTGAGCCTTAATTTCTCGCAAAATAACATCCTCATGCTGGTCCAGATAGCGGATCAATTCTCTAAAAAATGGCTGTCTCGTCAAACGAGATGGATTAAAAATCTGAATCATGAAGATTCCTTTCTTTACATTCTAACAGAGGCGATGCTGCCAACTGACTAGGATTGGTCCCCGGCCGGTTCAAAGGAACAGGCAGACCCAATTCTCTGTAATACTCTCTCCAAAAATCACTAATCTCCTGCTCCCCATCTCCAAATTTCATGGGAATAGTTTCAAAAATGGGGAGAATTTCTGCCATGTACTGGGAACAGTAAAAACCATGTCCATCTGGATAGAAAGAAGCATTATAAGGAGCTCCAAGATGTTTGCAAGCTCTTTCCTTCACAGACTGGATATCCATTTCTGGGTAAACATAGAGGTCGTACAAGTGATTGGACTCAAAGAAGTCTGCTGGTTCTTGACAGATAACACCAGCCTGTCCACTAGCGTGGTAAATCATCCCATCCAAATAAATGGCAACATGGTTATAGTTGCCTGTGGAAGTCTGGATGGCCTGTCCTATATCTGACTCATCTCTCACAAAAATCATACTCTTCGAAAATCAAATTCAAACCACGTCAGCGTCGCCTTACCGTACTCAAGTACAGCTTGCGGCTAGCTTCCTAGTTTGCTCTTTGATTTTCATTGAGTATCAAATTGCCATTTTCTAACATGCTTCCTCCTAGAAAAAAAGGAGCCGAAACTCCTTTCGATATAATTCAAACTAGCCTTTCCTAATTTGAATTAACACTCAAAATCTTAAGCATTAAAGCTTTCAGTCAATTGAGGTACCACTTGTTTCTTACGTGAAACGGCACCAGCAAGGAAAGCGTGGTTGTTTTCAAGTTTGAAGTTGAAAGCCGCTTCGACCTTGCCCATATTGGCACCAAGAGCCAAGATTTCTGAGTTTGAGTTGACGATATCTGTAATCATCAAGACAAAGTCAGAGTAACCGTTTGCTGCGTTAGCAGCTTGCATTGCAGCTTCAATTTCTGCTTGACGTTCCAATACTTCAGCGATGTCCACTGTGTTTACTTGAGCAACACGGACATTATTTCCGTTCAATTCAAAAGTCTTAGCATCGATGTCAATCAATTCTTCAGCAGATTTGCTAGCCAAGTTTGTACCAGCTTTCAACATAGCCAAACCATATTCTTCCAAGTTGACACCAGCCAATTCAGCTAATTCAGGAGCAATGACTGTATCTGTTGGGTGTGTTGTTGGTGATTTCAAAAGAAGGGTATCTGAAATCAAACCTGAAAGCATCAAACCAGCAATCTCTTTAGGTACAGCTACACCATGTTCTTTGAACATACGGTAAACGATTGAAGACGCTGAACCAACTGGCTCCAAACGCATGTAGAGTGGGCTTGCAGTTTCAAAGTTAGCCACACGGTGGTGATCTACAACACCATAAACTTCTACTTCAGCGATATCTGATACAGATTGTTGGAATTCATTGTGGTCAGTCAGGATAACTTGCTCTGCTCCTTCTGCTTTGGCAGAAGTGATAACACGCGGTGCTTCTACACCAAAATAGTTCAAGACAAAGGCTGTTTCTTCATTTGGAGTTCCAAGTGCAACAGCTTCCGTATCCAAACCGTAAGCTTCTTTTGCAAGGTAGGCAAAGGCTACAGATGACCCGATGGCATCTGAGTCTGGATTTTGGTGACCAAATACTAGAATATTAGACATGATAATACCTCATTTTGTTTATTCTCTTTATTGTAGCATTTTTTTCGCTTTTTGACAAAAGTAAGAGGAGTCAAAGGACTCCTCACGATTCTTCAAAATAACTGAGTAAATTTCTATCTTGATTTTCAGATAAAAATCTTTCCTTCTGTGGCCTCTTCTTACGCTTGAGAAGGGCTTCTGCCGACATGGCTTCTTCCTTACTGGCAAAACCTTGAGCATAGATGAGTTTGACTGGCAATCGTGCTCGTGTATATTTGGCTCCCTTCCCACTATTGTGGACAGCGAGGCGTCTTCTCACATCAGTCGTATAGCCTGTATAGTAAGATCCATCACGACACTCCAGCACGTACATATAAGCCTTATGATCCATAATAAATCTCTTCGAGTTCCGGCGTATAAGAGCCATCATCATTGTGGACAATGAGAGGTGGCAAAACCTTAAAGCCACTTGTCGAGCCATCCTTGATAGCCTCAATCAAGAGCATATTGGCTTCCTTTTCTCTTTTTGGATAAACAAACTGCAGGCGCTTAGGGGCTAGATTATGCCGTTGTAAGCTGTCCAAGATATCTAAAAGCCGATCAGGACGATGAACCATGGCCAAGCGTCCATTCGATTTAAGAATACTCTGGGCACTACGACAGATTTCCTGCAAATTGGTCGTGATTTCATGTCGCGCCAAGAGATAATGTTCACTCTCGTTCAGATTGGAATGAGGATCCACCTTGAAATAGGGCGGATTACACAAAATCATATCTACCTTACTTCCCTGAATGTAAGCAGGCATATTTTTCAAATCATCACAGATGACCTCCATCTGCTCTTCCAAACCATTCAAACGGACAGAGCGCTCAGCCATATCTGCCAAACGCTCCTGAATCTCAACAGCCAAAATCTGTGCCTGAGTCCGAGTGCTAGCAAATAGCCCAACTGCTCCATTTCCAGCGCAAAAATCCACTATCAAGCCCTTTTTAGGAAAACGTGGAAAACGTGACAAGAGAACACTATCCACCGAATAGCTAAAGACCTCTCTATTTTGAATGATTTTGATATCTGTCGAAAAGAGCTGGTTAATGCGCTCTCCTGATTTTAATAATTGTTCTTCTTCCATGGTCCTATTATAGCAAATTTATATTAACATTACAAAAGATAGTAATTGCTAACTAGTGCTTCTGATTCTTCAAATGTTGAAGGGCTTCCTTGGTCCAAATTGGCATCATTCGTTTGAGAGGCGCAAAGCCATAGTTAAAACGGTCGCTTGAAAAGCGTCTCCGTCTCGGAAACTGGTGCTTTTCTTCCTCCAAAGTGCGGATCGAAAGACTGGCTTTCCCTGTAAATTCATCTAAATCCACCACCTGAACCAGAACCTCTTCATCGACTTTCAAGGCTTCTTGGATATTTTCAATAAAGCCTGTCCGAATCTCTGAAATGTGAATCAGCCCCGTATCACCCGTTTCTAGCTCAACAAAGGCACCGTAGGGCTGAATCCCTGTAATACGGCCCTTTAGCTTATCACCGATTTTCATCTTAGTCCTCGATTTCAATTGTTTCAATCACGACATCTTCAACTGGCTTGTCCATAGCCCCTGTCTCAACAGCAGCAATGGCATCTAAAACAGCGTAAGAAGCTTCATCAGCTAGCTGACCAAATACAGTGTGACGGCGGTCTAGATGAGGAGTTCCACCTTGGTTGGCATAGATTTCCGCAATCGGTTCTGGCCAACCACCACGAGCAATTTCTTTCTTAGAATAAGGCAAATGTTGATTTTGCACAATAAAGAACTGGCTACCGTTGGTATTTGGACCAGCATTGGCCATGGAAAGGGCACCACGGACATTGTAAAGTTCTTCTGAGAATTCATCCTCAAATGATTCGCCGTAGATTGACTCGCCACCCATACCAGTACCAGTTGGGTCTCCACCTTGGATCATAAAATCCTTTATAATACGGTGGAAAATGACACCATCATAGTAACCATCTTTTGAAAGAGCTACAAAATTAGCCACTGTTTTAGGAGCATGTTCAGGGAAAAGCTTGATACGCAAGTCTCCGTGATTGGTCTTAATAGTCGCGATAGGACCTTCTACTGTTTCAATGTCTACTTGTGGAAAATGCAATTCTTTTTCTACCATACCAAATCCTTCTAAGGCATCAAAAATGCCATCTTCTTCTAATGTTTTTGTAATATAATCTGCTTTTTCTTTGATGTTATCATGAGAAATTCCCATTGCAACGCTGATTCCAGCATAATCAAAGAGTTCCAAGTCGTTAAGTCCATCTCCAAAGACCATGACGTTCTCTGGTTTCAAGTTAAGGTGTTCCACAACCTTTTCCACCCCCGTCGCTTTGGAGCCTGAAATCGGCACAATATCAGACGAATGTTGATGCCAACGAACCATGCGAAGTTTGTCAGAGAGACTGTCAGGTAAGTGCAAGTCATCTCCTTTATCTTCAAAGGTCCACATTTGATAGATGTCTTCTTTCTCATGGAAATCAGGATCTACATCTAAATCGGGGTAAATTGGATTGATAGCCTCACTAATCATATCGGTGCGAGTCGACAACTTGGCATCATGACTCCCAACCAAGCCATACTCAATTCCTTCTTGCTTAGCCCAAAAGATATACTCCTCAACATCTGACTTCTCAATCTGATGCTGATAAATGACCTGACCTTTTTTATCTTCAATATAGGCACCATTTAAGGTCACAAAAAAGTCAGGCTTGAGCTCACGAATTTCTGGCACAACACCAAAAATCCCTCGTCCAGAAGCAATACCTGTCAAGATTCCTTTCTCACGTAATTGCTTAAAAACAGTTGGGATTGAAGCTGGAATAAAACCTGTCTTTGAATTCCGCAATGTATCATCAATATCAAAAAAGATAATCTTTATCTTCTTTGCCTTGTATCTTAATTTCGCATCCATCTCACTACCTCTTTCAATCTAACTCTTTCCATTATACCATAAAGTAGCTAAATCCCCTATTTTCAAAAAGTTTCCAGTTTTATTGTAAGTCCTTGGATAAGTATAAAACTAAATCATCATCATTTTGACAACTTGCACCCATTTCTAGCGGTTTATTTCTATACCAGACACCTGTTCCATCTGGAATATAGCCTCGTTTGATATACAATCTCTGGGCAGGACCATACCCCAAGTGCAAACCTACACCAAGAGTGATCTTACTCGAAACAAACTTGACTCGTTTTTCTGCTTCTTCTAGCAGTTGATTCCCAATCCCTTGATTTCGAAAAGGCTCAAACACATTAAAATCTAATAATTCTGGATAGACTTCTGCAAAAGGACCATGTTTAGCTAAGGGCAAAATAGTAACGTAGCCCGCTACAGCACCATCAATCTCTGCAACTAAGATTTCTATGTCGCCACTTGCTTGCTCCCAAAAATAGCTTGCTAAGATTTCTTCTCTAGCAGGCCAACCTTGATTCATAAATCCATGAGATAAGGATTCAATATCAGACTTAATCATATTTCTAATCGTACAATTCATCTTTGACTTACCCACCTTTACTCTTTCTATTGCCATTATAACACGCCAAGGTCAAAAAAACTATCTCGTGAAAAAAAGACCCACCCAGGTCTTAATTCGCTTTCTTGTTTTCAAACCCATGAAAAAGAGGTCCACCCGGACCCAACTCGCATTCTCATTTCAATGATCGTGAAAAAGAGATCCACTTGGACCCAAACTCGCTCTCTCATTTCAAAAGCTCGTGAAAAAAAGACCCAACTGGGTCTGAAAAAGAGGTCCACCCGGACCTCTTTTTTAATCTTCGTTTACGAAAGGCATCAAAGCCATTACGCGAGCGCGTTTGATAGCTGTTGTTACTTTACGTTGGTTTTTAGCTGAAGTTCCTGTTACACGACGAGGAAGGATTTTCCCACGTTCTGAAACGAAACGGCTAAGAAGCTCAGTATCTTTGTAATCAACATATTCAATTTTGTTTGCTGCGATGTAATCAACTTTTTTACGGCGTTTGAATCCGCCACGACGTTGTTGAGCCATGTTTTTTCTCCTTTATAATTTTAGTTGTCCATTAGAATGGTAAATCATCATCTGAAATATCCAATGGATTTGTTGCTCCAAATGGATTTTCATCACGTGAAAAGTCTGGTACTGAATTTGTAGGTGCTGAATAGTTTGCAGTTGGGGCAGAATAAGCTCCACCTGTGTGACCCTCACGCACACTACGGCTTTCCAACATTTGGAAATTCTCAGCCACGACCTCTGTCACGTAGACACGTTGTCCTTGCTGGTTATCGTAACTACGAGTCTGGATACGACCTGTCACCCCGATAAGTGAGCCTTTTTTAGCCCAATTAGCAAGGTTCTCAGCCTGTTGGCGCCACATAACGACATTGATAAAATCAGTCTCACGTTCGCCATTTTGACTTTTAAATGTACGGTTTACTGCAAGAGTAAAAGTCGCAACTGCTACATTTGATGGGGTATAACGCAACTCAGCGTCACGTGTCATACGCCCTACAAGTACAACATTGTTAATCATAGTTTACCTTCTTACGCGTCAGTTTTGACGATCATGTGACGAAGAATGTCAGCGTTGATTTTTGAAAGACGGTCAAACTCTTTAAGAGCTGCATCGTCGTTTGCTTCAACGTTAACGATGTGGTAAAGTCCTTCACGGAAATCTTTGATTTCGTATGCAAGACGGCGTTTTTCCCAAGATTTTGATTCAACAACAGTTGCACCATTGTCAGTCAAAATAGAGTCAAAACGTGCTACCAAAGCGTTTTTAGCTTCTTCTTCAATGTTTGGACGAATAATATAAAGAATTTCGTATTTAGCCATTGATATGTTCCTCCTTTTGGTCTAATGACCCCAAGACTTTGCAAGGGGTAAGTGAGGTTCGCTCACAATAAACTATTATACTAGAAAATAATTTTTTACGCAAGTAAAAACACCGAAATATAAAAAGAAGATGACGAATCATCTTCTCAAAAAATACAACTCTATAGAGAGTGATTAGTATTTTAGTATTTATCAAACTATAGATATTACGAATCCGTTTTACTGATTTTTACCAAAGACATCTCGATAGAGCATTCCTGTTCGTAGACTCTCTGCATCTCCTCCTAATTGCTCTACCAGCTCGTAGGCAAAGGCAAGGGCTGTTGAAGGGCCTCGACTGGTTGTCAATTGACCATCTACCACTACTGTTTCCTTGACGTAGTGACCATCAAGAATTTGCTCTTGAACGCCGTCATAACAAGTGTACTGCTTGTTTTTCAATAGCCCTGCTTGATTGAGGGCAATTGGCGCAGCACAAATGGCTGCTAGTTTTTTTCCTTCTTGCTCAAAGCTTTGCAACTCTTGAACCAAGGCCTGATTGTCCCGCAAATGTGCAGAACCAGGCATGCCGCCAGGAAGGACAAGCATATCATAGTCTGATAAATCACCATCAAAGACACGATCTGCTCTTACTTGGATTGCATGCGAACCAGTCACTTGCTCTTCAAACCCAACCATATCACAAGTGATATTTGCCCGACGCAAAACATCCACAACTGTCAAAGCTTCAATTTCTTCAAAGCCCTGAGCTAACATAACTGCTACTTTTACCATGATTTTCTCCTTATTTGATTTGTTTTAATACAACCTTTTTCCGTTTGAATGGAACTTTTCCGCTCTTTTCTTCAGCTAGATTGGTCTGGTAACTCATAGATAAAAGTAAGCCCACACCAATCAAGTTACTGATAATAGCCGACCCCCCTTGAGAAATGAAAGGCAAGGGAATACCCGTCAAAGGAAGCAAACCTGTCACGGCACCGATATTCTCAAAGATATGGAAGAGTAACATCATAATCAAACCTGTGGAAATATAGGTGTAGAACTGATTATTTGATTTAAGAGTAATCTTCAACATACGATAAATCAGCATGAGATAAAGGGAGATAACAAGGACAGAGCCAATAAAGCCAAAATCTTCTGCGATCACCGTGAAAATCATATCCGACTCTCGAACTGGAATAAGCAGATTAGAAGCATTAAAACCTTGTCCAAACAAGCCTCCACTACCAATCGCAATCTGCCCTTGAGCCTGCTGGTAAGTGGTTGTTTGGGCAAAGTCAAATGGATTGAGCCAAGCCAAAATACGGTTGATTTGATAGGTAGGCATGCCCAGTTGATGGAGAAAAGCCCGACCGTCCTTGCTGATAAAAATAGCTAAGAAACCAGCAATTCCAGTTACAACAGTCACAAATACTGGGATAATAATTTTCCAAGAAACCCCCGATAATAAAACGATTCCTGAGAAAATGGCTACAAAAACCAAAGCCGTCCCTAAGTCACTTTGAAGTGCCAAAAGAACTAGGACTGGAATGGTAAAGAGAATCATCCAAAAAATTAATAAAAAGTCCAGCGGAACTGTGCGTCTCCATTCCTTATGCTTCTTTGTAAATTGGACAATGACACGGGCCAGCATGAGGATATAGGATATCTTCATAAATTCTGACGGCTGGAACAAGGTAACACCATTTACCGATACCCAGTTTTTAGCACCCGTTGATGCAACTAAACTTGGATTATAAAAGACAATAGGTAAGACCATAAGTCCCAAGCCTAAAATATATAGAAAGGGGGTCATCTTCCAGAGAAATTCTGTATTAAAGAGCATGACCACAAAACCAATCACAAGCCCCAGGACAATCCATGCGACCTGCTGCCCTAAAATAGGTAGAATATTGTTTGGATAATCATGACTAACGGCTATATAAATAGCCACCACACCGATAACCAGCAGGAAGAATACTGGCAGGAGCAAACTATAATCGACTCTAGAGTCAAGAGAACGTTTCATATACTCACCTTTTCTCTTTCTTAGATTTTTCATTTTTGTTGTTTTGGAGGAAATCACTAACAGCAGAGGTAATTTGTTTTCTATTCACCTCTCTGATAGTTCTTTCCTTCGCTAGAGCTTGTCTAATCTGTTTACCATATCGTTTATGAACAACTCGACTATCCAGTATCACAGCAATGGAAGCTTGTGCCTCTTTTCTAATTGTTCTACCCAAAGCCTGTTTGAGACGAATAATGGCCATTGGCAACTGATAATCATAGAAAGGATTCTTCCCTTCCTGACGCAACTCATGATTTAATTTTCGTGTCAAAGGTTCTTGGGGATTTTGAAAAGGCAAACGAGGAATTACTTGAATAACGCAAGGATGGGTAGAAAAATCCACCCCCTCCCAAAAACTTCCTGTTCCAAGTAAGATTTGTCGCTCTCCTTTTTCAAAACGTTTCTTCAACTGACTGGGCTCCCCATTTTTATATTGGGCTAAATGAGGATGGTCTAGTAAATCTGACACTGCTAGTAGCAATTCTTTAGATGTAAATAAAACAAGTAACGGCTCTTGAAAGGCTTGTAAGGAATGGATAACTGATGTAACCTCTTCCGCATAGTCTAAAGGAGAATATTCAGTTACTAACGGAAAATCATTTACTAATAAAATTTCTTGTTGCTTCTGTTGTAAAGATTCAACTGTAATAAGTGGAGCTTCCGTAAATCCTAATAAATCCGCTAAAGAAACTCTATTACTGATTTCAAGAGTGGCAGATACGCCAAGTACTCTGCAATCTTCTGGCAATAAATCTGCTAGTAGAAAGCGGCCTTTTTTACTTGAGCAGATTAAGACATCCTTACTAGACTTCTCAGCTGTTGCCAGCCAAAATTCACGGTCTGATGTAAAAAAGCGCGTCATATCTCTATACTCGGGAAGATTTAACTCAGAAAAATGCTGGCGTAAGTTTTCAAGAGAATCCAACCACTTGTCATTCTTAAGCCCTGAGTAAAACTGATCTATCAAATAGCGACATTCAAAACCGATACTCTCAAGCAACCGTCTCTGAATAAGATCTTTTTCTGTTTCCAAGGACTTTTGAACTTGTGTCACTAAAGCCTCGAGGAGATAAGACTCTTGGGCGAGGTTTTCAAGGGCAATCAGCATTTTTTGAGCTTCATCTATGATTACCAAGCGATTGTTGACAAACTCTGGATCGTCCTCTAAACGTGTTACCAGATAAGCGTGATTGGTTAACAAAAGGCGACTCGATTTAGCCCTATCTTGGCTACGTTGCCAGAAGTCCTCAGAAATAAATAAACTTTTTTTTGAAAGTTTTCCATCATGTACAAGTTCAGCTAGAAAATGTTGATAACGATACAGCTGCCCGATTTCATCTAAGTCACCTGTTTCTGTCTCTGTTAACCAAATCAAGATTTGCATTTTAAAGCGTGTGAATAGGCGGTTAGACTCTGGTCTATGAAGTACTTTATAAAAATTATCGAGTTTCAAATAATTTTGAGGTCCCTTAAGACTATGAATATCAATATGAAAAGTATCTTTTAATCGACTTCCTTCTTCTTGCATGATTTGATTTTGAAGGATTTTGGTAGGAACGCTAACAAGGATGCCCCCTTCACTTTCCATGCTCAAAGCTGGCAGTAGGTAACCATAAGTCTTTCCAAGTCCCGTTTGAGCTTGAATAAACGCAATTTTCTGTTCCTTTAATAGCTGTTCAACTCTTTCTGCAAATTCAACTTGCTGAGGACGTTCATCCAAGTCTAATAAGGTAATGTTTTTAGTAAAATCCTTAGATAGCTTACGTGGCTTTAAATACTGACTTTGCTTTCTAAGAAAGAGTCCATGGAGTTCCATCAAATCATGAGAAGAAAGGGGAGACTGGCGCTGATATACTTCTTCAATCACTAAATAAGTTTCATAAAGGAGGTTATCCGCAAGATTTAACAAGGTTTCTAAAAGTCCTTTTGGTAACTGAAAAAGTTTTTGACGCATAAAAAGCAAAAGCTCTGCTGTTGCCTGTGCATCAGAGAGAGCGGTGTGGGCGTGGTCTAACTTAATCCCTAACTCTTGACAGAGAATGCCGAGATTGTACTTTTCAAACTGAGGATACAAAATCTGTGCTAACTCAACGGTATCCACTCGTGGAGTTCTCAATTCATAACCTTCAAAGAATAGGTACTCTGCCAGAAGATTTGCATCAAACTGTACATTGTGCGCGACAAAAACACCATCCTTGACCAGTTCAAAAATCCTTCCAGCTACCTGTGAAAACTCTGGAGCAACTGCCAACCGTTGATCAGTCAAACCTGTCAATTCTTTTATATGAGAATCCAAGGGCTCATGGGGATTGACATCCGTCCCATACTGATCGACGATTTCGCCATTTTCAATCACCACAATACCCACTTGAATAATTTTTGCCTTGCTTCCGGTGCTAGTGGCCTCTAAATCAACAACCACATACCGATCATTTCTCGAATTCATCATTAAAAATTATATCAAAAAAAGCCCTGTTTGACACCCCTTAACTTCGATAGAAAAATCTCTTTGCTTGAAAAAATTTTTATAAAATGTTTGAATAGTATTATACAGAAAAGGAGAAATAAGATGAACCCATTAGATTTGTTTAACCAAGTAAAAGAGCTAATCGAAACAAAAGATTTCGAAGCTGCAAAAACATTTGTTGCAGAAAATCAAGAACAGCTTGGAGAATACTTCTCTCAAGCTCAGCAGTTGATTTCTGGCTCTGAAGGTCTAGATGGCCTCGTTGGAAAGATTAAAGGATTTTTCTAAAAGATATAAAGGCGCCTGAACGATCAGGTGCCTTTTTGAGATATTTTTTCATTATTTTAGGCAGATAAGAGCTGATTTGCGTCGGCAAGACCACATAATGTTCTTGAGCTAGTTCTTGAGCAATAGCTGAATGAAGGTGAGTCGCTACGACTACACGCTCGTAGAGACTGGCTTGTTTAAACTGGCCTGCAAATCCCGCAATCATTCCAGCCAGAGTATCTCCCATTCCCCCAGTCGCCTGATAGGGACCGCCAACCTGTAACTGGTAATAATCAGATTGGCTAACTTGCCAAATACGAGTAGCTGGACCTTTCTCCACCAAAATTGTTCCTTGAGGGAAGGAAGTCAGGGCACTAGCTGTTGCATCTTCCTTTTGCTTTTCAATAGCAATACCAGACAGCTTTTCCCATTCTTTTTGGTGGGGAGTTAAGATAAGCTGGTTAGATGGAAACGACAAACTTGTCCTAGCAAGGATGGTTAAGGCCCCTCCGTCTACAATCAAAATTTGATTTTGGCTTAAATTAGCAAAGACCTGTTTGACTAGATTTTCTCCAAAAGCATCGTCTCGTAAACCAGGTCCCACTAAGACCACTTCTGCCTTCTCCAACTGATCTTTTAACAGTTGCTGGTCTTGAAGAGAAAAGGCCATAGTCTCAGGTAAATGGCTGTGCAGAGCTGGAATATTTGCCCTGTCCGTTCCAACGGTCACCAAACCAGCTCCGCTTTTTACAGCTGCCAAAGCAGCCATAATGATGGCACCACCATAAGGATAAGTCCCACCCAGTAACAACAGACGACCGTAATTTCCTTTATGACTTGTACGAAAACGTTCAATAATGACTTTTTCTAGTAGGGTTTGATCAATCACTTTCATCGCTTTTTCCTCTCTATTCATTATACTATAAAGTCTATCCACCTTGCATCTTAAATATAAATCTCTTCGTTCATATAGAAAAAGAGGGGACAAAGCCCCTCTACTCTCCTTTCGTCTAAACACGAAAGTAAACGATTCCATTTTTACTAGTAAAGACGGAGAGGCCTAATTGGTCCTCTCCATCTATTCGACTCATTTATCGATTCATTTTTTATCTTCTACCAATCTATACAAATAGAATGGTATTAGGCGCATAGACTAATCCTCTTTGCGTTTTGCAGTTAATAAAGCTGCTGATAAGGCCAAGGTAACACCTGCCAAGAAAATAGCTGTTTCTGACTGTTTTTCACCAGTTTCTGGCAATCTCTTGTCTTCCTTGGCAACTTGAACTGGTACTTCTGGAGTCTGAGCTTTTTCTAACGAACTTAGTTTAAACTCTGGTTTTTCTACTGTCGGTGCTGGTTGATTACCTACTGTAGCTAGAATACCACGGTACTCTGGAAGTTTATGTTCTAGAGCCATTACAGCATTAACACCACCCTTAAATTCATGTTTCTCAACACTTGGTACTGCTTGATCTCCTACTGTAGCTAGAATTCCTGTGTATTCTGGAACTTCATTGACCGCTGCTTCTACAAAGTTAGCACTGCCTTTGAATTCTGGAACTTCGTTTACCGCTGCTTCTACAAAGTTAGCACCGCCTTTGAATTCTGGAACTTCATTTACTGCTGCTTCTACAAAGTTAGCACTGCCTTTGAATTCTGGAACTTCGTTTACCGCTGCTTCAACAAAGTTAGCACTGCCTTTGAATTCTGGAACTTCGTTTACTGGCGCAGGTTCCTCACCCTTACTATTTGAAATAGATGGTTTTACTCCTACCTCAATAATACGATCTTGAGCTTTTCTTTGTTCAGAATGAACAAGAGTTCTATTAGTTCCTGATACTTGAATATAGTCAACTTTTTCTCCAGCTTGTCCTTCAGAAACTACACGACGTTTACCTTGAGCAAGCTCAGGGGTTTCACGAATAACTTCTTTAAACGGAAGTGGAGTCTTTTCAATTTCCAAGCTTGGAGCTTCTGCAACTAAGTTCTTAACGCCTTCTGTCGGTGTTGTTTGGAAGGTAGACTTAAAGTGTAAACGATATTCTTTCACCAGATTTCCATCTTTGGAAACAAGACGAACAAGTGTTGGAAGATTTGTATTTCCATGATCCACTATTGTGACTACTCCATGTCCACTAGTTGTCGCAGTGACTTTTGGTTTAGTTCCCATTGTTGTTAGAGTGTACTCTGTCACATTTGGATCAAAGTTTTCCAATGCTTTTCCATCGATCGAAATAGTCGCTGATGGTGTTTCGACTTCTGCTCCCTTGCCTGCAGAGTAGGCTGTAAATTCTACAAGTGCTAGACCATTAGTAGTAGCCTTACGAGTCATTCGAGCACGAATAGCTGTTGTTTGAACCGGATCAAAGTTAAACTCAATTGGTTTGCCAGCTACTAATTCTCCAGAAGCTTTGTAAGAAATTGGTGCCCAATTTTCTGCCTTGTTGAATGGATGATCAGCATTTTCTTCATAACGAGAAATCGTACTTGGTTCTGTAAAGGCAGGACCAATATATCTTTCTAGAACCATTTTCTCTGGGGCATCTGTTCCACTATCTTTAAAGAACTGAATGGCTACTTTTCCAATGGATTGAGAGGCAATTTTTCCATCCTTCTTAAAGAGTAGTCCGACAGAAGTTTCTTGATTTTTCGGAGTACGAGACCAGTTTGTCCAACGTCCTTCTTCATTGTATTTTCCATCATTGATATAGAAAATTCTATCATGTGAAGCTGCTTGTGTATCGTTCGTTGTCGAAGCAAAGGCTTTAGAATCCATTTCATTGTTGCTTGGATTTTCTGAAATGACTTGATTTCCTTTAGAAACAACTGTCACCTGCATTTTAGTGGTTAGATTTGTACCGATGACATGACCAGTTACTTCAAAACTTCCCTCATGTTCCGTTGCATGTTCAGGAATAGCATCCCACTTCACTGCAAGTTTAGCTGTAGTCCAAGTAGTTGGAGTTGGATAATAAACACTTACCTCTGAAGGAAGTTGAAGATTGTCTCCAACATTCAAGATTTTAGCACTATTTTCTGCAGCTACTGGTTGTGTTGATTCTTTTTCGTCATCACGGAAGATGCGATATTCTTTCAATACCGTACCATCTTCAGCCTTCAAAATAAGACGTGTCGCACCTTTTGGACTTGTTGCTGGAACAAGAGTAACCAAACCATTGTTGCTAGCTGTTGCAGTAATTTCCTTGCTAGATTGAGGAATATAATAATCTGTTTTCGATGGATTAAAGTGTTCAAGATCCTTGCCATCTACTTTGATAGAAATATCTGAACTTGTTTCACTTAAGACCTTGTTTCCAAGGACAGTTAGCTCTGTCAAACCAACACCTGATGTTCCATCAGCCTTCTTCATACGAATACGCACAGCGTAGGTTTCGACCTTGTCAAAGGTAAAGTGATTGGTTTGAGTTGCAGATAGCTGACTTGGAGCATGTAAGTTTTCAACTGCTTTCCAATTGTCTGGATTATTAAATGGATGATTAGTATCACGCTGAGCATGACTGACATCACTTGGTAAATCTGGAATTTCTTTACCTACATAATATTCAACTACATATTCTTTTGGAAGACCAATTGCTCCATCAGTATAGAAATCAACTGATAAATTGTTGACAAAACGTTTCGTCAAGTCTCCTGAATTACCAAACAAGATAGAAGCCCAGTCATTATCAGTATTTGTTCTCCAAGTAGTCCATCTATTTTTAGCATCTGTTGGCGTTCTTGACACAGTCAGGTCGTTCAAGGTATTAGCTGAATCATCTCCTCCTGTATTGGACACAATGGCAGCTGGCAATTGCGAACCTGTCCATTGTTTAGAGATATTATTTCCAGCAACAACTTGACTAGATACTCGAACATGAGCTTTAGTGGTCAGATTGCTACCCACTAAACGACCATTGATTTCATAGACTCCTTCAGTTTGACTAAAGTTGGCTGGAACCTGATCCCAAACTACATCTTTATAGATAGTTGTTCCATTAGAATGGTAAGCACGAACATTAGCTGGCAATTGAACTGTCTCACCCTTAGGTACTGTGAGGCTGACTTCCTCTGCAACTTGTAAGCCTTCAACTGTCACCGTTGCTTGAGCTTCAATGTCTGTGCCTTCTACATGTCCTTTAAGGGTAAAGCTATGATAGCGACCCAATTCTTTTTCATCTACCTTGTCCCAAGTTACAGATACTTTGCGTGGCAAGCCCTTATCAAATTCTGCCCCAACTTCTTTAGGTAGATTCGGTTGCTGATTAATGTCTGTAGAAATAGATACAGGATGAAGTTTCACAATCTTCTTGCTGACTTTATTCTCTTTAATCACTACTTCAGTAGTTACAGATTCTGTTTCCTCTGTTTGATTATCGATTCGAGGTGTCAAAGTCACTCTTCCCTTAGTATAGAGCAATAGATTCTGACCATTTACCTCAAGATGCCCACCATCAGATGATTTAGCTTCTAGGTGAATATCTGAAGCTGAAAATTCTGTTTGAGAACCATCCTCATAACTACCAATGACACGATAAGTTAAAACCTGATCTTCAGTAGCAGTTTCTTTTCCTTCCACAACTACTTCCAAACGTTTCAAGGCAGGAGCTTCCTTCACAAACTGAATTAGGTAAGTTTGAACCAAGTCACCCTTTTGGTCACTCAAGAAGACAGAAGCCTGATAACCATTATCAGCAGAAGCTTGCTGAACAGTTACTTGATAACCAGTAGTCTGAGCCCCAACACTTGGAATTGTTCCGGTGTAAGGAAGGGATACACGGTAATAAGTCTTGCCAGACTCGAAGTTCTCAAGAGCTTTATCCCCAACAGTAAGTCCTGTAATGCTACTTGTTGTTTCCTTACTGCTTGCGATAAAGGTTGCCGTAACTTCATGGCCATCATCTACCAATTTACCAGTAGCTTCCGTACGTCCCCCTTCCTTGGTCAAAGCAGCAGGATCTTTCAAGGTCCAAGAAACAACATCAGTATCAATCAAGCTACCATCTGTCAGAACAGCTGTGACTGTTTTATCCAAATCAGCTGCAGTTGTACCAACTGGTACTGTAGCAACTTTTGGTAACCATTTATCTAAGGCAATCACTTTTACAAGTGCCTCAGCTTTGGCTTCAAAACCTTCTACACGTCCAGATACTTTTTTCTCACCTGCACTTGTAAGCAAGTCAGATGGCACGTCCCATGTTACAGTCTTTTCCTCAACACTACCGTCGCTATAAATAGCTGTTACTGTTTGAGGCAATTCAGGATTTGTTGTCACGTCAGTTGTTGCTTTTACAGGAGCAAAGGCTACAAAGTGACGGTTTTCTTTCTTACCAGACACAGTTGCGACCGTTGCGCTATCAGAAGTTAAACCAGCAGAATCTGCATAAAGAGTAAATTTACCTTCTTTTTCTGTTGATTTTACAATGACAACTCCTTTACCATTGAAAGCACGTCTTTGCCATGTTCCATCTGCTTGAGCTTTGTAACGCTCACGGCTAGCTTGTTCTCCATTATCGACCCCAACAATTTGTCCTTGACCATGAAGATTGAAATGAACAAGATTATTCGCTGTCGGAACCACATTCCCATCGCCATCAACAATTTCGTAATGGATGTAGGATAGGTCTTTCCCATCTGCAGTGATAACATGCTCTTCTTTAGTCAGACGAACTCTTGCTGGTTCCCCTGCAGTTGTCACACTATCACGCGCAATTTCTTTGCCATTTTCATCTCTAGCAATCGCAGTCAGTGTGCCGGGTTGGTATTTCACAAGCCACTCAAGATACAATTCACTTGGTTTAGCCCCTTCATGATAAGGACGTCCATCTTCTGTCCTTTTCTTCGTATATTCCTTTTTACCAAGCGACTGTCCATTTAAGAACAATTCTACACTTGCAGCATTTGAGAAGGTACGAACTGGAACCTTTCCATCGACTAGCATCTTGCGATCCTTAAGTGTCTCTTCAGTCCAGTTCCAATGTGGTAAAATGCGTACAGTTGGCTTTTCTTTAGCACTATACCACTCACTGCGATAAAGGTAGAAATCATTTTTTGGTAAACCAGCCGTATCGATGATGCCGAAGTAAGAGCTCTTCACAGGTGTATTATCTTGGTTATGCCATGGAGTTGGTTCACCGATATAGTCAATTCCTGTCCAGATAAATTGTCCAGCATAGCCAGCGCGATCACGGTCAAAAGTCCATGACTCAGTAGCTGTTCTTCCCCATCCAACACGGTCATTACCATAGTCAGATTGTTCATAGTGACGATTTGGACGGTTATCGTGTCCAAGGATTTGAGCAGGATTGTAATAAGAATCACGCGTTCTAGTAGCTGAAGAGGTTTCAGAACCATAAATGAGCCAGTCTGGATGCGCTCTACGAACCGCATCATAAAAACGTTCACCATAGTTCATACCGACAGCATCCATGATTTCTGCAACTTTTAAGAAATCACCTGTTGCTGCACGACTAAATTTATTCTCACCCATGGTAACATAACGTTCGGTATCAATCGCTTTAATGACAGCCTTCAAACGTTTAGCAGTTTCGATAGAACGAGGACTACCATTTGCCTCTTCTACTTCATTTCCAAGAGACCACATGACGATAGACGGATTGTTCTTATCACGTTCTACCATTGTTCTAAGATCAAAATCAGACCACTTCTCCCCCTTCTTAGCTTCAGGATGAGTTGCATCTTGATCAAAGAACCGTCCATAGTCGTAAGTCTTCTTGCCACCATACCAAGTATCAAAAGCTTCCTCTTGCACCAAAAGACCTAAACTAGCTGCAGCATCAAGCAACTGAGGACTAGCTGGATTGTGGGTTGTTCGAATAGAGTTAACCCCCATATCTTTCAGGAGTTTTAATTTCCGATAGGTAGCCTTATAATTCTCTTCTGCACCCAAAGCTCCATTGTCATGGTGAATACTTACTCCGTGGAATTTCATGCGTTCACCATTCAGAGAGAAACCATCCTTAGCAGTCCAATTGAAATAACGGTAACCAAATGTATCTTCTGTTACATCAACTAGTTGACCTTCTTTATAAACCTTAGTTTTCAGCACATACAGTTGAGGATGATAACTTTTTGTCGTCCAAAGAGTTGGTTTATTAACTAGGATTGTTTGTCTGAAATCTGCAACTTCATTTTCTGCTAAATTCTTCGTTTCAGAGCGCACTAATTCTGAAACAACCTTACCTTCCTTAGTAAAAATTTGTTGTTCCACAAAGACTTTAGCAGCCTTCTTATCCGTATTTTTAATCTTACTTTGAACCTGTGTTTCAACATTCCCTTCTTTTTGCTCAGCAAGTTTTGGAGTAGTGATATGATTACCATTTTCGGTAACATGAACTTTATCACGATAACTAAGGGTTACATCACGATAAATACCACTTCCAGAATACCAACGACTACTTGGTTGTTTATTGGTCACTTGAACAGTAATTGAATTTTCACTACCATCCTTGTTTAAAAACTTAGTGATATCATAAGAAAAATGATTATAGCCACTTGGATAATGTCCTACAAATTTACCATTTACATAGACCCTAGAATCCATGTAAACACCGTCAAAATTGATACGTACATCCTTGTTCTTATCAGCTTCATTAACTGTGAACGTTTTGCGATACCAAGCCGTTCCACCATTTAACTGTCCACCTTCGTTTCGAGCAGGAGACTTATGGTCAAAATCAAAATAAATACTCCAATCATGCGGAAGATTCAATTTAGACCAATCATGAACATCCACATCTTTTTTTGAAAAATCGCCTTGGGCATTTAGTTTAAAATACCAATCTTTATTAAAATCTTGTTTTCGCTCCGATAATAGCTGTTTTTCCTTTTCAACTTCAGCTTTGTTTGACTCTCCAGATAGTGCTTGCGATTTTTCAGAAGAAGGTTTGATCTCTGTGTCTGATTTCACTTGGTCCTTTTCAGAAGTTTTTTTAGAATCCTCTTTTACTTCTGTTCCAGCTGTTACTGCAGATTCAACAGGCTTTGGATTTGCCTCTTCAGATTTCTGTTTGTCCTCAGCTTTGTTTCCTTCTTCTACTTTATTTGGAGTTTCCACTTTAGGGCTAGCTAATTCATGACTACCCTCATTAGCAGGTCTAGTAGGTTCTGTATCCTTAATCACCTTATCTTCTGTCGACTCAGCTTTGGCTTTTACAAACTCACGCCCACCATTCTCATCAGCCTTTGCGATAGCAGCTGCCACATCATCAGGAAGCTTATCTAAAGGCTGAGGTTGATGAACAGTTGTTTCTCCTGTTTGAGTATTGGATGAAGCCACCTCCTCAGCTTGTACAGCTGAAATGCCAAATATACTAGCCCCAATCATTACAGATGCCGCACCTATTGCAAATTTACGAATGCTATAATGACAACGTTTATCAAAAAGTCTTTTGTTCATTAAAATCCTCATTTCTTTTTCTCGATACAAAGTAAGCGTTTTCTTTATTTTAAAAAACAACCTCCTTCTGAATACACAAACAAGTACCAAGTTCGATAATATATTTTATATATTGAATATATCAAAACACGCCTGAAATTGCAATCATTTTCCATTAATTTAACCTAATAAAATGGTATATAAAAAGTTCATTCAAAAGAAATAGGTGCAATGAAAGTAGCTTTGGGTTCTAGGCACTTTCCAATACATATTTAATTGCATTAATAACAGTTTTAGACTTTAAATTTATAGTTTATGGACTCATATCATTATAGACTGCATTCAGTTACATACACTACATAAAAAGAAGGTAAAATATTATTCTACCTTCTTTTTTCCTATTTTATATCCAATGTTCTAAGTGCTGCCTGATAAGTTTGCTCCATTAGCATGGTAATGGTCATAGGACCGACACCTCCAGGAACTGGCGTAATATGGCTAGCAAGTGGGGCAACTGCCTCATAATCCACATCCCCACAGAGCTTTCCGTTTTCATCGCGGTTCATCCCAACGTCAATGACTACCGCACCTGGTTTGACAAAGTCAGCAGTCACAAACTTGGCGCGGCCGATTGCTACTACGAGAATATCTGCTTTAGCAGCCACCTTAGCAAGATGATGAGTCCGTGAGTGGGTCAAAGTCACTGTCGCATTCTTTGCCAAAAGAAGCTGGGCCATAGGTTTTCCAACGATATTGGAACGACCGATGACGACCGCATGTTTACCTTCCAAATCAATTCCATATTCATGAAACATTTCCATAATTCCTGCAGGTGTTGAAGGAATCATGACTGGGTGACCAGACCAAAGACGCCCCATGTTCAGGGGATGGAAACCATCTACGTCCTTTTCAGGATTAATGGCCAACAAAATCGCTTCTTCATCGATATGTTTGGGTAAAGGTAACTGGACCAAAATCCCATGCCAAGCTAAATCTTGATTGTATTTGGCAATCAAGTCTAACAATTCCGATTGGGTAATGGTTTCTGGAACTCGCACAACTTCACTATGGAAACCAGCCGCAAGGGCTGACCTCTCCTTGTTGCGAACATAGACTTGGCTGGCAGGGTTGTCCCCAACCAAAATCACTACCAAACCAGGTACTAGCCCCGTTTCTTCCTTTAATCTTGTTGTCTTTTCAGCCAGCTGTCCTTGTAACTTAGCTGCTAGAGACTTCCCATCAATAATCTGTGTCATATCACTTCTCTTTTCTTTCAAATATCTTCCATTATACCAAAAACTGCTAATCCCCTCTAACACTTCTTTTTTAGGCTATCTTATAGTTTCAAACTATAAGAAAAAGGAGCGGATATTCCATCCAACTCCTTATTCTTATTAGAAAATCTAATTAGATTTAATCTTCTTTTTTCTTACGAGTAAGAAGTCCAATCCCTCCTAGTGCTCCAAGAAGTCCGAGTGATGCTAGACTAGCGTTAGCTTCTGTACCTGTGTTAGGCAACTCTTTTTGACCTTCAACATATTTAGGTGTTTCTTGTTTAGAAGGTTGAGCTGGTTTAGCCGGTTTTTCTACTTCCCTAGGATTTGGAACATAGTTAATTGGAGTGTCCTCACCTGGATTAGTTGGGATATTTGGTACTTCGTATCCTTTAGTTGGATCGTTTGGATCTACTGGTTTCAACGGATTACCGTCTTTATCCTTAGGTGTGTATCCTGGCACGTACGGAATAACTGGTTTATCCTTGCCTGGTTTGGTTGGATCCGTTGGATCATTTGGATAATTGATCGGGTCTGTTGGTTGACCTGGGATATTTGGTACCCATGAACCAAGTGGTTTGTAAACATAAGTTACTGTTGAACCATCTTTACCAATCTTACCTTTCGCTTCTCCATCTACACGAACAAGTAGGTGTCCTGGAATCACTTTTCCAGTTGTTGTGTACTCATCTCCTACTTTTCCTTCTGTTGTTTCTGAAGGGATTAAGTCTTTGCCTTTTTCATCTACATATTTAACTACTAGGTTAGCTTTGTTTGCTACGTAGTTAATTACTGTATCTTGACTTGGATCTGTTGGGATGTTTGGTACTACATATCCTTTTGTTGGATCTGTTGGATCAACTGGTTTAAGTGGATTGCCATCTTTATCTTCTGGAGTAAATCCTGGTACGTATGGTAACACATCTGTTGGTTTACCTGGTTTTGTTGGATCTGCTGGATCGTTTGGATACTTGATTGGGCTTGTTGGTTGTCCTGGGATGTTTGGAATCCATGATCCGATTGGTTTGTAAACGTATGTTACTGTTGAACCATCTTTTCCAATCTTACCTTTAGCTTCTCCTTCAACACGAACTAGTAGGTGTCCTGGAATCACTTTTCCAGTTGTTGTGTACTCATCTCCTACTTTTCCTTCTGTTGTTTCTGAAGGGATTAAGTCTTTGCCTTTTTCATCTACATATTTAACTACTAGTTTAGCTTTGTTTGCTACGTAGTTAATTACTGTATCTTGACTTGGATCTGTTGGGATGTTTGGTACTACATATCCTTTTGTTGGATCTGTTGGATCAACTGGTTTAAGTGGGTTGCCATCTTTATCTTCTGGAGTGAATCCTGGAACGTATGGTAACACATCTGTTGGTTGCCCTGGTTTTGTTGGGTCTGCTGGATCATTTGGATACTTGATTGGAGTTGTTGGTTGTCCTGGAATATTTGGAATCCATGAACCGATTGGTTTATAGGTTACGACTTCTGTAGCATCTTTTGAATCCGCAGTTACTTTTGTAGTTGGTACACTTGCTTTGTCAGCTAAGTATCCTTTAACTACTGGTGATTTAACTTCAGCTAAGTCTTGAGCTGGAGTCCAATCTCCGTAAGTCACTTCACCTGTTACTAAGTTGACCTTAGCTTCACGTGTAAATTTAGCTTCTTGTGTTACTGTTTTTGGTGTTCCATCTTCATTTAATACTGGAGTTCCATCTTCGTACACATAAGTGATTGTACGTGTAACAGTTTTGTTTAGATCTTTTTCTTCCAAGCCAGCTGGGTATTTAGGTCCATCTGGATTATTTGGATCTACTGGAGTTCCTGGTGTTTTCGGTTGATCTGGCGTTACTGTAACTTCTTTAGCTTTAAGTGTTACTTTGAACTCTTGATCAGTATCTTTATCTTTATCGAACTTACCACCTTCTGGGTATGTATTAGATACTAATTCATAGCCTTTGTTTTCAAGTTCTTTGATTTTAGCTTTTACTTCAGCTTCTTTTGTAAGTGGTGTGTCTGAATCACCTTCTTCAGTAATAGCGTCAACACCTGGAATTGGATTTCCTTTTTCATCTACGAAAGTTGTTTTTGCTTTTTGCGTATCTTTTACGTAGTTGATTGGTGTATCTTGACTTGGATCTGTTGGAAGATTTGGTACTTCATATCCTTCTTTTGGATCGTTTGGATCAACTGGTTTAAGTGGATTTCCATCTTTATCCTTAGGTGTGAATCCTTCAACGTATGGTACTTTTGGTTTATCAGTTCCTGGTGTTGTTGGATCTGTTGGATCGTTTGGATACTTGATTGGATCTGTTGGTTGACCTGGAATGTTTGGTACCCATGAACCTAGTGGTTTGTAGGTTACTACTTCCTTGATATCTTCTGAATCACCGGTTACGTTTACAACTGCTACACTTGCTTTATCAGCTAAGTATCCGTCTACCTTTGGTGATTTCACTTCAGGCAAGTCTTTAGCTTCTGACCAATCTCCGTAAGTCACTTCACCTGAAACTAAGTTTACTTTTGCTTCACGTGTGAATTTTGCTTCTTGTGTTACTGTTTTTGGAGTGCCATCTTCGCTTAATACTGGAGTGCCATCTTCGTATACGTATGTGATTGTACGTGTTACTGTTTTGTTTAGATCTTTTTCTTCCAAGCCAGCTGGGTATTTAGGTCCGTCTGGGTTGTTTGGATCAACAGGAGTTCCTGGTGTTTTTGGTTGATCTGGTGTCACTGGTACCACGCGTTCTTTAAGAGTTACTTTGAACTCTTGATCTACGCCAGCTTCTTTATCGAACTTACCACCTTCTGGGTATGTATTAGAAACTAATTCATATCCTTTGTTTTCAAGTTCTTTGATCTTCGCTTTTACGTCAGCTTCTTTTGTTAATGGAGCTTCAGATCCACCTTGTTCAGTGATTTCATCTACTCCTGGGATTGGATTTCCTTTTTCATCTACGAATGTTGTTTTCGCTTTTTGGATAGCTGTATATGTAACAACGTATTCATAATCTTCATCTGTTGCAGTTGTTGGCTGTACCGGAACTTTTTCTACACTTGCGATGTAACCTTCTTTTTGAGGTACTGTTACTTCTGGAAGGTTTGTATCACCGTTTCCAACCCAATTAATATAGATAGGTTTTCTATTGGCATCTACCTGCGCTTCATTTTTATCATTTACTTGGATAGTACCTGTATAGCTTACAGTTTGTTTTGTTGGTTCAAATACTTCTTGTCCTGCAAGATCCTTAACATCGTCTGCGTAAACATACTTAATCGTACGGTTTACTTCTTCTACTTTTGTTTTCTTAACATAGTAGTAAACAACATTATTTACAAAAGCATTAGGGTTTACTCCATTCGCTTGAAGTTCCTCTGAACTATAGATAGCGCTAGCACGTTTTGGACCAATATTAACAGTTCCTGTTGTTCCTTTTGACGGAACATCAACACGAATATACTCAACACCTTTGATAGTTTTAGTTAAATCAGGAACTTGGTTTGAAACATCATATTTTTTACCTAAAATGTTCTTAGTTTCATAGCTACCATCTTCATTAGGTTTAGCATAACCATCGTAACTTGTTGGTTCATATGCAAACTCTTCACCTGTTTCAATATTTACTAACGTAATGGTAACAGCACCTGTTTCAAACTGACTATTACCTCCAGCTCCAACTTCAACTTTCCAACCGTTTGCAACTTTGGTAGTTACATTTTCTTCTCCTCCATTAAGAGGTGTTCCACCTGATACAGTAAGAGTAGCTGCAGTTTTATCAGTATCCCCGACAACACTTCCATCTTTCAAACGTCCAGCTTCATCGTATATGAATTTAGAGTACTCATCTGAGAATGTACGGTTTGTTATAGCTTTTTCAACCCCAAGTTTATCTAAGCCTATTGAAACTATTGAATCTTCTTGAATCGCACCATCTATTACTTCTATCTCTAACTCTGTTGGTGATTTAATTGTTGCTTTTAATGTAAAGTTTGTATCACGACCGTCATTAAGAATCCAAACGTTGTTTGCATTAGCTTGAACATTATTCCAACGACCTGCAGGACGGTAACTTATACTATCAGCCTTATTAGTATTTGTGACAGTGTTTTTTGAACCATCAATTGCTTTAAAATACGTAAAATCATCATTTGGTAATGTAATCGTAAATTTAGAACCTTTTCCGTAACGTACATCACTATCAGTATTAATAACTACTGCATCACTCTTTCTAACGCGTTCACTTCCTTTATATCCTAAAATGTTATCTCCCATAATAGTAGCAGAAGTATTTTGTTTTTGTGCCGCTGACTTAGATGCTTTATGAGTATACTTATGTTCTAAAATTTGTTGACCATTTACACTAATTGCCGCTGTATATTCTGTATCTTTAGAAATATTAGGTGCATAGTAATCAATCGCTGTTAAGTTTTCTGCATAGAAAGTTGTTACAGCATAGTTTTTCGCCTTGTCATTCCATCTAATCGTGTAAGTAGTAGTCCCTACTTCATTCGGAATAGCTGGTTGTTCGGTAAGACGCTCTTCATAAGTCTTACCATCTTTCTTACGTTGAGACCAGAATGGACTTTCTCCTCCTCTACTTCCTACAGAGTTAGTAGTTTCTTTAGATGAAACTTCACCAATTACAGTTCCATCTGCTGCAGTAATTTTTGTACCAGGTTTAAAACTATCCCCAAACCCTGTTAAGTTTTTCATTTCAATTGTAGTAGTATCACCATTTTGAGCCTGAGATGTATCAAATACTACATCAATCCCCCATGCTTTAGGTGCAGTATTATCTGCGTTCATCGTCACATAGGCATTATTAACTGTTACAATTGCATTACCATTTCTAATAACACCTTTACCTGTAATGGTTTGATCTTTAGCATCTGTAGCTCCAAGCACAGCTTCTACTTTACCTGCATGACCTGCACGTTTCATTTCAGCGTAGACTGCTTCAATAGCAGATGAGATGCGATTTACTTGGGATGTTAGTTGTTCTTCCGTAGAATCGTTAGAATAGAGCAAACCTTTTGCCGCTACCGCTTCAAGCTTGACTGCAGCAATTGCAGCTGATAATTTTTGTTTAGCTTCAACATCTTTAGCTTCCTTATCTGAGAAGTTTGAAGCAACTGTTGCCATTACTTCTGCTTCTGAAGTCAATTGAGTAAGAACTGTCTTAACATCATCTTGTGCTTTTTCTGTTTCAACTTTTTCTGATGTTTCTTTGTCAGTTTTTTCTTTAGTTGCTTCTTTTTTGTCAGCTTGTTCTTTATCCGATTTTTCTTTACTTGCTTCTTTATCAGATTTATCAGAGACTTCTTTTTCTACTACAGGTGTTGCTTCAGTTTTAACGTCTTCTTTAGGTTCAGCTTTTTCATCTGCTTTTACAGCATCAATCTTTAATTCTGGAAGTTCTTCAACAACAGGTGTTGTTAGAGCAGAGTCTGCATCCTTCTTATTTGTAGCTGCAAGATCAGAAGTAGCCGGATTTACTGGTAGAGTCTCATCAGCTTGTACTCCATTAGCACCTAAAACAAGTGCCGTTCCCAAAAGGACACTAGCAGCGCCAAAGCTATACTTACGAATAGAAAAGCGCTGGGCTCTTCTACCATGGTATTTTTCCATTCTTGAATACATGTTTTCTCCTTCTTATCTCAATCTAAAAGTTTTATGATTACATATAAATATATGTTGGTTTTTATAAAAACCAACTCTACTATTTTATCATAAATAAAATTAACTTGTCCATAAATATGTCTCGTTTATACTCGATTCATTTATATTATTTTTGTGTCCTAGGTACAAAAAAATAATATTATCAAACTCTTCCTAAACATACTCAGATATATATTGCATAAAAATACAATATAGAGAACGATAAACTATCATCTCAAAAATAAATTTATACTATTTCTGAGATGTACTATTTGTAGCGGGTAAATCCCCTATAGATATAGCCGCTTTTCTTCAATCCACTACAGTTGACAAAAAGCCAAAAAAAGAAGATGACGAATCATCTTCTCAAAAACTATAAGTTTTTAGTCCTCTTTTTTCTTGCGTGCCACAAGACCAAATCCACTCAATACTCCAAGAAGTCCAAGTGCTGCTAGGCTAGCATGATCTTCTGTACCAGTGTTAGGCAATTCTTTTTGACCTTCAACATATTTAGGTGTTGCTGGTTTAGCAGTTGTCGCAGATACTGGTTGAGCAGTTGTGTCAGTTGCTACTGTTGTGTCTGCTTGAGCTGGTGCCGCTGGTTGAGTTTGATTTGGTGTTGCTGGTTGTCCTGGTTCTGCTGGAGCTGTTGGAGCTGCAGGTTGTTCAGAAGCAGTTGGTCCAGCAGGTTGTGGCGTTGCCACTTTCTTGTAGTGGTGTACAAGATTTCCATTTGGATCTTTTGTAGTTGTTACGTATTCGTAACCTGAAATTCCTTTTGGAGCTTGTGCTCCTTTTTCACTTGGTGCGATATCTTTACCATTTTCGTCCACATAGTAAGTCACAACTTGTTCAGGTTGCGGTTTTGGTTGTGGAGTATAACCGTCCTGATCACCATTTGGAGTTACATTTGGAATGTAATTAATTGGTGTATCCTCACCTGGATTTGTTGGGATATCTGGACTGATGTATCCTTTTGTTGGATCATTTGGATCAACTGGTTTAAGTGGTTGACCATTTCCATCAACAGGTGTATGACCTGGTACGTATGGAAGAACAGGTTTATCACTTCCTGGTTTTGTTGGATCTTGTGGATCATTTGGATACTTGATTGGGTTAGTTGGTTGACCTGGGATATTTGGAATCCATGATCCGATTGGTTTGTACACGTATGTTACTGTTGAACCATCTGTGCCAATCTTACCTTTAGCATCTCCATCTACACGAACAAGTAGGTGTCCTGGAATAACTTTTCCACTTGTTGTGTACTCATCTCCTACTTTTCCTTCTGTTGTTTCTGCAGGGATTAAGTCTTTTCCTTTTTCATCTACATATTTAACTACTAGGTTAGCTTTGTTTGCTACGTAGTTAATTACTGTATCTTGACTTGGATCTGTTGGGATGTTTGGTACTACATATCCTTTTGATGGATCTGTTGGATCAACTGGTTTAAGTGGGTTGCCATCTTTATCTTCTGGAGTGAATCCTGGAACGTATGGTAACACTTCTGTCGGTTGTCCTGGTTTTGTTGGATCTTGTGGGTCATTTGGATACTTGATTGGGTTAGTTGGTTGACCTGGGATATTTGGAATCCATGATCCGATTGGTTTGTAGGTTACTACTTCTTTAGTATTTTCTGAGTCTGCAGTTACTTTTGTAGTTGGTACTGTTGCTTTATCAGCTAAGTATCCGTCTACTTTTGGTGATTTCACTTCAGGTAAGTCTTTAGCTTCTGACCAGTCTCCGTATGTAACCTCACCTGTAACCAAGTTGACTTTAGCTTCACGTGTGAATTTAGCTTCTTGTGTTACTGTTTTCGGAGTTCCATCTTCATTTAACACTGGAGTTCCATCTGCGTATACGTATGTGATTGTACGTGTGACAGTTTTGTTTAGATCTTTTTCTTCAAGTCCAGCTGGGTATTTAGGTCCGTCTGGGTTGTTTGGATCTACTGGAGTTCCTGGTGTTTTTGGTTGATCTGGTGTTACTGGTACTACACGTTCTTTAAGTGTTACTTTGAACTCTTGATCAGTATCTTTATCTTTATCGAACTTACCACCTTCTGGGTATGTATTAGAAACTAATTCATATCCTTTGTTTTCAAGTTCTTTGATTTTCGCTTTTACGTCAGCTTCTTTTGTAAGTGGCGTATCTGAGTCACCTTCTTCAGTAATAGCATCAACACCTGGAATTGGGTTTCCTTTTTCATCTACGAAAGTCGTTTTCGCTTTTTGAGTATCTTTTACGTAGTTGATTGGTGTATCTTGACTTGGATCTGTTGGAAGATCTGGTACGATATATCCTTTTGTTGGATCTGCTGGATCTACTGGTTTAAGTGGTTGATCATTTCCATCTTTTGGAGTCATACCTGGTTCGTATGGAAGAATTGGTTTATCTCCTGGTTTTGTTGGATCATTTGGATTATTTGGATATTTGATTGGTGTCGGTGTTTTACCTGGAATATTTGGTACCCATGATCCTAATGGTTTGTATGTTACCACTTCCTTAATATCTTCTGAATCACCTGTTACATTTACCAGTGCTACACTTGCTTTATCAGCTAAGAAACCTGTTACTACTGGTGATTTAACTTCAGCTAAGTCTTTAGCTTCTGACCAGTCTCCGTAATTCACTTCACCTGTAACTAAGTTTACTTTTGCTTCACGTGTGAATTTAGCTTCTTGTGTTACTGTTTTCGGAGTTCCATCTTCATTTAACACTGGAGTTCCATCTGCGTATACGTATGTGATGGTACGTGTTACTGTTTTGTTTAGATTTTTTTCTTCAAGTCCAGCTGGGTATTTAGGTCCGTCTGGGTTGTTTGGATCTACTGGAGTTCCTGGTGTTTTTGGTTGATCTGGTGTTACTGTAACTTCTTTAGCTTTAAGTGTTACTTTGAACTCTTGATCTGTATCTTTATCCGTATCGAACTTACCACCTTCTGGGTATGTATTAGATACTAATTCATATCCTTTGTTTTCAAGTTCTTTGATCTTAGCTTTAACATCAGCTTCTTTTGTTAATGGAGTTTCTGATCCACCTTGTTCAGTAATTTCAGCTACTCCTGGAATTGCATTTCCTTTTTCGTCTACGAATGTTGTTTTCGCTTTTTGGATTGCTGTGTATTTAACAACATATTCGTAATCTTCATCTGTAGCTGTTGTTGCTTGTACTGGGACTTTTTCAACACTTGCGATGTAACCTTCTTTTTGAGGTACTGCAAGTTCTGGAAGATCAGTGCTTTGTCCATCAGTTCCTTTCCAGTTAATGTAAACTGGTCTGTCATTAGAGTTAATTACCGCTTTACCTTCTGCAGTTAACTTGATTGAACCTGTGTAGCTTACAGTTTGTTTTTCTGGTGGGAATACTTCTGTACCTGCAAGACCTTTAACATCATCCGCATATACAAATTTAATTGTACGGTTTACTTCTTCTACTTTTGTTTTCTTAACGTAATCATAATTTACTGGGTTAACAAATGCAGATCCATTTATACCTTTAGCTTTTAATTCTTCTTCAGAATATAAATCTCTTGCTCTTGTCTTCGTAACACTAAGTGTTCCTCTTGCATTTTCAGCAGGAAGGTCTGCAAGAATGTATTCTTCTCCATTAACTTCTTTAACTAAGTCTACATTATCATTACTTACATCATATTTGTTTCCAAGTACATTAGTATAATCTTTTGAACCATCTTCACTTAAAGGAATATTCCCCGTATATCTTGTTGGTTCAAAACCTATAACTTCACCTGTCACTAAATCTTTGAATGTTCTAACAACAGCTCCTGTTGGTGGCTCACCTTGAACTTTACCGTCACCTTGAACACTCCAACCATTTGGCACTGTAGTTATAACGTCTTCTTTTCCACCGTTAACAGATTCTCCACCTGATACAGTAAGAGTTGCTGCAGTTTTATCGTTTCCTACATAACCTTGTTTAATTAATCCATTTTCATAAGTAATATTAGAATATTCACTTGTTAAGGTTTTATCTTTTACTACTTTCTCAATACCTAAAGATTGAAGAGGCATAGAGACTATAGAATCTTCTTGAATAGTTCCTTCTGTAACAGTAAGCTCTAATTCCGTTGGTGAAATTAATCTAGGTGTTAATGTAAACCCACTATCACGACCATCTTGTAAAATCCATACATTGTTTTCATTAGCTCTAGCATTAGACCAACGATTTTGTGGGCGATAAGTAATACTATCTCCTTTATTAGGCTTAATAGTAGACGCTGTATTTAATCCATTTACAAAGTTAGAACTTCCTTCAAGTTCTTTAAATTCAGTAAAATCTGCATTTGGAAGTTTAATAGTGAATTTAGATCCTACTCCATAACGAACATCTGAATCAGTTTTTAATACGATTGAATCACTTCTACCTTTTAGTTCATTGTTAAGGTATGACAATCCATTGTTTTCACTTAGTGATGCACTCGTACCTTGTTTTTGATAGCTAGGTTGTTGCCCTTTTCTTGTATAAGTATGTTCCAGAACTGTACGCCCATCAATTTTAATAGTTGCTGTGTACGGAGTGTCTTTTGAAATTTGTGGAGCTAAATATCCATTACCTGATAAATTACTCGCTCCAAACGACACATTCGGATAGTCTTTTACTTTATCGTTCCACTCGATGTTGTAAGTATATGTACCAGTTTCGTTAGCTACCGCTGGTTGCTCAGCAACACGTTGGTCATAAGTCATACCACGTTGTGTACGTTGTGCCCAATATGGTACAGATTTGTTATTGTTGTTTCCTGTAGTTGTTTTAAAGTCGATAGATTTAACTTTACCAACTACTGTTCCATCAGTCGCTCTGATTTCAGTATCTTTTTTCAAACCAGCACCTAGCTCAGCTAAGTTAGTAAGTTCAATTTTTGTAATAGAACCTGCTTTAAGAGTTGATGTACTAATAGTAGTATCAAATCCCCATCCTGTAGGAGCCGTATTATCTGCATTCATATCAACATAAGCGTTTGTTACAGCTTTGACTGTTTCTCCATCTTTAAAAACATCTTTACCTGTAATTTTTGATGCAGTAGCAGCTAATACCGATTCTACTTTACCTGCATGGCCTGCACGTTTCATTTCCGTATAAACTGCTTCAATGGCAGCAGATAGACGGTTCACTTGGGCTACCATCTGATCTTTAGAAGCATCAGATGAAAGTAAACCTTTAGACGCTACTGCTTCAAGCTTCACTGCAGCAATTGCAGCTGACAATTTTTGTTTAGATGCATCATCTTTCACTTCTTTATCTGAGAAGTTTGAGGCTACTGTGCCCATAACATCAGCTTCTGAAGTCAATTGAGTAAGAACTGTCTTCACTTCATCTTGTGCTTTTTCTGTTGCAGCTTTTTCTGTTGCAGCTTTTTCAGGTGTTTCTTTGTCAGTTTTTTCTTTAGCTACTTCTTTTTTGTCAGCTTGCTCTTTACCAGATTTTTCTGTTGCAGCTTTAACGGTAACTTCTTTTTCTGCTACAGGTTTTGCTTCAGTTTTAGCGTCTTCTTTTACTTCAGGTTTTTCATCTGCTTTTACAGCATCAATTTTTAATTCTGGAAGTTCCTCCACAACTGGTGTTGTTATGGCTGAATCAGGTTTCTGTTTATCAGAATTTGTAACTTCTGGAGTTTTTGTAGAAGCAGTACTTGTTTCATCAGCTTTAACAGCGTTTGCTCCTAACAGAAGAGCAGTCCCCAAAAGAACACTAGCCGCACCAAAACTATACTTACGAATAGAAAAGCGCTGAGCTCTTCTACCATGGTATTTTTCCATTCTTGAATACATTTTTTCTCCTTTTTTAAAATATATGTTAATTGCAGAATTACACCCAAGTATTTAAACAACGCCTCCATTTCCAGCTTAATTTACAAATCAAAGCAGCTACACTTAGGTACTTAACTCCTAACTTACATTATAACATTATTTTAATTAAAATGTCTAAGTTTATATGCGAAATAGGCGATTTTTTCGATATATATATATATATATATATTAATATGTATTTTGGTAGAACTTTCAGCTAAAAAAATAAAAGGCCGATATGACCTTGTACTGCACCCCAAAAGTTAGACAGAAAAAATCTAACTTTTGGGGTGTTTTATTATGAAATTGAGTTATGATGATAAAGTTCAGATCTATGAACTTAGAAAACAAGGATATAGCTTAGAGAAGCTTTCAAATAAATTTGGGATAAACAATTCTAATCTTAGGTACATGATTAAATTGATTGATCGTTATGGAATAGAAATCGTCAAAAAAGGAAAGAATTGTTACTATTCTCCTGAACTAAAACAAGAGATCATTGATAAAGTTCTTCTTGAGGGGCATTCACAAATTAGGGCGTCTATGGATTATGCTCTTCCAAGTAGTGGATTACTTTCGAATTGGCTGGCACAATACAAGAAAAACGGGTATACTATTGTTGAGAAAACAAGAGGGAGACCACCTAAAATGGGACGTAAGCCAAAGAAGAGATTTGAAGATATGACAGAATTAGAACGTCTTCAAGCAGAAAATGAGTACTTGAGAGCGGAGAATGCCATTCTAAAAAAGTTGAGAGAACTCCGATTGAGGGACGAAAAGAAGCAAGAAGAAAAACGGAAATTGTTCAAGGACTTGTAACAGAGTTTTCTTTAGATATCCTTCTAAAGATTATTAAGCTTGCCCGTTCAACTTATTATTACCACTTAAAACAGCTGGATCAAAGCGATAAAGATTATGATATTAAAGCTGAAATTCAGTCAACTTATACTGAGCATAAAGGAAATTACGGCTATCGTCGCATGACTCTAGAATTACGAAATCGTGGCTTCGTAGTGAACCATAAGAAGGTGCAGCGTCTGATGAAAGTACTTGGTTTAACGGCTCGAATTCGCCGTAAACGGAAGTATTCTTCCTACCAAGGAGAGGTTGGCAAGAAAGCAGATAATCTTATTCAACGTCAATTTGAAGCAACCAAACCAATGCAAAAGTGCTACACAGATGTGACAGAATTTGCCATTCCAGCAAGCAGCCAAAAGCTTTATTTATCGCCAGTTTTAGATGGTTTTAACAGCGAAATCATCGCTTATAATCTTTCTACTTCGCCGAACTTAGTACAAATGAAAGCTATGCTAGAACAAGCCTTTACAGAGAACCATTACGAAAATACAATTCTCCATAGTGATCAAGGATGGCAATACCAACACGATTTTTATCATCATTTTTTAAAGAATAAGGGAATCCAACCATCTATGTCACGTAAGGGAAATAGTCCAGATAACGGTATGATGGAATCTTTCTTTGGCATTCTTAAGTCTGAAATGTTTTATGGTTATGAGAATACGTTTCAGTCACTTGAACACTTGGAACAAGCTATTGTAGACTATATTGATTACTACAACAACAAACGAATTAAGGTAAAACTAAAAGGACTTAGCCCTGTACAATACAGAACTAAATCCTTTGCTTAAATTAATTGTCTAACTTTTTGGGGTCAGTACACCTTTTACTGTGATTTTTTTATTTACGGTTTGATACGGTGTAACATACGTGGGAATGGAATAGCTTCACGGATATGTTTTGTTCCTGCTGCGAAGGTCACCATACGTTCGATACCGATACCAAATCCTCCGTGTGGTACTGTACCGTATTTACGAAGGTCAAGGTAGAATTCGTACTCTGTACGATCCATGCCAAGTTCATCCATCTTAGCAACAAGGGCATCATAGTCTTCCTCACGCATAGATCCACCGATGATTTCTCCATATCCTTCTGGTGCAAGCAAGTCTGCACAGAGCACGCGCTCTGGATTCCCAGGAACTGGTTTCATGTAGAAGGCCTTGATAGCTGCTGGGTAGTTCATGACAAATGTTGGCACACCAAAGTGGTTTGAAATCCAAGTTTCGTGTGGTGAACCAAAGTCATCACCATGCTCAAGATGTTCGTAGTCAGCATCTTCATCATTCTCATGCTCTTGCAAGAGGTCAATAGCTTGATCGTAAGTGATACGTTTGAATGGCTCTGCAATGTAGCGTTTCAGGAGCTCTGTATCACGTTCCAAAGTTTCCAAGGCTTGAGGCGCACGGTCAAGAACACCTTGAAGAAGAGCTTTAACATAAGCTTCTTGCAAGTCAAGTGACTCATCATGTGTCAAGTATGAGTATTCTGCATCCATCATCCAGAACTCAGTCAAGTGACGGCGCGTTTTTGATTTTTCAGCACGGAATACTGGACCAAAGTCAAATACACGACCAAGAGCCATAGCACCTGCTTCTAGGTAAAGCTGCCCTGATTGGCTCAAGTAGGCTGGAGTTCCGAAGTAGTCCGTTTCAAAGAGTTCAGTTGAGTCTTCCGCTGCATTTCCTGAAAGAATTGGGCTATCAAACTTCATGAAACCGTTCTTGTCAAAGAACTCATACGTTGCATAAATGATCGCGTTACGGATTTGCATCACCGCTACTTGCTTACGAGAGCGTAGCCACAAGTGACGGTTGTCCATCAAGAAGTCTGTTCCGTGTTCTTTTGGTGTGATTGGGTAGTCTTGAGATTCACCGATTACTTCGATGTCTGTGATATCCAACTCATAGCCAAACTTAGAACGTTCGTCTTCTTTGACAATACCTGTCACATAGACAGACGTTTCTTGGCTCAAGCGTTTGATGACATCAAACTTCTCAAGTCCCACTTCTTCACCAAATTTTTCTACAAAGTTTGGTTTAAAGGCCACACCTTGGAAGAAGGCTGTTCCGTCACGTAATTGCAAGAAGGCGATTTTCCCTTTTCCTGATTTGTTGGCAACCCAAGCGCCAATCGTCACTTCCTGACCAACATAGTCTTTTACATCAATAATCGTTACATGTTTTGTCATTATTTTTCCTTTTCTTTTTCTTTTATTTTTCCATAAATTCTTTCAAGCGTTTAACTGCTTCTTTAAGCGTGTCTAGGTCTGTCGCATAGCTGAGGCGGACATTTTCTGGCGCTCCAAAGCCAGCTCCTGTTATGAGTGCCAAACCAACTTCCTCAAGAATAGCTGTTGTAAAGTCAGTCACATCCGTATAGCCTTTCATCTCCATGGCCTTTTTGACATTTGGGAAGAGATAGAAAGCTCCTTGTGGCTTAACGACTTCAAAACCAGGGACCTCACATAATAGCGGATAAATGGTATTGAGACGCTCCTCAAAAGCCTGACGCATGATATCAACAGAATCCTGTGGTCCTGTTAAGGCTTCAATAGCCGCATATTGAGAAACAGATGTCAAATTTGAAGTTGTTTGTCCTGTCAATTTACTCATAGCTGCAATGATTTCCGGATCACCTACCGCATAACCAACTCGCCAACCCGTCATGGCATAGGCTTTAGATACACCGTTGATAACAATGGTTTGCTTACGAATTGCTTCTGATAGACTTGAGATTGGAACAAATTCATTTCCATTATAAACAAGGCGACCGTATATATCATCTGCTAAAATCAGAATGTCATGCTCAACTGCCCAATTTCCGATAGCTAGTAATTCTTCACGAGTATAGATCATACCAGTCGGATTAGATGGTGAATTGAGAACCAAAACCTTTGTTTTATCTGTCCTAACTAGTTCTAGTTGATCCACCGTGACTTTAAAATCATTGTCTTCTTTAGCTTGAACAAAGACTGGAATCCCTTCTGCCATCTTGACCTGGTCTCCATAACTAACCCAGTATGGAGTTGGAATAATAACCTCATCTAAAGGATTGATCACAGCCATAAAGAAAGTATAGAGGGAGAACTTGGCACCTGTGGCAAAGGTAACCTCATTACTTGCTACAGAATAGCCATAGTAGCGCTCGAAGTAGGTATTCACTGCAGCTTTTAATTCTGGTAGACCTGAAGCTACTGTATAGAAGGAAGCCTGTCCTTCTCGAATAGCTTTAACTGCTGCATCCTGAATATTTTCAGGAGTGTGAAAATCTGGTTGTCCCAAGGTCAAGAAAAGGACATCCTTACCTTGAGCTTTTAATTTTTTTGCTCTCGCATCACTAGCTAAAGTGACACTTTCTTCCATTTCTAAAACACGGTTGGATAGTTTCATAGGCCCTCCTTATTGACCAATGCTCCTGTTTCAAAATCTACTAGATAAAAATCAGAGCCTGACTTGACTTCCCAGATTGGCTTGTCTTGATAACGGCCAAAGGTAATCTTGTCAATCTCGCCAGCTCCTTTTTCCTTAGAAAGAGCTTCTGCTTTTTCTTGTGAAACACCCTGATTTAGCTGATAAACGTAAATCTTATGGTCATCTTTTCCAATCAGGACAGCAAGTGCTTCTTGTTTTTTATTACGACCAAGAACGCTATAATAGGATTCCAAGCCATTGTATAAGTCAACCTGATCAGCCTGCTCTAATCCTGCATACTGCTGAGCTAATTTTTCTCCTTCACTTTTAGCTGTTTGATAGGGTTTCATGCCAAGAGAAACCAGATACAGAAAGGAAGCACTGATAACCACAAACAAAATCGTCATCCCTAGACCATACTGCCACAGTAGATTATTTTTTGCTTTTTTTTGTCTTTTTTTCACTCGTCTATTTTACCATCTATTAAACTTTATTACAAGTGAATATAAGAATACTCTTCGAAAATCAAATTCAAACCACGTCAGCTTCGCCTTGCCGTACTCCAGTACAACCTGCGGCTAGCTTCCTAGTTTGCTCTTTGATTTTCATTGAGTATAAGCAACCAATTCTATTTCTTCCTTCAAAGTAAACCGATTTTTCTTGCTTAAAACCGAGAGAGAAAAGTAAAGACACAAGCGAAATCACCGTATTAAAAAACCTGAGCTTGCACTCAAGTTTTCAGAAATTCTTTTAATCTATGGAATCATTTTATCATCTATTCTTTTAGCCATTTTTCCTAAAAAGATAGTCAGTAGAAGGCTAATCATGACTAAAAAGGATCCTAGATAAAGAAATGTTACTACAAAGCCTAAATTGTCAATCAACCAGCCTGTCAGTGGGAAGAACACAATCATACTTAGACTAAACATCATAGAGTAGACACTCAGCATGGTTGCCCTTACTTCACTTGGGAGCCGCTCTTGTAAATCATTGTCAAAAATCGGCTGAAAAAGAGCATATAGAGCATTACTAATCAAATAAACCAAAATATAGATTAGAGGTGTTCCAAAGTAGGACAGCAGGTAGGTAACTCCAGTCAGCAGGACGAGAATAGGGAAAATCTTCAAGGCGGCATATCTCTTTCCAATCTTACTCGCTAGATAGACTGCGACGATATTCAAGAGACTTCCAAGTAGCATAACTGCTGAAATTTGCCAACTACTTAAATCTGGTAACTGATTTTGATAGTAAAAATAAAACATGCACATGAGTGTACCAACAATCTGAGACAAAATCATCCAGTTGAAGAGCATGGGATTTCGCTCCAACTCTTCCTTAACAGTCCACATAATCTGTTTCATGGTCACACTATCAGTTTTTTCTAGCTTGACACTGGGCTCTTTCAGCATCAAAATCAAGACAAGAACTATGATAGAAGTGGCAATCATGATATAGTAGGTCAGGTGCAATTGACCATGGACAAAAAATCCCGCCAACACTGTCCCCAAAGAACGAGTTCCTTCTGCTACTCCTGACATGAAACTTGAAATGGATAGATAGCGCTCCTTTAGCCCAGCCTCTACAGCCGAGTCATAGACCATTGCTGCACTTGTTCCTGAATCAAAATTATAAGACAAGGCACTTATCGCCATAGCTAGCGCATAAATCCAAAAATTTCCCTGCCCAGCCAACATAAGAATAGAAGACACAATCCCTGCTATACGACTTAAATAAAGGTTGGTCTTATAGGAATAGCGGTCAGCTAACATACCAGATGGAATTTCACAGAGAAGACTGGTCGTATGAAAAATACTCTCCAGAAGTCCAATCTGCCAAAGAGACATTCCGTTTTGACTGAGAAAGAGAATCCAAAAACTGGTAATCCCTAGAAATGCAAAAAACTCAACTCCGGCCATCAGGCCAATATTTTTCCGATAATTTCTTATTAACATCTTTTCTCCTTAACAAGTGTATTATTATTTCTTTTGTCCGTCACTTGTTAATCTTTGCCTTACATGATCTCCACCCCTTTTAGAAGCATTCTTCAATGCCATTATTGTTCCTTTAATGATTTATGAAATGATACCGGAAAATAGCTGTTCTGCGGTTTCTATTGCTAGTTTTCTTGTTTATTTTAGCACTTATGTCATTATATTACAAGAGAATATTGGAATACTCCTATAAAATCAAAGAAAACTAAAATCCAAAAAACAGTTCTTACTTTTCCAGTGGCAACTGACTAGAGTTTCAGCAATTTTATAATTTTCAAATAAACTCTGAGCAAATTTCTTGCAAGTCCTTTTGTTTTGTTGTAATATATTTTATAACAACGAGAGACTTCTCGGAAATTTAAGAAAAAGGAGACACATCATGTCTAAAAAAGTATTATTTATCGTCGGATCACTACGTCAAGGTTCTTTCAACCACCAAATGGCTCTCGAAGCTGAGAAAGCACTTGCTGGTAAAGCAGAGGTTAGCTACCTTGATTATTCAACCCTTCCTCTCTTCAGCCAAGATTTGGAAGTTCCAACACATCCAGCTGTAGCTGCTGCTCGTGAAGCAGTTCTCGCTGCGGATGCCATCTGGATTTTCTCTCCAGTCTATAACTTCTCTATCCCTGGTATGGTGAAAAACTTACTTGACTGGCTATCTCGCGCTCTTGACTTATCTGATACACGTGGCGCTTCTGCCCTTCAAGACAAGTTTGTTACCGTATCATCTGTAGCCAATGCAGGTCACGATCAACTCTTCGCTATTTACAAGGACCTTTTGCCATTCATCCGTACACAAGTCGTTGGTGACTTTACTGCTGCACGTGTCAATGACTCTGCCTGGGCAGACGGAAAATTGGTTCTTGAAGAAACAGTCCTAAACTCACTTGAAAAACAAGCTCAAGACTTGTTCGTAGCAATTCAATAAAAAATAGAAAATTTTAAGAAGTCCTTAATATAAAAATGAGCCACTTTAAATTTAAAGTTGCTCATTTTTTGTGCTATTTAATACTATACTACTAGTTAAATCAGTATTAACACTTTATATTTAGCGATGTCTTCTAGCATGACCACGAGTTCCTGGTCCAGTTCTAATTGGTTTAACTTGTTTACCTGGACGTGAAGGAACATGGTGTACTGGTCCATGATGAGGTCTCGTTAAATGCGGTTTAGGCTGAACACTTGGTTTTGGATGAGTAACAACTACGTTTGGTTTTGTAACAACTCCGACCACATGCGTGTGGCTAGTGGTGCCAGTATGAATGACACTTGTCACCTCTGAATGAGTTTCAGTTTCATTTGTTGTAATAGTGACAATCGGTGTTGTTGGACCCGCTGTTGCCGCATTTGAGGTAACAGTGGTTGTCGTTGTAGTTGTAGTCGTAGCCGTTCCACCAGGAACAGGTTTTGTCTCTGTTTTCTTATTAACAGATGTTTGTGAAGAAAAATCTGTTGGTTTAATTGCAGCCAAGGCTTCAGCTGGAGTTAAGCTAGGTTTTGAATCAGTAGTCGCTACCGGTTTTGGTTGCACAGCTGGTGTTGGTGTAGCTGGAGTAGATACTACTGGTTTAACAGGTGTTACCGGTGCAGGGGCTACTGGTTTCACTGGAGCAACTGGTTGTGGTGTGGCAACAGGCGCTGGAGTTACTGGTGTCGAAATTACTGGTTTGACTGGTGTTGATGGTGCTACCGGTTTTGGTTTAACTACAAGTGCTGGCTTAGCCGGAGTTGACACTGCTGGTTTAACCGGTGTTACTGGTTTTACCGATACGACGGGTTTTGCAACAATTGGTGATGATGCAACAACTGGATTCGGAACAGTCAAAACTGGTTTGATAGAAATTCCATTCCCTAGACTAGAAGGAGTTGCTGCAATAGTTGTTACTCCTTGTGGAGTGACATTTGGTTTATGAACAGTCGTATCCACTGACGCTACTGGTTTATCATCAATTCTTGTGATTTTCCAATTATCATAAATAACTGCACCAGTAACGAGGTTAACTCTCGCCACTCTTTCAAAAACTACAGATCGAACTACATCTTTGAAAGCTTGTTTGCCATCTTTTTGATATTTGTAGTGAATCGTCTGCTTGGTCATTTTTCTCAGTGTATCTAAATTTTCAACCGATTTAGGCCAAACAGGTGACAATGCATCTCCTGCTACTAATGGATTTCCAGCAATTGGTTTTGGATCATCTGCTGTAACAGTCACAACTTTTTCGATTAATTGAACTGAGAATACTTGATCAGTTTGTTTTTCACTGTCGAAACGTTTATCATTAGCATTTGCAAAACCATCATGTACTAATTCATATCCTTGTTTTAGGTACTGATTAATACGAGTTTTTGAATTATAAACAATTGTTTCACCTGGAAGACCAACTACACTATCCACATTTCCTAAAACTTTAGGACTTGTTTCTGTTTGATTGAGGTATTTAACCTGTGCTTTTTGTTGAGCAAGATAATCATAAACAACATGGATATCAGCCTGTGTCAAATATCCCTTACTATTAGCAGGTGTTTGTGACAAGACATATACTACACCATCTTTTTCGAAACGTTCAGGAACTTTAGCAGTCACATCATAGTTATTTCCCAACAAGTTAATGAGATTTGAACTCTTATCATGTGGTGTATTGAATGTTTCTAAAATAGCTTGACTTGTTTTATCACGATACTGAATATCAACTTTACCAAATTTAGCTTCTTCGTACACAGCTACCACGTTAGCTTGAGCTCGTGTAATCGTACCAGATGTCTTCGTATTGCTATAGAAACGATCATTCTGTGCATATTCTTTAAAGACATAATATTTACCATTTGGTGAATGCAATAAATAAGGTGCTGTGATAGATGTTGTTTGAATTCCTTTGTTTTCTTGAACTTCTGTCTCAGTTGTATTTCTCTCTAAAGTAGCTACATAGCTAGTATCAATTTTGGTAGATGGTCTTACAGTAGTGAATTTGTCTTGAAGGATACCTCCATTTTCCACCGCTGCAATGGCAGGAAGAAGCATTTTCCCTTGAGTATCAACGAAGCGAACGGCTACATCTCCATATACAAGGCGTCCATCTGTTCTTACCATATCTGGATTGGCAATTTTCCAATCAGAATCAGCAGCTTGTTCGTATTGGTCTGTAAGATTTTTACCTTTGGCATCAACAACTGTCAATGTCCCTGGAACATTTGATTTAAAACCATTTCTAGCTTCATTCAGATAATTAACTGTGTGACTTGTCGGAACACGGTCAACTCCAAAGTCTTTTGTACGTAATACATAAGTTCTTCCAGCCAACATCTTTCCAGATACCAATTCAAAGGTTAATTCATTATCTGCTGCCTTAAGAATCTTGAATTTGGCATGTTGACCAGGCTCTTCACGAGGTGCCTCCAAAATAACATTATGGCGATTTACCCTTGTTCTTGATGTATCAGGGCTAGTATTTATCATTTCGACATTGTGGGCACCACGTTCAACAAATTCACCGACAGTAGCAAACTTATTGAATTCTGTATCATTGATACGAACAGTGAAACGGGTTCCTGCACTAAAGTTTGACTTCCATGTTCCGATACGAAGAGTGCTGTTATATGTTTTGATACTGCCATCATCATCCAACATAACATCACCTGTGAAGTTAGCTGTAGCTGGTGTATCATAAACTTTAGGTGCTCCTATATCTGTTTTAATCACAGTGTAATTCTTAGTGACTACATTTTGACCATTAACTGAAATCACACCAGTTACAGACTTATCCACGTTCACTCGAGGATAACGAATTCCACCTCTGTATTGAAGTTCAAAAGTAACATCATCTAGGCGTTCAATTTCATCAGTGAATCTGTAAGTTGCTTCAATATGACTTCCTTTGTCAACTAAATCCCATGATTCTTTTGTGTCCAGAGCAACGTCACGATCTCCACGTGAAGCCCAATATGAAAGGCTTCCAGCTTTGGCATTATCATTTTTCTGAACCAGACTCACTCGTTCTGCAAAAACTTTACCTTCAGCAACCAATTTTTGAGGAAGATTATTATCTTGTGGCAATTCCTTCAAACCAATTGTAAAGATATCCCCCTTATGATAGGCACCATTTTTAAATTTTAATTGGAAGCGATAATCAGCAATACCTGTTGAAGTTACACGGTCTGCCATATCAATTGTACCACTGGCAATAATATTTCCATTATCGATAGCTACATCTTGTGTTTGAGTCGGCGATAGACTAGCGCTAATTTTCTTGCCATATCCTGCACGTTGTAACTCAGTATACACTGTTTCGATAGCTGAATACAGTTGATTTAATTGAGTCTTAAGATTTTCTGCACTAACAGATGAATCTTTCAACAAGGCTTTTGATTGTGAAATCTGAATGGTAGCTGCCTTAACAGCTTCTTGAACCAGGGCTTTTTCTTCAGCTTTACGTTCTGCTTCCTGAGAATAACGTAAAGCGACTTGATTTAAAACTTCTGCTTCTGATACAACCTGATCAAGAGTAGTTTTTTCGACTGATTTTTCTTCTTTTACCTTTTCACTTGAAGCAGGTGAAGTAGTTTTTTCTTCACTAGGCTTAATTTCTTTAGAAGTGAATTCTTTTGAGTCAGAATTTTTTGTCTCAGCTGCTACTTTAGATTCTGCTTCCTTATTTAGAAGGGCATTGACATCTAATTCTTCTTTTTCCAAAACTGGAGCTTGAAGAGCGAAAGGCAATTCTGCTATTTTTTCCTCTGAATGTTTTTGCTTGGTCACATCTGATTTTTTAGAGACTTTTTGTTCTTCTTTTTCAGTTCGATGTGAATCTACTTTTTGTTCGTCTGCACTCACATTTGAATAAGTACCAAAAACCATCAAGGCAGCTACAGCAACAGATACTGCACCAAAACTTGATTTTCTAATGGAATACTTGTTTACCTTATTCATTTGATTCCGTTTTACTCTTGAATACATATATTTTCTCTCTAACTTTTTATGATAAAAAAGGGAGTGGAATTGATGCTGTATTGACATACATTCTCACTCCCTAAAACACTACACTTCCAATATTTTGTTGTCTAGAGTTTTGTTTTGATTTTATTCATCTCGTTTTGATTTTCCAACTAAACTGAATCCAGCAAATAGGCCAAGTACTCCTAGAACTTGAGCCATACCAGAAGAGTGACCCGCAGTTTTTGGAAGTTCTTTTTCCTCCTCTTTTGGAGCTGGGGTAGAGGTTGGAACTGGAGTTGGCGTAACTTGTGGAGTTGGGGTTGGAGTCGGAATTGGAGTTGGGGTAACTTGTGGAATTGGTTGAACATTTCTATAAGTTACAGTTACAACTTGATTATCCGTTTCTGCTGTAATTCCTTGAACCGAATCTACTTTAGCAAGATCAGGTTTGTATCCTGCAATGGTTGGAGACACCACTTCTTCAAAACTTGTCACTCCATCTTTAGAAACCCAAGATGTACTTGTAGTCTTACCTGTTACATTATCGATACTCAGCATACGTGAAAAGCTTACTTGTTCATGATGATCTTCACTTGCTTTTGTACCATCTGCAAATACATAATGAATCGTTCTTTCCACAACTTTTGGAGCATCTTTTTTAACAGTGATTTTATGTTTCAATAGAACTGTATATTCTTGAACTTTTGTTTCATCTGTATCAAAAGTTGCATCTGCAGGGAAACCATCTTCCTGTAATAAGTACCCTTTTTCAAGCAACGATTTCAAAACAGTTTCTGTCGTATAGGCAATCTTTTCTCCTGATTTACCAGTAATATTGTCTGTATGAACGACTTCATTCTTGTTATCAACATCTATGTAACGAACAACTGCAACTTGTTCTGTCTTGACGTAAGTTACCTTTGTATCTTCACCTGGATTTTCAGGTGTAACACTTGTACGCTCTGGTTTGTAGCCTACAATTTCAGGTACTGCTGTTTCTCCAGCTTTACGAGGATCATTTGCATCATTCATGTATTGTGGTTGAGGAGCATTTACAATTACATTTCCAGAAGCATCTACTGGAATGATTTTACCCAAAACTTTATATGTAACTGTATCAGTTGCTTTTGGTAAATCTGGCGTAACTGTCTTGCCACCAGCTTCTGCTTTATTAGCGAAATACCCTGTCACAACTGGTACTTTAACTGTTCCATAGGTATGGTCCTTATTTTCCCAAGTTGTTTCTTTAGTCGCTTCATTATATGATCCCTTGAAGACAAAATCATTTTGCACATTATCTTTAGGAGTTGCAGAACCTGCCCCAGTAAAGCTTACAGTTTGCTCTGTTTCCTTAGATACTGAATCAATAATTTCGTTATATGTTACAAAGGTATCTTTTCCGATGCGATCAGGATCAGATTCATCATTTGGTTCGATTGTCTTGTCAACAATATTATATCCCCAAACAGTTGGTTGCGTATTATTTAATACATGGAATTTTGGAGCCGCAGGAATTTTTGTTTCCGCTGCTTTTGTTGCATCGTTTGGATCATTATCATAGTACTTATAGAGAGCGTCTTCAATGTTTTGTACCACCTCTCCTTGTTCATTGATATATTGTCCTTTATTATTGACTGCTACAATACGTCCCATTTCTTTCAAGTCAACATTAACTTCTGTATCTTGAGGAGAATTTGGGTTAACCTCCATCGTTCCTACTTTATTCACAGTAGCATAGAATTTTGGTGTAATAGGAGTTCGTACTGCTTTGAACACTGCATTAACAGATGAATCAGCTTCTGAATTAGTTGAACTATCTGGCTCTGCTACAGTGGCACGTTTACCTCTTGATGAACGACGTACTGAACGCTCACCATTTTCTGTCACAGTTAAGCCTAATGGAGACTCTTGAGAATTAGTAACTTGTGGAGCTAAAGCTAGTCTTACACTAGATGATCTTACAACTCTTGTTACACTGTTATTTGCTACTGTAGGAGTTGTAGCTGATGGTTGAGATGCTACTGGAGCTACAACATCTTGGTTTTTAATACCAGTAATCTTCCATTGTTCATAATTGATATCACCAGAAACCAAATTCACAAGAGCATTTCTTTCATAGCTGATATGTTGATCAATCGTTCCATATGCAGCTTTTCCATTTTTAAGGTAACGGAAGTTGATACGACGACTTATTGTTTGAGTCAATTTCTCCATTCTCTCGACAGTACGTGGCCAATTTGGTGTATTTGGTTGTCCTGGATTGACTGGTGTGTTTGGTTGTGGTTTAGGATCTTTCGGTGTTACACGTTCGACACGTTCTGAAAGGGTTACAGTGTAGACTTGGTCACGTGCTGTATCATAGTCATAAACCTTAGCACCACCCGCTGTGAATTCATCGCTGACAAGGTTATAGCCTTGTTTCTTGAATTCTGTGATTTGACTTGTTGTGCTGTAGGCAATGGCTTCTCCTGACTTACCTGTTACTTCATCTGTTGTGAGAACACGGTTACCGTTAGTGCTTACATAACGGATAACAGCTTTTTGAGCATCCTTACGGTAAGTAACTGTTTCAACACGGTCTTGGTCTTTCGCTTGAACTCCACTTACAGCTGGGATTTCTGATTTATCCGCTGTGTAACCTGCGATGGTTGGAGATACCACTTTATCAAACGTATCATCATTAGTTGTCCAGTCTTGGAAGAAAATCTGACCAGTTACTAGGTTAATACGACTCCAACGTTTGAAGTTCAGTGTTTCAACCACATCATCCTTAGCCTTACTTCCGTCTTCGTAAACGTAATGGATGGTACGGCTAACACTTTCCTTGTTATCCAAGTTTTCAACGGTTCCTGGCCAACGTGGGCTATCTGGTTGTCCTGGATTGACTGGTGTGTTTGGTTGTGGAGTTGGGTTATCTGGGTTAACTGGTTCAACACGTTCTGAAAGGGTTACAGTGTAGACTTGGTCACGTGCTGTATCGTAGTCATAAACCTTAGCACCACCCGCTGTGAATTCATCGCTGACAAGGTTATAGCCTTGTTTCTTGAATTCTGTGATTTGACTTGTTGTGCTGTAGGCAATGGCTTCACCTGACTTACCTGTCACTTCATCTGTTGTGAGAACACGGTTACCGTTAGTGCTTACGTAACGGATAATAGCTTTTTGAGCATCCTTACGGTAAGTAACTGTTTCAACACGGTCTTGGTCTTTCGCTTGAACTCCACTTACAGCTGGGATTTCTGATTTATCCGCTGTGTAACCTGCGATGGTTGGAGATACCACTTTATCAAACGTATCATCATTAGTTGTCCAGTCTTGGAAGTCAATATGACCTGTTACCAAGTTAACATTGCTCCAACGTTTGAACTGAAGAGTTTCAACTACATCATCCTTAGCCTTACTTCCGTCTTCGTAAACGTAATGGATGGTACGGCTAACACTTTCCTTGTTATCCAAGTTTTCAACGGTTCCTGGCCAACGTGGGCTATCTGGTTGTCCTGGATTGACTGGTGTGTTTGGTTGTGGAGTTGGGTTATCTGGGTTAACTGGTTCAACACGTTCTGAAAGGGTTACAGTGTAGACTTGGTCACGTGCTGTATCGTAGTCATAAACCTTCGCACCACCTGCTGTGAATTCATCACTAACAAGCTTGTAACCTTGTTTCTTGAATTCTGTGATTTGACTTGTAGTGCTGTAGGCAATGGCTTCACCTGACTTACCTGTCACTTCATCTGTTGTGAGAACACGGTTACCGTTAGTACTTACATAACGGATAACAGCTTTTTGAGCATCCTTACGATAAGTAACTGTTTCAACACGGTCTTGGTCTTTAGCTTGAACTCCACTTACAGCCGGGATTTCTGATTTATCCGCTGTGTAACCTGCGATGGTTGGTGATACCACTTTATCAAACGTATCATCATTAGTTGTCCAGTCTTGGAAGTCGATATGACCTGTTACCAAGTTGACATTGCTCCAACGTTTGAAGTTCAATGTTTCAACCACATCATCCTTAGCCTTGCTTCCATCTTCGTAAACGTAATGGATGGTACGGCTAACACTTTCCTTGTTATCCAAGTTTTCAACGGTTCCTGGCCAACGTGGGCTATCTGGTTGTCCTGGATTGACTGGGGTGTTTGGTTGTGGAGTTGGGTTATCTGGGTTAACTGGTTCAACACGTTCTGAAAGGGTTACAGTGTAGACTTGGTCACGTGCTGTATCGTAGTCATAAACCTTCGCACCACCTGCTGTGAATTCATCACTAACAAGCTTGTAACCTTGTTTCTTAAATTCATTGATTTGACTTGTTGTGCTGTAGGCAATGGCTTCACCTGACTTACCTGTCACTTCATCTGTTGTGAGAACACGGTTACCGTTAGTACTTACATAACGGATAACAGCTTTTTGGGCATCCTTACGATAAGTGACTGTTTCAACACGGTCTTGGTCTTTAGCTTGAACTCCACTTACAGCTGGGATTTCTGATTTATCCGCCGTATAACCTGCGATGGTTGGAGAGACCACTTTATCAAACGTATCATCATTAGTTGTCCAGTCTTGGAAGAAAATTTGACCAGTCACTAGGTTAATACGACTCCAACGTTTGAAGTTTAGAGTTTCAACCACATCATCCTTAGCTTTGCTTCCATCTTCGTAAACGTAATGGATAGTACGGCTAACACTTTCCTTGTTGTCCAAATCATGAACAGTTGCTGGCCAACGTGGGCTATCTGGTTGTCCTGGATTGACTGGAGTGTTTGGTTGTGGAGTTGGGTTATCTGGGTTAACTGGTTCAACACGTTCTGAAAGGGTTACAGTGTAGACTTGGTCACGTGCTGTATCGTAGTCATAAACCTTCGCACCACCTGCTGTGAATTCATCACTAACAAGCTTGTAACCTTGTTTCTTGAATTCTGTGATTTGACTTGTAGTGCTGTAGGCAATGGCTTCACCTGACTTACCTGTCACTTCATCTGTTGTGAGAACGCGGTTACCGTTAGTACTTACATAACGGATAACAGCTTTTTGATTTTCTTTTTCAATGACTACATTAGAATCTTTACCAACAGCATCTAAATCACTATCATCGTTTGGATCAATAGTTTTAGTTTCTGCATCATATCCGCGAATAGATTGGTTGTCACTAATTTTCCAACCAACTGGTACTTGAGGAATTTCAGTAACATCTGCTCTTGTTGTGTCATTAAAATCATTTTTGTATTGTCTACGGACAGCTGCTTCTTTATTTTCTACTACTTCACCATTTGAATTGATGTAATGTCCATCTTTGTCGACTAAATTGATATAACCTAAGTCTTTATACCAAACGTTGACAACTGTTTCATTTATATAGTCTGGGTTAACTGTTAACTCATCAACACTCTTGGCATCTGCGTAAAAACCTGGATTAACTGGGGTCATAACTTTCTTGAAGGTATAATCCAAATCTCCGATAGCACGTTTCCGACGACGCGAACTACCTTGTGCGGCATGAGCCTCAATAGCACTCTTTAATCTTAAGCGTGCTTCTTGATCTAACGGAATATTCCACCCGCCTTTTTTATTTGCCTTTGCATCTTCAACTCGAAGCCCCTTTACAGGTTTTAAGGCAATTTTATCTTTTTCTTCTGACTCTTTGTCTACTTCAGAAGTTTGTTCAGCTACTTTTGATTCTGCATTTTTCTTTTCAGCAGATTCAATTTTGCTCACTACTTCAGTTTTATCAATAACTTTAGTCGTAGTCGTCCCTCTGAGTTCCAAAGCAATAACTGCAGCTTGAAGTTCAGACTCTGCTTGAGATAATTCTGATTCTGTCACATCTGCTTTATTTAGTAATTCTTTAGCAGATTGTATACTAGATTGAAGACGTTTTACACTTTCTTCAGTGTACAGTTTAATTTCCAATTTTTCTGCACGCGAAAGAGCCGCTGATAATTTTGTCTTATCAACAGCATTATTAGAAGGTACTTCTTCTTTCTGGCTTTTAGCTTCTTCAACTTTTTCTGCTGGTGCCTTAACATCTTCAGATTTAGTTGGAGTTACTTCCACTGGATTTGAAACAGATGGAGCTGCATAAGACTTCTCTGACTTAGTATTTGTACTTTGCTTTTCCGCAATCTTAGCAGAATCATCGAACTTATCAGCTTTAACTGTCTTTGTATTTTCAGAACCATTTTCATCAGCTTGTACAGTTTGAGCATTAGCAACTGATCCTAAGACCAAGGCTGTACCAAGTAAAACACTCGCTGCACCAAAGTGATACTTACGAATAGAAAATCGTTGTTGCATGCTATACCAGTCAAATGATTTCTTATGTGAATGTTTCATTTTGAACTCCTAAGTAATATTTTATAATTCCTACTCTACAACTATTTAATATATAAATCAACACTATCCAAGGAATTACTATATCGTATTTCTGATTTTCAGAGCCAGTTATTATATTCTCTTTTTTTTGAATCGTCGGAACATTTTTTTAGCTCTAACATTATAGTTGATTAAAAACAGAAAAATGATATAATAAATTAAGGAGGAAATACCCTTATGAGAAACCTTTTATCCACGAAAGATCAGCGACAATTACGTTTAATGAAAATCCTAATTCAACATCGCGATTGGTTGAAATTACATGAACTTGCCGACAAGTTAGGATGTACTGAGCGAATCTTAAAAAGTGATTTAAATGAATTGCGTGCTGCATTTCCAACTATCGACATCCAATCTTCTGTTAACGGAATCATGATAGATTTAGAAGTTAACACTAGTGTAGAAGTTGTATATCAATATTTTCTAGCTCATTCTCAATCTTTTCAATTACTAGAGTATATGTTCTTCAATGAGGGGTTACCTATTTATCGAACAATAGAAAATCTTCACTCTAGTAATGCTAATCTCTATCGATTGGGTCGAAACATTTCAAAAACTCTGTCAACTCAATTCCAAATTGAACTATCATTTACTCCATCCGAGATACGTGGGAATGAGATTGATATACGCTATTTTTTTGCTCAATACTTTTCTGAGCGCTATTATTTCTTAGACTGGCCTTTTCCTGACCTTCCTGAGGAAGATTTAACAGAGTTTGTTGACTTCTTCTATAAAATCACGAATTATCCAATGCGATTTTCAATTTATAGAATGTACAAACTGATGATAGCTATCAGTATTTACCGCATCAAAAATGGTCATTTTATCGACTTACCAAATCATTTCTACGATGAATACTACCCTATTTTGGAAAGTATTCCAAATTTTGAAGAGATACTAGGCTATTTTTCTCAAGTATTTGAACTTGAAATCACTCCAGATATCATTGCACAAATTTTTATTTCCTTTATTCAAAGTAACATTTTCTTAGATCCTCAAGAATTCTTCAACTCTATAGAAGATAACAGTGAAGCAAGACACTCTTACCAATTACTGAGTCAAATATTAGAACGTCTAGCAAAACAATATAAGATTACTTTTACTAACCACGATGAGCTGATTTGGCATTTACACAACACTGCTTTCTTTGAAAGACAGGAAATCTTTTCTACCCCAATCTTATTTGAACAAAAAGCATTGACGATTAAAAAATTCGAAGTTTACTTCCCAGACTTTATGGGAAGTGCACGTCAAGAACTGGCTCAATATCGTCAGGCAATTGGACAGCATGACCATCCTGAACAGTTGGAACACTTGACGTATACCCTATTGACCCATGCTGAAAACCTCTCTACTCAGTTGTTAGAAAATCGACCACCTATCAAGGTTTTGATTATCAGTAACTTTGACCACGCCCTATCACTTACTTTAAAGGATATGCTTACATACTATTGTAACAATCGATTCACCTTTGATACTTGGGATGAATTGGAAACAAGCCCTGAGATTTTAAATCAGACAGACTACGATATCATTGTGTCTAATTTCTATATTCCAGGAATTACCAAGAAGTTTATTTGCCGAAACCACCTCCAAATCATGGATTTGGTCAATCATCTTAACTGTTTATCAAATGAGATTCACATATCCAATACTTTATAAACTAGAAAAAAGTCAGCATGATTCTGCTGACTTTTTTCTTATATCTATTTTTTATACTTCCTTAACAAAAACCAATTCCTGTGGCTGGGACAGGTCTTCTCGGTAGTTAAATCCTGCAAAGCTTAAGCGACGAGCTTCTTCCACCGTTTGTACTTGATTTTCTATCAGCGCTGTCAGGAAGGCACCACGCGCTTTCTTGGAAATGGTTGAGTGAATCTTCAGCTGACCACCTCTATTCTCCATGAATTTGAAGGTCACCATTTTTTCTCTGATTTCCTTAGAAAATACAGTCTCAAACTCGGATGACAATAGAGAGAAAATCATTTCTTCCTGCTTCACAGCCTCATCATAGGCTTGCTTCCAATGGCTCTTCAAAATCTTACCAGCGACCTTTAATTTCATCAAAAAGTCCAAACGGTGAGGGGCTATGGGTGACAAGGCTGGTACGACTCCGTACAAAGCCGAAGTAATAAAAACATGATTTTCAAGATAGGCCTGTTCTGCATCGTTCAATTTGTCTCGCTTAATGTGGCGATACATAAGCCCATCAAAAAGTTTCAAGGCTGGATAGTGTTGAGCAGTTTGCTTTTTCAAGGCTTGGATATGTTGAAATTCTTCCTCAGCTTTTTCAGCTGATACCTTATAAAAACTCTTCAATTGACTAGCAGAATAGAGGGCCAAGGCATCAAGTACGGCCTGACTTTCTGGTTTTAAAGAAGTTGCTTCGATACTTGGCAAGTCTGTGTTCATTTCTTTTGCTGTTGGGATTAAAATTTTCATATTGATAGTGTAGCATATTTTTTAGCCACAACCAAGAAGTTTATCTGAAAAGAGACTGGGAAAAGGCTTAAAAATCAGAGAAACGCATAATATCCGGTGTTGAAAAACCTTGATACTATGCGTTTTATTATGAAAAGATTTACTTCATTTTTTCCTGAAATTGAGTTTTTGCCCTACCTCTCCTCTTACTGAACTTTAAAGGTCTTGAGATAGTTATCTTTTCCGACTTGACCTTCGAAGGTTTTACCATTTTCAAGGTAAGGGAGGTCATCAGATACTGAGGCCTTGACCTTGTATATCTTACCATCAACTTTAAAGAAGTAGACGGTGTCGCCCTTGATAACAGCTGATTTGAGGTCTGCCACCACACCCTTGATACTTTCTGTCGTTTCATTATCAATTTCAAGGTCGTTTTTATTGGCGTACTTGCTGAGCAGTTCTTCTACTGTAGTAGCTACGATAACATTTTGGTACTCGACTGCATCAACCAAAGCGTACTCTTTGACCAAGCCAGCATTGTCCTTCAAGCCCATGATGTAGAGAGGCTTGTCATTGAGGTTGATGAGGATTGGGAAGGTTGCCTTGTAGGATTTCTCCTGAACAGCACCTTCGGCTGATTCACGGGCTGATTCTTCTGTCGCAGAAGCCAAGCTATACTTAGTGATTTCTCCTGTTCGCATATTTTCTAGGATAAAACCAAGATTACTTTCATCTGCATTGGCCGATGTCACACCTGTGTAGAGGTAAATATCATTACCGATAGACAAGTAATTATAGCCCTTGGTAGTCTGGGTCACATTTTTCTTGGAAATCATGGCATTCCAGAAACCATCCTTGTACTTGCCGTTGTAGTTGATTTGCTCGATGGTCTCCTCAGCTGGATAAACCCTGTCCACCCATTCCGGAACATCTGCCAAGCTGTATTCCTTGGTCTCTCCATTTGTGGCGTCCAAGATAATGACTGAAATAGGACGAGGAACTGCTAAGCCAAATTGCTTTTGGTAAACCGTTGCTACATAGAAAGGATTGCCCTCATCGTCCACCTCAAAAGATGGAGTTTTGAAGATCTTGGTTGGGTACTTCAAGCGCAGGTGACGCTTGACATCACGGTTAAAATACTCCGAGTCTGAATATTTGATTGGTGTCTTCAAGTCCACCAAGTTGGCATTTCCAGTTACCATGTCCACCTTGATATACTCGCCGATTCCTTTTGCTTGATTGTTAAACCACTTGATAGGGTCTGCATATTCTAGTGGCGTCACTCGATAAGGTTTTCCATCAATCGTCAGTTGGGTATAGGTGTCTGCCGCCACGTATTGCGATACCTTATCCGTTAGGGAACCCAAGTAGCGGTCACCAATTTTTTCAGCAGTACTTCTATCTAGAATAGGAACCTTACTGGTATCAGTCTTAGGAAATTCAGTAAAGTCTTTTTCCGTAACTGTGACTACATTAGCATAATTTTTAGCCTGAAAAATGCTGGAGGTCACCAAGGAAACTAAACCAGCCAAGAGAAGAATTCCTCCAATAGAAGCTAAAAGAACATTCCCTAACCGATTGATTTTGAAATCCTCAAGATTTAAGGCAGCTTCCGCCTTGCCGTGGCGCACATGAACCGTTTTGACAAGGTTTATCCCCTTGCCAAATCCAAATAAGATTGCTACAACCAGCAAATGCCCACAGAGGAAAAAAAGAAATTCCCAGCTGGTCAGGTTAAGAGGCGGTAAAAAGATATACCAGGTCGTTGCGATAAAAATAAGTTCGAAGACTATTCGTTTCATTTGCTTTCCTCCTAAATGATTCGTCCTTCCAAGTGATCCAGTTCATGCTGACAAATCTGGGCTGGGAAACCTGTCAAGGTAATGGTCTGTTCTTGCCACTTGCTGTCACGATAGGCAACCCTTATGGTTTCATAACGCTTAGTAGGTCTCACACCTGTCAAGGACAAACAGCCTTCCTCTGTCTCATAAGGTCCTTCAAAGGACAGGAGCACTGGATTAAACATGACCACAGGAACCAAGCCCAGATTAAAGATAATCACGCGCTTCTGCACACCAATCATATTGGCAGCCAGACCGACACAAGTCTCACGATTTGCTAAGAGTGTATCCTGCAAATCTCTGGCGAGATACAGATCATCCTGACTTGCCGGCTGAGATACCTGAGATAAAAACAAAATATCCTTCACAATTTTCTTTTCCACTTCTGCTCACTCCTCTTGCTTTTTACTATATTATAGCAATTATAGCACAAAAGACGGCAACTGCAAGCCCTTTCCCTTAACTGTAGCAAAAAGCCATCCGAAGATGACTTTTTCTTTTTAAATCGCATTCTTGTCAAAGCCGAGTTTACGTTGGATAAACTTAACAATTTCGACGATAATAATCATTGAGAAGCTTCCGCCCATAACGATTCCCCATTGTGACAAGTCTAGTTTGGTTACGTGGAAGATTCCTTCAAGTGGTTCTACGACGATTGTTGCCATGAGAAGAATGAAGGATACCAAGATAGACCAGTTAAAAGTCTTAGACTTAAATGGGCCAACTGTCAAGATGGATTGGTAAACAGACTTGACATTGTAGGCATGGAAGAGCTGAATCAAACCAAGGGTTGCAAAGGCCATAGTAAGGGCATCCGCATGAATGGCATGATTGTCACCCACATGAACTGGGTAAGCAATCGCAAGGCCATAAACACTCATAACAATAGCTGCTTGGAGTACACCTTGATAGATGATAGAACTCAAAACACCACCTGAGAAGAAGCTTGCCTTGCGTCCACGTGGTTTATGATTCATGACACCAGGCTCAGCTGGCTCAACACCTAGAGCGATAGCTGGGAAGGTATCGGTTACCAAGTTGATCCACAAAAGATGAACTGGCTGTAATACATCCCAACCAAACAAGGTTGATAGGAAGATAGTTAATACTTCAGCAGTATTGGCAGAAAGCAGATACTGAATAGTCTTTTGAATGTTTGAGAAGACCTTACGTCCTTCTTCAACTGCCACAATGATAGTCGCAAAGTTATCATCTGCAAGGATCATGTCAGATGCACCCTTAGAAACCTCTGTACCAGTGATTCCCATACCGATACCGATATCGGCTGTTTTCAGAGCTGGCGCATCATTGACACCATCACCTGTCATGGCAACGACTTTACCTTGTTTTTGCCAGGCCTTGACGATACGAACCTTGTGTTCTGGAGACACACGGGCATAAACAGAGTATTGACCAACTACTTTTTCAAAGTCTTCATCTGACAGTTCGTTGAGTTCGGCACCAGTTAAAACGTGGCCTTCTGTATCGTTTGCCTCGATGATTCCCAAACGTTTGGCAATAGCTTCTGCGGTGTCTTGATGGTCACCCGTAATCATGATTGGACGAATTCCCGCTTCCTTAGCCACACGAACAGCCTCAGCTGCCTCAGGACGTTCAGGGTCAATCATCCCGATTAAACCAGTAAAGATTAAATCATTTTCAAGCTCTTCAGAAGTAAGGTTTTCTGGAATACTATCAATAATCTTATAAGCACCTGCAAGGACACGCAAGGCTTGGTGAGCCATTTCAAAGTTGTTGGTATGAATGAGGTTTGTAACCTTCTCGTCAATCGGAGCAATATCCCCAGCCTTATCACGAAGAACACAACGTTTCAAGAGTTGATCTGGCGCACCTTTGACTGCTACAAGGAATTTACCATCTGGCAATGGGTGAACCGTTGACATGAGCTTACGGTCAGAGTCAAATGGTAACTCAGCTACACGAGGATATTTCTCTAAAAATCCTTTGACATCATAACCCTTGTCCAAGGCGTATTGAATGAAGGCTGTTTCGGTTGGGTCACCAATCAGGTTGCCTTCCACATCGATTTTCGTATCATTGGCCAAAACAACTGAACGAAGTAGGGGCATTTCAAGACCTAGTTCAATGTCATCAGCTGAGTCATGTAGGACTGCATCGTAGAAGACTTTTTCGACTGTCATCTTGTTCATGGTCAGCGTACCAGTCTTATCAGAAGCGATGATTTCCGTTGAACCAAGTGTTTCTACAGCTGGCAATTTACGAACAATAGAGTTTCGTTTGGCCAAAACTTGAGTACCAAGAGCAAGAACGATAGTCACGATAGCTGGAAGCCCTTCTGGGATAGCTGCAACGGCAAGGGCAACAGAGGTCATCAACTCACCGAGTGGATTTTTACCTTGAATGAAAACACCAACTACAAAAGTAACAAGGGCAATGACCAAGATAGCATAGGTCAAGACCTTAGAAAGGTTGTTCAAGTTTTGTTTGAGCGGTGTATCCGTCTCATCCGCATCTTGGAGCATGCCAGCGATATGACCAACTTCCGTGTACATACCTGTATTGACAACAACACCAAGACCACGACCATAAGTCACATTTGAGTTTTGGAAGGCCATATTGACACGGTCACCAATACCAGCATCTGCAGCAAGTTCAACTGTCAAGTCTTTTTCGACTGGCACAGACTCACCTGTAAGAGCTGCTTCTTCTATTTTAAGAGAGTTGGCTTCTAGCAAACGTAGGTCTGCAGGCACTACATCACCAGCTTCAAGAGCGACGATATCACCTGGTACCAATTCTTTAGAATCAATCTCAGCCATGTGCCCATCACGAAGAACTCGGGCGACTGGACTAGACATGGATTTGAGAGCTTCGATCGCTTCTTCTGCTTTCCCTTCTTGGTAAACACCAAAGGCAGCGTTGATGATAACCACGGCTAGGATAATGATAGCATCTGCGATATCTTCCCCACCAGAAGTCACGACTGACAGGATAGCTGCCGCAACTAGAATGATAATCATCAAATCCTTAAATTGCTCGATGAATTTGACCAGGATTGATCGTTTCTCACCTTCTTCGAGTTCATTGTGGCCAAATTCGGCAAGGCGCTTTTCCGCCTCACTTGATGACAAACCTTGCTCGGTCGCATCCACAGCATTCAAGACCTCTTCAGGACTCTGAGTGTAAAACGCTTGGCGTTTTTGTTCTTTTGACATGTGTCTCCTCCTTGACATTGTGTGCAAAACAGACTCTCTTTTCCTCATCGTATCTTTTCACGACAAACAAAAAGAGACCTGTTAATCATAACAAGTCTCGCTGTTTAAGATAGGGCCGGAAAGCATACTTTTCAGTATGAAATTCGGAATGACGACACTATCACAGGTTTCTGCCAGCTACTCCCTTGAGTAGTACTATTATACCAAATTTAGAACAGTTTTCAAAGACTAAAAACTGCCTTATTTGAATTTTCCCTTAAAAACCAGTATAATGGTAAAATACTATCTGACTAGAAAGGAAGTTGAATGAAGCAATCTATTTCAAATCTCAAGTTAGCTGAGCGCGGCGCTATTATCAGTATTTCGACCTATTTGATCTTGTCTGCAGCCAAATTAGCAACTGGCCACCTCCTTCATTCATCCAGTTTGGTGGCCGATGGTTTTAACAACGTATCGGATATCATTGGAAATGTGGCCCTCTTAATTGGGATACGGATGGCGCGCCAGCCTGCAGACCGGGACCACCGTTTCGGTCACTGGAAGATTGAAGATTTGGCTAGCTTGATCACTTCTATCATCATGTTCTATGTCGGCTTCGATGTACTTCGTGATACCATTCAGAAGATTCTCAGTCGAGAAGAAACGGTTATTGATCCTCTGGGTGCAACTCTAGGAATCATTTCTGCAACGATTATGTTTGTGGTGTATCTCTACAACACTCGCCTCAGTAAGAAATCCAACTCCAAGGCCCTGAAGGCTGCCGCCAAGGACAATCTTTCTGATGCTGTTACCTCACTTGGTACCACCATTGCCATACTGGCCAGCAGTTTCAATTATCCCATTGTGGATAAACTGGTCGCTATCATCATCACTTTCTTTATCTTGAAAACTGCCTATGATATCTTCATCGAGTCTTCCTTTAGTCTTTCAGATGGTTTTGACGACCGTCTGCTTGAGGATTATCAAAAGGCCATCATGGAAATTCCCAAAATCAGCAAGGTTAAGTCCCAAAGAGGTCGTACCTACGGTAGCAACATCTACCTGGATATTACGTTAGAAATGAATCCTGACTTGTCTGTTTTTGAGAGTCATGAAATCGCGGATCAAGTCGAGTCTATGCTGGAAGAACGTTTTGGAGTCTTTGATACCGATGTCCATATCGAACCAGCACCTATCCCTGAGGATGAAATTTTAGACAATGTCTATAAAAAATTGCTCATGCGTGAACAATTGATTGACCAAGGAAATCAACTGGAAGAACTCTTGGCTGATGATTTTGTCTATATTCGCCAAGATGGAAATCAGATGGATAAAGAGGCCTATAAAGCCGAAAAAGAGTTAAATTCAGCTATCAAGGATATTCAAATCACTTCCATCAGTCAAAAGACCAAACTCATCAGCTATGAGTTAGATGGTATCGTCCATACCAGTATCTGGCGTCGCCACGAAACTTGGCAAAATGTCTTTCATCAAGAAACCAAAAAAGAAGACAAACAGTAACCCTATCCAGTGGATAGGGCTTTTTTGATTGATTTTCTTTAACCTAAACTATCTTATAAGCATTTGGAAGATTTGGTTTTAGAAGCTTGTTTTGTCTATTTCCTTGCTTGACGATTTTGCTCGATACGCCATTCCCTTTCATAGTACTTCATGGCCTCATAGACCCTTTCAGGAAAATCTACATCTAGTAAAATGATAGGGATAATCAAATCTGCTGACTGATAAAAAGGGAAACAACTTCTCTTCAGTAAAGATAGAAGTGATTGGGATCTCGCATTGTCCTTGTTTTTAAAATAAACTTCAATCTGATAGGAATTCCTATACTTCCCTCCAATCCGAGAGAAGGAAAATTCCTCTACATCAGCCCAAGCATAGAAATGACTCGATTTCTTTGGATTCGGTTTGTAGTAAAATCCCTGAACAGTAAATCTCAAATACTCCTTGTCCAAACTTAAAAGTCTGTAAGTCAGATAAACTACTACTACACCCAAAAAAAGTAAAACCAGCATAAACAAAAGACTTATCGTATGAAGTCTGGTCCCCTTTTGCGAATACGAATAGAGATAATAGAGAGGTAACAAGAAGAAAAGACCAAACAAGGCATTCCAAATGATTTTCTTGGGACTACGTTTAATGACTTTTTCTTCCATCATGCCAACTCACTTAAATATTCATAGCGTTCGTATTTTTCAAGGAGTGCTTCGTTTTTCTCATCTAGTTCTTTTTGGAGAGTAGCCAGCTTACCAAAGTCGGACCCATTAGCCTGCATCTCCTCTTCAATAGCAGCGATACGGTTTTCCAAAGCTTCAATATCGCCTTCAATACTTGCCCACTCCTGCTTTTCTTGGTAGGTCATGCGTTTCTTGTCTTCACGGACCTTGACCACTTTCTCCTTTTCGGCCTTTTGCACTTGATTGGCCATCTCTGTTTCAAAGGCTTTTTCATCAAGATAGTCGGTGTAATGACCAAAGAAAGGACGAATTTTACCATCCTCAAAAGCGAGAATCTTGGTCGCTACCTTATCCAAGAAATAACGGTCATGGCTAACTGTCAAAACTGGACCAGCAAAGCCTTGCAAGAAATTCTCCAAAACTGTCAAGGTTGCAATATCCAAATCATTGGTTGGCTCATCTAAAAGAAGAACATTTGGTTTTTCCAAGAGCAATTTGAGAAGATAAAGACGTTTTTTCTCTCCCCCTGACAATTTCTCAATCAAGGTTCCATGCGTCGAACGTGGGAAAAGAAACTGCTCCAGCAGCTCTGCAATCGAAGTCGTAGAACCACCGCTGGTCTTGACCTCTTCTGCCACTTCCTGCAAGTAATTGATCACTCGCTTGCTTTCATCCAAGCCCTCAATTTGTTGAGAGAAATAGGCGATACGAACAGTTTCCCCAATCACAACTTGTCCTTTAGTTGGCTCAAGACTTCCTGCAATCAGGTTGAGCAGGGTTGATTTCCCAACACCATTGTCCCCAACGATTCCAATACGGTCTTTAGCCTGCACCAAGAGATTAAAATCTTGCAAAATGGGCTTGTTTTCATAGGCAAAAGAAACATCCTGAAACTCGATAACTTTCTTCCCAATCCGACTGGTTTCAAAGTTCATGGTCAAATCTGTTTCAACAACGCCGCCTGAAACTTCCTTTTTCAGGTCGTGGAAACGATTGATACGAGCCTGCTGCTTGGTCGCACGCGCCTGCGGTTGTCTGCGCATCCAGGCCAATTCTTGTTTGTAGAGTTGTTCTTTTTTGTGAAGAAGAGCCGCGTCGCGCTCATCCTGTTCCGCCTTTAGGCGAACATAGTCCTGATAATTGCCCTGATATTCGGTCAAGCCTGCGCGATCCAATTCGAAAATCCGAGTTGACAAAGCGTCTAGGAAATAACGGTCGTGGGTAATAAAAAGGACAGTTTTCTTAGAATTTTTTAAAAAGAGGGTCAGCCACTCAATGGTCGCAATGTCCAGATGGTTGGTTGGCTCATCCAGAAGCAAGAGGTCGTGGTTGCCAAGTAAGACTTGCGCCAACTGGACGCGTCTTCTCAAACCACCTGACAATTCCCCAACTGGAGTCGATAAGTCCTGAATCCCCAGCTTGCTGAGAACCGTCTTGACCTGACTCTCAATTTCCCAAGCTTGTAGAGAATCCATCTCTGCCATGACCCGTTCCAAACGCGCCTGCTTGTCCTCACTGTAGTTGAGCATAATCAATTCATACTCACGAATAAGCTGGATTTCCTTGAGGTCACTAGATAGAACCGTATCCAAAACCGTCTTGCTATCATCAAAATCAGGATCTTGGGTCAAGTAACCAATCTGGTAATCATTCTTAGCTGAAAAGGGACTGACATCCCCATCAAAGCCAGAAACACCAGAAAGGACATCCAAAAGGGTAGTCTTGCCCGTTCCATTAACACCTATTAAACCAATTCTATCCAAGTCATGGATAATAAAGGAAATATCCTTAAAAACGGTCTTGTCACCAACGGATTTACTTAGTTTTTCAACGATAAAATCACTCATTTTTTCTCCCTTAGATAAGCATGGATGGCTTGACGGTCATTCTCCAAGTCACCATCGACAATGGCAAACTCTATCTCTGTTAAAATTTCTCCCAAGTCTGGGCCCGGCTGATAACCATATTCCTTGATCAAAATACCACCGTTGATTTGGATTTCTTTCTTGTCATGAATGGTCAAACTCTGGTAGGTTTCTGTGATGACTTGTTGGTTGACTTGTTTTCCCTGAGCCTGACGAAGATTTTCAGCCTGTAAAAGTAAATCTAAATCAAAGCGATAACAATCGCGCTTGCTCAATTCTCCCTTTTCACGCAAGGCCAAAATAGTCAGCAAATCCTGAACTTGCTTGGCAAACTGGCGTGAGGTCTTCCAATCCTTCAAAAATGGCTGCACATTTTCAATATCCAAAGCCCACAGTAGAGCCGCCCAGGCTTGTTCAGAGGATTCAAAAGTAAAACTAGTCTCCAAATCAAACAGTCTGTTGAGCTTATCCTGGCTAGATGCCATATCAGGGAGATAGTCATAAGCTTGACTCTCAATCATGGAAGCCAAGCCCCTTCTCCAAAAGGGAGCCAGCAAGAGTTTATCAAACTCAACGAAGGTACGCTCCACAGAAATTTTCTCCAAAAGTGGCGTCAAAGTCTTCATAGCTTTAAATGTTTCTGGCTCAAGTTCGAAGCCAAGACTGGCTTGAAAACGGAAACCACGCATAATCCGCAAAGCATCTTCGTTGAAACGCTCACTAGCTACTCCAACTGCTCGCAAGACTTGGTTTTCCAAATCTTCTAAACCATGGAACAAGTCAATGATTTCTCCTGTCTCATCCAAGGCAAAGGCATTAACTGTGAAATCACGGCGCTTGAGGTCTTCTTCTAGCGAACGCACAAAGGAAACCGCACTGGGTCTTCGATAGTCCACATAGACATCTTCTGTCCGAAATGTGGTTACCTCATACTCCTCATCCCCATCTAAAACCAAGACGGTTCCATGCTCGATTCCGATATCGGCTGTTCGCGGAAAAATCTGCTTGGTCTCTTCTGGATAAGAAGACGTCGCAATATCCACATCATGGATAGGGCGATTGAGTAGGGCATCTCGAACAGAGCCCCCAACAAAGTAGGCCTCAAAACCTGCTTCTTTAATTTTTTCTAATACTGGTAAAGCCTTCTGAAATTCAGAAGGCATTTGCGTTAATCTCATAATAAGTGTTCTAATCCATAGACAAGCTCATGACGCTTGACAACTTCTTTAATTCCCAAATTCACCCCTGTCATGAAGGAGCTACGATCATAGGAGTCATGACGCAGGGTCAATCCTTCTCCCTGACTGCCAAAGATGACTTCCTGATGGGCTACCAAACCTGGCAAACGAACTGAGTGGATACGCATACCATCAAAGTCAGCACCACGGGCACCTGCAATCAATTCTTCCTCATCAGGCGCACCTTGCTGGATTGACTCTCGAACTTCTGCCATTAACTCAGCTGTTTTAATAGCTGTTCCACTCGGGGCATCCTTTTTCTTGTCATGATGGAGCTCGATAATCTCCACATTTGGGAAATATTTGGCAGCCTGCGTCGCAAATTGCATGAGCAAGACAGCACCCAAGGCAAAGTTAGGGGCGATCAAGCCACCCAAGTCTTGGGCACGAGAAAATTCTTTTAACTCTGCAATTTCTTCACTGGTAAAACCAGTCGTTCCAACTACTGGAGCAAAGCCATTTTCAAGAGCAAAGCGTGTATTTTCATAGGCAACAGCTGGTGTAGTAAAGTCTACCCAGACATCCGCTTCAAAATCGACCAAATCAGCCTTCTCCTTGAAAACAGGAATTCCCTGCCATTCTGACTCAGACTCAAAAGGATCCAAAACTGCTACCAAGTCCAAGTCTGGATCAGCCAAGACCATCTGACAAGCAGCCTGGCCCATCTTTCCCTTAAAACCAGCAATAATTACTCGAATACTCATCTCTACTCCTGACTAAGATACAAAGGACCTTAGCTGCCCTTGAAAAATAGGGAATGACGCTGACTTTCCATGAAAGGCAAGACAGGCATCTTTTTTCATGAGGCAGGTAGTCCGTGTTCAATTTCTAAGATACAAAGCCTGTAAGAACACAAAGCGAAAATAGGAGGTCTGATCAAGGAGTAGATGCTCCTTGGAAGAACTATCTTTTTCACACAAGGTTTCAGGCGTGTTCATTTGTTAACTTCTTAACTAAGCTAAAAGTCCCAACTAAATCACTGGAATATAGCCTAGAGCAATGCTTCCTGCTCCTAGGTGTGTTCCAATGACACTACCAAATGTAGCAAGTGAAACATCCATACCTACTCCAGATTCAAGTAAGTGCTGACGCAATTCCTCAGCCTTTTCAGGAGCATTCCCGTGAATGACAATGATACGGTATTGGCCTGAAGCTGTGGCTTCCTTGATAATCTCAATTAAACGCTTGGTTGCTTTCTTTTCAGTACGAACTTTTTCGTACACTTCAATCACACCTTGGTCGTTGAAATAAAGAATTGGCTTAATGCTTAGGAGATTACCCAAAATAGCCGCCCCATTTGAAAGGCGTCCACCTTTAACCAAGTGGTCCAAGTCATCGACCATGATGAAAGCAGATGTGTGACTAATCTGAATAGCTAGCTTATCTTGAATAATAGCAAAATCATCTCCTTGATTTCGCCAGTTAAAGACGCTTTCAACCATGATACCCAGCGGAGCACTTGTAATCAAAGTGTCTGGGAAAGCGATGGTTAATCCCTCATAATCATCCACCATATACTGGATATTTTGGTAAAAACCTGAAATTCCAGAAGATAGGAAAAGCCCCAAGGCATGGGTATAGCCTTGTTCTTTGAGCGAAGTTAAGATCTCATCTAACTTGGCAATACTTGGTTGACTGGTCTTGGGCAATTCAGATGCCTGAGCCATTTTTTGATAAAATTCCCCAGCAGTCAGATTGATGCCTTCGACATACTCTTCACCATCAATATTGACAGGAATATCCAAGACAAATAAATCTTCTCTTTGCAAGGTCTCTGCACTGAGATAAGCAGAGGAATCTGTGATAACAGCTAGTTTCATATTAGAACTCCAAATTGATTCCTGGTAAGTCTAATGCAATTTCAGTTACTTCGTAAGTCAAACGGTTGAGCATGTTCAAACATGGGCGAGCCAATGTTTCCACTTCTTCTTGGTTCAATTCACTTGGTTCATTGACAATACGACCATCGATGTGGTTTACCTGTGAAATGGTTCCACTGATGACAAACTTATCAAATACAATCATAAAGCTCAAGACGACAATCAAAGAAGTCACTTGATTTTCTTGGTCATGTTGAAGCAATTGGAAGTTCACATCCACCTTAGTTTCAGGAGCTCCATTTTCATTTTCCCATTCAAAATTACGCGCATCAAAATGATACTGACTAACAAATTCTTGTTCACGTTTAAGATTCATGTCTTTCTCCCTCAGCTACAATATTATAAGCTATTGTACCATAATTTTTTATTTTCATCTAGTTTTCTAGGATTTAGTCAATCCCAATTTCAGCTCGAACTATGTCTGCGATAGTATCAACATAGTAGTCCACTTCTTCTGTTGTAGGGGCTTCTGCCATGACACGCAAGAGGGGTTCTGTTCCACTTGGACGAACAAGGATACGGCCATTCCCTGCCATTTCTTCTTCCATCTTCTCGATGATAGCCTTGATAGCTGGTACTTCCATAGCCTTTTCCTTCATGGCATTTTCCACTCGAATGTTGACTAATTTTTGTGGATAGATGGTTACTTCTGATGCCAACTCTGACAAGCTCTTACCCGTTTCCTTCATGATTTTAGTCAATTGTACAGCGGATAATTGACCATCACCTGTGGTATTGTAATCCATCAAGATAACATGACCAGACTGTTCACCACCGAGGTTGTAGCCTGATTTTCGCATTTCTTCAACAACATAGCGATCGCCAACTGCAGTGACTGCCTTGTTAATGCCTTCACGGTCCAAGGCCTTGTGGAAACCAAGGTTGGACATCACGGTTGTCACAATTGTATTTTGGGCCAATTGTCCTTTTTCAGAAAGGTATTTCCCAATGATGTACATAATCTTGTCACCATCAACGATATCACCATTTTCATCAACAGCAATCAAGCGGTCACTGTCTCCGTCAAAGGCCAAACCGATAGCTGAGCCGCTTTCTTTTACCACTTCTTGAAGGGCTTCTGGGTGGGTTGAACCAACATTAAGGTTGATGTTAAGACCATCTGGTGTTTCCCCGATAACAGTTAATTGAGCGCCAAGGTCTGCAAAGATTTGACGGGCACTTGTAGACGCCGCACCGTTTGCTGTGTCCAAGGCAACCTTCATTCCCTCAAGAGGAGTTCCAGTTGAAACAAGATAGCCTTCATACTTACGCAAGCCTTCTGGATAATCTACCAAGGTTCCCAAGCCTTCTGCACTTGGACGAGGAAGAGTATCTTCCGCAGCGTCTAGCAAGGCTTCAATTTCTGCTTCTTTTTCATCGTCCAGTTTGAAGCCATCACCGCCAAAGAACTTAATTCCGTTATCAAGGACTGGATTGTGGCTGGCAGAAATCATGACACCAGCACTTGCTCCTTCAGTTTTTACCAAGTAAGCTACTGCTGGTGTTGCCAAAACACCTAGTTTGTATACGTGAATACCAACTGAAAGCAGACCTGCAACCAAGGCCGATTCTAGCATTTCTCCTGAAATACGTGTGTCACGTCCTACAAAGACTTTCGGTGCTTCCGTTTCATGTTGGCTAAGAACATAACCTCCAAAACGTCCCAACTTAAAGGCCAATTCTGGCGTTAGTTCTACGTTAGCTTCTCCACGGACTCCATCAGTCCCAAAATATTTACCCATTTTTATAAAATCCTTTTCCTATTTTTAATTTGTTTTTGAACTAGTTGCTTTCGTTGACGAAGATGTCTCCGACGAACTGCTTGTAGTTGAATTTGATGTGCTTGAACTTGGTGCTACTGGTTTTGTAGTCACCTTCATTGTCGTGTCGAACGGAGTAATAACTGCCGGTAAGACAACACCATTGCGATCGATTGCCTGCAAAGGTACTGAACCACTGTAATTACCTGTTATGCGTTCGCTGGTTGGTAAAAGCGCAATAACTTTGTCAATCTTAGCTAATGTTTCCTGGTCAGTTGTGACCGAAACTCGTTCGTTTGACACGGTTATACTATCAATTTGTAACTTGGGATCAATCTGGCTTTGGTCAACTTGTGGCACAACAAGCATCCCATCTCGCTTAACCTTCTTCCCAACTTTCACTGTAATCTTTTGAGGCGTTGCCACAGCGGTCAATCCACTTGGAAGATTTTCAATATTCAAGGGAACTTCAATCGTTCCAACACTGGCATCCGTCAAATCAGCAGTTACCTTAAACTTACGAGTGCTCTCCTGCATTTCGCTGGCCAAGGTCACACGATTGGCTCCGGTTAATACCACTGAAACTTCTGATGCAAATCCGCTAATGAAATACTGGTCATCATCATAGTGAATAACGATAGGAACGTTCGTTATCGTATTGGTGTAAGTTTCTGATTTAACCTGCCTTGCGGTATTACTATTTTGAAAGTTGGTTGACGTTGCATAGATGAATAAGATACAAGCAAAAAAGAGAGATGAAATGATGTATAGACTATTTTTTCTCATATTTCCAACCTCCTAACAAACGGTCCTTGAAACTGACTTTTTCCTCAACGACTGGCAAAAGAATTGCTCGTAGCTCTGCTTCAAATTCTTCAATCGTCAAGTCGTGCTTGAAGACCCCGTTGTAGGTAATAGAAATACCACCTGTTTCCTCTGAGACGATGAAGGTCAAGGCATCGGATACTTCTGACAAACCGATAGCCGCCCGGTGTCTGGTCCCAAATTCCTTTGAAATCCCTGTGCTTTCTGTTAAGGGTAGATAGGCAGAGGTGACTGCAATCCGATTTTCTCTGATAATCACAGCACCATCGTGTAGGGGAGTGTTGGGGATAAAGATATTAATAAGGAGTTCAGCTGAAATATTGGCATCCAAAGGAATCCCTGTCGCAATGTATTCTTGCAAGGTCCGAACTCGTTGGATGGCAACCAGAGCACCAATCTTACGAGGACTCATATATTCAACCGACTTGACAAAGGCACGAATCATTTGCTCCTCTGCACTAATTTGAGCAGTAGAAAAGAAATCTGTCGCCCTTCCCAAACGTTCCAAACCAGTCCGAATCTCTGGAGAGAAGATCACAACTGCAGCAATGACACCATAGGTGATAATCTGATTAATCAACCAAGAAATCGTTGTTAAACCAAGGATATTGGCCACAACCTGGGCTAATACAAAGATCACAACTCCCCGCACCAAAATCATAATCTTGGTACCAGCTATCGCTTTTGTAAAACGATATAAAATATAGGCCACAATCAAAATATCAAACACATTGATGGCAATACTCCAAGGACTAGAAAACAAGCTAGTCCAATATTGCAGGTTGGATAATTGTTGAAAGTTCATCTGCTGTCTCCTCTCTGTCCAAACACGTTCCTTTCTATTATACCATTTTTCTGACATTTTTTTCCCTATCCTACTTCATTTTAAATTAAAGAAAAAATATGATAAAATAAACTGATACTCAATGAAAATCAAAGAGCAAACTAGGAAGCTAGCCGCAGGTTGCTCAAAACACTGTTTTGAGGTTGTGGATAGAACTGACGAAGTCAGTAACCATGGCTACGGTAAAGCGCCGCTGACGTGGTTTGAAGAGATTTTCGAAGAGTATGACTAGAAAAAACAAAGGAGAAACCATGTCTCAACTCTATGATATTACCATTGTAGGTGGTGGTCCTGTCGGGCTTTTTGCAGCCTTCTATGCCCATCTACGCCAAGCCAAGGTCCAAATCATCGACTCTCTTCCCCAACTAGGGGGACAACCTGCTATTCTCTATCCTGAAAAGGAAATCCTAGACGTCCCAGGTTTCCCAAATCTGACTGGAGAAGAGTTGACCAACCGCTTGATTGAACAACTAAACAGCTTTGATACCCCAGTTCATCTCAATGAAACAGTTCTTGAGATTGAAAAACAAGAAGAGGGCTTTAAGATTACAACCTCTAAAGGAAGTCACCTATCAAAAACTGTTATCATCGCTATGGGTGGCGGTGCCTTCAAACCACGTCCTCTGGAACTGGAAGGCGTTGAGAGCTATGAAAATATCCACTACCACGTTTCCAACATCCAGCAATATGCTGGTAAGAAAGTGACGATTCTTGGTGGAGGAGACTCGGCTGTGGATTGGGCATTGGCTTTTGAAAAAATTGCACCAACTACCCTTGTTCACCGCAGAGATAATTTTCGCGCCTTGGAGCACAGTGTTCAAGCCTTACAGGAATCATCTGTGAGCATCAAGACACCATTCGTCCCTAGCCAACTCCTTGGAGATGGAAAAACGCTCGATAAACTTGAAATCACAAAAGTCAAATCTGATGAAACCGAAACGATTGACCTAGACCACCTCTTTGTCAACTATGGTTTCAAATCTTCTGTCGGTAACCTTAAAAACTGGGGTCTGGACCTCAACCGCCACAAGATTATCGTCAACAGCAAACAGGAATCCAGCCAAGCAGGTATCTATGCTATCGGTGACTGCTGCTACTATGACGGAAAAATTGATCTGATTGCGACAGGCCTCGGAGAAGCACCAACCGCTGTTAACAACGCCATCAACTACATCGACCCTGAGCAAAAAGTACAACCAAAACACTCTACTAGTTTATAAAAAAGAACCACGAGTCCTACGATTCGTGGTTTTATAGTTCATCGGCTATCTTATTGATTTTTCTGAGTCTGTGGTTGACACCACTTTTGGTCAGGGGATTGCTGAGGCTATCCGCTAACTGCTGGATAGAGTAGTCTGGGTGCTGAATCCGTAGCTGCGCTACCTCCTGCAAATCCACTGGCAGATTTTCTAAGCCCATGATATCTTTGATTTTACTGATATTGTTGATAGTCTTCATGCTGGCAGAAACTGTCCGTGCGATATTAGCTGTCTCGGCATTATTGGCTCGATTGAGGTCATTACGGGTTTCTCGCAAAATCTTAACCCTCTCAAAATCATCACGCGCCTGCATGGCTCCGATTACTATCAAGAAATCCATAATATCTTCGGCTCGCTGGAGATAGGTCACAGCCCCCTTCTTGCGCTCAAGCACCTTGGCATCCAGTAAAAACTGCTGGAGAAGGGAGGCAATCCCTTGCGCGTGGTCCAGATAAACAGAACTGATTTCCAACTGGTACTTACCTGATTCAGGGTCACGAATACTTCCATTTGCCAAGAAAGCACCACAGAGATAGGCACGGCCTGCTTCCTCGTCTGATAAAATCTCCTCATCAATACCTGTTTCTAGACCAAAGAAAGAGTCGGCCAAGTGCAAATCACTTAACAAGTCCTGCACCTTTTCATCTGTAAAAACGGTATATACTCGATTCTTACGAAGATTGCTCCGTTGGTGGTGGCGGATTTCTGATTTGATTTCATAAAAATGGAGAAAGGACTCATAGAGGTGCCGAGCCAGCTTGGCATTTTCTGTCACGACAGACAAGGTCAAGCCCGAAGTTGAGAGACCGATACTACCAGACATCTTGATAATGGCAGATAATTCATGCCGGCTCAGATGGTGCTGACCTAGGATTTCTTCTTTTACTGCTACTGTGAAACTCATTTTCTCACCTGTATAATGCGCATCAATTCGTCCACAATCAAATCCCCATCGTGAAAGGCACCTCCATTTTCCAGACGAAGGAAGTTAGATGAAATCACGCGCGGAACTTGCTTACAAAGACCAGCAAAATCATGTTCCACCTGGACCAAGTATTCATCAAAGCGATTGGAATTCATGTATTCCTGAGGTACTTTTTCGATATTCACCAAAACAGTATCGATAAAAGCTCGACCAAGGTGGCGATGCAAAACCTCCACGTGGTCACTATCTGTAAAGTGTTCCGTCTCCCCACGTTGGGTCATAATATTGCAAACATAGGCGATTTCTGCCTTGGTTTCCAAAAGCGCCTTCCCAATCTCCTTAATCACGATATTGGGCAAAATCGAGGTAAAGAGGGAACCAGGTCCGAGGACAATCATGTCACTTTCAAGAATGGTTTGCACCACTCGACGGCTAGCCAGAGGTGTATCATCGTTGAGGGTATTGGTCACATAGACATGGTCAATCATGCCTGCATGGTCTGCAATGTGGCTCTCTCCAGCTACCTCTGTCCCATCCTGAAAAACTGCATGCAGGGTCAAAGGATGGTCACTGGAAGGATAAATCTTCCCTGTTGTATGGAAAAATTTACTCAATAACTGCATGGCATTATAGGTCGAACCCTGCATTTCTGATAGGCCAGCGATAATGAGATTACCCAATGGATGACCCGCAAAGGCTCCAGCATCTTCAGAAAAACGGTACTGAAAGACTTTCTCATAAAACTTAGGCATATCCGACATAGCCACAAGTACATTGCGAAGATCACCTGGCGGTGTCAACTGTTGCATATTTTTTCGGAGTTCACCTGATGAACCACCATCATCCGCCACCGTTACGATAGCAGCGATTTCCACATCTTTTTCACGCAGACTTTTAAGAATGACAGGGATCCCAGTCCCTCCACCAATCACCGTTATCTTTGGTTTTCTCATGAACGGTTTACCGTTTCCTTTCTTCGGTCTTTGTCGCGATGCCCTTCATTAACAGGCCAATTCTTGGATAAGTCCTGCGCCAAGCGTTTAGCAAAGGCCACACTACGGTGTTGCCCACCCGTACACCCCATGGCAATGGTCAAAACGGACTTACCTTCCTTTTGGTAACTTGGCAAAATCGGCTCAATCAAGGTCAACAAATGTTGATAGAAGTCTTCTGACTCAGGGTGATTCATGACATAGTCATAAACTGGTTCATCTACACCCGTTTGGTTTCGCAGTTCTGGAAGGTAGTATGGATTTGGCAAGAAACGGACATCAAAAACCAAGTCTGCATCAATCGGGATTCCATATTTAAAGCCAAAAGACATGACTTCGATACGGAAAGACTGGGCTTGTTCCTGATCAGAAAACTGCTCTGCAAGGGTTTTGCGCAGCTCACGTGGAGTAAGTTCAGTTGTATCCACCACATTTTGACTCATATTTTTCAAAGGCGCCAAGAGTTCACGTTCCAGCTTGATTCCATCCAAAATCCGTCCATCTGCAGCTAGAGGGTGACTTCGTCTAGTTTCCTTGTAACGAGCTACCAATTCTTTATCAGCTGCATCCAAAAAGAGAATTTTAAAGTCCAGTTCTTCCTTATTTTCCAACTCATCCAAAACAGCTTGAATTTCTGAAAAGAAAGAACGGCTACGCATATCCACTACCAAGGCCAACTTATGGTCGTCTTCCTTTGTTTCCACCAACTGCAAAAACTTAGGCAAGAGAGCTGGAGGCATATTGTCAATAGTAAAATAACCCAAATCTTCGAAGGACTGAATGGCAACTGTTTTCCCTGCGCCACTCATCCCTGTTACAATCACCAAGTGAAGTTGTTTCTTTGTCATCTTTTTCTCCTTATATCAAAAGAAGTTTGGCAACACCAAACTTCAACTAGCTTATCCAATCTCTGCGATGACTTCGATTTCGACTTTTACATCACGAGGAAGACGAGCTACCTCCACAGCTGAACGAGCTGGAAATTCCTCTTTAAAGGCCGTTTGGTAAACCTCGTTAAAAGGAACAAAGTCGTTCATATCGCTCAAGAAGCAAGTTGTTTTGACAACATGGTCAAAGTCTGTTCCTGCTTCTGCCAAAATAGCACCGATGTTTTTCAAGACTTGTTCTGTCTGTTCTTGGATCGTTTCTCCAACGATTTCCCCAGTTTCAGGAGATAGAGGAACTTGACCACTAGCAAACAAAAGGTTGCCAACGATTTTTCCTTGAACATATGGTCCGATAGCCTTTGGAGCTTTGTCTGTATGAATTGTTTTTGCCATTTCTTTACCTCATAATTTTTCTAAAATTGCATCCCAAGCTTGATCCATCCCTGCCTTGCTGACAGATGAAAAGAGAATAAAGTCGTCACTTGGGTCAAAGTTTAATTTCTTTTTGATTGCTGATTCGTGCTTGTTCCATTTACCACGAGGAATCTTGTCCGCCTTAGTCGCCACAATGATAACCGGAATCTCATAATACTTGAGAAATTCGTACATCTGTACATCATCTGCTGACGGGTCATGACGAAGGTCAACTAAACTAACCACCGCACGGAGATTTTCCCGAGTTGTTAGGTACTCCTCAATCATGCGCCCCCACTTTTCACGTTCCTTTTTAGAAACGCGGGCATAGCCATAACCAGGCACATCCACAAAGCGCATCTTGTCATCAATGTTAAAGAAGTTGAGAAGCTGGGTTTTACCAGGTTTCCCTGATGTTCGGGCTAGATTCTTACGGTTCAGCATAGTGTTGATAAAGCTAGATTTACCAACATTGGAACGCCCTGCTAGGGCAATCTCTGGCAGTTCATCCTGCGGATAGTGGGATTTATTGGCCGCACTGAGCAAGATTTCTGCATTGTGTGTATTAAGTTCCATAGTCACCTCTAGGCTGTTTCTAGGATTGGTTTATCCGTTCCATCGACAGCTTCTTTTGTGATGCGGACCAATTTCACATTTTCCTGACTCGGTACTTCAAACATGACATCTAGCATGGTTTCTTCGATAATCGAGCGAAGACCACGCGCACCGGTTTTGCGTTCGATAGCCTTATTGGCGATTTCTTGAAGGGCTTCGTCGTCAAATTCCAACTCGACATCATCATAAGATAGCAAGGTTTGGTACTGTTTCACCAAGGCATTTCTTGGCTCTTTCAAGATACGAACCAAGTCATCCACTGTCAATTGCTCCAGAGCTGCAAAGACTGGCAAGCGCCCAATCAACTCAGGGATAATACCAAATTTTTGAATATCCTCTGCGATGATTTCTTGCATGTAAGAGCTATTTTCATCAATCGCTTTATTATTTTGACCAAAGCCGATAACCTTTTCACCCAGACGTTGTTTAACGATTTCTTCAATACCATCAAAGGCTCCACCCACGATGAAGAGGATATTTTTAGTATCCACTTGAATCATCTCTTGTTGCGGATGTTTGCGTCCACCTTGAGGCGGCACACTAGCAACAGTTCCCTCGATAATCTTGAGAAGGGCTTGTTGTACCCCTTCACCAGAAACGTCGCGTGTAATCGATACGTTCTCGCTCTTCTTGGCAATCTTGTCAATTTCATCCACGTAGATAATCCCACGTTCTGCACGTTCGATGTTAAAGTCAGCAGCCTGCAAGAGTTTGAGGAGGATATTTTCCACGTCCTCACCCACATAACCAGCCTCAGTAAGAGCTGTGGCATCTGCGATCGCAAAAGGCACATTCAAGCTCTTAGCCAAGGTCTGAGCAAGGAAAGTCTTCCCTGAACCAGTTGGGCCGATCATCAAGATGTTTGACTTCTGCAAATCCACATCTTCCGACTCTTCACGTGTATCGTGGAAATTGATGCGTTTGTAGTGGTTGTAAACTGCCACTGCCAAGGCACGTTTGGCACGATCTTGACCAATTACATAGTGGTTCAATATATGGAGGAGTTCGATTGGTTTTGGTACCTCAGACAAGTCTGCCAAGACTTCCTCAGCCAACTCCTCTCGAATGATTTCCTGGGCCAACTCTACACATTCATTACAGATAAAGGCGTTGTTCCCAGCGATTATTTTTTGTACTTCTTCTTGGCTTTTGCCACAAAATGAGCAATAAACCATCATATCATTATTCCTATTTGTAGGCATGATTTCCTTCCGTTCTATTCTATACTGTCATTCTATCTAAAATAAGGTCATGTAAAAAGCATGGATACTATTGACCAAATTGGTAAAGGCATTTAACCATAGCAGGACAGAAAGTCCATAACGCTTTTTACGAAAAGCCTGTGCCCCAGCAAGCAAACAGACCAAACACAGCATGGCTGTGAAAAAACCAAATATACTACGTTCCATTAGACTTCCTTTCTCTTGCGGTATTGGATGGTAAAATCATAAAGATTTTTCTCATCTTTGGTATAAGATTTGCTTGAAACCGTCTCAAAAAGAGACAAGTCAAACTCTTCAGGAAAAAAGGTATCTCCTTCCACCCGAGCATGAATTTGAGTCACAATGACTTCATCAAGATAGGGTTCAAAAGCCTGAAAAATTTGCTTCCCACCGATAATATAGAGATTCTTGTCTTGAGCCTGATACCAGTCCAAGACAGACTGGACATCATAAAAAGTAGTAACACCATCTATCTTTTCTTCCGGGTTACGTGTCAAAATCAAGGTCTCCCGTTTTGGAAGCAAGCGACGTCCCATTCCATCAAAGGTCACACGCCCCATCAATATAGCATGATTCAAAGTTGTTTCTTTAAAGTGTTGCAATTCTGCTGGCAAATGCCAAGGCAGACGATTGTCCTTACCAATCACACCCTCTTCATCCTGGGCCCAAATAGCTACGATTTTCTTAGTCATGCTTCCATCCTTTTCACTGATAGTACTATTTTATCAAAAAACTAAAAAAAAGACTGGTTTGGAATGCGTTCAGTTCGATAGAAAAGAAGCAGGCTAGCTTTAGCCTGCTTCTCCTGTCCCTAGGACATGCGTTTTTTTGCTTCTGATTCAATTTTTTTAACTACTTCTTGAATACTTAGTCCAGTTGTATCAAGGTAAACTGCATCCTCTGCTTGTTTGAGAGGTGAAGTCTCACGATGGCTATCCTTGTAGTCACGCGCAGCAATTTCCTCTTTTAGAGTTTCAAGGTCTGTTTCAATTCCCTTGGCAATATTTTCCTTGTAACGGCGCTCTGCTCTTTCATCGACAGAAGCTACTAGGAAAATTTTCAATTCTGCTTGTGGCAATACAACCGTTCCAATATCGCGACCATCCATGACAATCCCACCTTGCTGGGCGATTTCTTGTTGGAGAGAAACTAGTTTTTCACGCACTTCAGGAATTGCCGCAATAGCAGAAACATAATTGGTCACTTCATTTTCACGAATAGGATGGGTAATATCCACATCTCCTACAAAGACAAGCTGTTCTCCAGCTTCTGAGCGCCCAAAACTGATTGGATGCTGGTCCAATAAGGATAGAAGTGCTTCCACTTCTTCTACTCCTAACTGGTTCTTGAGAGCCATATAGGTCGCTGCACGATACATAGCACCTGTATCTAGGTAGGTGTAACCAAAATCCTTGGCAATAATCTTTGCGACTGTACTCTTACCACTTGAAGCTGGACCATCGATAGCAATTTGAATCGTCTTCATTTATGACTCCTATCTAGTCTTAATTACATCTCCAGGATTTGCAAACCAAGACCCTGTAGCCATATGCCCAGGATTCAAGGCCTCTAACTGAGCAATAGAAATTCCTGCACGAGCGGCAATGGCTGCTTCTCCTTCTCCAGCCATGACTTTTGTCGTTCCTTCTGAATCAGTTGGATGTTCTGAGCTACTAGATGACTCTTCTACCTTCTCCTCTGAACTAGAAGACGCCTGCTCTGAACTACTACTAGATGTAGAAGAAACTTGCTCTACTTTTGTATCTGAATCGTGAAAATCTTTCAAGGCTGCCGTGCGATTACTCCCACCCGATGAAAGATAGATAAGAACAATAATCATCACGACTACAATCACAAAGAAAATACTTGCTAAAATAGTTAAGATACGATTAGCCAGCACTCCTCCACCTTGTTCTCTTTTGCGGCGTTGTGTTCTTGTTTCTTCTTGATTCTCATAAATATCTTCTTGCCACGGTTCTTTTGCCATACCTTACTCCTTGTTTTTTTTTACTTTTCTTATTACAATATAAATATGAAAATCACACTTATACCTGAACGCTGCATTGCCTGTGGGCTTTGTCAAACTTATTCTGAATTATTTGATTACCACGATAATGGAATCGTGCGTTTTTACGATGATCCTGATCAACTAGAAAAAGAAATTTCTCCTAGTCAGGACGTCGTAGAAGCTGTTAGAAACTGTCCGACACGTGCCTTGATTAAAGATCAACTCTAATATCGACAAGAACGTTCCACTCCTTCTAGTTTAGCATATTTCCATGCAAAATTATAGTCTTTTCTCTTTATTTTTTTCTGTAAAATCAGGAAGATCACTTTTTTCTTTGATAAGATAAAGTGGTCTTTTTTTGGTCTCTAGATAAATCTTACTGATGTACTTGCCGAGAATCCCAATGGTCAAGAGTTGAATCCCACCAAGGAAGAGAATAACAGCCATCAGAGAGGTCCAACCTGACGTCGGATTGCCCAAAATAAGAGTCCGAACCACAACAAAAAAAGTCATTAGTAGAGAAATAAAACAAGATAGGAGACCTGCCACAAAGGCTATAATCAAGGGAAAATCTGAAAAATTAACAATCCCTTCAATGGAGTAGAAAAAGAGTTGCCTAAAACTCCAACTGGTCTTGCCGGCCTGTCTTTCGACATTTGGATAGTCCAGATAGTGGGTTTTAAAACCGACCCAGGCAAAAAGTCCTTTAGAAAAACGATTGGACTCAGTCAAGCTTAAAATGGCATCGACCACAGACCTTCTCATCATGCGAAAATCACGGACACCTGACGGCAAGGCTACTGGACTAATTTTTTGCATAAGGCGATAAAAGAGATTAGCGCAGAGACTACGTAAAACTGGTTCTCCCCCTCGACTGGTTCTCCGTGTTCCTACACAGTCCAAATCTGCATTTTGGTCTAGTAAGTTTTTCATCTCAAGCAACATACTAGGAGGATCCTGGAGGTCTGCATCCATCACCACCACTAGGTCTCCTGTCGCATATTGTAAGCCTGCATACAGAGCTGCTTCTTTGCCAAAATTTCGTGAGAAAGAAATATAATGCACTGCCGGATTTTGCTCCCGATAGGCCTTTAAGAGTTTCAAGGTCCCATCACTTGATCCATCATCGACAAAGACGTACTCGATTTCCGTTTCCAAATCTGGAAGTAAAGCTTCCAAAGCCTGATAAAAAAGAGGAAGTACTTCCTCTTCGTTTAAACAGGGGACAATGATTGACATCACCATCTTAGTCTTCAAATCCATTTGGATGCTTGCTCTGCCAACGCCATGCGTCTTCACACATTTGAGTGATGCCGAGTTCTGCTTCCCAGCCCAGTTCTGCTTTAGCTTTTGCAGGATCTGAATAGCAGGCTGCGATATCACCTGGGCGGCGTTCAACGATACGGTAAGGAATTGGGCGCCCCACTGCTTTTTCCATGTTTTGGATAATTTCAAGAACAGAATAACCTTTACCTGTTCCAAGGTTATAAACGTTTAGACCTGAACCTTTTTGGATTTTTTTCAGTGCTGCAACGTGACCTTTAGCCAAATCGACAACGTGGATATAGTCACGAACACCAGTTCCGTCTTCCGTATCGTAATCATCCCCAAATACTTGCACTTGCTCTAATTTACCAACGGCTACTTGAGTCACATATGGCAAGAGGTTGTTTGGAATACCGTTTGGATTTTCTCCCAAATCACCACTCTCATGGGCTCCGATTGGGTTGAAATAACGAAGCAAGACCACATTCCATTCTGAGTCTGCCTTGTAAATATCCGTCAAAATTTCCTCAAGCATAAGCTTAGTGCGGCCATAGGGATTGGTCACTGAAAGTGGGAAATCTTCCAAGATTGGCACTGTATGAGGATCTCCGTAAACTGTCGCAGAAGAACTGAAGATGATGTTTTTACAGTTGTTTTCTTCCATAACTTTCAAAAGGCTAACAGTCCCTGCGATATTGTTATCATAATAGGCAAGAGGAATACGAGTAGATTCACCGACAGCCTTCAAACCAGCAAAGTGAATAACCCCTGTTGGTTCTTCTTGCTTGAAAATATCTCTGAGGGTATCAGTGTCACGGATATCTGCCTCATAGAAAGGCACTTCAACTCCTGTGATTCTCTCAACAACTTCTAAACTTTTTCTGTTACTATTAACAAGGTTATCCACCACAACAACTTGATGACCTGCTTGGATTAACTCAATAACAGTGTGGGTTCCGATAAATCCTGCTCCACCCGTTACCAAAATCTTTTCTTGCATCTTCTTTCCTCGATTCTCGGATTATTTTTTCTTATTTTACCATTTTTGATAGGGAATGTCATTTGCCATCCTAGAGGGATGACTAAAATTTTAGTAAAATGCTTATTCGCTTTTTACCCGTTTGACATAGTTTTCAATTGGGTAGTTTAGAGGGTCCAAGGTTAACTCCCTATCTTGAATCAGTTGAGCTAGATGGTAACCAATGATAGGACCAGTTGTGAGACCTGATGAACCTAGTCCACTAGCAACATAGACACCTGCTAAGCCAGGTACTTGCCCAAAGAAAGGAGAGAAATCGCTGGTATAGGCACGGATTCCCACACGCTCAGCTCTTGAAGTCGCTACTGCCAAGACTGGATAGTGAGGCAAGGCTGCCTCCTCCATTTGTTGGAGTAAGGTTTCATCTACCGTCAAATCAAATCCCATATCATTTTCATGGGTAGCGCCTAGGGATAATTTCCCACCTGCAAAAGGAATCAAATCCCACTCCCCTTCTGGCATAACAACAGGGTAAGCTTCCATGTCTTGGGAAAGTTGATAATCTCGGAGTTGTCCCTTTTGGGGACGAACATCTACTTCATAACCTAAAGGTTCTAACAGGTGTCCCAACCAAGCTCCCGTCGCCAAAATAACCTGATCAAACACTTCTTCGTCAATCTGGTAACCTGATGCTAAAGGTGTCAGAGTTACTTTTTCTTTGACCAGCTTGATCTGACTGGCTTCCAGTAAACGAGTCACTAAGAGTTGACCATCTACTCTCGCTCCACCAGAAGCATAGAGCAAGTGATCAAATCCCTGCAAGCCAGGGAATAATTCATTTGCTAATGCTTGGTCCAGAATGGCTAATTGCCCTATCAAGGGAGATTCTTCTCTACGCTGGAGGGCTAGTTGATAGAGTTCTTCCAACTTAGTTTCATCCTTTTTCAGGAGAAAGACTCCCGAACGCTGGTAAAAGTCGATTTCTTGCCCTGACTTCTCTAAATCAGCTAATAAATCCACATAAAAGTCAGCCCCCAAGCGCGCCATCTTATACCAGGCCTTATTGCGGCGTTTGGAAAACCAAGGGCTGATAATTCCTGCTGCTGCCTTGGTAGCCTGACCTTGTCCATGGTCAAAGACGGTTACTTCTAGATCACTTTCTTTCGAAAGGTAGTAGGCAGCTGTTGCACCTACAATCCCTGCTCCAATAATAGCAACTTTTTTCATTGTCTTCACCTTCTAACTAGATATGGTGGAAAGGATTGGTCGATGCTTGACTAGGTACAATATCGATTGTCCAGCCTTTTTCCTCTTTCCATTGATTAAGAAGCTCTGCAATTTTTTCCACAAAAAGCACTTCTATATAGTGACCAGGATCCAATGCCAGTAACCCATCAGACAACATATCCTGGGCAGTGTGGTAGTAAATATCACCAGTGATATAGACATCTGCTCCTTTTGCCAAAGCATCCTTATAGAATGACTGCCCGCTTCCACCACAGATGGCCACTCTTGAAAGAGGCTTCTGCAAATCACTCTCTTGATAATGCACCATTCGAAGGCTATCTAAACCAAAGACTTGCTTGACATGTTGGGCCAATTCCCCAAATGTCTGAGGCTGAACATTTCCAATACGACCAATTCCACGTTCTGGACCTGTCTCCTGCAGATAAGTCGTTTCCTTGATACCTAGCATCTGACAGAACCAGTCATTGAGGCCATTTTCAACGATGTCAATATTGGTATGGCTGACATAAACTGCAATGTCATACTTGATGAGATCAATGTAAATCTGATTTTGCGGACGGCTGGCGACCAAGTCCTTGATGGGACGGAAAATCGGCGCGTGCTTAACGATAATCAGGTCCACACCCTTTTCAATGGCTTCAGCCACCGTTTCTTCACGAATATCCAGAGCAACCATGACACTTTGGATATCCTTGTCCAAAGTTCCAATTTGCAGGCCACGACTGTCTCCCTCCATGGAGAATTCCTGAGGGCAAAAGGCTTCATATGCGTTAATTACTTCACTTGCTAGCATGGAGAACCTCCTTGATGGCTTGAATTTTATCTACTAGAACTTGACGTTCCTCCAGATTTTTTTCTGGGATTTGTCCGAGGGCAAACTCTAGCTTAACAGCTTCTTTTTGCCATTTTTGGACAAAGACTGGACTGACCTCTTTGGACAAGAAAGGTCCAAAGCGAACATCACTGGCTGACAGCTTCATTTGTCCTGCTTCCACCACCAAAATCTCGTAAAACTTGCCAGCTTCTTCTAAGATGCTTTCAGCTACAATCTGAAATCCGTTTTCTTGTAGCCAGATACGCAAGTCGTCTTCACGATTATTGGGCTGGAGGATCAATCGTTCTACATTAGCTAACTTGTCCAAGCCTTCTTCTAAAATCCTAGCAATCAAACGGCCACCCATACCTGCTATGGTGATGACCGACACTTGGTCAGTCTCTTCAAAAGCTGCTAATCCATTGGCTAAACGGACTTGGATTTTCTCCTTTAGGCCGTGAGCCTCAACATTTTTGACTGCAGATTGGTAAGGACCTTCCACCACCTCACCCGCAATAGCACTTTTGATTTGGCCTCTTTCGACCAACTCGATAGGCAGATAAGCATGGTCACTCCCCACATCTAGTAAAATGGCTCCCTGTGGCACAAAAGAAGCCACTAACTCTAATCTCTTTGAAATCATCTTCTCTCTCTTTCCAAAACTCTATTACCTCTTATTATACCACATTTCAGCTAGCAATCTTGCACCTAAAAAAACCGCAATCCACAGATTGCAGTCTTTCTTTATTTTCTGGCTTGATAGCGACTTGTCAGGATGAAAATTACGGTAAAGACCAACATCATGACACCATAAACAGGTAATGTTTGTCCTGTTAAGGTTGAAATTTCAAGTAGTTTTTGGATTCTTGGGAAGAGAGCTGTGGCTAGGAAACCTCCTACTGACCAAACAATCAAGAGGACACGCCATAGGGTAAATGGCATGCAGGCTCTAAATACGGATAAGAAACCAATTGATCCCAAGAGATAATAGAGTAGAGTTGAGATTTCTAACTCAGACCAACCTTGGCTACTTCCAAATATTTTCACAAAAAGAACGCTGAAGACGACCATGAGAGCACTTGGTAGAGCACGAAGCATAGATCTTCTGAGGAAGTTTGGCTCAACAGGTTTGATATTTCGCTCAAAAGTCAGAACGAATGGTGGGAAACCTTCCACGAACTGGTCGATCATGGTAATCTGGATCGGAATGAATGGGAAAATCAAAATCCACTCTGACCTTCCTAGAAGGGCACTGGCGATACAGATAACTGCGAGCAAGAAGGAATAAATCGTCTTAATCAAGAAAATCGGTGCGATGTGGGCGATGTTATTGACCACCCGACGGCCTTCGAAGAGAATCTCAGGAACATCATTAAAGTCAGAGTTCAAGAGAACCAGATTGGCAATCTGACGAGTCGCAGGATCTCCCTCAGCCATCACGATAGAACAATCCGCCTCACGAAGGGCTAGGATATCATTGACTCCGTCCCCTGTCATAGCCGTTGTATGCCCTGCTTTTTTCAGCGTTTGGATGATGAGTTTCTTTTGATGAGGGGAAACACGTCCGAAAATAGCTGTCTCTTCAGCCAGGGAAATCAATTCCTCATCCGTGATTTTTGAACAGTCTACATAGCTGTGATAGTCGGCAAAACCAGCTTTCTGGGCAATACTGGAAACTGTAACCGGATTGTCACCAGAGATAATTTTGAGTCCCACTTCTTGAGAACGGAGATAGTCCAGAGTTTCAGCTGCTCCTTCTCGAATAGGGTCCAAAATCTCCAGCAAGGCCAGAGCCTGAATATCAGATGGTTTATGTGGTTTGTGATGGTCTAGTTTTTCCTGACTGACTGCCAAGACCAAGACACGTGACCCTCTCTCCAAGGCCTCTCTGGCTTCTGGGACTTCAGAGTCCAGCAACATCTCAGGCGCACCTAAGAAAACTGTTCCCAAATCTTCTAACTCCATGGCTCCCCACTTGCGGTCGCTTGAGAAGGGAAGATTGGAAATCATAGGGTAGGCTACCTGACCTTGGAAACGCTGGCGAATGGCTTGGGCAGTTGGATTTTTATCCTCACTATGGGCTATGTAGCTGGTCAGGATACTGGCAATGGTCTCTTCACCATAAGTTTCCGTCAGTGGAAGTACAGCCTCCACCTGCATCTTTCCTTGGGTAATGGTGCCCGTCTTGTCCAGACAGAGCATATCCACGCGCGCCAAGGTCTCAACAGAGTACATCTCCTGCACCAAAACCTTTTTCAAGCCCAGCTTAATCACCGCGGTCAGGAGCGAAGTAATAGTCAAAAGGGCGATTCCCTTGGGCAACATTCCCAGTAGGGCTGTCGATGAATTTACAACGGATGACTTAAGAGGCAGGCCTTTTAAGATCAAAGCTTCTAGCAGGAGAGCTAGACCAAAGGGAATGATAATCTTCCCAGTAAAACCAGCTAGCTTGTCCAGCGATTTCATGATACGGGAGTTGATAGGTTTCACAGTCTTAGCCTCAAGCATAAGTTTAGCAGCATAGTTGTCTGCACCGACATGGTGAACTTGAGCTAAAACTGCCCCACTGGCTAGGAAACTTCCTGACAAAAGCAAGGTATCCACTTCCTTTTGCACCAAATCACTTTCCCCCGTCAACATGGCTTCATTGACTTCCGCAAAGCCTTCCAAAACCAAGGCATCACTGGGAATCTGCTCTCCAGCAGACAAACGAATGACATCTCCTAACACCAATTCTTCAGGATTCAGAGCCACTTCTTGGCCATCACGAATAGTCTTGACCTTTTCCTTGGTCATGAGATTGAGCTTGTCCACCATGTGTTTGGCCCGCAACTCGGTCACAATTCCAGAAAAAGCGTTAAAGCAGATAACGGCAAAGAAGACCAGATTGCTCCAAGCCTGCACAAAGGCTAGTGCCAAAGCAATGGCAAAGTTCAAAGCGTTAAAAAGGGTAAAGACATTTCGTTTAACGATTTGCCAAGTGCTGGTACTGGCCGAAGCAGTAAAATCATTGACCAAGCCCTTAGCCTGTCTTTCCTTGACTTCTATTTGGGTTAATCCCATAATCTTATTTTTATCCATAAATTCTATCATATCATTTTTTCTCAAAGAATTCTAATCTCATCCTAAATATGCACCTAGTCAAGGGAAAAGTTTGCCAGCCCTCCTTTGATAAGGTATAATAATAACGAGAAAATAATCGAAGGAGATCGCATGTTTTATACTTATTTACGTGGATTGGTTGTCTTGCTCCTCTGGTCCATCAATGGCAATGCCCACTATCATAATACTGATAAAATTCCTAATCAAGATGAAAATTATATTTTGGTTGCGCCTCACCGCACCTGGTGGGATCCTGTTTATATGGCCTTTGCGACCAAACCAAAACAATTTATCTTTATGGCCAAAAAAGAACTCTTTACCAACCGTATCTTTGGTTGGTGGATTCGTATGTGTGGTGCCTTTCCTATCGACCGTGAAAATCCTAGCGCTTCTGCCATCAAATATCCTATCAACGTTCTTAAAAAAAGTGACCGCTCTCTCATCATGTTTCCAAGTGGGAGCCGTCACTCAAACGATGTAAAAGGTGGCGTAGCTCTGATTTCCAAGATGGCCAAGGTCCGTATCATGCCGGTTACCTACACAGGTCCCATGACCTTGAAAGGCTTGGTTAGCCGCGAGCGTGTCGATATGAACTTTGGAAATCCAATTGATATCTCAGATATCAAGAAAATGAATGATGAAGGCATTGAAACAGTCGCCAATCGTATCCAAACAGAATTTCAACGTCTGGACCAAGAAACTAAACAATGGCACAACGATAAAAAACCAAACCCACTCTGGTGGTTTATCCGCATCCCCGCCCTCATCCTTGCGATTATCCTCGCTATCCTAACCATCATCTTTAGCTTTATCGCAAGCTTCGTATGGAATCCAGATAAAAAGAGAGAAAAACTTGGTTAAATAAATACAAGAATCCCTTGGCAAAAGCCAAGGGATAAATCTTTTATTCGATTTTCCATTTTTGGGTCAACCAGCTGGAAAAAGCTAGGAATCGTTCAGCTACTTGTTCATGGTGTCCATAAAGATCAAAGACAAACTGGCCATTCGGATAGCATTTCTGAAGACTGGTATGGATTTGCTCAGCATAGACTGGTGCTTGAGCTAAGCGATTAGTATGGTGTGCTCCTTCTGTTTGACCATTCTGTAAATACAGCAAACAGTCTAAATTTTTCACATTTTCTTCCTTGCAGTAAGTCACAAAATCAGGATACCAAAAGGAACCGCAGATCGAAAAGACACAGGAAACCTTGTCAAAGCTGAAAAGACTGTAGACTGCCACCAAACCACCTAGTGAATAACCTCCATAAGCAAGGCGATTTTCATCAAGTCGATAAAGCGACTGCAATTTGTCTAAAAGACCTCCAAATAAATGATCATGATAGACATTGGCCTGACCTCCAAAATCTGGAACTCCCTCTCTCAGAGCCGATGCCTTCCAGGGAGTGTAGTCGTCTAAGCGATTTTTAGAGGTCAAGCCCACTAAAATCGCAGATTCGGAAAGGGAGGATAGGAAATCCAAGTTTCCATCATTCAATAAAATAGCCGGATAGGTTTGATTGGGGGCGTAGTTAGAAGGAAGGCTGATTTTGACTTGAATCCCTTCCCAATCAAACTCATTATTTATTGATAAAGTCATTGATTTTTTCAAGGGAATCAATCACTGCTGGACCATAGTCCATCAATTCATCGTAAGAGATGGTCATGATTTTTTGATTCTTAATAGCAGCAACGCTTTCCAAAACAGCATTTGCCTTCATCAACTCTACTGCTTTTTCATCCAATTTTTTATTGCGATCGCTGGTTACATAGATAATCAATTCAGGATCCATTGACACGAGATTTTCCAAGGTCAAGCCTGATGTCCCCGTAGCAACGTTTGTATAACCAAGTTGGTTCAGCAAACTTTCTTGCAAAGCAGACTTGTAGGCACCGAAGGTTTCATCATTATAAGCAACCATAATCAAAGCCTTTTTCTTTTCACCTTGACTTGCTGGATTTGCTTTCTTAACAGCGTCAATTTTAGTTTGTAATTGGGCTGCGTACTCATTAGCCTTGTCCTGAACATTAAAAATCATTCCAAGATTTTTAACATCTTCTACAATATTTCCTAAATCTTGCTGAATCGTTGATAGAGAAGCTTTTTGAGTATAAACTGGGATTTTGTTTTCATTCCAAGTGATAACTGTCCCCAAGGATTTTTCAGAAAACATCATGTTTCGACCCATCACAGCGTCTGGCTCATAAGAAAGGACTGTTTCTTGTGAGACTGTTTTTTTATCTCCAATTTGAGGAATCGTCGCAATCGCGTCCTTGTATTTGTCCGTCACAGCATTATCAGGGTTAAGCATGCCAGTAATTTTATCCTTCAGCCCTAACTCCAACAAGATTTCAGTAGTTGAAAGGTTATTTGTGATAACTTTTTCAGGGGCCTTGTCAAAGACTTGTTCGACTTCATTTCCCTTAGCATCATAGGTTTTAACCGTTAGTGGATAAGTCGTCTCTGTGCTCGCCTTTTGACTTGTTTCTGTGCTAGATTGTGTAGTAGCTTTTTCTGTAGTAGTATTGCCACAAGCTGCCATGGTTAGGGTAGCTACTGTTACGAGTAAAATACTGAGTGTTTTTTTCATCTTGTTTTCCTTTTCATTCTTATAAATAGTGAATCATAGCTTGCTGATCCTCGGTCCAAGTCACCTGACTTTGAACTCCGTATACAGTTTGCAATGACTCAGGGGTGATGGTCTCCTTTGGAGTCCCTTGGTAAAGGATTTCCCCCTCTTTCATCAGATAGAGATAATCCGAATAGCGACAAGCAAGTTGAATATCATGCAGGACAGCTAGAACATTGACCTTAAGATTCTTCACAATAGCCAACAAGTCTAACTGGTACTTGATATCCAGGTGATTGGTTGGCTCGTCCAGGAGCAAGAGAGTCGGTTCTTGCGCCAAGGCGCGTGCTAATAAGACTCGCTGTTTCTCCCCACCTGAAAGAGACGAATAGAGACGAGTTTTCTTCTCAAGCATATCCACCTTGACGAGAGCATCTTGAACGAGGGCATAATCCCTTTCCTTTTCCTTCTGTAGAAAAGAGAGGTGTGGAGTTCTTCCCAGCAAGACGATTTCCTCAACTGTACAATCAAACTGCAATTGATTAAACTGGGTGACGACCGCCATTTGCTTGGCTGTTTCTTTGAGTGACCAATGCTCCAGCGGCTTTCCATCTAGGCTTATCAAACCTTTGTCCGCCCTTTCCTGACGATAGAGGAGTTTAAGTAGGCTGGTTTTTCCACTTCCATTTGGCCCTAATATCGTATGAAATTGATGCCCCTCAACCTTAAGAGAAACTCCTTTGAGGATTTTTTTCTCTCCTAGTCTAAAGTGGACATCCTGACAAATCAAGTCCATATCAGGTCCTCACCTCCCTTCGCCTACCTCCAACAATGTAGATAAAGAAGGGAGCACCTACTAAGGCTGTGAAAATACCAATCGGCAGCTCAGCATTGGGAATGATGACACGAGAGAGTACATCTGCCCAGACGACAAAGAGGGCACCCAGTAAAGTCGCAACGGGAAAAAGTCTCCTGTAATTCGTTCCTACTAACCCTCGAGCTAAGTGGGGCGTAATCAGACCAACAAATCCAATAATCCCACAAGTTGCCACTAAGACTGCTGTCAGAACAGCCACCATGGTCACATAAAGATACCAATAAAAGCGTAAGGGAATCCCCAAAGTTAAAGCAGCCTCATCTCCCATCATCATCGCATTAAAAACACGATACTGGGTAGCGAAAAATAGAAAAGCCGATCCTACTACTATAGTTGGCAGGACTAAGTCAGACCAAGTAGTCCCTGCAAGTGAGCCCATAGTCCAAAACTTAATGGTCATCACACTGTCAGCATTAGCGCCAACAGAGATAATAAAGTTGGAAAAAGCCAGAAAGAGAGCATTGACCACCGTTCCTGATAAGATTAGACTAGAAGTCGTCATCCTGCCCTGCATAGAGGCAATGATGAGGACAGCAATGGTTGCCAAAATAGCTCCAAGAAAAGCTCCAAGGCTAATCACCACTTTTAAACCAAGAATAATGCTCAAGGTTGCCCCTAGAGTTGCACCCGCAGAAATTCCTAAGACATAAGGCTCTGCGATGGGATTGTTCACTGTAGACTGCATCACGCTGCCACACATAGAAAGACCAGCCCCTACTATCAGACCTAACAATACTCGGGGGAATCTCATGTTCCATACAATGGCAAGAGTGGACTTGGAAACCTCTCCTATCTCAAGAGGAAAACCCAACCTGCTCAAAATAATCCGATAGGTATCGCCTAGATCAATCGCAACGGATCCCATAGAAACTGCTAGAAAGAGCGAAATCCCTAAAGTAGTTAGCAAAATACCTAAAAGTAACACAAATTGCAGGTCCCGTCGGCTTCCAGAAAATTTGGAAAGCATGAAAACCTCCTTAAACAAAATTAAAAATTTAGAAAATTCTCATGAAAAGTATACCATATTTCTATTAGATGAACAAGGATGGAAATATATATAGAAAAAGCCCTCTGAAGTCAGAGAGCTGATTTGAGCTCGGGCTAAAATCCTAGTGAAACAAAAAATCTACATGGTCAGAAAAGTCTCTATCGTGCCATTTTCATACATGATGTATAGTCCAAGTAGAATGAATACTAAGGGCACAATGATTCGCTCGTATTTTTCAATTGTCTCGAATATTAACGGAATAGAGGATAACACCCGACTAATCTCGCATAAGATAATTATGCCGATTACAAACACAAGCAACGCCACGAGGGTCTGTGACCAATCTAACGAAGCAAAATAAGGTATATAGATACCTAAATTATCTCCGCCAGACGCAATTGTCAGCAATGTAACTGTCCAAAACAGTTGATTTGCCTTGCTTTGTTCTAATCTTTCAATAATTTCTTCCTCTTCTTCCTCACCTTCTCCAACAATTGCAAAGCGAATCCCTAAATAGATAGGGATTAAACCAAGCAATCCAACCATCCATTCTTCAGGCACGAAATTAACGACATAAGCAGCAACTAAACTCGCCCCTACAAGTAAGCCTGTGCCTAGATATTGCCCCGCATAAATATGCCATTTTTGTTTATTCTGTGATAGCTGTGCAAATAAAATAAATAAAATAATTAAATAATCGATACTGGTGGAAATATAAACACCAATAGCAGATATGATTGTCTGTCCCATAAAAACCTCCTGTATTAGTCAGTAATAAATCAGCAGATTTTAGGAGAGCACAGACACATTAATTTAGCTATCGCTAGTGGGTAATGTCGAACATAGGAAAGCATTTTACTCCTCCTCAAAACGTAGTTACAAAGTAATTTCTAACTGGAATTCGGTGACTACTTCCATGTAAAGTATAACATACTATACTTTACTTCGTAAAGTGTGGGCTCTCCGAAGGGGCTTGCAGACAGCTACTCGGCTTTTCAAGCCGAGTAGCTACGCACCCTTATGGTGTAATTAGCTGATACCATTTGAGGTTTTTGTAGTCTCCAAAATTGTGACCGATAAAACTGGATTTGGTGATCGTATTGATGTGACCATGTTTTTGTAGTCTCCAAAATTGTGACCGATAAAACTTTCCCAGTCGGATTTATTACCTACTGAGAGTTTTTGTAGTCTCCAAAATTGTGACCGATAAAACTTCACCAATCAAATATCGTTTGATTAAGAAGTTTTTGTAGTCTCCAAAATTGTGACCGATAAAACTTCTGGAGCGTAAGAAAAAGCTACCAGCCTGTTTTTGTAGTCTCCAAAATTGTGACCGATAAAACCCGTAGACCTGTTCGTAGGTCGCTCGATTGGTTTTTGTAGTCTCCAAAATTGTGACCGATAAAACTGGGATGCAACAGATGTTGTCACAGCTAGAGTTTTTGTAGTCTCCAAAATTGTGACCGATAAAACAAGTCATAGCCGATATCAGCATAAGTCTGTGTTTTTGTAGTCTCCAAAATTGTGACCGATAAAACCTCAATAAAAAAGCCCTCTGAAAATCAGAGAGCTGATTTGAGCTCGGGATAAAATCCATACAAAAAAGCTACCCAATGGAGTAGCTTCTTTATCAAGACATGCTCAATTGAACACGGCCTAAGCACTTGGCAAAAAAGATAAAATCTCCTAGAAACTGAAGTTTCTTCGTCAATTTTCCTATTTTTGCTTTGTGCTTTTGACGGCCTTTGTATCTTGTTAATTGAACACGGCCTAAGCAAGCAGATAAAAACAAAAAGCCCTCTGAAAATCAGAGAGCTCCAGTCTTGCTGGATAAACCGTTTATAGACTAGGCGACGAGGAGAAGAATGTACGAAACTTTCAGTGAAACAAAAAAATCTCCCCGAAGGGAGATCATTCTGGTTTATTTTACCTTACAGTGCTAGGAACCGTAACCAAAGATAATACTTGAGTATATCGAGGTAAGGTGACAACGCAATGTAAGTGGAAAATAAAGTAGATTAGCGACGAAGTCCTAGAGAGTTGATTAACTCACGGTAACGGTTAACGTCGTTTTTACGCAAGTATGCAAGCAAGTTACGACGGCGACCGATTTTCTTCATCAATCCACGGTAAGTAGCGTGGTCTTTTTTGTGTTGTTTGATGTGTTCGTTAAGGTGGTTGATTTCCCAAGTAAGGACAGCAACTTGAACCTCTACTGAACCTGTATCACCTTCGTGACGTGCATATTGTGCGATGATTTCATTTTTTTTCTCTTTTGAGATTGCCATGATGTTTCTCCTTTTTATTTGGCTTCATCCGAGTGACAGGTTGGCATGCCTGTAACCAAGAAGAAGTTATTTGTCTTTACGACAATCCCTATTCTACCAAGAAGCAGAGACTTTGTCAACTGATTTACTTTTTAAAAACTTGACCTACTCTACTGATTTCAGGGCTTCAAGCATATCCACCTTTCTCAAGTGGTGATTGACAAAGAAACCCAGTAAGGCTAAAATAACAGTCACTGCGACGATTGGAAGAGCATAGACTTCCCAGCTGACCTGTGGATAAAAAAGTATGGTGGCAGGTGAGATCATTTGAATCAAAAATTGATGTAAATAGTAGCCGGCTACCAAACCGAGAACAATCCCCACAAAGGACAGCACCATGGTCTCGCGGTAGATATAGAGGGTCACTTCTTTATTATGGAAACCGAGAACCTTGATGGTCGAAAGTTCACGGATACGTTCTGCCACATTGATATTGGTGAGATTGTAAAGAATGACAATGGCTAGCAAGACGGAAACAAGGACAAGGATTGCCATGGTTTTATTGAGAGAATTGGCTACAGATTCAAAGAGATGGATAGCTGTTGCATTTTGGACCACCCCAGAAACAGCAGTTTTTTTCATAAATACCGCAGCTTCTTTCTCCGTATTGGATGGTGTTGGCTCTTTTAATTTTACTAGGTAGGTATTGTCTTTCGGACTGGTACCGTAGACTTGTTCGTATGTCGTTCGATTGAGATAAACAAAGTGTCCAACATAGTTTTCAGAAATAGCCGATACCTTGATTTCTTTCCCATCAAGCTCCAGCTTGTCTCCAACCGTAATACCTTCTAGTTGAGCTAATTTTTGACTCACGACTGCTCCATCTGTGACCTGCACCTCTTGGCCATTTTCCTCTAATGCGATAAAGGGTTTGAAATTTTCTCGGCTTGTGACCATTATGGTGATAGTCTGAAGTCCTGCTTTTCCTTTGAAATCTTTTTCAATGGATTTAGAGTAAATTTTTTGGTAAGCATGGATAGACTCAGCTTGCAAGGCACTTTCTAGTTCTGCTTTTTCTTGCTCCGTTGCACTGCTCTTTTCCGCTACAATCATCTGGTATTGCTGGATTTGTTCAAATTGACGCTCGACAACTCCTCCCACAGAAGACTGAATGCCAAGACCTGCAAATAGGAGAGCAACCGAACCCGCAACTCCAAAAATGGTCATCAACATCCGTTGCTTATATCGGAAAATATTTCGCGCCGTAACCTTATGAGTGAAGCTCAGACGACTCCAAATAAAGCTCAGGCGTTCCAGCAAAATCTTTGATCCTTTAACGGGAGGTTTGGGCAGCAAAAGTTGGGCTGCTTCATCGTGCAATTCCCTCCGCGCTACCAGATAAGCCGGCAAAACGCTGGATACCCAACTTAAAGCTAGGGCAATAAGACTATAAGACCAGTAGAAATACTCGTGACTTTTCCCAACGACCATTCCAGCTGTTATAACATCCGAAATCACGCCTGCAAGGAGATAATGTCCTAGAAGCGTTCCTAAAACAGTTCCCACAGTTCCTGCAAGAAAACCATAGAGGACAAACTTGGCAACAATATCTTGATTCTTGTAACCTAGGGCCTTGAAAATACCAGCATTGGTACGCTCTTCATCCACAAAGCGCGTCATTGTTGTAAAGGTTACCATTGCAGCAACCATAAAAAGCACCACGGGAAAGATATTCCCGACAGAACGAATACTTGCTGAAGCATTACTATACATGAGGTATCCTTGACCGCCTGGCATGGTTTGGCGGTTGTATACATGGTAAGTAGGCTCTGCCAGTTCATCAAGCTCTTTCTGGCGTTGTTCAAGCTTCTCTTTTTCCTTGGCTAGATTACTCTCTGTCTGAGCCATTTTTTCTTTTTCTGTAGCCAATTCTTCCTTAGCTTTTGTCAATTGCTCCTTGGCTTGACTCTTTTGAGGCTCAGGCAAAGCGGTCACTTGTTCTTCTTGCGTTTTCAATCGACTTTCAGCCTGTTCTAACTGACTCTTGCTCTTTTGAAGGTCGCTTTCTGCTGTTTGGAGCTGCTCTTTTCCATCTTCCAAGCTCTTTTGCCCATTTGCTTTGATACTTGCCAATCGTTTTTGACCATTATCGGCAAGCAAGTTTTGTAAGTCTTCCTGGTGTCGATCTCGTTTGCTTCTATAGTCGAATGAAAAAGCATCTAGATTTTTTAAATCATCATAGCGCACACGCGCAATGCTATAAACATCTGAGTCAAACTGACTGGGTAAAATCACTCCATAGCCAGCCAAGCTTCCATTTCCACTACTAGCCCCTCCCAAGTCTTCTTGAGAAAGTATCTCACCCGACTGAACAAATCCAGTAATTATGAAAGATTGGGATTTTATGACGGTCTTCCCTTCTTCTTTCTTGCTAAAGGTGATAGTCTGCCCAATCTGATAGCGGTCTCTCCAGAAATCTGCCAAGGAAATTTCCCCATCAGCCTCTGGAAGTCGCCCTTCTGTCACTTGAAAAGTTGAAATTCCCTCTGGCTTAGAATAAAGTCGAACCGCTTCTTCACTATTTTCAACGGTTAGGTCTGCCATATAGCCAAACTCAACACTTGCTCCTTGAAGGGTCTTTAGTTCGTCCTGATCTTCTTTGTCCAAGCCATAATCAGCTATCACTGCCAGATCCAGGGTATTGGCTTTACGGAGATAATCCCCTGCCGTGCGTTCCATGTTTGGACTGGCTACTTTAAGACCTACTAGGGCTAAAGAACCCAGCATCATCAAGGTCAAGATAGAAGCAAAGCGTCCCTTAGAAGCAATCACCGACTGGAACATGTCTTTTCGGTATGTTTTTTTCATGCTAATACTCCAATGTATCGATAGCCTGTGGATTCTCATTGATTGTTACTCTCATAACAGTGGCATCACGCATGTGAATCACGCGATCAGCTATAGGAGCTAGCGAGCTATTGTGAGTCACGATGATTACCGTCGCTCCCTTTTGACGAGACATGTCTTGGAGAATCTTCAAGACTTGCTTCCCTGTCTGGTAATCCAAGGCACCTGTCGGTTCATCACAAAGGAGAATTTTAGGATTCTTAGCTACAGCGCGTGCAATGGACACTCGCTGTTGCTCCCCTCCAGAAAGCTGGGCTGGAAAGTTATTGAGGCGATGAGCCAGACCTACGTCTGTCAAGACCTGCTCAGGATCCAAGGCATCTGTCACAATTTCTGAGGCCAATTCCACATTTTCCTTGGCTGTCAGATTGGAGACCAGATTGTAAAATTGAAAAACAAAGCCTACATCTTCACGACGATAGTTTGTTCGTTGGTGCGAACTATAGTTGGCAATATTGGCACCATCAATCCAAATCTCCCCCTCATCATTGGTATCCATACCTCCTAGGAGATTGAGAACGGTTGATTTTCCAGCACCTGAAGCGCCAAGAATAATGACCAGCTCCCCTTTTTCAATTTCAAAATTCACATCACGATTAGCCACAATCTCCGTATCCCCAACCTGATAACGCTTGTAACAATGTTTCATCTCAATATAAGCCATCGTCCTTCTCTCTTTCTTACAATTAAGTCACTCTTTACTATCATTATAACGCTTTTTCGAAGAGTTGGATACTAGAATAAAAAGAAAAACCTAGGTATTCCTAGGCTTTCTTTTTACAAATTATTTTCCAAGGTAGTATTCAGAAACTACGTTCAATTTTTCGTCGAATTCGAATACCAATGGTGGGAAGTTAGGGATTTCCACGTCCATGATCTCGTCATCTGACAAACCTTTGATGTGTTTTACAAGGGCACGGATTGAGTTACCGTGAGCTCCTACGAATACGTTTTTACCATCTTTAAGAGCTGGAGCGATTTTATCTTCCCAGAATGGAAGGGCACGTTCCAAAGTCACTTTCAAGTTTTCAGCATCTGGAATAACTGAATCGTCAAGTGAAGCGTAACGACGATCAGTGTGAGCTGAGTGCTCATCATCACGGTCCATGTTTGGAGGCAATACATCGTATGAACGACGCCAGATGTGAACTTGCTCATCACCAAATTGTTCAGCAGCTTCAGCTTTGTTTTTACCAGTCAAACCACCATAGTGACGTTCGTTCAAACGCCATGATTTTTCAACTGGAACCCACAATTGATCAGAAGCTTCAAGAGCCAAGTTAGTTGTTTTGATCGCACGTTTCAATACTGAAGTGTAAGCTTGGTCAAATTCGATACCAGCTTCTTTGATCAATTTACCAGCGTCAATCGCTTGTTGTGTACCTTTTTCAGACAAATCAACATCAGCCCAACCAGTGAAAAGGTTAGCTTTGTTCCATTCAGACTCACCGTGGCGAGCAAAAACCAATTTTACCATTAGATGGATTCTCCTTTAAATTTTCCGAGGTTTCCCCTCGTTTATCTATTCTATTTTACACAATTTTTCACAAAAAAGCTAGTTAAAATCGACAAGTTCTGACAGTCAGGAAGTAAAGTCCTCTCATCCTGATTAGGAACTTCTATAATTCATTACTTTTTATTTGCAAAAATAGAGGTTCTAAAATCATTTGTTTGGTCTAGGTAGGCTTTAAAGACTGCTCTCTTAAGTTTATGAACTGCACTGTCAGTTTCTGGGTTATAGTCACTCCAACGCGTACCTTCTGCATCCTTGAGAACAGCTTGATCCATCAGTTCTTGCAATTCTTTTACTCTTTGAATGGTTTTCGTGGCATTGCTCATCCATGATTGCGTCGGATCTTTAAAAGTAATTTTATTCAAATGATCAAACTGAGCAACGCGCTCTTGATACATAGCTTTTTTAAAGCCTGCCCAAGATGAATACTGACCACCAAATAGCTTTTCTAAGACAAGCTTATCTGTCACTAATCCTTGCTTTTTACCGTAGAGGTTGATTGTCTGACCATTTTGTTTAGCAATTTCTTCATATTGGTTGGAAATATATGGGACCATACCATCTTTAAATCCTTTAGCAGCTAAGAGTTCATAAGCTATCCTACGCCCCATAAGATCTCCAGGAGTTCCTTTCTCACTGCTCAATGCTGAAAAGATTGGTGCAAAGAGTTTAATCGTAAAGTAGCCATTTCTCTCATAAGTGCCAGCCTGATACTCACGAGCCGAAAGAATATTATTGTCAATCAAACTCTCAAAGCTAGTCAATTTTTGGGCTTCTTCGTCAGTCAAATCTTTCACAACATTAGTAGCATAAACATCATTTCCGTCTGCTGGATCTTTCACATACTTGTTCTCAATTTTTCTGAGAGCTTCCATTTTCTGGGAAACATTCAGTTTCTTAACGATTGATTGCCCTTCAAGATATTCCAACAGATAGATGAGGTCAAACATATTATGAGCGTATTTCTGGAGATCGGATGCATCTTTAAATCGTTCCGTCGGATCTAAGACTTGTAGACGGGATCCTTCTAAGCTATCTGATTTTGAATGTTTCAAGATTGAGTTAATAGTAATGGTCGCATCATTTGGATGGTCTGGCGCTTGTAATAAGCCTTTAGCAAAGAACTCAGGACCAAGACCACTTCTTCGACCATAACCACCAAGATAGATATCCTGATCGGAATCATGGGTCATTTCATGTGTATACGTTATAGCGCCATCCTTATCCAACATACGGTAAGACATATAGTAGACACCATCTCCTGTTGCGTATGCACCGTGATGATTATGAACTACCTTGTTACCAACTGGTCCAAAGAAATGTTGCATTGCAGGATTTGAATTCTCAAAGTCTGCGATTGTTGAAGCCTTTCCTTCAGTATGATCATCACCAAACTTATAGGCATCATAAAGCAGGATCGTACGATAGAGTTTTTCACGTGACTGTTTATCCAAAATACGATACCAATAATCGTAGTGATCTCGCTGACGCTTGGCTGTTTCACGCGCATTATCTTCAACAAACTTATTGAGTTCATCTCCAGCCTTATAGTAACTGTTGCGGTAGCGATCGTAAGCTCCAAATCCTAGGCTAGACAAGGTTGAGATGACAAATACAGATCTTTCTGGCAAGGTAAGGAGAGGCAAGACCATATTGCGGTATTTCCAAGTACTACTAGTAATTCGGTCATAAACACCGATAGAATACTTAGTCCCTGCTTGCTCTTGCTTGGTTTTGACCTCTGCAATAGTGGATTTTTCTTCAACAATGAAAGCTTTGGTCTGTTTTTTAAACCAGTCATTGTTGCTAGTGTTTGGTAAAAAGACTTTTCGGTAATTTTCTAGCGTGCTAAACAAATCTGTCGTTCCATGATGGCTGGCAAGACTGATACCATAAGTATCAACGTTGTTCTTAGCAAGCAGATTATTAAATCCTGATTTCCCTAACTCAATCAAAGTATCTAACGGAGATGCATTTCCTTTGCCAAAGAAATCAAGGTGATACAAGACCAAGTCTTTAATATTAACCTGACCATAGCTAAAGTTATACCAACGCTCCAAGTAGCTCATACCAAGAAGCAAGGCTTCCTTGTTACGCTTGATTTTATCTACAATATAACCTGTCATTACTTGATTGTTTTCCACTAGACCAGCATCCGCTGACAAGAGTTTTCTCAGACTGTCTTCTAGATGCTCCTTCGTTTTAGCAAACTGCTCTTCTAGATAGAGCTCGGTTTGCTTCACTTTTGGTGAAATACCAAGTGTGTTTCTAATAGCATCTGAATGATAATTTACCTTCTTCAATTCTGGTAAGACTTGCCGGATAATCGTTTCTTGATTATACAAGAATTGGTTTGGCGTATAGAGAAGCCCCGTATCTCCTAGACTATATTCTGCCAACTTAGCAAAATCATTCTGGTACTTGAGCTGGAATGTTTCAGAGGAATGATCCTGGTAATGGAGCAAGAGTTTGTTTGCAGTCTGTTTGTTGGAAACAATATCGGTGATGACTTGGTCATCCTTCATCATGACTGCTGACAAGAGTTCTTTTTGATATAAAAGACTGTTCTCATTGACCAGGTTTCCGTATTTGACGATGGTTGCCTTGTTGTAGAAAGGTAGCAATTTTTCAATATTTTTATAAGCCAAGGCGCGCTGAGCTTGATAATGCTTCACCTTAGAAAAATCACTTTCTTTACTACCACTTGTTGAAAGGGACTCCACTGTTGGAGGGGTGAGAGGATTGATTTCTACTTTTTTATTAGTCACTTCAGAAGCATCTAAAATTGTTCCTCTTTCTACAAATGATTCCTTGCTGACGACTTCTTCCCTGACCAAGGTGACATTGTAGACTCTATTAGCTTTGTTGCTGAATGTATTAGCCACCTTCATTTCATTATAGTGGTAACCGGTAATAGCATTCCCGTTGGTTACATTGACATCACTTAGTACATTGGTCAATCTTCCTGCATGCTGTTCCTCATTCGTCTTTCGATCCCACAAATATCCAGCCACACCCGCAACTCTACCAAAGTGCTTGACATTGTTGATATCACCTTCAGCATAGCTATCCTGTATATGCGCATCTTGGTCTACTAGACCTGCTAGCCCACCAACAGTCTGATCTGAACTATTCGTGTTGGAGGAAATGGCTACTGTCGATTTTGACTTAGTCAGTGAAGCTCTGCCTCCTGTCAAATGACCGACCAAACCACCAATATTGTATGCCGCAGTCGTTTCGTAAGTATTAACAATTCTTCCCTTAAAACTGCTCTCTGTGATGCTTGATTGGTCTGCCTTAGCCAACAAACCACCGATACCACGTTCCCCAGCCAGAACACCATCGACATGAACTTGCTTAATCTTTGTGTTATCCGTAGCTTCATTGGCTAATGAACCGATATCATCTTTACCAGAAATAGAGACATTTTTTAGGCTCAACTTTTCTACTATGGCCCCTCTCAAGCTTTCAAAAAGAGGCTTTTTCAAGTTGTAAATAGCATAATGCTTGCCATCTTTTTCACCAATCAACTGACCAGTAAAGGTGCCCTTGATGTAAGATCTGTCATCAGGTCCCAACTCCACTTCGTTGGCATTCAAGCTAGCCGCTAAATGATAGGTTCCAGAGAGATTCTTGTTGATAGCTTTAACCAAGTTGCTAAAGGAAGTGAAGGTTGTTGTTTCTTCTGTAGCCTTTTTTGCGAGATAGAAGGTGAAATTATCGACATATTTATTTTCTAGCTCTTGCTGGAGTTTCTCAGCTTTGGCTATGATTTTATAAACGGATTGTCCATTTTTTATTTCTGCAGTTATTGAAGCGACAGGTAGATAGACATCTTTGAATGACGACGATTTTGCCTTAACAAAGTAAGTGTCTATATTACTTGGAACACTGTCTAAAGAAACATGTTGTTTGTAAGTACCATTGGTCTGACTATATAACTCCAGATCAGAAACATTTCTTAATTCAAGTGTTTTTTCTGGATCTTTTTCTTTTGGTTTTTCAGCCGGATTTTCTGGTTTTGCTTGCTCAATATTGCCAGTATATTCTGGAAGAGGGGCAATTTGTTCGGGTTCAACAATCGCTCCGGATTGGGTACCTGTATAAGATGGTTTCGATGGTACCTGTTCTGGTGCGACGATGGCTCCAGCTTGGATGCCAGTATATTCTGGTTTTTCGGCCGTCTCAGGGGCAACTATTGCACCAGATTGCTCACCTTTATATTCTGGTAAGGAAGCATGGATCTCTGGTTCGACGATGGTACCAGCTTGAGTTCCCTTGTACTCTGGTTGTGGAGCTACTTGTTCGGGTTCAACAATCGCTCCGGACTGGGTACCTGTATAGGATGGCTTCTCAGCCGTTTCTGGTTCGACGATGGTACCAGCTTGAGTTCCCTTGTACTCTGGTTGTGGAGCTACTTGTTCGGGTTCAACAATCGCTCCGGATTGGGTGCCTGTATAGGATGGCTTCTCAGCCGTTTCTGGTTCTAGCAAAGCCCCTGATTGAGCACCTCCAACCTCTGGTTCCTGCTTTTCAGGTTCAACAATCGCACCAGATTGAATTCCTGTATATTCTGGAAGAGGAGAAACCTGCTCAGGATCTACTATTGCTCCAGATTGGGTGCCAGTATATTCTTGTTTTTTATTTGTCTCAGGGGCTACAACAGCTCCCGATTGCTCACCTTTATATTCTGGTAAGGAAGAATGGGACTCTGGTTCGACGATGGCACCGGATTGAGTTCCCTTGTACTCTGGTTGTGGAGCTACTTGCTCTGGTTCAACAATCGCTCCGGACTGGGTACCTGTATAGGATGGCTTCTCAGCCGTTTCTGGTTCGACTATTGCTCCAGATTGCTCACCTGTATAGGATGGTAATGTAGCCTGTGTCTCAGGCTCTCCTTTCCTTGCAGACTGAGGTGCTTCACTCGGAGCCACTGCCTTTTTAGTCCCTTTCTCTACTATACGTGGCAAGGATTTTTCTACCTTGGTCGAGAGGATTTCACGAGTAATTTCTTGATTTTCAACAGTAAAAATGCGAACAACTTCAACCTTCTTCCCAACATGACCTTCTTGTTTGATACGAATAGTTCCCTCTGCTAGTTCAGGATTCTCTTGAACCACTTCAGCAAAGTCTAGCTTGGTTTCAATCTCTTGATCTTTGTATAGGAGCTCTGGTTTGTTCACGCGACCAGCCAAGACTTCGTCCTGAGGATCCACACTAGCAATACCAGACGGCTTTTGATTGGGTGAATCTTTAGAAGGGATTGGCTTGTCAGCAGGGCTTGTTGGAGACGGATTTTTCCGCTCATCTCTTACATTTTGCCCACCTTCATTGGTCTGAAAATGAGGTTGACGCACGTCGTCTAGTTTCTGACCTCTAGCAGCAGTTTCTTGCAGACTAGCTTCCTTGTCTTGCTTAATATAACCTAGATAGGTATAACCTGACAGGACTCTTGGCAGAGGCAGACTAGCTCCTTGGGATAATTGATATTCTTGATTATATTGGAGCAAGAGTTGATTTTCAATAGCCTGAACCGAAGAAACCAAACCACTCCCCATGCCTGTTATCAAAACAACCTTCAACAATGCTTTCTTATTGCTTTTCTTTCTCGAAACAGCAAAAATGAGGAGTCCAATCGAAGCGAGGGTTCCACCCGAAAGGACGGTAACCAGATTACTGTGCTCACCGGTATGAGGCAACTGACCTAGTTGGGCTTTCTCATCCATACGATAGACTAGATAATAGGTACTCTCACTATCTTCAACAATATTAGGAAAATCCTTTACAATCAAGTCCTTCTCATGACTACTCAGTTCTGTATCCGTCACATATTTGTAGTGAACAGATACATTTTCTTGAGCAAATACGGTCCCACTGCTAGCAATGGACACAAAAAATAAGCTCGAAATTGAAGCAGACACAAGACCAATCGCCAACTTTCGTAAGGAAAAACGATGCTGCTTCTCTCCAAAAAATTTTTTCATTCTATATCCTCTCTATTATTTTATCCATTTCAAAATAGAAGAAGCATTTTGCTTCCTCACTCAGATAAACTTACAAGAAACAAAAATACTTCTATATATATTTTGATATATTTAATCTACAACCATCATTATACTATAAAAAGAGTTCCTTGTCTCAAATAAATGCTTTAGATTTTACGAATGAAATAGCTTATTTATCCTGTAAAATTTTCCGTCAATTGGTAACAAAAAAATAAGGATAACCGCCTTCATACTGTAATAAGTATTTCTAACAAAGATTCAATTCATCCCACCTCAATTCGAAAGATATGATTCTTCAATTTCAAATTTTTTCAAAATTTCAAAGTATAGGAATTGCCAATAATTGTCATAATTTCTCCTATCTAGTCCACGAATGGGATCAATCCAACAGAACTACCTACGATAAACAATACAGACGGTGCAGGAGTCACACGCTCATCGTCCTTGAAATACACAATAGCTACAATTCTTAAAACTAAAATAGTAACTTTCATCAATCATAAAAACATTGAAAAATCGTCAACGCCCTTCAATTACCCTATTCTAACTCCAAATCAGAAGCGACCAATAATCTCATCAAACTTATCAAACGAAATTCCTTTGGTTTTCGAAACTTTGAAAACTTCAAAAAACGATTTTTATCGCTCTGAACATCAAAAAAAGAAAGGACGAATTTTGTCCTTTCTCTATCTTAGCTTTTCTTTAATCCACTACTGCTGACAAAGAACCAATTTTAGAGTTTCTCCATTTACTCTAGTTGACAAAAACTCTATTTATAGTTCAACTTTAAATTTTTTGAGGCTTCCTAAAAATAATGAAGCACCAACAATAATGACGATTCCCCCTATCCATCCTAATAATGGAACCAATGCAAGTGCAGAGCCAACAATTAATAAGACTGAGGGTGCAATAGAAATTCTATTATCATCTTTATAGTATATTAGTGAGAGAATACCTAGAATTAAAATTCCAATTTTTACTAAACTAAAAATAATAAAAATAATTCCTAAGATGACACCAACAACTTCTTCATCATCAAATATAGAGGCAATCATAATTATAATAATTGGCAAAATGGTTAGAATAGTTCCTGTAACTAAACCAATGATACCATCTAATTGAGCAAGTGTTTTCTTTTTCATCAATATTTCCTTTTCATTAAAAATTAATATTGTACATTATTTTTGTTTAATATTTTCTTTTATATCAAACTAAAATACACACACAGAAAACTTTTTTAATCTATAATTCGATTATTTCTCTTCAAATCCTTCTGCGACTGCGTCTGCAAAGTTTTCTTCTACAATGCTTGCACAGTGGTCACAGATAACTGCGTGGTAGCTACGTTCTGCTGTTGTTGGGTCGATACGACGGCAACGGTCACATACTTCACCTGCAGCGCGTTCAACAGTGAAGGCTACATCTTCAAAGCTTACAGCATTTTCCGGAGCTGGTCCTTCTGCGATGGTCAATTCAGACACGATTAAAAGTTGAGCTACATTGCTGTTTACAGCTTCGAGTAGAGTTTTCACCACTTCATTTGGATAAACTGTCAAGTGTGCTTCAAGTGATTTACCTATTACTTTGGCATTACGCGCTTCTTCCAAGGCTTTTTGAGCTTGTCCACGGAAATCCATAAATGCTGCCCATGTATCCAAGATTTCTTCTTGATTAGCAAAAGTTTCTGCTTCTGGCAATTCTGACAATTGGACGAAGTCTTCAGCTTCAAACTCAAGATATGACCAGATTTCTTCAGCAGTGTGAGGAAGGATAGGTGTCAAGAGTTTGGTGATTTTGACAAGAATGTCATAGAAGACAGTCTGCATTTGACGACGTTCCAATGATTTGGCACCTTCGATGTAAACAACATCTTTGGCAAAATCAAGGTAGAAGGCTGACAAGTCAACGTTGATAAAGTTCACCAAGGCCTTGTAGATTGTCAAGAATTCAAAGTTTGCGTAAGCATCACGAATCGTTTTCACAAGCTGGTTAAAGCGAATCGTCATGTACTTATCAACTGAACGAAGCTCATCGTAAGCGACTGCATCTTGAGCTGGGTTAAAGTCAGATGTATTGGCAATCAAGAAGCGAAGGGTGTTACGAATCTTACGGTAAGTTTCAGAGACTTGGCTCAAGATGTCCATAGAGATACGCACATCGTTGCTTGAGTCAACACTTGTTACCCAGAGACGCAAGATTTCAGCACCGAATTGTTTTTCAACATCGCTTGGAGCAATGGTATTTCCAAGAGATTTAGACATCTTCTCACCTTTACCATCAAGGGCAAAACCTTGTGACAAGATTTGTTTGTAAGGTGCTACGCCATGATTGGCAACAGATGTGATAAGTGAAGAGTTGAACCAACCACGGTATTGGTCAGAACCTTCTAGGTAAAGATCTGCTGGGTAAGTCAATTCTGGACGGTTTACCACAACTCCATTCCATGATGAACCTGAGTCAAACCAAACGTCCATGATATCTGTTTCTTTCTTAAACTCACCATTTGGTGAACCTGGATGTGTAAATCCTTCTGGCAAAAGGTCCTTAGCATCGCGTTCCCACCAAATGCTTGAACCATGTACTTCAAAGAGTTGAGCCACATGTTCAATGGTTTCAGCAGTCATAATCGCTGTACCGTCTTCAGCGTAGAAGATTGGAAGTGGAACACCCCAAGCACGTTGACGAGAGATAACCCAGTCGCCACGGTCACGGATCATATTGTAAAGACGGACTTTACCCCATTCTGAGTGGAATTTAACCTTTTCAATTTCATCCAAGATTTCTTGGCGGAATTTAGAAACTGAGGCAAACCATTGTGGTACTGCACGCCAGATGATTGGTTTCTTAGTACGCCAGTCAAATGGGTATGAGTGAGAGATTTCTTCTTGGGCAAGAAGGAGGTTACCAAGTTTCTCGATAACAGTTGGAACTACCTTTTCATAGAATTGACCTTCAAACTCAGCACCAGCATTGGCCATCATAATACCACGTTCGTCAACAGTCACTGCGACTTCAAGACCATTAGCAATACCAACATTATAGTCATCCTCACCAAAACCAGGGGCTGTATGGACAATACCCGTACCAGAATCAGTCGTAACGTGGTCACCAAGGATAACCAATTCATCTACAGCTGTATCCCATGGGTGTTTTGTTACGATATGATTCAATTCTTGACCACGGTAGGTCGCGAAGACCTGAACATCAGCCCAGCCAAATTTCTCAGACAAGCTAGTCAACAATTCTGCAGCAACCACAAACTTGCGATCTTCACCAGCAGGTTGAACCAAAACGTAATCAATATCTGCACCAACAGTCAAACCACGAGAAGCTGTGATGGTGAATGGTGTAGTTGTCCAGACTACGATATAAGTATCTGTATCTAGAACACCTTTGCCATCTTTTACTTTATTTGCATAGTAAAGAGAAGTTGAAACCAAGTCATGGTATTCAATCTCTGCTTCTGCAAGGGCAGACTCAGATGACCAAGACCAGTAAACTGGCTTGGCACCACGGTAGATATAACCTTTGTTAGCCATCTCTCCAAATACACGGATTTGAGCTGCTTCATAGTCAGGAGTCAAAGTCACATATGGATTTTCCCAGTCACCAGAAACACCTAAACGTTTAAAGTCTTCACGTTGTTTATCTACTTGAGAAAGAGCGTATTCACGGCAAAGTTTCAAGTACTCAACCAAGTCCATTTCTTTACGTTTGACACCTTGTTTTGCCAAAACTTGCTCGATTGGCAGACCATGAGTATCCCAACCTGGGATAAATGGTGCGTAAAAACCTGACATTGATTTTGAACGAACAATGATATCTTTTGAAATCTTGTTCATAGCGTGTCCAACGTGGATATTTCCGTTCGCGTATGGAGGGCCATCATGCAAGGTGAAATGAGGTTTTCCTTGGTTCAATTCTTGACGACGTTGGTAAAGTTTTGCATCTTCCCATTCCTTTTGCCAAACTGGCTCTTTGGTAGGAAGCCCTGCACGCATTGGGAAAGCTGTTTTTCCAAGGTTAAGGGTATCTTTGAGTTTCATGGTATCTCCTTTATAAATAATAACAAATTAAAAACCACGACTGCCAAAAAGGACGAAAATCGTGGTACCACCTTTATTCGGAAAAAGATTTAGTCTTTCTCCCTCTTATCCCGTAACGTGGGGAACGTCAAATCCTACTAATTTCAGACTTGAGTTTTTGAGAGGATAATCTTATCATTAGGGATTACAGGACTCACACCATCTCCTGCTCGCTGAAAATATAAGGATAAGATATTGTTCTCACATATCACTATTCATTATAAGATAAGGACAGATTCTTTATTTGTATCTTCCTCATTCGATGAAGGGGCTTCGACTTCAACTGGCTCTAAATGTTCTTCTACATAATGATCTTGTTGAGCTTCAAATTCAGCTAATTCTCTATTACCAGCCTCAATTCGAGCTTGTAACTCAGCCATTTCTTCAGGTGTAAATTGACGAGTCATATCGATTGGTTCTTCTTCTGGTTGTGAATATACTGACTCACCAAGAACTTCACCAACAACTTCTTTAAATGCTTCATCACTTGTCTGAAGGTAGGTAGCTGTTGGGCGCAGAATATCTTCCCAATCTGATGATTCAACAATTGCTAACTGGCTCTCAATAGTAGATTTGAGACGTTGGTGGAAGACACGGCTCTTGTTCTTCAATTCTTCAGTTTCAACAGCAACTTTTTTAGCATTATCAGTAGCTTGACGCAAGATCTCATTAGCCTTATATTTTGCTTCTTCAAGCAAACGTTGGGCATCTTGCTCTGCCTGTTGGATAATATTATTAGAACGATCTTGAGCAGCTTGTTTCACACGCTCTGCCGTATCTTGAGCAATCAATACTGATTGACTCAAAGAATCTTTCATCTCATCAAAGTAAGACAAACGTTCTTCCAAGCTCTTGATATGCAACTCTTTATCATGATTGCTTCGAACTAAATCTTCATAATCACGAACAACAATTTCAAGAAATTCTTCAACTTCTTCTGGATCAAAACCTCTAAATCTTGTACCAAAGGTTTTATCTTTGATTTCTAACGATGTAATTGGCATATTTTTCCTCACTTACTTAATAACAATTGGACCGTTAATTTCTTTTTATCTTTTTTTGTTTGCCCATTATCCCTAACGAGTTTTAATCGACCAAATTTCCTCACACTAATCAAATCACCAACTTGGACTGCATAATCTGATTTTTCAACTAAATGGTAATTCACTTGGACTGCCTGCTTTTCAATTAGCTGACTTGCCTGATTTCTAGACAACTTGAAGACACCTGCTAAAAAAACATCTAATCTAGAACTAGCGATACAAATATCTAATTCTTGATAATCTTCTACTGTAGTAATTTTCTCAGTAAAATCCCGTTCTTCTAGACGAACCGGTAAACGAGCAATTTTCGTAATGCCGTCTTGAAAAAGGAGCATAAACTGTCGATTAATGATAATCTGCGCCCTCTCTTCATTGACTAAGATATCACCAAATAGCTTCCTATCAATTCCCAGCTTGTTTAAAACAGTCCCTAATATTTTTGCATGTGTTAATCGCTCAAACTTACTAGGATAGACAATTTCTTGCAAGGATAATTCAAAATCAGAGAATTCTGGCTCAAAATAATCAGGATACAGGAGAACCCGTACATATTCAGTATCAAGAAACTGCCGACTGCTCATATAGGAGATGCCGTTGGTTGATGCTAAAACATTTAAAATCTTTTCTTGATGGGGATTTACAAAAGGTGTTAAAAAAGGAGAATAAGAATCTTCTACCTTTTTTATCCATTCTGCTCCCTTATCAATAAATGACGAATCATTCTTAGAAAAGTGTTGATAAATCATCTTGTTCATAGAAAGATTACTAAAAGTCGAATCAACTGTTCCCCTAGGAAGTGAACTAGTAATACCGCAATCCAGACAGACAAGTCAAGACCTGCAATCTGGAGGGGTAAACGTTGCAAGGGAGCTATTATCGGTTTCGCTAAACTAATGATCAAGCGTCCAAGACGTGATTCATAAGCATTGGGAAACCAAGACATCAGGGCAAAAATGATTAAAATCAGTGAATAGATATCCACTGCATTTTGAATAAAACGAATGAGAAAGAGCATTATCTCACTCTCGTACGTTTCATGTCAAAGCCAAATTCACCATTTTGTGATTCATCTGGAATTTTGATATCTTCAATATTGACGACAACATCAACTGGTGTCAGCAGGTACATAGTAGATGCTACCTTTTTCATGTTACCAGCTAAAACGTGACGCGCCCCATCCAGATAATCCAAACAACGACGAGCTTGGACTTCTGTCATATATTGGAAATCAATCAAAATACTTTCGTTACCAGCTAATAAATCAACAATATCTGTGGCATCTTCATATTTGCGTGGATAACGAACATCAATTGTCACCTTATCAGTAGAACGTTGACTTTGCATAGCCAACTCTTGTTGACGGGCATGAAGACGAGTGATGTTTTTATCTTTAGATGGCGTGCTAGCAGCTTGTTGAGGCAACTCTTGAACAGAAGGAACTGGAGTCACAATCGGCTCTTCAGCTTTAGGCTGATATGGAGTACCAACATCTTCTCCATCTTCTGTAAAGTAATCTATAAATTTATCAAATCTATCTTTTAAAGACATAGTTCTTTCCTATTTAAAAAATGCTGAACCAATTCTGACAAATGTTGAGCCAAATTCAATCGCTTCCTTGTAGTCACGACTCATACCCATACTCAAGTCCGTCATTGGCATATTGGGAATTTGTTTTTCTCTAATTTCTAGTTGCAAATCCTGCGTAGCTTTAAAAATCTCTTTCAACTCATCACTACTAGCTTCAAAAGGAGCCATGGTCATCAAGCCGACATATTCGATTTTATCTAAGGTGGCCAATTCTGACAAGAGCTCTAATAGTTCTTCCCTTGAAAAGCCATGTTTGCTCTCTTCCTTTGAGATATTTACTTGTAAGAAACACTTAACAACTCGGTCACTTCTTTTTTGAATTTCCTCTCCTAGCTTTAATGAATCCAAAGCGTGGAAATAATCAACGTACTGAATGACATCTTTAACCTTGCGTCTTTGCAAAGTTCCAATCAAATGCCAAGTAATATTTCTATCTTTTAAAGCTTCATATTTCTCAAGAAATTTATCCACACGATTTTCACCAATATGATGCACACCTAGCGGAAGCAAAGCCTCCGCTGTCGGTACGTCTACATATTTTGTAACAGCAAGAACCGAAACAGAATTGGCTTCTCTTCCTGCCTGCTGACTTGCATCTTTTATTTGTTGAAAAACACGTTCTGTATTTTCTTTCAAATTCATTTACTTAACGATTTTTGAAAAATGGAGGAGTGTCTAATTCATCCTCATCGTGTAAAGATGGCGCTTCGAAACGTTCAACTGGTGATACAACTGAATCAGTTGGTCGAACAATTGTCTCACGACGCAAGTCCCAATCACCAAACGCTGAAGATTGAGAAGTTTCTGTGCGACGAGGTGCTGGACTTGGAATTTCTGCAGTTTCAGCCATATCAAAGTGACGATTATGATTGTGTGCATGACTAGGACTTGCTTGCTCATGACGAACAGCTTGTCTTGGTGCATGACCAACAACTTTTTCAACACGATCTTGGCGAACACCAGTTGCCACAACTGTAACACGGATTTCATCTTTCATGTTTTCATCGATAGATGTTCCGAGCCAGATATTCACTCCTTGGCCAGCCGCTTGGTTGACGATCTCTGAAGCTTCTTCTGCCTCAATCAAAGTCAAGTCGAGACCACCAGTAACGTTGACGATGACATCCTCAGCACCGTCAATAGTTGTTTCAAGAAGTGGTGAGTAGATTGCCTTACGAGCTGCTTCTACCACACGTTCTTCACCACTACCGATACCGATACCCATTAGGGCGTTTCCTTTATTTGCCATAACTGTTTTCACATCGGCAAAGTCAAGGTTAATCAAACCAGGGTTTGTGATCAAATCAGTAATCCCTTGAACACCTTGGCGAAGTACATTATCTGCTTCGCTAAGAGCTTCAAGAAGTGGAGTTTTCTTATCAACAATTTCAAGCAAGTTGTTGTTTGAAATAATCAATAGAGTATCTACATGTTCGCGAAGCTGATTGATTCCTTCTACAGCGTATTGGCCACGTTTGCTTCCTTCAAAACCGAAAGGACGTGTCACAACACCAACTGTAAGAGCACCTAAATCTTTAGCAATGCGGGCAATAACAGGAGCTGCACCAGTACCTGAGCCACCTCCCATACCTGCAGTAATGAAGACCATATCTGCTCCAGTAATAGCTTGAGTCAAGGCTTCTTCGCTTTCTTCGGCTGCCTTTTGACCGATTTCAGGTCGACCGCCAGCACCCAAACCACGGGTCAATTTAGGGCCTAACTGAATTACAGTCTCAGCTTTTGTACTACTCAAAGCTTGTACATCTGTGTTTGCCGCGATAAATTCTACGCCTGCAACACCTTCGTCAACCATGCGGTTAATGGCGTTACCGCCACCTCCACCAACACCGATTACTTTAATCACTGCACCTTGAGCAGCCGCTGTATCAAATGAAAATGTCATAGTTTATTTTTCCTCTTTTATTCATCAAACATACTTCCAATTAAACCACGGAAGCGATCTGCGATTTTTGGTTTATTTTGAGAAGATACTTTATCTTCTTTTGGAGCAACTACGTTCGTAGAAGCTGATTGCTCTACCTCAGTATTTTGAACTGGTTGAATAGGGGTAGGTTGTGCTACCTGCGTAACACGTTGAATCATCCCACCAAAATTAATTGGTTGGTGACGCAAAGTATCCTCACCCTTGACTGCTCGTTGTGCTAACAAATGCACTTCAGTCAATTGACCAGCAAATTCAGATAAGCTAATCACATGAGCGAAGGCAGGGTTACGGATTCCAACTTGATTTGGAACGTAAAGTTTAACACCAACGCCAAATACTTCCTGCGCAAGTTCTACAATACCTGGTAAAATAGCATTTCCACCAATCAGAACAATCCCACCTGGAAGATCCAACAAATGTCTTCTTTCCAACTCTTGTTTGATTTGTTCAAAAATGTGTTTAATGCGAGCTGAAATAATCTCTGCTAGGTAGCTTTCTGTAACCTCAACAGGCTCTACTTCACCAATCACTTCAACTTGGAAGGTTTCATTACTTGCAAGTGAAGGGTAGGCTTCACCATAGTTTAATTTCAATCCTTCAGCTAGTTTTTGTGAAGTCTTCAAGACTTTAGAGATATCTTTTGTGACATAATCTCCACCTTCTTGAAGAATATTTGTAAACTGGAGTTCTTGGTTACGGATTGTAGCAACAGTTGTTTGACCTGCTCCCATATCAATCACAGTAGCTCCAAATTCACGCTCTCCTTCATTCAAGACTGAACGAACCAAAGCCAATGGTGAAATAATAATATTTTCAACTTGAACACCTGAGCGCTCAACTGTTTTGCGTAAATTGTGAAGAATAGTACGTGGACCAGTGTAAAGTAAGCCACGCATTTCAAGACGAACCCCCATCATGCCACGTGGGTCACGAATACCTTGGAAACCATCTACGATAAATTCTTCAGGAATAAAAGTAATGACTTCACGATCTGGTGTCATACTCTTTGTCAAGGCTGATTTGACAACATTTTCGACATCTTGATCTGTAATTTCTTTTGTATCAGATGTAACTGGAATCATTCCTTGAGTCGGTTCTACTTGCAAAAGATTTCCAGGCAAACCAACATTCACAGATTTAATTGAAATGCCAGCTTTCTCTTCTGCTTGGGAAATAGCTGACTTGATAGCAGTTGCTGCTGCTTCAATATCAACGATAATCCCATCCTTTACACCTTTACTCTTGGCATTACTTACACCAATTACATTAAGTTCACCATCTCTAAGCTCGGCAACCAATACCTTAATCGAATTAGTTCCGATATCTAAGCCTGTAAAAAAACCATCTCTAGCCATTACATCGCATCCTCTCTCTTCCAAGTTTCAAACTTCTATTCAATATAGCTAAAACAGGGCATAGCTATTCACAGAATATTATAACACAAAAAATCCAATCGTGCTTAGTTTTTCCTAAATTTACTTACCATTTTTTTACATTCGCTCATCATATTTTTGTATTTTCCAAACAAGTTATAAAAAATTAGATTTATGAAAAAAGAAAGCTTGATTTTAAGCTTTCTTTGCAATCATTTTTTCTGCTTCTTGTTCTAAAAATAGTTCCAAGATTTTCTTAGTCAAAGTTATTGCTGCAGACAAGGCTATAGAAACAATCAAATAATTAGCTACTAAGCCATGGTCTCCAACCAATGGTGGTTTTGTCAAGAATCCGTAATCTCCACCTGTTACTAAATTGACCACAAAAATCAAGGCATTTAGTGCAAAGGTCATGAGAAAAATTCCCTTCACATCCAGCAATCGCGCGTTATACTGTCTCAATAGATAAACTAGAGAGTTCCCCAAGAGAGCTAAGTGGCCAAAGATAAAGGATAAAATCGCAATATGTGGGAAAGGATAAGCATCTGGCACTGGATAAACAAAGGCTGCTAATGTCCCAAATATCCCCAATAATGCAAAATACTGCCTATATTTAGACTGACCAGGAAGCAAAAGCACCACAAACATAGCCATACGGCAATGGTAAAAAGGTAAACTTTCTGACAGCGGCATATGATTGACCCAATACCAACCATAAAGTAGAATCAACTGAACTGCCTGTAAGATTTGGAAAAATCGTTGGTAAGCCTTCTTTTCACGATAGCGATAGGCTGTATAAAAGGTCAAACCCAAGAGTGCAAATATACTGATATACCAAAAAAGATCAAATTTAGGTGGCTCGGTTGCTTGGGTCGTAAAGAAAATATCCCATAAATTCATCTAGTCTTCCTCATTATTCAAAATTTTCCTGCATTTTATTATACCATGCTACTTAAGAAAAATGGATTTAGAAATACGATAATCATCTTCTTAGTCAAGATATTGCTCCCTCTGACCTTGATAAATCTGCCAAAGAAGTTCTATTTGCTCCTTGGTAATGCGTTTTTCAGATAAGGTTGGCAGTTGGTCAATAGCAAAAAATTGAAGAGCAGCAATTTCTTGATTTTCTTGGAATTGTCCATCAAGAAGCTTACATTCAAAAACAAACTTTGCATATTGTTTGCTCTGAAGTTGGAAACGATTGGTATCAAAAACAGCTAGAAGTCTTTCTACTTTGGCTTCAAAACCGGTTTCTTCTTCAATTTCCTTGATAATATTTTCAGTTGGAGAATAGCCGACTTCACCGAAACCACCTGGCAAAGCCCAACTATCCTCTCCTTGTCCCCTAACCAGACAAATTTTTTCATCCTCAACTATCCAAGCACGGACGTCCATTAAAGGAGTTGCATAAGCAGACGTTGGTTTCAAGACTTCTGCCACTTCTTCTGCATCAAGGTCTGATGCTTGATTCAACATTTCAGATAACAGGCTTCGCAAGTCCTCGTAACGCTCACGGTCGAAAGGATCTTTTGTAAAGGTTAATCCAGTATCTGTAAGGGCAATCATTCTTTGCAGATACTTGATAAAATCACTTGTCTTCATTTTCTAAACTTTCTACCAGCTTGGCTAGATTCATAGAGTTAGAACCTTTGAGCAGGATTTGGTCATGGGCTCCAAGTCTCTCTTTGACTTGCTTGACTAGGTCTTCAAATTGGTCTTGTTCTTCTGTTTTCTTGAAGTAGTAAACGTGGCCGATTGGGAACATTTGACTGGCCAATTGGGCTAATTCGGCAATGTCTTCTCCATAGAAAATAAGGGTATCAAGCACATCTGGAGAAAGGCTCAAAATCATCTGATTATGGAGTTGAACAGACTGGTCACCAAGTTCCTTCATATCCGCCAAGACAGCAATTTTCTTGCCACCTTCATTGGCTGGAATGGCAGAGAAAGTCTCTAAAATCAGCTTCATAGCAGTTGGATTGGCATTGTAAACATCTGATAGGATATCTGCTCCATTGGCAGCTTTCTTCCACTCAGTACGGTTACGCGTCAATTCAAGATGTTGGAAAGCCAAACGAATTTTCTCCTCTGAAACTCCTTCTTGCAGGGCAACATAAGATGCAATCATAGCATTGGTGGCATTGTACTTACCAGTCACTGGCAAATCAAGAGCTTGTTCCAAGAAATTAGTCTTAAAAGTCAGACTGTCCTTACGCTCAATCAAGTCGGTAATTTCCAACTCTGCTCCTGAGCCAAAACGAATCACCTTTTTATCAGTAGGCAAGAAGTCCTCTACAATCGGATCTGCTGGTGCCAAAAGTAAGGAACCAGACGCCATGCCATCAGCAATTTGCATTTTTCCTTTAGCAATTTCAGAACGGTCTTTGAAAAAGGCTAAATGGGCCTCACCAACCAAGGTCACGATGGCTGTTTTTGGACGAGCCAATTCTGACAAGAGATGAATATCTCCCAAGTGATCCTGCCCCATCTCCAAGACCAACTTTTCTGTTCCTTCAGGCATGTGGAGAACTGTGTAGGGAAGGCCAATCTCATTATTGTAGTTACCTTGTGTTTTGTAAGTTTTGTAGGTTGTTGATAGCAAGTGAGATAACATATCCTTGGTCGTTGTCTTGCCATTTGAACCTGTAACAGCAAAGACATCAACTCCTGTTTTTTCAAGATAGTAGGCAGCTAGGGTTTGAAAGGCCGTCAAAACATCAGCTACTAAAATGTAGGGATGATTTGCGATTTCTTTCTCAGACAAGGTTACTGCAGCACCATTTTCAAAGGCTGTTTCGATAAAGTCATGACCGTCACGCGCACCTTTGAGGGGCACAAATAAATCTCCTGTCGCAATCAAACGACTGTCAAACTCAGCTTTTTCTAACTGGGTGTCCTCAAAGATGCTGATATCATTTTTAGCTCCTACAACTTGAGCCACTTCATGGATTGTTAATTTCATTTCTACTCCTTTAAAAAGGGTCGAAGCTCGAGAACTCTAGTCACCTTGCAGTGATGGTTCTGGCTTCTACCCCCCTCTTTCATTTTATAGCAAATGCGCTTCGCGCTTGTCAAAACTTTCCTTGGCAAGGTCAACCAAACGCTCGATTAGTTCTGGGTAGCTGATTCCCATATTGTCCCAAAGTAGTGGGTACATAGACCACTGGGTGAAACCTGGCATGGTATTGAGCTCGTTTAGGAAAATCTCTCCCTTATCTGTATAGAAGAAATCGCAACGAGAGAGACCGAGGCCACCAATAGCACGGAAGGCAGTTTCTGCATTCTGACGCATGACAGCTACCACATCATCACTGATTTTAGCTGGGATATCCATGGTAATCTTGTTGTCAATATACTTGGCATCGTAGTCATAAAAGGCAACATCCTTGACTACTTCTCCTGGTAGCGTACTCTTGACATCGTAGTTGCCCAAGAGACCAACCTCGATTTCACGAGCATTTACCCCTTGCTCTACCAAGACACGGCTGTCATATTGGAAGGCAAGTTTCAAGGCTTGACGAAGTTCCTCTTGATTTTCAGACTTAGAAATACCGACACTAGAACCCATGTTAGATGGTTTTGTGAAAACTGGATAAGTCAATTTTTCTTCAACTTCAGCAATTTTAGCAGTCATATCATCACCTTCGACAATGGCCACATAAGGAACTTGGGCAATCCCGACAGATTCTAAGACACGCTTAGTGGTGATTTTATCCATGGCAAGACTAGATGACAATATGTTACAACCAACATAAGGCATTTTCAAAACTTCCAAGAATCCTTGAACTGAGCCATCTTCTCCCATCGGACCGTGGAGGACTGGAAAGACCACTGCTCCCTCTTCGTATATAGCACTTGGTGCAACTTTCTTATCCCAATCAATGGTTTCATTGGTCATAAGACGATCCTCTTGACCTGGAGTCTGGCTAAATTCTTGCGTTTTAATAAAGTCACCTGACTGGCTGATGAAGAAAGTCTTGACTGTGAAACGGTCGTAGTTGACCGCACGCATGACACTTTCAGCTGAAAGAACAGAGACTTCACGCTCTGCACTACGTCCACCGTATAAAAGAATAATCGTTTGTTTCATATTATTTGTTCCAATTCTAATAGAATACTCGTTCTTTAGTATATCATATTTGCTTCTTTTTTGAAACTTGAACCTGATACTGGTCTTCAATAAATCTAAAAAGAGACCGATAAAACAACTGTCGGTCTCCGTGATTTTTGTATAAATGAATTGAGTGTATTAATTTGTCTAGACTTACAACTCTGTTCGATTTTCAATGGCTCGTAAGAGTGTAACTTCATCCGCATACTCAATATCCGCTCCGACAGCGAGACCTCGTGCTAGACGCGTAACCTTGATACCAGCTGGCTTGAGCAAACGTGAAAGATACATGGATGTCGCTTCCCCATCTGCTGTAGCATTGGTCGCCACAATCACTTCTGAAACTTCACTATCCATAAGACGAGTCATAAGGCTCTTGAGATTGATATCATCTGGACTGATACCATTCATGGGAGAAATAAGACCATGTAAGACATGATAGAGTCCATGGTATTCTTGGATATTCTCCATGGCTGCCACATCGCGACTATCTTCGAGAACTAAAATCGTTGTCTGGTCACGAGTCGGATCGGTACAGATAGAACAAGGATCATCATCAGTTAATCGACCACAAATTGAACAGTAGGTCAATTCTCTCTTAGCAGAAAGGAGATTTTTTGCAAATTCATTGACATCATCATCAGACATACCAATCGTATAAAAGGCCAGACGTGTAGCCGTCTTAATCCCGATACCTGGTAACTTAGAATAACTGTCAATCAGCTTGGCAATGGGTGTTGGATAAAGCATAAATTCCTTTCTAGTTCATTGGATGGTATTTTTGATACAGATTGATAATGTCACGCGCAATGGAAGGTCCTACACCATTTGTTAGATTGGTATTATGAGGAAAGACCACTGCCACAGCGATTTGGGGATTATCAGATGGGGCATAGGCCACCGCATTGGTATTGGTTGCTTGCTGACCATCCGCCACATAACTTTCGGCGGTACCTGTTTTTCCACTAATGGATACAGCTGCACCATTGGAAAAGGCACGACCGGTTGTCAAAGCACTACCACCATGTGACACTTGATAAAAGCCTTGTTGGAGGATGGAAACATCAGACTCAGAAATATTAATTTTATTCATTTCCTTGGTATCAACAGTTTGGATTAAGTCCCCTAAGCCTCCTTGTTCATTGTTTCCATAAATCCCCTCGACAATGTGAGGTGCAATCCGAACACCGTTGTTGGCAATAGTTCCAACGTACTGGGCCAATTGCATTGGGGTGTAGTTATCAAACTGACCAAAGGCATTGGTAATGTAATTAGCGAAATTATACTCTTTTGGTATAAAACCAGTTGACTCATTTGGAAGGTCAATGCCTGTTGAGGCTCCAAGACCATATTCAGCAAATGTCGAACGAAGTTTTCCCATAGCTGTTTCCAAATTGCTGGTTCCAACAAACATATTTGGTTGATAGGTCTGGCCCATGATTCCAAGAGCGGTTTGAACCACGTAAGCATTAGATGAATACTCCAAGGCTTCCACAGCTGTAATAGGAAAAGATCCATATGCCAATTTATACCAAGAATAAATTGGAGCTGAACCTTGGAAAACAATAGGCTGATCTGTTAAGGTTTGGTTTCCTGATAAAACACCATTTTCCCAACCTGAGCTGATGGTAGCGGCCTTAACAACCGAACCGGGTACAAAGACATTGGTCACAGTTCCCAAGGAATCCTGTGTTAACTCTCCCGTGTTCAGGTCATGTTTGATCCCTGACATGGATAACACAGCACCTGTTTTTGGATTTAGAGCAACTGCATACACACCCTCAGAATACTTGGCTCCACCATTTCCTAGCTCGGAATTGAAATAACTTTTCAGCAAAGCATCCACACTATCTTGGAAGGCCAAATCAATGGTCAGTTTAATATTATTCCCTTTGGTACCATCTTCGATATTTTCGACACTTTCCATATTGCCATACTTGTCTAGATGAATTTCTTTCACCGAGCGTTTTCCTTGCAAGGTTTCTTCATATTGTTTTTCTAGATAAGAGGTTCCAACACGGTCATTTAGAGAATAACCCTTTTTGATATAAGCATCTGCTTCTTCAGCTGGAAGACCGGCTTTTTCACTGGATACACTTCCTACTATAGACGAAAGTGAAGTCTCTAGGACCTTTCGATCCCACGAGGTTGAAATACTGATACCAGGTAAATTCTTAGAGGCCGAGGCTATCAAGGCAATCTGAGTATCTGTCAAGGAATCTGTTGCAATGGTCCCTGTCGCAAAATTTTCAACTGCATTAAGTTGGCTAAAGAGGTAAATTTCTTTCTTTTCATCCTCTGTATAGTTTAGTTGACTCGTTTGGACACTATCGACCGCATTGTTATACAGTTCTGATTCGGATAGACGATTGCCATCTGAATCCAACCGTTTCTCGCTTGGGAGAGCCTCCACTGTTTTCTTATAGACATCTTGATCTGCTAGGTAATAGTCTGCCAACTGTCGGTCAGTCAATGTTGGAGAAGAAACTCCCACATAGGCTAGCAACTTCTTGGCTGTTTCTTTCAAATCTGCAGCCGTCATTTTGTTGTTTCGAGTAAAGGAAACAACTTGTTTCACAGTATTTTCAACCAAGGGTTTGCCACTGGCATCATAAATTTCACCTCGAGCTGAACTAGTAGTCACCTTTGTTTTACTAGCCGATGCTAATTTTGTCTCATAAAAATCCTTGTTCAAAACCTGCATATAAAGCAGGCGACCAATAATGGTCATAAAGAGTAAAATGATGATTGAAAACAATAAATTAAGCCGAATCGGAATCGAATGGCTGTTAAATTTCCTCATACAAATCAGTCTCATTTCTATTTAAAATCTTACTCTTCATTGTACCATAATTTAAGAAGAAATTTTGGAAAAGAAGGGAGCTTTTCCCATTTTACAGGAAAATACGATTTTATTTATCCATCCCTACATTATATGATATAATAAATGTAAAAGTTTGATGACTCAGTCTTTTTCCAATATGACTCACTTAAAGGAGCCTTCCCTATGGACAAACCAGATATAGCAACCCTCATTGATTCTCACTTCGAAGAAATGACAGACCTAGAGCAAGAAATCGCTCGCTATTTTTTGCAAGCTGAAACTATTGCAGATGATTTATCTTCTCAGCAGGTCACTCAAAAATTACATATCTCTCAAGCTGCTCTGACCCGCTTTTCTAAAAAATGTGGTTTTACAGGCTATCGAGAATTTATTTTCCAATACCTGCACCAAGCAGAGAAACAAGACACCCATTCTCACAAGCACAGTCCACTGACAAAACGAGTCCTTAGAAGTTATAGTAGTATGCGGGAACAAACACAGGACTTAATTGACGAAGAACAACTGGAACGAATCGCCCAGTTAATCGAAGATGCTGAGCGTGTCTACTTCTTTGGAACAGGAAGTTCTGGCCTTGTCGCTCGTGAAATGAAATTGCGCTTTATGCGTCTAGGTGTGGTCTGCGAGTCCTTGACTGACCAAGATGGCTTTGCTTGGACAACCAGTATTATGGATGAGAATTGTCTCGTACTCGGTTTTTCACTTTCTGGCTCAACTCCTTCTATTCTAGATAGTCTATTAGACGCGAAAGAGATGGGCGCACAGACTGTACTTTTTACAAGTGTTCCCAATAAAGATAGTCAGGCCTATACAGAGACTGTTCTTGTAGCCACACACAGCCAGTCTTCTTACATCCAACGTATATCCGCTCAACTTCCTATGCTCTTCTTTATTGATTTGATTTATGCCTACTTTTTGGAAATCAATCGCGAAAGTAAGGAGAAAATTTTTAACAGCTATTGGGAAAATAAAAAACTCAATGGCTATCGTAGACAAAAACGTGTAAGAAAATCCTAGTTTGGTTTAACCAAACTAGGATTTTTATTCATCACCAAACATACCTCTTCAAGATTATGAATTAGTCATATCTTGACTTAGTCTTAAATAATTTCATGTAATCACTTTTTGAAGGGAGTAAATAAGCAAGTCTGACGGTATCTTCAACAATTGCATATAATACGATGTAATCCTTACTCAAGGTCAATCCTCGCGTTTGGTAGTGAGGATCTAATTTCTTACCAAATTTTTCATCGGCATCAAATCCAGCTTGGGGGAAAATTTCTAGCCGATTAATATCTTTTCTAATACTCGCCACTTTTCGTCTCGCAGCCTCTACAGAACCAATTTCCTCCGCTATATACTGATATATTTTATCCAGACTATCAATCACTCTAGGAGAATACAAAATCCGATATTTTTTATAATCCATAGCGTGTCACGACATCCTCATCTGTCAAGTAATTTCCAGCCTCAATCTTGGCATAACTTTCTTGAACTTCTGCTTGTAATTGCCTAAACAAATACTCCTTCTCTAATTCCTCTTCATTAAGTAAATCTACTTCATTTGTTACGGCAACATTCTTTAAAAATAATCTGAGTGCCGATGAAAGAGAGAGATTTTGTTCTTTTAACACTTCCATGGCATCATTTACCAATTCTCTATTAGCTTGGAAAGTCACAATTTTACTTGAATTCGCTATAGCCATTTTATATAACTCCTTTATATATTTTATTTATTATCTCATAATTATAAAGAAAGTCAAGAGGATTTGATTTGAAAATCCTCCTTTCCGTTTTTAAATGTTTGACAACAAAAAGGAAGTATCTGCTATTTACTTTTACTTCCTCTCTCTAATTTTATTTGATTATTGTACTTCGACAAACTGAGATTTAGATTTTAACCCTTACGAAACATAAAACGGGCTATTCTCTTGAAGTATGTTTCATAAGATTATAGTTTAATGCTAAGTGTAGCTATATAGTCATTCCCATAACGTGATAATCGATGTCTTTTATCACATGATTCATAAAAATCGATCATAGCAAGACCATTTTTAAGTTGTCCTCTAATCTGACTTTCTAAGGTATGGCTAAATTCATAGCCATATTCTGGATTGATGGTGATTTTGCCTTCCTCTTCAAGCTCTCTTGAATTAAAAGGTATTGAAAACTTCAAAAGTAGTTCCTCATCGGGTTTATCCCATACAATATCAGCATCATACATGTATATCCAAGGGTTCATAAATCCGACCATTAACAGTCCACCCTTTTTCAATACTCGAGAGGCTTCTTTATACATGTTTTCTAAATCTTCTATATATACATTTGAAACCGGATTAAAAATAATATCAAAAGTTTCATTTTCAAATGGAAATGGTTTTGTCATATCACCTTGAACTGTATTGATTTTTAATCCTTCTCTTTTAGCAACCATCTCATCTCTTTGTAATTGTGATTTCGAAAAATCCATTATGGTTACATCATAACCTTTTGCAGCAAAAACTGGGCCTTGCTGACCACCACCACAAGCTAAACCTAATATCTTTTTTCCGTTTGCTTTTTCAAACCATTCTGTTGGAACTTTTTTTCCAACAGTTAAGGCAACAGAAATTGGATGTTCTCTAACCTCTTCTAGTTCTTCATGTGTCAATGGCTCAGTGTAGTCATTTTTTACATTATTCCATCTATCTTCATTTAATTTTATATAATTGTTCATCTTATAATCTTCTCGTAATTTTATATTATTTCGATTTAAGGTGAATAGGTTGCCACATTTCTCTCACCTCTAGAAATTCTAATTTGTCAAATTTTCGTCCATCTCATTATATCATTTTTCCGCATTTTCTCATTTACTCAAACTAAACACTAGTTAAATTGATGATAGAATTACTCTCGCTTTAACTTTTCACACAAGGCAGTTATTTTCTCCTAGTTTCTCATGATTACCTCCTTTGGATCAAATTCTGCAATAAAAAAAGAATTAAGCAAAACAGTTTTCACTCAAGTAGTGATTAAGTGTTCTGTTTAATTCAATAAATCCAAACTAGGATTGTTTTGTTTTAAAGTGATAGTAGGCGCCCAACATCCCTGCTGTATTTTGATGATGAGCAAATTCTAATCTCGTCTTATCAGCCAGACTTGGTACCAAAGCATCTTTCAAAGCTTTTCGAATTTTAGGCTTGAGGATAGCCTCTTGCCCCATAATACCCCCACCGAGAATGACCACTTCTGGATTGGCCACATAGCAAATATTTGCCAGACCTTTTCCTAGATAGTCTACCATACGGTCAATACCAGCCATGCAGATTTTGTTTCCTTCGGTAGCTTCCTTAAAGATGCGTCGGCCATTCCACTGGTCAACTTCTTCTCCATGTGCTTCAGCTACATATTTTACTAAAGCTGTGGTAGAAGCGAGATCCTGAAAAGCTCCATCCTGCATATGCATATAACCGACTTCACAGGCTGAATTGCTAAAACCATGGAAGACTTTTCCATCCATAATCAAGCAACCACCGATACCGGTTCCAATGGTCAAGCAAAGTGTCACACTCGCTCCCTTGCCTGAACCGGATACTGCCTCAGCCAGACCTGCACAGTTGACATCATTTTCAATCTCACAAGGAATATTAAAGCTAGTTTCGATTTCCTTCTTGAACTGGGTGCCTGCATAGTTAGGGATTTGAGGCCCAGCATAGAAAATTTCACCCTTGTCAGGATCCACCATTCCTGCAGAAGAAATAGCAACACCTGCTACTGGGCCTTGTTCTAAATAGCTGGCTACGATATCTTTGGTCTTTTGTAAGATATGAGGTCCACCTTTATGCGCCTCTGTTGGCATTTCATGCGATTCAATAAGTTGGCCTTCTTGGTCGATCAAACCATATTTGATGTTGGTTCCACCGATATCAATTGCAACGTAGTGTGTCATAAATACCTCCTTATGGATTAGAGGAAGCGCTCCTTGGTTTCACGAATCAAGGCTGCAGCTGCTTCTACAACTGGACGATCTTCTTCAGTCACTGGTGTCAATGGTGAACGAACAGAACCAATATTCAAGTCTTCATTGAGCTTCAAGACCTCTTTGATGACACCGTACATATTGCCATGTGCAGCAGTGAGTTTACCAATGATATCGTTGATAGCGTACTGCAATTCACGCGCTGTTTCCAAGTCTTTGTCAGCAATCAATTGGTTGAGTTTCAAGAAGAGTTCTGGCATAGCACCATAAGTACCACCTATACCAGCTTTAGCACCCATAAGGCGGCCACCTAGGAACTGTTCATCTGGACCGTTAAAGACGATATGGTCTTCCCCACCAAGGCTGACAAAAGTTTGGATATCTTGAACTGGCATAGAAGAGTTCTTAACACCGATAACACGTGGATTCTTCAACATTTCAGTATAGAGACTTGGAGTCAAAGCAACTCCTGCCAATTGAGGAATGTTGTAAATCACGTAGTCTGTGTTTGGAGCTGCAGCACTAATGTCATTCCAGTATTTAGCAACTGAGTATTCTGGCAAGCGGAAGTAAATAGGTGGAATCGTTGCAATGGCATCTACACCCAAGCTTTCTGCGTGGCGAGCAAGTTCCATACTGTCTTTGGTATTGTTACAAGCTACGTGAGCGATGATGGTCAATTTCCCTTTGGCAACTGCCATGACTTCTTCCAAAATCAATTTACGGTCTTCAACACTTTGGTAGATACATTCACCAGAAGAACCATTGACATAGAGACCTTGAACACCTTTATCAATGAAGTATTGAACCAAGGCACGAGTACGTTCTGGGCTTACTTCTCCTTGATCATCATAACATGCGTAGAAGGCTGGAATGACACCTTCGTATTTTTTTAAATCTGACATAGATTTTCTCCTAAGATTTCTTTTTTCTGCTAGAAGCAGGATTTATTCTTTATGTGTTTAGTATACACCTTGTGAAAAACGCTTTCAACATCTGGTGTACACTTAGATTTTAGTTTCGATATGTATTTTGAAACGTTTAAAGCTTGAAAGTAGTTTTAGAAACAAGCCATCCTATTCGTATTTTGCAAAAATTTTCTCCATCAATCCAGTCTGGATAAAGACCAATAGTCCAAATCCAAAAAGCAGGGAGGCTGAACCACCTAAAAGTAGACTGAAGGCTGACAGATAAAGAACCATCACAATGAGGATAAGAATGGCTAACATGAGGAAGAACCAAGGAAAGTTAAAACTTGCCAAGATAAGCCCTTTTTGCAGCACTTCTTTCCAAGTCAAATCATAGCGCGCAGCGATTGGATAGCTAGCCAGCATCACGATAGTGAGGAAGATAAGAATGCCTAGGCAAATAGCTTTCACCATTTGGAAAGGCATAGCTGTCTGCCCCCAGAAGAGATAGAGGTCTAAAAGACTCAACAAAACAATGCCCAACTCAAGCAGACCTAGCTGAAGACCTAGTTTCAGATTTTGCTTGAAAGCTCTTAGATAGATTTTAAAGACAGGCACACGTCTGCTCTTCTTAATCTCAAACATGGTCTCGTAGAGGCTAATTTTAGCCACTCCAATCGTCACGATGGGCAAGCAAGAGACAACAAAAAGAAGATTGGCTGTGACGATATCCAAAACCTTTTCACTAAAACGCATGAGAAAGTTATCTGTATCAAATGCTGCCTTGATAAGGCTTACTCCTTTTTGTGCCATATTTGCTCCTCCTGATTTTTTAATCAATCAAAATTTTAAAGAGATATTTGCGAACCTTCTCTTCCATACCTGCATAGCCATTTGGCTGGTGTGGTTCTCCTGGGAAGAAAATTGCAAAATTGTGATAACCCAACAAGAGTGGGTATTTTTCATGACAATGGACAAAACCAATGTCACTCGCTTCGTCGAATGCTACTGCTTCATCTTTGATACGTGATCCGTAGCTCGAATATTCATGTCCTTCTACCAGCAAATGCAAGTCTGCATATTTCTTATGATGCTCAAATTGATCATTTTCAGCTTGATTGAGGACATTTTCCTGAACAACTAGAAAGACCTTGTCACCGTCAATCTCGTACTTTCCTAACTCGAAAGAATCTTTACGATGTTGATAGAGATAGTCGATAGCCTTGTCTAGATTGGGATGAATCCCCTTGTAAAAGGTAATATTTTTCAAATCGTCAAAAATCATACTGTTTCCTTCGTTTCTGATAGTTAACTAAAATCATTCTTAAGTTGATAAGTGTCTAACAAAATCTCTAAGGTAAGCAAATACCCAACATTTTGTAGACACTTATAACTCTGTATTCTCTTATACTCAATGAAAATTGAAGAGCAAACTAGGAAGCTAACCGCAGGCAATACTTAAGTATGGCAAGGTGACGCTGACATAGTTTGAATTCGATTTTCGCAGAGTATTATCCTTTGACCGCTCCCATAGTAATACCCTGAGTGAAGGATTTTTGGAAGACTAGGAAGACTGTTACGATTGGAACTGCTGCAAGAGCGGCACCTGCCATGATCAAACCATAGTTGGTTGCCATTTCAGCCTGCATAGTCGCAACCCCGAGTGAGATAGTCAAGTTTTGACGTGAAGTCAACATTACCAACTGCATGAAGTAGTCGTTCCAAGTATTGATGAAGGTAAAGATTGCAAGGGCTGCAAATCCTGGTTTCACAATTGGAAAGGCTACGCTCCAGAAGGTACGAATCTCACCACAACCGTCGATTTTAGCTGACTCAAGCAACTCTGTAGGGATATTCTCACTGAACTGTTTCATGAGGAAGACCCCGAATGGCCATCCAATCAAAGGCAAGATAACTGCCCAAAGAGTGTCATGGATTCCCATGAAATTGACGATACGTACCAATGGTACAAGGACAACTTGTTTTGGAAGCGCCATGGCAGCGATAAAGATGGCAAAGAGAATACGTTGACCATAGAAACGTTTTTTAGCCAATACATAACCTGCTAAAGAAGAGGTTGCACAGACTAAGAACATGGTTACCAATGAGATAAACACAGAGTTCCACATCCACTGCATAGCAGGGTTTTGCACCATGAGTTGTTGGAAGTTTTCCATAGTTGGCATTTTAGGGAACCATTGTGGCGGAATCATAATGGTATCAGGTTGTGATTTGAAGGCACCTGTCAAAATCCAGTAGAATGGAAAGATGAACAGCACGGTCAACAAGAGCAAGATAATAGTTGAAATAACAGTGAAAGCTGTTAATGGTTTCTTTTGTGTAGATTGCATAGCTGTCTCCTTTCTTTAGTATTCTACGTCGTTTCCAAGTACTTTAAATTGAACAAAGCTTACGATAGCGATCATCACTGCCAAGAAGACACCGATAGTGTTGGCATAGCCGTATTCTGTCAATTGGAAGGCCTTTTCGTAAAGGTAGTACATAAGTGTACTTGTTGAATAGTTTGGACCACCTGAAGTCAAAAGCTGAATCAAGGCGAAACACTGGAATGAGTTGATTGTTGTAATGATTGCAATGTAAAGAGTTGTTGGAAGAAGGCTAGGCCATTTAATCTTCCAGAAAACTTGTAATTCTGTTGCACCGTCAACCCGTGCTGCTTCTACCAATGAATTGTCAATATTTCCCATTGCAGCGATATAAAGGATAATCGGCTGACCAACAGATGTAGTCAAAAGGATAATCATAATCGCCATCAACGCCCAGTTTTTATCTCCCAACCAAGAAATGTTTTGGCTGATGATGTGGCTTGACTTAAGGACAAAGTTTAGAATCCCTGATAGTGGGTCATAGATCCATTTCCAAACAACTGTTACGGCAACACTACCTGTTACAACAGGAAGGAAGAAGACGAAACGGTAGAAGGATCTGGCAATGGCATTTTGATGATAGGTCTGAGATGCTACAAAGAGTGAGAATAGAACAACAACTGGTACAGATCCAATAACCAAAATCACGGTATTGATCAAAGACTTCATAAAGACAGGGTCTTTAAACATGCGAACGTAGTTGTCCAAACCTACAAACTCAAATTTAGTCATTGAGTAGTTAAAGAAACTTGTAATGAATCCCATAATCATAGGAGCCAATACAAAGATGACAAAGAAGAATAATACTGGTGCTAGGAAAGCGTAGGAAATCACTGTTTCCCGCATACGAATTTTATTGACTTTCACAGTCGGCACCTCTCTTTCACAAATAGAATATTTTGGATTTTCTTAAACTGTTTTAAAATCAAAATGAAATTTTTTAAGATTCGCTTATGTAAGAACTTCATTTTAATTTCGTGACAGTTCCTTACATTTCAAACAAAATCCTCCCTTTTCTTACATAGACGTTGCACAGGGAAAAGGGAGGAGTCAATCTGATTTAGTGCTTATTGTTTTGTAGCTTTTTTAATTGTTTCGTTAGCTTTTTCAGTGAAGGCTTTCAAAGCATCCGCTGGTTTTTCGTCACCATTTGATACAGATTGCAACATTGGGAACCAAAGTGTTCTCATTTCAGCAAAACCATTGATAGTGTTGTAGTATGGTGAGTAGTATTTAGTCCAACCACTGATTGTTTCCATACGTTTGTCTTCATAAAGTTTGCCAAATGAAGTACGAACTGGGAAGGCACCTGTACGAACAACGTCTTTTGGACCCCATTCTTTGTCATCTGCAATGAATTGAACGAATTTCTTAGATGCTGCAACTTTCTTGTCGTCTTTGTTATTGAATACTGCAAATCCGTTTACAAGGTATTCAAGAGCTGGTTTACCTGAATCTGATGGGAATGGTACTTCTACCACTTCTACTTTACTTGCTTCCAAGAGTTTAGCTTGGATACCGTTTTGAGCTGGAGCCCAAAGGATTGTGTATGAAGTTTGACCGTTGGCAAAGTTTTGGATATCTGCTCCACCGTCAAATTGTGAACCATTGTTCAACAAACCGTCTTTAATCCAGCTAGCTGCTTTTTCAAGACCTTTGACGAATTTAGGATCATCAGTTGTATATTTTGTTACATCTTTGTCTGTTACAGAACCGCCGTAAAGGTTAGAGATGAATGCACGTGTTCCTTGGTCTCCCCCTTGACCAGAACTGAACAATGAACCCGGTGTGTAGCCTTTGTCTTTGAGTGCTTTCAAAACTTTTTCAAAATCATCAGTTGTCCAACCTTCTTTTACAAGGTTTGCAACTCCAGCATCTTCCAACATTTTCTTGTTCATAGCCATATAGAATGGAGCTGAACTGATTGGATACATGTAAGCTTTGTCTCCAGCTTTACTTGCTTGTACAATGTTTTCATTGTTCACATCTTTAACGAAGTCGTCTGTAAAGAGGTCATTCAACTCAGCCAATTTACCGTTTTTACCGTATTGGATGATACGTCCTGGTGCATCAAAGAGTACGTCTGGAGCTGTTCCTGCTTCGATAGCTGTTGTAATTTTTTCAGGTCCTGACTTGAAGTCAATCGTTTCCAATTTCACTTTTACATCTGGATTTGCTTTTTCAAACGCTTCGATGATTGATTTTTCATATGTTCCAACACCGTCACCAGTTTTTTCTTGAGTGAAGACTGGGAATGCCCACCAAGTGATTTCTGTTTTTCCGCTATCGCTACCAGATTTTCCAGCATCTTTACTTCCGCCAGAATTACCACATGCAGCAAGGCCAAGAACCGCAGCACCCGCAAGTACTGTACAAGCTAGTTTTCTAAATTTCATTTGTATTCTCCTAATTGATAAGCGTATCCATATTGGATAATGAGTAAGATTGCATTTATATACATTTTCATTTCATCCGACGCATTCACCACTCTCCTCTGTTTTTAAATTGTGTTATTTAAGACCAGCAACGAAGCGTTCTGTAATCTCTTTTGGTCTAGTAATAGCGCCACCAACAACGATGCCTCGCACTCTATATCCAAGGATTTGTTTGGCTTGTTCTGGTGTATGAATTTTCCCTTCTGCAATGACATCTACACCGGCATCACAGAGTTTTTTAATTAATTCAAAATCGGGACCATCCACTTTTGGACTGTAAGATGTGTATCCTGATAAAGTTGTTCCGACAAAGTCAATTCCTGCTTCAACAGCTGCCAATCCTTCTTCGAAAGTACTTGTATCAGCCATCAAGAGCTGGTTAGGATATTTCTCCTTAACCTGACGAATGAAGTCTTGAATCTCTAAACCATCATAGCGTTCACGCTTGGTACAATCCAGAGCAATTACCTCTATATCAAGTTCTGCCAATTCATCAACTTCTTTCATAGTAGCAGTGATGAAGGGTTCTTGTGGTGGATAATCTCGTTTAATTATCCCAATGATTGGAAGTTTTGTGACCTCCTTGATTTCCTTGATATCACGAACACTGTTTGCTCGGATACCGACTGCTCCACCTTGCTCAGCCGCTTTGACCAGCAAGGGAATGACTCCTCCCGCTTCTGTATAGAGCGGTTCGTGAGGAAGGGCCTGACAAGAAACGATGATTCCATCTTTGATTTGCGCAATCAAGGCTTCTTTAGTAATCTGTGGCATCCTCTTTCCTCCTTTTCTTTGTTCTTATGAGTTCATTATATATTATTTTTAAAGCGCTTTCAATGGTTTGTGGTAGAATAGATTTCAGTTTCAAAAGTATTTTATAGAACAGCCGTTTCTGAAAGTAGTTTCAGCTTTGTCTTATTCTCAATTCGCTTAGCATCTAAAATGATAAAAAGAGATAGCCAACTTTAAAATGGGCTATCTCTTTTATCATTAACGATGAGCTAAATTCATTTTATTCAAGACCTAGCCTAGTCTTCTTTTCGTTTCTTTCCTAATGTCAAGACAGATAAGAAACTTGTCACTAATCCTAGAGAAATAAGGGTTGTATTTTCTTTACTTCCAGTATTTGGTAGCTCGTTTTGTTTAGTCGCTGGTGCTTGATAAGTAGCATCTTGTCCAAGAGATAACTTCTTAGCTGGATGTTCGTTTGCAGCTGCTAAGACTGGTTTGGTTTCTCCCTTGTACTCTGGCACTTCATGGATTGCTGCCTCAGCGCCATTGACACCTCCTTTATATTCAGGAAGGTCATTTGAAGCTGCCAAGACAAAATTAGCACCTCCAGTATATTCAGGAACCTCATTTGAAGCTGCCAAGACAAAATTAGCACCTCCAGTATATTCAGGAACCTCATTTGAAGCTGCTAAAACTGCATTAACGCCCCCTTTGAATTCTGGAAGTTCATGGACCGCTGCTTCAACCGCATTAACGCTCCCTTTGAATTCCAGTTTTTCTACTGTTGGTGCTGGTTCTTCTCCTACTGTTGCTAAAGTACCAGTGTATTCAGGAGCCTCTTCAGTTACTGTAGCCTCAACGCCATTAACTCCACCCGTAAATTCTGATTTTTCTACTGTTGGTGCTGGTTCTTCTCCCACTGTTGCCAATGGACCTGTATATTCAGGAACTTCTTCAGTTACTGCTCCTTCTTCGCCATTAACTCCACCCGTAAATTCTGGTTTTTCTACTGTTGGCGCTTCTTCTCCTGCTGTAGCTAATGGGCCTGTGTATTCAGGAACTTCTTCAGTTACTGCTCCTTCTTCACCATTAACTCCACCTATAAATTCTGGAACTTCATTTGTCGCAGCTTCGCTTCCATTTACACCATGAGTAATTTTAGAACCAACTACTGAAACAGGCAAATTATGCATACTTTCGATAGCTCCTTCTGCTAAGCCTGTAACTTTTTGACCAATATCCTCAGGATCTACTGTAAACAATAGAGTCTTTGTGTCATACTGCGTCATAAACGTAGCCGTCTTCCCATTTGCAAGCTGTAAAGTTGGTGCTTGATTGACCAATACTTCTGAATCAAATTCCATGGCAATAATGCCTTGCCCCATATGAACTGCATGTGTAACTTTTGCTTCGGTTGGAGAAATCATATCCTTGCTTAAGAAATCCCAATTAAATTTCTTATAAGACAAGGTATATTCGTTTTGGTTGTTATCTGCATGCTCATAAAGCAATCCATATTCGCCATTCCCGAGATCTTGAATAGAATTGTAGGCAAACTTACCACTTTGAATAGGATTATGCTTAAGCCAAGTCAGCTCTCCATTTTCTTCGACACGAGCTAAGTGTACCAAACCGTTGAAACGTCCTGGCCCACCTGCATTACTAAGAACAATATACTCTTTTCCATCATGCATCGTATGAATAGCAGCCAATTGAACATAAACATCCTTGACATCCGCATAACGTTTTATATCATTTTCCCAAGTTACTCCACCATCTTTACTAGTAGCAACTTGAAGGTCCCCTGTCAAGCCACGCATGAAGAGCTTGAGATCTCCATTATTTAACTGTACAACAGAGGACTCGGTATTTTGAGCATAATAATTACTCATGGTACTTGAGTCAATCACAGTGCCATCAGTCAGCGTACGATGGTCATTCACACCACCTCCCATATGCCAGGTCTTACCATGGTCATCTGAGTAGATAACCCGAGATGATTGAGAACCGTTTAAGTGGTTGGTCTGATTAGTTGTATAAGTAGGTACAATGATTCGACCTTTATGAGGTCCGGTATGAAGAGTAATTCCTGTTCCAGGCCCAACCCCTAAGAATTTCATCCAATCAGCTTTTACCATTGGGGTAGTATCTTGAGGTGCTGACCAAGTCTTACCATCATCATCACTGTAAGACATCCATAGATAAGAATCCTTAGCAACTCTAAATGGAGACGTTTTATTGCTTGTGAAATAAATATTTCCTAATAGTTGATTCCCTTGATACAAATCACCCTTATCGCTATAAGCTGGTTTAACTGGGTTTACAACAACACGATAATCGGTTGCTTTCCCATCTGGAGTATAAACTGTGCCATTTTCGCGTATTGTATAGGAACCTTCTTCGCCTTCTTTGTAGAGAATTTGGTAAGTTTTGCCATCGATTTGTTTATAGGCTTCTTCTCTTTTAGTAGCCATTCCAAAGATTCCTTGCCCTTCTGGGAACATATCATAGATAGAAAAAATTCGTTTTGTTGCAGGATCTTGAACCAAAACCATATCGATATTCACTGGTGAACCGATTGATGGATTAGAAGCTTTTGGATTATCTCGTAAATTTGTAATCGTTACTCGGTCGCTCCATGTTTTCCCCTTATCCTCACTTCGTCTAACAACCATACCGATATCACCCCAGTCACTTGAATGAAGACGGCGTTCGTCAGCACCAGCAATCAAGGTTCCTTTATCTGTCTTAAGAAGAGCAGGAATACGATAACTCTTGATACCATCTTTATTTGGTTGGTTATGCATACCACCTTCAAAGACATCTTGTTTTTCAGTAACTTTAGCCCCTTCTGGTAGCTTTTGCTCCAAATCAGATCTTTCAAATAATTGGCTACGTTTTTGAACTTCAGCAGGAGTCAGTACTCGGTCATAGACACTTAAATTACGAACCTGTAGATTTGCTCCCCAAACTGAATTTCCTGCCCGATTTGTTGCACCAAGTTGAGCATGTGTAATATCTGGCATATCCTTGATAAATTTACCAGACTTCACGCTAGTACGCGATAAAACACCGTTTACATAAAGTCTAACTTTTCCTTCTGGATTGTCTGCATTTGGTCTTTCCACAGTAAAGGTAACCGAATTCCACTGCCCAGGCTTAATTTTCAATGGAGCATCCGTATATTTATCATAAAATTGTGCTCCATTAGCATCACGCCCCTCTATTAAGGCTGTATTATTGAGAACAGCCATTGTGAAGTACTCATCTTTTTTCTTATCACTAGACACTGAAAATAGATTATAAAATGCTGGAGCTTTTGCATCTGGCTTAAATTCCATATGAATAGTCGCATTTTGAAGCTTCTTCAATGTATCTAATTCACTGGCTAAGTCTACACGCTGACCATTTTTCGAATTTGTTTCAATATCTTCTTTTTCCACTACTGGAGTTGCATTTTCGATGTTTCTAGCATAATAATCTCGAGGAATAACTCCCTCTTCTTCTTTATCTTGGTCCTTGTTACTGGCTTCTGTAGTTGTAGAATCTGTTTCTGGTTTATCAGCAGGAGCTGGTGTGTTTTCAGCTGCAGGGGTATTTGTTGGAGTGGTTGTCTCTGCTTCAGTAGTCTCATTTTTCTTCAACTTATCTTGATCAACTTCCACACCATTGTCTTTCGCTGTTGCCAATTTTCCAGCTAATTCACTATCTAAATTTGCAAGACTTCCTGAAGAAGCTTCTTTTGGTAATTCTGATAAACCTTGATTATTATTTTCAGCTGCAGTTACAGTTGAGTTTCCTTGTTCATTTGCCAATACAGGGTTTACTCCAAACACCACAGCACCAATGGTTACAGAGGCTACACCCACTGCAAATTTACGAATACCATATCTTTGTTTTCTGTCATAATTCTTCTGATTCATCTTTCTACCTTTCAATATCACCGAAAAATAAAGCGCTTTCTTTTTGTTTTAAAATTTTTACTCCCGACCATAGGAAAACACAAGAAAGTAATTAATAAACGAGAGTTCCTCTCCTTCTCTATTTCAAAATTTAGCTAGCTGTAATCCAAACAGTAGCTCTCTCACTCCTTTCCTAGAGACTTTTTCTTTATTATACAATAAAGTCATAGGTTTATCTCAAGCTTGCCATAGAATAGATTTTACTTTCAGTAATATTTTAATATTTTAATATTTTTAAAAGTACTTTCAACATTTATAACAAAAAAGAGAGCTACTGGCTCTCTCATTCATCACTTTATATACTTAAAAGGAATCTCACTACCACAGAGCCAGTTGTAAACTTGATCATTGACAAATACATTCATGGCTTCGTGAGCATACTCTGGCATGATACGATAGGACTTGTCACAGGTCAGACGGTTGTAAATCGCAAACTGGGTAATAGGATAGCAAACATCGTCGTCCAAGCCCGTTATCATCTTAACCTCACCCTTTATACGATGGGCAAGATTTTTCACATCGATATAGGCAAGGGTCGCCATGATTTCCTCCTCAGTTTCATGGAAAGGGTCGTGAAACTTGAAATAACGAAAAAGTTCGTCGTAAGCCTCGCTAGTATTCCCAATCTCAAGCACTCGTCTAAAGTCTGACAAGAATGGATAGATGGCAACTGTTTTCTGAATCCGAGGATTGAGTGCTGCTGCAACTAGGGCTAAAGCCCCTCCTTGCGAGGCACCATAGCTAGAAAGACTCTTCTCATCAACCTGAGGTAGACTGGCAACAATTTCGACCAACTGGAAAATATCCAGGTAAACATCCTTATAAAAGAGATGATCCCGACCTTCCACAGCCCCACGGATAATATGTCCCTTAACCGTATTTCCTAAAGGAGAACGCAAACCGTCCTGTGAATAGCCCGACTGGCCTCGAACGTCTATGGAAACAACACCGTAACCAGCCACAGTATAAGCTAGCATGTCAGCCCAGTCCCAGCCACGTCCCATATAACCATGGAATTGGAAGATTATAGGAACCTTCTCCTCACTCTTTGGAAGAACGACACGTGCATAGACCTTACCTTCATTGGTTCCTTCAAATGTCAACTCATAGCACTTGACTTGAGGAATGTGGAAATCTCTTTCCTCCAAGTGGTAGACTGGAAGAGTTGAAACTTTTTTCACTTCCTCATCCCAGAAAGCATCAAAGTCTTCTGGAACCTCATCACGTCCTCTATAAGTCTTGATTTCTTCTAACAAAGCTGGATTTTTCATAACATGCTCCTTTTTTTGTAATCGCTATCACCACTCTAGCATATCTAAGTAATCAATGCAAGAAGGAAGGGTAAATAGAAAACGAATTTAGCTTTTCTTCCCTCAAACCTATCGTCTGAAAGTAGTTTTAGAAACGAAAAAAGAGCATTTCGCTCTTTCTTCTTCTATTCAATCTTAGTTTGTTACTTCTTTCTTTTGGAAAGTGGTTTTGTAATTTACTTTAATCGTTACGGTCATGTGAGAGTCCTCGTTTCTTTTTGATGACTCTAGTATAAAGGTTAAATCTAAAAGCTAGCTTAAGTTTTCCTTAGAGAAAGCTTAATCTAGATACTCTTTCTTTTCCAAATGAAGGGCAATCATGCGCCATTCTGGATCCTCTTGCCAAGCTTCTATCGAACTAATGTAGCTAGCAACCTTTCTGGCTTCTTCTAAAATCGGAAAATCTTCAATGATATCAGCCACTTGGAACTCTGGGAGTCCTGACTGTCTGGTTCCAAAAATCTCACCTGAACCACGCATTTTCAAATCTTCCTCCGCAAGGACAAATCCATTAGTAGTTTCTGTCATAATGCGCATGCGATCTTTCCCTGAATCAGTTTTGGGATTGGCAACAAGAACAGCATAGGACTGCTTGTCCCCCCGTCCAACACGACCTCTGAGCTGGTGAAGCTGGCTGAGCCCAAAGCGATCCGCATCCATGATAATCATGACCGTCGCATTGGGAACATTGACCCCAACCTCGATAACCGTCGTCGAAACCAGAATATCCGTTTTTTTCTCCTTGAAATCCTGCATGATTTGATCTTTTTCATCACTCTTCATCTTACCATGTAGAAGAGCCACCTCTGCCTTACCTGCAAAATGAGCTGTCAATTCCTCTGATAAGGCAATGGCATTTTTCAAATCCAGAGCTTCTGATTCTTCAATCAAAGGAGAGATGACATAGGCTTGTGAACCTTTTTGGATTTCCCCCTCTAACCAAGTCAAGACCTGAGGCAATTGCTCATGTTTGATCCAGCGCGTCACAATAGGCTTTCGTCCTGCTGGCATCTGGTCAATAATGGAAACATCCATATCTCCAAAGGCTGTGATAGCCAAGGTTCGTGGTATGGGAGTCGCCGTCATCATGAGGACATCTGGGTTGTCGCCTTTTTCTCTCAGAACACGCCTTTGCCCTACACCAAAGCGGTGCTGCTCATCGATGATAATCAAGCCCAGACGAGCATAATCCACCCCATCCTGTATTAGAGCGTGAGTTCCGATAATCAAATCAGCCTCACCCTTGGCAATAGTCTCCAAGACTTCTCTCTTTTCTGCAGCTTTCAAGGAACCTGTCAAAAGAGCCAGTTTCAAGTCTGGAAAGAGGTTCTGTAAACTCTCAAAATGTTGCTCTGCAAGGATTTCTGTTGGTACCATAAGGGCTGCTTGGTAGCCAGCCGTCACTGCCGCATACATAGCCAAGCCAGCGACCACCGTTTTCCCGCTCCCCACATCCCCTTGCAAAAGACGATTCATGTGGTGGTCCGACTTCATGTCGGTCAAAATTTCCTGTAAACTCTTTTCTTGAGCTGGGGTCAGAGCAAAAGGAAGGCTTTCTTTAACAGCTGTCACTTTTTTCTGAGACCAGTTCAAAACCAAACCGCTTCCCTGAACTCTATTTTCAGACTTGAGCGTCTGCAATTGCATTTGGAAATAAAAGAGTTCCTCAAATTTGATACGGCGAAGAGCCTGCTTGTATTCTGCCAAATCCTTTGGAAAATGCATAGCTCGGACTGCCTGACAACGGGACATGAGTTTGTATTTGTCCAGCAAAGACTGGGGAAGATTTTCCTCAATCAAGAGGTCCAATCCCTGATCAAAGGCCGTCTTAATAACCTTGACCAGACTGGCCTGACTGATTCCCTGAGCCAAGCGATAAACAGGTTGGAGGTCATCTTCCACCTGAGCTAGGACCTTCATCCCAGTCAGACTAGCCTTGGCTCGGTCCCATTTTCCAAAGACAGCAAGGGTTGCTCCCAACTCTATCTTATCTGCTAGATAGGGCTGGTTAAAGAAATTCACCGCAAAAACGACTTCTCCCTGCTTGAGGCTAAAGCGCAGACGATTGCGCTTGAATCCATAATACTGGACACTGGCAGGAGTCACGACTTGACCAGATAGGACTGCCTTCTCCCCGTCCTCTAGTTCCAATACTTGCTTGGTTTTGAAGTCTTCATAACGGAAAGGAAAGTAGAGCAAGAGGTCTTGCAAGTTTTCAATTCCTAGTTTGGCGTATTTTTCTGCTGACTTTGGTCCCACACCAGGCAAGACATGCAAGGGTTGATGTAGATTCATGCTCCACTCCTTTCGTTGGTTTAATGATATTCTCTCGGAATGCGGTCGCTGAGAAGACAAACCACCTCGTAGTTAATAGTCCCACGGTAGGTCGCTACCTGAGTAGCAGTGATTTCTTTATCTCCGTCGGAGCCAATCAAGGTTACTTTGGTTCCCAACGGATAAAGCTTAGGCAGACGAATGGTGATTTGATCCATAGATACTCGCCCAACGATTGGGCAAGCTTGCCCATCTACCAAGACAGCGAAATTTTGCATATCTCGTGTCCAACCATCCGCATAACCGATTGGCACCGTCGCAATGACTTGCTCGCTGTCTGCCTGATAGGTCGCTCCGTAGCCCATGCAAGCTCCGGCTGGAACTGTCTTGACATGAACCAGAGCAGACTCCAAGGTCAAGGCTGATTTTAAATCATAAGGGAGATTTAAAACTTCTCCGCTGGGATTCAGGCCATACATAGCGTCTCCCATACGAACGGCGTTAAAAATAGTCTCTGCATGCCAAAGAGTCGTTGCCGAATTGCTGGCATGAACCAGCTCTGGAATTTCTTTCATACTGGCCAAAATAGTTTTAAACCGTTCTAACTGGGCATTAAAGTAGTCATCTGATTCCTCGTCTGCAGTAGCAAAGTGGGTAAAAATCCCTTCAACACGAGCACCGTGTTGTTGGAGCAAGTCTTGAGCTTGCTCAGCCTCACCGGCCTCTCTAAAACCAATCCGTCCCATTCCTGAGTCAATCTTGAGGTGGACTGTCAATCCAGATAGGTCAGCACCAGTAGCCAAGAGTGCTCGAATCCACTCCAGTCCAGCCACAGTCAAGGTGATGTCGTATTCTTTAGCTAGAGCGACAGCTTCGATTTCAGAAACTCCTAAAATGAGGATTCGCTTGCTGAGTCCAGCCTGTCTGAGTTCAAGAGCTTCATCAATATTGGAAACGCAAAAACCATCAACATCGTCCTGAATCGCCTTGGCAACAGCGACTGCTCCATGTCCATAAGCATTAGCCTTTACCACTGCCCACTTGAGCGTTCCTTGAGGGATATGATCTCCCATTTGCTGAATATTTTGTCGAATAGCTCCCAGATGAATCAGAGCCTTTGTTGGTCTATGTGGACTAGCTTTCATGATTTTCCTCCAAAATGACACTGGCTGTCACAAACTGATCGGTATGGCTGATAGACAGCCAAATCTTTCCTGAAAATGGTGCCTGACTAAAATAAGGCGCCCCGCGTTCATTGTTCAAGACCTCCAAATCCTGAAAACCGAGTTTTCCAATACCAGTTCCCATAGCCTTGGAAAAGGCTTCTTTAGCCGACCAGCGACCAGCCAAATATTCAATCTGCCTGCGCCCTTTGAGACTGGTGAAGCGCTCCATTTCCTTAGCGGTCAGCACGCGCTTAGCAAATCCTTCATGTCGTGTAACTGCGCTTTCTATCGAAGCCAATTCTTCGATGTCAATTCCGTGTCCAACTATCATTCTCATCAAAAGGAGTTGAGATTCCCCAACTCCATCCTTTTCACTTATTTTGTCAAGGTAGCATAAATCTCTTCTACCAAGGCCTCTGTATTTTCCCAACCTAGGCAAGGGTCGGTAATAGAGCAACCAAAGACCTCTGGTTGGTTTTGACGACCATCTGCTAGGTAAGACTCAACCATAAAGCCTCGAACTGTCTTTTTAATCTTCTCATTCCAATCACGATTTTGCAATGTCTGACGAACAATTCGAATCTGTTCCATATATTGCTTGCCTGAGTTATCATGGTTGGTGTCAATGAGGATAAAAGGATTTTCAAGCCCCATAGTTTCATAACGCTCAATAGCATTTAGCAGAGTTTCATAGTAAAAGTTAGGCTCATTTTTCCCATATTCATTAACTGCACCACGAAGGATGACGTGGGCCAAGGGATTTCCTGAAGTCTCAACTTCTTGACCATGGAAGAGGAAGGTCTGTTTGTTCTGAGCGGCATAGATGCCATTAAACATAACACCAAGATTTCCAGAAGTTGGATTTTTCATCCCGACCGGTGCATCAATCCCTGAGGCCACAAAGCGGTGCTCTTGGTCTTCCACAGAACGAGCCCCAACAGCATGGTAGCTAACCAAATCATCTACCAAGACCAGATTTGATGGATAAAGCATTTCATCTGCAGTCGTCAAACCAGTTTCTGTAATCACGCGGTAGTGCAACTGACGAACAGCCTGCAAACCGTTAATCAGACTTGGAGCCTTCGAAGTATCTGGCTGGTGAACCAAACCTTTATAGCCGTCTCCGTTGGTGCGAGGTTTAGCAGTATAAACACGCATAACCATGAAAATCTTGTCCGCCACCTTCTTCTGCAAGGCAGATAAACGGCGGGCATATTCCAAGACAGCTTCTTCATTATCAGAAGAGCAAGGACCAATCACCAAAAGGATACGGTCATCTTCTCCTGAAATAATGTCTGCCAATTCTCTATCACGGCGCTCCTTTAGTCGCAAGGCTTCTGCAGACAATTGGGTTTCTGCCTTGATTGCTTCAATATCGATTTCTTGACCTTTTTCAATAAATGCCATACTATTCTCCTAGCGTTTGGTAGATTTCTCTGACAAGGGCTTCCGTATTTTCCCAGCCTAGGCAAGGGTCTGTGATAGACTTGCCAAACACTTCTGGTTCATTTTGACGACCGTCTTCTAGATAAGACTCAATCATAAAGCCGCGAACGTACTGCTTGATTTTTTCATTCCAATCACGGTTAATCAAAGTCTGGCGAACAATTCGAATCTGGTCCATGTATTGCTTACCAGAATTGTCATGATTGGTATCCACAATGATAAAGGGATTTTCCAAGCCCATTTTTTCATACTGAGCAATGGTATCCATCAAATTATCATAGTAGTAGTTAGGAATATTCTTACCATACTCATTAATCGCTCCACGAAGAATGGCGTGCGATAGCGGGTTACCAGTTGTTTCTACTTCTTTTCCAAGAAAAAGGAAACTTTGTTTGTTTTGAGCAGCATAAATCCCATTAAACATGACATTGAGATTTCCAGAGGTTGGATTTTTAAAACCAGTCGCGAAATCTGCTCCACTTGCCACAAAGCGGTGTTGCTGGTCTTCAACCGAACGGGCACCAACCGCCATGTAAGAAATCAAATCATCTACTAGTGGAAGATTTTCAGGATAAAGCATTTCGTCAGCTGTCGTCATACCTGTTTCTGTGATGACACGATAATGAAGATGGCGCACGGCTTTGATTCCGTTGATGAGGCTAGGCGCTTCTGTCGCGTTAGGTTGGTGAATCAAGCCCTTATAGCCATCTCCGTTGGTACGAGGTTTGGCAGTATAAACACGCATAACCATAAAGATACGGTCTGTCACTTCTTCTTGTAGAGTCGCCAAACGCTTAGCGTATTCAAGAACAGCTTCTTCATTGTCAGATGAGCATGGCCCGATTACCAAGAGAATTCGCTGGTCTTCTCCACGTATAATGGCTTCTAGCTCTTGATCGCGCTGTGATTTTCTCTCTAAAGCTTGGCCTTCTAATTTTGATAAGGCACGAACTTCTTCAATATTAATTTTAGGACTTTTTGCTGTAAATACCATAACTCATCTCCTTATAAAGCAAACGGATACCAAGTAAAAATTTACTTTTCACAAGGTATCCGCCTCTAAACTATCTCATTTTATTGTCTTTTACCGTGACAGTTTTTAAACTTCTTACCAGAACCACATGGGCAAAGTTCATTCCGTCCAATCTGGCTCAAATCCAAATCTTCTGGCATATTTGCTTGGTGGGCAGCGATATTGCGAGTCGCTGTTGTACTGATATGGTGTTCTGCTTGTGGTCTTTCTTGTTCATGAATTTGTGCTTTCATCATCAAACGTGTCACATCAAACTCGATCGAACCAATCATGTCATTAAACATACGGAAGCCTTCTGCCTGATACTCAACAACAGGATTGTTCTGAGCATAGCCACGAAGTCCAACCGCGTTACGCAATTGATCGAGGGCGTCGATATGATCTGTCCACTTGTTATCTACCACTCGTAGAATCAAAACTTTTTGGAATTCTTTAACCGCTTCTTCATCGCGTAGTTTTGAAACCTGACTATCGTAAACCTTCAAGGCACGTTGGAAGAGTTCTTCCTTGATGGCCTTATCAGACAAGCCTGACAAGTCTTCCATCGTAATAGAATCTTCTGGAAGCAAGTTGTACTTAGCAAAGTTCAAAATCGCTTCTAGTTTTTCATCTTGTTTGGCACGCGCATGACCATCAACGACACGACCAATCGTGCGTTTAATCATTGAGTGAATTTCAGGCGCCAAGTCACGGTCTGCAGTGATAACATCGTAACGTTGAGCGTAGATAATCTCACGTTGTTCACGCATGACATCATCGTATTGAAGGACTTGTTTACGGGTATCATAGTTATTTCCTTCGACACGTTTTTGCGCTGCTTCAACTTGACGTGTCAACATACGAGACTCAATCGCCTCTTCAGACATGTTGAGACGTTCAAAGATTCCCTTCAAGCGTTCAGAACCAAAACGTTTCATCAAATCGTCTTCGAGAGATAGGTAGAATTGTGACTCACCTGGGTCTCCCTGACGACCTGAACGTCCACGAAGCTGGTTATCGATACGACGGCTTTCATGACGTTCTGTACCAATAACACAAAGTCCTCCAAGTTCACGAACTCCTTCACCAAGCTTGATGTCGGTACCACGACCGGCCATGTTAGTTGCGATGGTAACAGCACCACGCTGACCAGCATTCATGATGATTTGGGCTTCTTTATAGTGGTTTTTGGCGTTCAAGACTTCGTGAGGAACACCAGCTTCGACCAATTTTTTAGAAATGTAGTCACTGGTTTCAACCGCTACTGTACCAACCAAGACAGGTTGACCTTTTTGGTAACGAGCCTTAACGTCTTTAACAACGGCCTTAAACTTAGCTTCAATGCTAGCAAAAAGCAAGTCTGGATGGTCAATACGCTGAACTGGACGGTTTGTTGGGATTGGAATAACACGAATGTTGTAAATTTCACGGAATTCTTCTTCCTCAGTCTTACCTGTACCCGTCATACCAGACAATTTCTTGTACATACGGAAAAGGTTTTGGTAAGTGATTGAGGCAGATGTCTTGGTTTCATCTTGGATTGGAACACCTTCTTTGGCTTCAATGGCTTGGTGTAATCCATCAGAATAACGACGACCTTCCATGGTACGACCTGTAAATTGGTCGACGATCAAAATTTCTTGCTCTTCGCTCACCACATAGTCAATATCGAGAAGCATGATGTAGTTGGCACGAAGGGCGTTATCGATAAAGTGAGTCAGAGCTACGTTTTCGATGTCATAGAGATTTTCAAGCTTGAAGTAACTTTCAGCTTTGTCAATCCCTGAATCAGACAAACCAATGGTTTTAGACTGCACATCAATGATATAGTCGTCTTTATCCAACGATTTTACATAGTGGTCTGCCATGTGGTAGAGCTGACTAGTTTCAACCGCATTAGCACCTGATACAATCAAAGGTGTACGGGCCTCGTCAATCAAGATTGAGTCAACCTCATCGACCAAGGCATAGTTAAGCGGACGTTGTACCATGTTTTCAGCGCGAACGACCATGTTATCACGAAGGTAGTCAAATCCGATTTCTGAGTTGGTTGAGTAGGTAATATCACACTCATAGGCTTCTTTTTTCTCCATTGGAGATTTGGCAGCCAAGTTAATCCCTACTGACAAACCAAGCCATGAGTACAATTCACCCATCTCAGTCGCGTCACGTTCTGATAGATATTCATTAACCGTAACTACGTGAACCCCTTTACCTGAGAGAGCATTGAGGTATACTGGCATAGTCGCAGTCAAGGTTTTACCTTCCCCTGTACGCATTTCTGGCACGTCACCATGATGAAGAACGATTCCCCCCATAACCTGAACCTTATAAGGGAAGAGACCTAGGACACGTTTAGCACCTTCACGGACAACCGCAAATGCTTCATAAAGCAATGAATCCAGTGATTCTCCATTTTGATAACGTTCTTTAAATTCAACTGTTTTTGCTTTTAGTTGGTCATCTGTCAAAGCAGCCATTTGGTCTTCGTATTTGAAAACCTTGTCAGCCATCTTTTCCAGACGACGGATTTCTCCTTTATCATTTTCGATAATTGTTTTTAAAATATTAGCCATGTTTTTCCTTACTTTAAATTCCGAATATTTTAGAATGTTCTTTTAATTTTAGCACAATTACTGATTATTTTCAAGGAAGAATCCCCATTTTGAAAAGGAAAAAGAGGCTAGTTTCCAAGCTAACCTCTCTGACTTTTATGATACTTTAATTGCCAAAAATCGGCAAAATAGCAAATAGGATAAATAGATTAATCCAAAGAGAAAAACAGCAGATCAATCCAAAAACAAAGAGACTGACTTTCTTGGACAGCAAGGCCATCAAAATAGACAGAATACCAAAAACTAGCAAGACTTTCTGTATGCTGAAGAGGTCAATCTTTCCCCCCAGAATCGGACTGCCCCAAGGAAGAAAGAAGAAAGCAATCCAGATCAACAGAACTAAACCAATATAGAATTTAGAATATTGTGTAATAAATGATTTTAGACGTTCCATAAGCCACCTCCTATAAATAAAAACCGATATAAATCAATACCTTCCACCCGTAGACTTTCCTAACTCCTTTCTTAGTCTAAGCATTTTTTTGAAAAAGACATAGTCTAACCAGTCGCTGCCTAGAGATAAGACTATCAAAAGCAACCCAACACCCCAAGCACTAGCATCTGATTCATGATTTAGAACAAAAGGGAAAAATAAGAATGAAAAAATTGTCATATCCAAGCTAAACAGAGCTAAAATGGAAATATAAATCCAGTAAAAATAGTAGAAGATGGGGAAAATTTTACTGTTTCTATCAGCATTGTCTATCCAATAGAAAAAATAAAAACAAGGAAATAAGAGTATCAAATGAAACCAATTAAAGGATAGTTTCATCATCGACACCTCCTCTTTGAAATTATTTTCTTTAGTTTCGTTCTATTAAATGTTATTACCAATATAAATCAATGCTTGCCGCCTTTAGACTTCCCTAGCTCCCGTCTCAAGCGAAGCATTTTTTTGAAAAAGATATAGGTTAACCAAGAACTGGAAAAAGCAATAAGTAGTAATAATAGCCAAATGCCCCAAGACTTGATGTCTGCCACATTTCTCAATAGGATATTGAAAAACAAGACTGAAAAAACTGTCCAAGCAAGGCTAAAAAGAGCATAGAGGGTGATGTAAATCCAGTAAAAATAGTAAAAAATTGGGAAAAATTTACTATCTCTGTTGGCCTTTTCAATCCAGCTGAAAAAGTAAAAACAGGGTAATAAGATTAACAATTTAAACAAATGTTCCATCATCAACACCTCTTTTTGATAGCGCTTTCTTCAACTTCATTTTATCAAAAAAATCTGGAAATGTCATTCCAGATTCTACTTTTTTATTTGCGTTTTCTTGCGATGAGATGGATTGGAGTCCCCTCAAAAACAAAGGCCTTGCGAATTTGATTTTCCAAGAAACGCAGGTAAGAAAAGTGCATGAGTTCTTCTTCGTTGACAAAGATAACAAAGGTCGGTGGTTTGGTTGCCACTTGGGTCGCATAGAAAATCTTAAGTCGTTTCCCTTTGTCTGTCGGTGTTGGGTTAATGGCAATGGCATCCATAATCACATCGTTCAAGACAGCTGATGGAATACGTGTGTTTTGACTTTCACTGATTTGCTTGATCATCTCAGGCAGTTTGTGGAGACGTTGCTTGGTCAAAGCAGATACAAAGATAATCGGTGCGTAAGGCAAGTATTGGAACTGCTCACGGATATCTTCTTCCCAGTTTTTCATAGTGTGGTTGTCTTTTTCAAGCGTATCCCACTTGTTGACCACGATAATCATCCCTTTACCAGCTTCATGGGCAAATCCTGCGATACGCTTGTCGTATTCACGGATTCCTTCTTCCGCATTGATGACCATTAAGACCACATCAGAGCGATCAATAGCACGCATGGCACGCATGACAGAGTATTTCTCGGTATTTTCATAAACCTTACCAGACTTACGCATACCAGCCGTATCAATCATGGTAAACTCTTGACCATCTGTATCTGTAAAGTGGGTATCAATAGCGTCACGCGTTGTTCCAGCAACAGGACTAGCAATGACACGGTCTTCTCCCAAAATAGCGTTAATCAAGCTTGATTTTCCGACGTTAGGACGACCAATCAAACTAAACTTAATCACATCTGGATTTTCTTCCTCATATTCATTTGGAAGATTTTCCACGATGGCATCTAGCACATCTCCTGTACCGATACCATGAACAGATGAGATAGGCAGTGGTTCACCCAAACCGAGAGCATAGAAATCATAGATATCATTTCGCATCTCAGGGTTGTCCACCTTGTTAACCGCGAGGATAACTGGTTTGTGGGTCTTATAAAGTTTACGGGCTACGTATTCGTCTGCATCGGTAATCCCTTCCTTACCAGAAACGACAAAGACGATAACATCTGCTTCTTCCATAGCAATTTCTGCCTGGTGCTTGATTTGTTCCATGAAAGGAGCATCGACATCATCGATTCCTCCTGTATCAATCATGCTAAACGAACGATTGAGCCACTCACCCGTTGCATAGATACGGTCACGTGTCACTCCTTCGACATCCTCTACAATGGAGATTCGCTCACCAGCGATCCGATTAAATAGGGTTGATTTCCCAACATTGGGACGTCCTACAATGGCAATAGTTGGTAGGGCCATAATTTCTCACTTTCTACAATAACTTCTTCTGTTCAAGATTTTTGCTAGTTGAGCTTGGTTCAGGTTGACCAAACTGTTCTGCTAGGCGCTGACTCCAGCTTGTTGTCGCACGCGCCCCAGCATAGTCCGCCTGTACACGGTCATAAGCTTCGATTGCCTCAGTTGACTGTTCTTGGTATTCTTCCTCAAAGACAACATTCTCTAGTGGCAGTCTTGGTTTCACATCATGATTTTGATTTGGCACACCTAGCGCCATCCCAAAGACAGGATAGGTGTAGTCAGGCAGGTTAAAGAGCTCTGCCACTTCTTCTGATTTGTAACGCACCAAGCCAATAATGACACCACCATAGCCCAAGCTCTCAGCTGCCAGCAGGGCATTTTGACCAGCAAGAGCCGCATCGACTGAACTAATCAAGAGACCTTCTACACCTTGAGGTTGGAAGGTATCCGTATGAAGTCGTGCTCCCTTTTCTGCACGGTTCAAATCTCCGACAAAGAGAAGGAAAACAGCTGACTGGCGAATGGCTTCTTGAGGCACCAATTCATACAAGGCATCTTTCTTTTCTTGACTTCGTACCACAATCACAGAGTAGGATTGGAAATTCTTCCAAGACGAGGCCATCTGGGCTGCTATCAGGATTTCAGTCAAGTCCTCCTGAGGGAGGGCTTGCTCTTTAAATCTTCGAACAGACTTATGAGCTTTCATCAGTTTAATCGTTTCTGTCATCGACGGTTCACTCCTTCTAAACGAGTCTCCTCAGCCAAATAACGGATGCGTTCCATGACGCGTCTGGCTTCCCAGGTTTCGTCATTTCCATGTTTCCCTTTAGCGAAATGCTGCTCCAATTCTTCAAAGTTGAAGTTGGATGTGAAAAAGGTCGGTAAATTTTCCTGCATCCGATATTGGAGAATGACTTGTAGGATTTCGTCACGCACCCAAGGTGTTGATTGCTCGGCACCAATATCATCTAAAATCAGGACTTCAGAAAGCTTAAGCTCATCCACCAAGGTCTTAACATTGCCATCACCGATAGCATTTTTGACATCTATGACAAAGCTAGGATAGTGGAGAAGAGTGGATGAAACACCACGTTTTTCTGATAAATCATGGGCTAGGGCAGCCACCATGAAACTTTTACCCACACCAAAATCTCCATATAGGTAAAGACCTTTTCGAATAGCTGGATATTGCTCCACGAATGCTAATAACTTTTCAAAAACTGGCAAGCGCTCCAAATCATCCAAATCTACTTGAGCCAAACTAGCTTTCTTGAGAGTGGCTGGCAGATTGATTAACTTGAGACGGTTCTTAATAGCCGCTTCTTTTTCAGCCGCGATTAGTTCAGGAGTTTCTTCGTAAGAAACATCCGCATAGCCATGATTCATAACCAAAATCGGCTTGTAGCCTTTGGCAATATAATCCGTATCACCACGGAGAAACTTGTCACGCTCGGTAATGTACTGATTAAACTTGGAGATACTGCGATTTAATTCCTCTGGAGTCAGGGATTCTTGCTGGATAAAGGCCGCAACATCAGGATCCTTCATGATTTTCTGGACCAAATCTTGATAATGAAAACGGCTAGGTTGACGTTTGAGTACGTCTCCGACACTTTCCATCTAATCTCCTCCTTTTTCTAATCGAGCTAATAGTTCTTGTTTCTTACGTTCTAGTTCCAGACGAGTTTCCTCGCTGGTTTCATTCTTATAATCTGGATTGCTCCATTTGGGTACATTGGACTTGGCAGGACTGGGATTACTGCTTTTTTGAGCTTGGCTCTTCTGCCCTCGCTCACGAATACGTAGAACTGCCTCTTCTGCCGAATGAATCTTTTGATAGGCATAGTCATTGGCCACCTTCATGGCATATTTCTCATTGATATTTGCCGAATCCACTTTATTAAAGGTCAATAAGAGAATGATATTGATGACTTCGTCCAGCAAGCCCAAGCCAGCCATCTGTTGCAAGAGTTCTCTTTCTGTTTGGGTAATACTTGCCTTACGAGTTTGCTTGATTTCTGCCAAGAACTGCAGGGCAGTTTTACTTTTTGCTTCCTTGATAATGGTTGCTTCCTTAGGACTAAAGTCAGAGGAAACAGGTTTTTGAGCGATTTTTTCCCGCATGCGTTTGGTTGAAATGACTTGGGAAACAGCTGTTGACTTGGCCAATTGATAGGTCTCAAACCAAGTCCACTTCTTATCCTCTGCAATGGCAAAGAGGTTTAAGACATCGGACTGCTCATCCGCAAAACGAAGCCCGTCTCGAGCCATGAGCTGACGAAAATGGTCCAAGTCAAAATCATTGGCTACTTTCTTCTTAAGGCCAAGGTCTTCTTGATTTCCCAGTTCTACCAAGTCTGGAAAGACTTGATTGAGCGAGACAGGTATTTCTTCTCCCTCAGCATTTTCAACTTTCAAATCCTCCACAGCTGCATCACCAATCTTTTTCTCCAAAAGTCTGCGATAAACAGGATGTTCCAAGAAGTCCTGACTCGAGAGAGGAGCATGGAGGGCTAACTGATAAACATCCCCCTTTTGATAGAGGGTCAAGAGATTGAAAGCAGACAAGATTTTCAGGGATTTTATCAGTCTATCCATCCCAAAGTTGAGATGGTTAAGAATGCTTGAAAAAAGATATTCCTTTCTACCATTATCCCAAAAACTAATGGTATAAAGATAAAGGCTCAGTGCCTCCTGACCGATAATCGGGAGGTAGCACTGTACCAGAGATGAGGTATCTTGCGACACCCGATTATTCTTTAGATAAGAAAAACGGTCAATTGGCTTCATTTATCTTTCCTTTTTCTTTTTAGAGGACTGGGTGATTTGTTGGAGCAAGCTCTCTAACTCACTGACATCCTTAAAGCTACGATAGACACTGGCAAAACGTACATAGGTAATCTCGTCCAGTTCAGCTAACTCCTCCATGACGAGTGAACCAATGTCCTCACTTTGAATTTCATTTTCATTTCGACCACGGAGTTTCTGTTCGATACGATTGACTACCATGTTGATTTCATCACTTGACACAGGACGTTTCTGGGCTGAGCGGATAATCCCATTAAAGATTTTATCTCTGGAGAATTGTTCCCGTGTGCCATCTTTTTTAACAACCACTAAGGTTCTTTCTTCTACCCGTTCGTAGGTTGTAAAACGGTGCTGGCATTCATCGCACTCACGTCTTCTACGAATGGTGTTCCCTTCTTCTGCTTGGCGACTATCGATAACACTTGACTTGGTAGCCCCACATTTTGGACAACGCATCCTTTCCCTCCTTATCGTTTTCTTTTCATTATACCATTTTTTAAGCGATTCCCAAAACAATTCTTCTTTTTGCTTGACAAGTTTTTTGTTTTGTTGTATTATTTAATTAAGACAAAGAGATAAGAGAAAGGAGAACAAGATGTCCTGGACATTTGACAATAAAAAACCCATTTATTTACAAATCATGGAGAAAATTAAGCTTCAGATTGTCTCCCATACACTGGAACCCAATCAACAACTTCCAACCGTGAGAGAGCTAGCTAGCGAGGCCGGTGTCAATCCAAACACCATCCAAAGAGCCTTGTCAGACCTTGAACGAGAAGGATTTGTCTACAGTAAGCGCACAACTGGACGATTTGTGACTGAGGATAAGGAGCTAATCACCCAATCGCGCAAACAATTATCAGAAGAAGAATTGGAACACTTCGTTTCCTCCATGACCCATTTTGGCTATGAAAAAGAAGAACTACCAGGCATAGTCGGCGATTATATTAAAGGAGTTTAAGCCTATGTCATTACTAGCATTTGAAAATGTATCCAAATCTTATGGAGCAACACCAGCCCTTGAAAATGTTTCCCTTGACATTCCAGCTGGAAAAATTGTTGGTCTCCTTGGGCCAAACGGCTCAGGAAAAACAACCCTGATTAAACTAATCAATGGCCTCTTGCAACCAGATCAAGGACGTGTCCTCATCAACGACATGGACCCAAGTCCAGCAACCAAGGCCATCGTAGCTTATTTGCCGGATACGACCTATCTCAATGAACAAATGAAGGTCAAAGAAGCCCTAACCTACTTCAAGACCTTCTATAAAGATTTCAATCTTGAACGTGCCCATCATCTACTTGCAGACCTAGGTATTGATGAAAATAGTCGTCTCAAGAAATTATCAAAAGGAAACAAGGAAAAGGTACAACTGATTTTGGTTATGAGCCGTGATGCCCGCCTCTACGTTCTGGACGAACCCATTGGTGGAGTGGATCCAGCAGCCCGTGAGTATATCCTCAATACCATTATCAACAACTACTCACCAACTTCTACCGTTTTGATTTCTACCCACTTGATTTCTGATATCGAGCCAATCTTGGATGAAATTGTCTTCCTCAAAGACGGAAAAGTCGTTCGTCAAGGCAATGTAGATGATATTCGCTACGAGTCAGGTGAATCCATCGACCAGCTCTTCCGTCAGGAATTTAAGGCCTAAGCAAAGGAGATTATTATGTTTTGGAATTTAGTTCGCTACGAATTTAAAAATGTTAACAAGTGGTATTTAGCCCTTTACGCTGCCGTGCTAGCCCTTTCTGCCCTTATCGGAATACAGACACAAGGCTTTAAAAATCTACCTTATCAAGAAAGTCAGGCTGCTATGCTACTTTCTCTAGCTACAGTCTTTGGTGGCTTGATGCTTACACTTGTGATTTCAACCATTTTCTTGATTATTAAACGCTTCAAAGGTAGTGTCTATGACCGACAAGGCTACCTGACTTTGACCCTTCCAGTATCCGAACACCATATCATCACAGCTAAACTAGTCGGTGCCTTTATCTGGTCTATTGTCAGCACTGCTGTACTCGTAATCAGTGCTTTTATTGTTCTGACTCTAACAGCTCCTGATTGGTTTGTAACTTCTGACTTGATTCCATTTATAGAAACACACCTCCCTCAACTCTCTCTTATGGGGATATCCTTCCTACTAAATACCATTTCTGGAATCCTCTGCATCTACTTGGCCATTTCCATTGGACAGCTGTTCAATGAATACCGTACTGCACTGTCAATTGTAGCCTACATTGGTATCCAAATCGTCGTTGGCTTTATTGAACTCTTCTATCGTTCTAACCCTGGTTTCTACTTCCCATCAACCACTGGAGGAGCTGATCAGTTCCAGATGGGCATTATCATGACTATTCTGGAAGAAGTTATTCTTATAGCCATCTACTATCTAGGAACTTATCATATCTTGAAAAACAAGGTTAATTTGCAATAAAAAATGCCCAGCTAAAAAGCTGGGTTTTGATTTAACTTAATATCAAACTGGCTACGATAGGGCTGACAAAGACATAGAGAATACCAGTGACACCGATAGCCAAGCCACCCATGGCTCCTGCTACAGAGCCGTATCGAAAGGCTGTTCCTGTTCCGACTGCATGCCCTGTTCCTCCGAGGGAAAGCCCGACTGCTACTGGATCGTCAATTTTCATCCACTTCAAAAGGGTTGGGCCGATAACACTAGTCAAAATTCCAGTTGCCACTACGACAACCAAGGTCACGGTGGTCAAGCCTTGCAATTTTTCTGTAATTCCCACTGCCATAGCGGTTGTCACTGACTTAGGAAAGAGAGAAATGGCTAGGAAAAAGTCCATGCCAAAGATTTTAGCCACAAGAGCTGTGAAAGAGGTATTGACCACTACCGCTAACAAACTACCAAAGAGAATACTCCGAGCATGATGCTTCATCAAGTGAAAACTCTTATAAAGCGGAATCCCTAGAGCCACTGTCGATGGGACAATCAAGTTATTCAGATAAACTCCACCTTGATAGTAATCTTGGTAAGAAATACCTGTCAGCTTTAGAAAGATGATAATAAAAACAGCTGACAAAAGCAAGGGCGTTGTCAATGGATGGGGAAAACGTCTGTAAATCAGCATTCCCACTAGATAGGCTAGGATAGACAGGGCAAGCCCAAACAGGGGATTGGAAACAAATTCACTCATTTGGCATCTCCTTTCTCATAATCTCCCTCAAACCGTCTCTTGATGAACTGAACTACCAAGGCTATGAGGATAATATTGATGACTGCTGCAAAAAAGACAATCAAAACAATTGGCAAAAGATAGGGAGCAATCACATCAAACTTCTCCATGATTCCCACTGCTGGCGGCAAAAAGAGAATGGTCATATTGGCCAGCAAGAAATTCCCCACCATGTTGACATGCCTAGTTCTCAGCCACTTGAATTGTAAGGCTAGAAAAAGAATAATCAAACCAATAATACTGCCTGGGATGGGCAAGTGAAAGAAACTAGAGATTCCCTCTCCGATTAGAGAAATCACAAAGAGAATCATTAATTGAACATATAATTTCATCCTAAACTCCACGAAATAGACTTCTTGCATACCAGTTTACTCTTTTTTCAGAAAATTTCAAGGAAACACATAAGAGATGATGAAAATTAGAGAGGAAAGGGGATACAAACAATTCTTGACTTGTGAAAACAGGCATGATTTAGGATAAAAGATTCCAGCGTCCTTCTTGCCAGCTCTTTTGAAAAGTAGTATAATTATTGCATGCGCAATCATCTTGTGATACAGAGACTGTCCGTGAATGGACTTTCTTCTATTTACAACTCTAAAAAGAAAGGAGATACTATGACCTATTTGGAAAAATGGTTTGACTTCAATCGGCGTCAGAAAGAAATTGAAAGTCTCTTGGAAGAGACTATTGCCCAGCAGAGCGAGCAAAGTCTGACCTTGAAAGAGTTCTACCTACTCTACTATCTGGACTTGGCTCAAGAAAAATCTCTACGTCAGATTGACCTGCCAGATAAACTTCATCTGAGCCCGAGCGCTGTTTCTCGGATGGTGGCTCGCTTGGAAGCCAAAAATTGCGGTCTGCTTAGTCGCAGATGTTGTGATCAAGATAGGCGCTCTAGCTTTATCTGCCTGACAGGTGATGGGCAAAAGACACTGGCCTCTCTACAAAAGGCTGTTGAAGAAAGCTTGGAAACTGGTTTGGATTTCTTGGTTTAAGATGATTTTAGAAAAAAGTTGCGTGCGCAATCATTTTTCTTGACATTCTCTTTTACAAGGAGTAAAATAAAATCATCATTAAACAAAGGAGTTTTAAATATGATTGAAATTACCTATCTAGATGCCAGCAAGAACGAAAGAACTGTAACTTTCGAATCTTATGAAGACTTTGATCGTTCACAACAAGCTTGCCTTATCGGCGTCGCAGACTACTACCCTGTCCAAAAATTAACTTACAACGGTCATGATTTGGACTACCATGGGACTTATGGAGATATCTTCTTCTATCTCAAGAAACAAGATTTAAGCCAATATAACTAAAAAAGGAGAAATACAATGGCAAAAGCAATTACAGATGCAACATTCGAACAAGAAACAAAAGACGGTTTGGTCTTGGTAGACTTCTGGGCAACTTGGTGTGGTCCATGTCGTATGCAAGGTCCAATCTTGGATAAATTGTCTGAAGAACTTTCAGAAGATGTTTTGAAAATCGTTAAAATGGACGTTGATGAAAATCCAAACACAGCTCGTGCCTTTGGAATCATGTCTATCCCAACTCTTCTCTTCAAAAAAGACGGCCAAGTGGTAAAACAAGTTGCTGGTGTTCACACAGCAGAACAAATCAAGGCCATCGTTGCTGAATTGAGCTAATCACACGAGAGACAAAGTACTTGCTTTGGTCTCTTTTTTCTTGCCCTTTGCCATTTTTCAAAAAATATGCTAGACTATAGGTAGAATATTACGATGTTTGGGACACGCCATCGCTAAAAAAAACCTCGATTTGGTATTTTTTAGCTCCCTCATGGGAGCTTTTTGCGTGCTCTAAACATTTCCCATTTTGGAAGGAGTACTATGAAACGTCAATCTGCCTTGGTCGTCTTTAGTGGCGGTCAAGATTCTACAACCTGCCTCTTTTGGGCTAAAGAACACTATGAAACGGTCGAAGCCGTTACCTTTGCCTACGGCCAACGCCATCATCTCGAAATTCAAGTCGCTAGAGAAATCGCTGAGGAGCAGGGGATTCGTCATCATATCCTAGATATGTCTCTGCTGGGGCAAATCACTGAAAATGCCCTGACTTCTGATCTGGAGATTGAGCAAAAAGAGGGAGAGGTGCCTAATACCTTTGTTGACGGTCGCAACCACCTCTTTCTGTCCTTTGCGGCTGTTCTTGCTAAGCAACGTGGCATTAAAGACATCGTGACAGGTGTCTGTGAGACCGACTTCTCAGGCTACCCTGATTGTCGAGATGTCTTTGTCAAATCTCTCAATGTCACCCTCAACCTTGCCATGGATTACGACTTTGTTATCCAAACACCTCTAATGTGGTTGGACAAGGCTGAAACTTGGGAATTAGCCGACCAACTCGGTGCCTTTGACTATGTTCGTGAAAAGACCTTAACCTGCTACAACGGGATTATCGGAAGTGGCTGTGGAGATTGTCCCGCCTGCCACCTACGTCAACATGGGTTAGATGTTTATCTCTCACAGAAAGGAGAGGACTAATGTTTTTTGCACCCAAAGAAATCAAACAGGAAACTGGGGAGTCGCTTGTCTACAATCCTCACAGAACCTTGGTATCAAAAGAATTTACCTTTGATGCTGCCCACCACCTCTTTCACTATGAGGGAAAATGCAAATCCCTTCATGGCCACACCTATCATCTGCAGATTGCTGTTAGTGGATTTTTAGATGAGCGTGGCATGACCTACGATTTCGGAGACATCAAAGCTATTTACAAGAACTACTTAGAGCCCCACTTGGATCATCGCTATCTCAATGAAACTCTGCCTTATATGAACACGACTGCTGAAAATATGGTTTACTGGATTTTCCAAACCATGAGTCAAGAGTTACCTGATGAGCGTGGTCTTCGTTTGGAATACGTTCGCCTCTATGAAACTCCGACTTCCTTTGCAGAGTTTAGACGGGAGTGGTTAGATGACTAGGGAACGTGTCCTCAAACTACCAGTTCTGGAAATTTTTGGCCCTACCTTTCAAGGTGAAGGTCGTGCTATTGGGCAGAAAACCATGTTTGTCCGCACTGCCGGTTGCGACTACCACTGCGACTGGTGCGATTCTGCCTTTACTTGGGATGGTTCTGAAAAACCAACTCGCATGACAGCTGACGAAGTCATTGCTGAGTTGGATAAACTAGGGAACTACGACTATGTAACCCTGTCTGGCGGAAATCCCGCTATCCTAGCAGCCAACATGGCTGAACTGGTCACCAAGCTCAAGGAACGTGGTGTCACCCTTGCTGTTGAGACCCAAGGCTCTCGCTGGCAAAATTGGTTAAAAGATATCGACCAGGTTACTCTGAGTCCCAAACCTCCTTCATCCAAGATGGAAGTCAACTTTGAGACCCTGGACTTTATCGTTTCCCAACTGGATCCAGACAAGGTCACCTTTAAAATCCCTGTCTTTGATGATGCAGATTTAGCCTTTGCTAAAGGAATACAAGAACGCTACCAACCAGATGTCCTTTTCTTATCTGCTGGAAATCCTGAACCCAAGGCTACAGGAAATATTATCCAAGATCAACTGGACCGTCTCAAAGAACTCTGGGAACGCGTCGCTGCCGACGATAGCTGGGGCAATGTCCGCGTCCTTCCTCAACTGCATACCCTCCTCTACGATAATCAACGTGGTGTTTAAGATTAGAAAGAAAAAATCATGTCACAACAAGAAGAAATGAAAAACCTCAGCCTACTGGGCAACAAAGAAACCAACTACATCTTTGACTATCAACCAGATGTCCTCGAATCTTTTGACAATCGTCATGTGGAAAATGACTATTTCATCAAATTTAACTGTCCTGAATTTACCTCACTGTGTCCAATCACTGCTCAACCAGACTTTGCGACCATTTATATTTCCTACATTCCTGACAAGCTCTGTGTTGAGTCAAAATCCCTCAAACTCTACCTCTTTAGCTACCGAAACCACGGAGATTTCCACGAAAACTGTATCAACACCATCGGGAAAGACTTGGTCAACTTGCTAGACCCTCGCTATTTAGAAGTCTGGGGAAAATTCACTCCGCGCGGTGGCATCTCAATTGATCCCTACTACAACTACGGTAAGCCTGGAACTAAGTATGAAGGATTGGCAGAACAACGCCTCTTCCAACACGACCTCTATCCAGAGAAAATTGACAACCGTTAATACTCTTCGAAAATCAAATTCAAACCGCGTCAACGTCGCCTTGCCGTACTCAAGTACAGCCTGCGGCTAGTTTCCTAGTTTGCCCTTTGATTTTCATTGAGTATAAACAGATAAGAAAAAGCCCTGTTCCTCAAATCGAGGAGCAAGGCTTTTTGAGTTTCAATTATTCTTCTGTTCCAAGGAAGTTTTTAGCAACAAGGGCTGCAAGAATCCCACCAACGATTGGAGCAAGGATGAAAATCCATACTTGTTGAAGGGCTGAGCCACCTACCAAGACAGCTGGTGCCAAGCTACGAGCTGGGTTTACTGAAAGTCCAGTAATGTTCAATCCCACAAGGATCATGGCCATCAAGGACAAACCGATTACCAAACCAGCAATCGCTCCATTGCCCTTGCTTTCTGAAGTCACGGTCATGATAACCAAGACAAACAAGAAGGTTGCGATTGTTTCAAACAAGAAACCACCAAAGACAGTGACACCGTTTGCCAAGGCATTTTCACCAAGACTAGTAGTTGACATCCCTGAGTTCGCCAAGAGGAAGAATAGCGCAGCTGATGCAAGGAAAGCTCCAACTACTTGCCCAAGGATGTAGTTAACAAGCTCCGAAGATGACAAACGTTTGTTTACAAACATAGCGATCGAAACCGCTGGGTTCAAGTGAGCACCTGAAACAGTTCCGATTGAGTAGGCTGCGACTACGATGGCTAAAGCAAAGGCAAAGGCGATCCCTAGGTGACCAAGACCTTTAAGACCATTTCCAAAAACAACAGCTCCTGTTCCAACGAACACAAGCATGAACGTACCGATTAACTCAGCGACAAATTTTTTCATTTCTTTCTCCTTTTTCAAAAACTAGATACTAGTCTATCAAAAGAGGGAAAGGGTTTCAAGAAAATTGCTTGGAAATTTCGTATCAGTTGCAATACTGTTTTCAAAAATTGTATATTTTTAATGTATTGCAATTAGTTGTAAATCTCTATATTTGATGGTTATACTATACTGAATAAAATAGGAGTTTATATTAATCTTTTTAAAAAGCACAAAACTCTCTATTTAATCCATTCCCCATTGTAATTGACATGATATCCATCAGGTGTAGTTGTATTGACTGCTAAAGCACCAGAACTGTAAGCATAATACCATTTCCCTGAAACATTGAACCATCCAGTTTGCATAGCACCTGAACCATTGAGATAATACCATGAATTACCTACTTTTGCCCATCCAATCTGCATATCGCCTGAATTGTTAAGATAGTACCAAGAACCACTTGATTTGACCCATCCAGTCTGCATCCAACCCGAGCGATCAAAATGATACCATTTTCCATTGATTAGCTCCCATCCATTGGATGTATAGGAACCATTGTTATGTCTATACCACCAACGACCAGATGATTGAATCCAACTTCCTTTGGAAGCAAGTCTTACTTTTAATGCTTCAGATACTTTGATGTATTCTTTCTTAGCATTTTCCTTTTTAACTTTTGCATTTTTTAATTTAGCATTTGCATTTTCAAGTGCTTTTTTAGATTCCTCAAGCTTCTGTTTAGCGATCATCAACCTTTTTTTAGCTTCATCGAGTTTTCTTGGAGCATTTTTAAGGTCAAGGAGATATTGTTGAGCTTTCAACAAATCATTTTTAGCATTAAGTAATGACTGTTCCGCGTTCTTACTAGCATGAGATTTATTATTTTTGATTGCTTTCAATCGATTTAACTCAGATTCTTGCTTCGAAAGTTCAGATTTAGCAATATTTAATGCAGTTTGTTGTTTGCTCAACTCAGATTTAGCAGATTTTAAAACGTTTAACTTGGATTGATTTTGTTTTGTTAAATCTGCAAGACGCTTTTTAGTTTTATCCAGACTTTTTTGATCTGTATTCAATGTTGTTTTAGCAATTGTAAGATTTTTGTTTAGTGATGAAAGTTTATCCCCCATTAAAGCTTCTTCGTTTCTTTGTTTTCGATTGAAACTATCTAGAGCCTCTTTAGCTTTTGTATAAGCTGGATTTTTAGGATGTGTGATTTCATTCCAAACATAACGGAAAGTTGTCTTCGGTAAGAATTTTACACGTTTCCCATTAAAATAAAATTCACTATGGTCTGGATCACCATCTTTATTTTCTGCTCTTGCTAAAAAATATGAACTGCTTGGATTATAATAATAGGTCTTACCGTTATAAACATAGCTTCTTTTTTCAGATGGGCTAATCACTGTCGGTAATGTATCATAAACACCTTTTGCTTCACTAATGAAAGTCATTACACCATAATTTCCAAAAGTTGTTTTTTTACTTGACGATGCTCCAAGAGCAAATCCAGTCCCTGATGCAGCAAGCAAGGGAATTCTATGCCCATAGTTAAATGTATTTGCTTCTTTAGGAGTTGATGCGCCATATAATGATGCATTACTATAATCATTAAAGTAAGATAGAAGCTCTTTATAAGCAAGTTCTTTTTCACTCAATACACTTTTTTCTGGAACTGAACCAGCTGTAGCATTTTCTGTTGCATCCTTAAAACCAAAATCTTGATTTTTAAGTTTTGTATCATGTGACAGTTTGTCATTTGCCACCATTTCATCTGCCCTAGCTTTTCCATATTTCAAAGCCTTTTCAGTCACAGGTGGCACTGGAATATCAATACCATTTATTCTCCGTAACTCAATTAAGTAGTTACGAACGTATTCAGAAACTTTCTTATAATCAACCACATGAGGAGTATGGATATCATCCTTAGATTTTATAACAATTGTTTCTGTTCTTTCACCACTAAAATTCACATCTTCGTTCGCAGCAACATAATTAGTCTTACCATCTCTTCCTACGAAAGTTTTTTCATCAAGTGGATGAGTCTTAGACTCACTTTCACTAACAGAATTTGATTTAATCTCATAAGAAACCGTTACTGTATGGAACTCATCCCCAGCCGATTTTAAATTCTGAGCAAGATTAGAACGTGTCTTGTTCCCTCTTTCTACAAGAGCTTTTCTTTCTTGCTCTACTTTTGATACTGAATTAGTTAAAGAACTTACTTTATTTTGGTTGTCTTTCACTTTCGCATCCAATTTCTCAGTTTCTTGTTGAATCTCGCGTAGTGTATTCCAATCAAAAGTTTTCTCTGCTTCTGTTACTTTATTTTGTGCTTGTTTTACATCAACTGCTCTCTGAGCAACTTGAGTTTTTGCCTTATTAACAACTGTTTCTTGTTTCTCAACACTTGCTTGGGCTTGTTTCTCATCTTTTTTTGCTTCTGACAATCTTTCTTCTGACTTCCGAACCGTTGTCTGTTTAGCAACAAGATCCTTTTCTGCATTTTTAATTTTTTCAGGACTAGCTTGTTTAGCAAATTCTTGGGCTTGTTTCAAAGCATCATCAGCTTTGTTCTTATTTGTGACAGTAGATGTATGCTCTTGTTGCATTTTATCAACAAGCTTCTGAGAATTTTTTTCTTCCTCAATTGTTTGATTCAGTTTTACTTCTGCATTTTTTACATCAGATTCTGAGACCTCAGCATCCTTTTTAGTTTCTAATTGGTTAACAGTTGACTTAGTCGAATGTTTATTTACAACCTCATCAGCTTGTGCATGACCATTAAAAGCAGTTACCATTGCAGTTGCAACGCCCAAACCAATCAACACTTGTTCCTTTTTCATAAAATCACCCTTTCTTTAAAATATTTACCTTATCTATACAAATCATATTATTTATATTTTACAAATAACCTTCTCTAGCCATAAATAGCTTCAATTTGATTTATAGCTTTCTTTCTCAATTAAATACAATCTGATAGAAAATGAAGTAATTAACTATCAATACCAGTTCTGCAGCAAGTTCAAATTTAACATCACGACCTTCAAAGGAATTTTTGAAAATAGCTATAGCTAAGCTAAATAGAATGACGCTTAACAAACCCATAAACATCATTCTAGAACAACCTTTCTATTCTCCTTACTCTCCCAACTGGGCGCTGTAGGAGATAATCTGGTCAACTGTATCTGATAAGAACTGGATGGTATCACGGAGTGGTTTGTCTGTTGAAATATCGGCACCGATAATCATGGCTGACTCAAGTGGTGTTTTGCTACCACCTGACTTAAGGAGATTGAGCCAGTCTTCAGCTCCAGTTTCTGAATATTTCAGATGAAGGTAACAAGCTGTCGAGATGACTAGTCCAGCTGAGTATGTGTAGCTATACAAGCCCATGTAGTAGTGAGCTTGGCGCATCCAAGTTAGAGCTGCATCATCATCAATCTCAATAGCATCTCCCCAGAAATCCGTCAAGACTTCCTTCATAATACTGTTGAGTTTGCTTGCCCCGAAGGTTTCTCCTTCTTCAATCAGTGTGTAAACCTTACGCTGGAAGGCTGCTTCCAAAAGGTGGGTAATAAAGTTATGGAAGTAGGTATCTGTCAAGCGGTGAGCAAGAGCGAAGCGTTTTTGACGTGGGTCGTCAGATTGCTGCTCCAAGTAATCGCTTAAAAGCAATTCATTGAAAGTTGACGGCGCTTCAACATAGTAGGTCGACATGTGAGCATTGAAGTAACTCTGATGATTATCCGAAAAGATGAATTGACCAGAATGCCCGATTTCATGAATCAAGGTATAAACATCGCTCAAACGACCTGTCCAGCTCATAAGGACATAAGGGTGCACGCGATATGGATCCGCCGCATAACCACCAGAATCCTTGCCACTGTTAGCAGCAAAGTCCACCCAGCGTTCTTCTTGATAGCGAGCAACTTCCTGACAATATTCTTGTCCCAAAGGTTCTACCGATTTCATGACCAAGTCATAGGCATCGTCAATAGTCACTGCAGGATTGAGGGCGCTGTCCAAGTCCAACTTCCAGTCTGCAAAAGTCATCTTTTCAAGACCATTTACCTTGGCAACATGCTTGAGGTATCTCTGAGCAACTGGCGCAAAATCCTTCATGATAAGGTCAATCTGACGATCAAACATAGCACGGTCCACTTCTTGCTCAGCTAGAAGATAGTCAAAGACTGAGTCATAGCCCTTCATATCTGCCAATAGTTTTTCAGACTTGACTTGGGCTAAATAGGCTGCTGCAGCTGTATTTTGGTGCTTGCGAAGGCCTTCTGAAAAGGAACGGAAAGATTTTTCACGAACCTCAGCGTCCTCGTGGTTTTGATAGAAGTTTTCATAGGTAACAAAGCTGTTTTTGTAGGTTTTTCCATGGGCTTCGAAGTCAGCCATTTCAAAGTCCCCAGCTCGCATCTTAGTATAAATATCCTGTGGACTGTAGAAAACTTCACCGAGATTTGTCAAGGCCTTCTCCACATCAGCCCCAAGATAGTGAGCTTTTTTGATTTTGGCCTGACGAATGGCTGCCGTCAAGTGAGGTAACTCACCCAAACGGTCCAAAACTTCCACTTCTGCTGCCACTAGGGCATCGTCAAAAAAGGTCAAGGCTACACTGGCATCTGTTTCAAATTCCATCCCAGCTTGGGCGATATTAGCAAATTCGTCATTGCTATAATCTGTCGTCTGAGGCATAAAGCCATAGTTGCCAATATGGCTCATCTGAATGTAGATTTGTTCCAATTCCGCAAAGGCCTTTTCAAAATCCTCAAAAGTATGAAGATTTCCCTTGTAGTCACGGCTAAATTGGTTGATGTCTTCGCGAGCTTTCTCGATTGCACGCAGGAAGTCCTCACGATCTTGGTATAGGGCTGTTAAATCCCAAAGTTCCTTCTCTGGAAATTCTGAACGGTGTTTTTGTTCCATTTTCTTCCTCTTATTTCTCTAATTCTAATAAAACACTAAGGGCTGATAAAGCGTAAAGCGGTGCTGTTTCTGCTCGCAAAATGCGAGGGCCAAGTCCTGCCAATACTGCTCCCTTAGCTTCAAAACTTTCGATTTCTGCAGGTGAGAGACCACCTTCTGGACCAAAGATAAAGAGCAATTTGGCTCCCTTCTCGAGTCCAGTAACTGCTTGTAAAAGCGCAGCGCTTTCCCCTTCTTTGGCTGATTCTTCGTAAGCGACAACAATGCGGTCAAATTGGTCCAGTTGTGCCAGAAAATCTGCTTTTTTCTCAAAAAGCTGGATACTTGGAACAATATTACGCTTGCTTTGCTCGGCTGCTCCAAGGGCGATTTTTTCTAGTTTTTCAACCTTTTTACCCAATTTCTTGCCATCCCACTTAGCAACGGACCAATCGGCAGGGAAGGCCCAAATCTGGCTGGCACCCAGTTCTGTTACTTTTTGAGCAACGAACTCAAGCTTGTCTCCCTTAGGAAAGCCAGATGCGATAGTCACTTGGACAGGCAGTTCCACATTGTCAGCCAATTCTTGGATCAACTCAAACTGACGGGCTTCCACATCCAGCACGCGCGCCAATCGCTTAATTCCATCATCAAAGACCAAAGTAACCTCATCATCTTCTTTCAAGCGCATAACCTGAAACATATGCTTGCTGGTTTCCTTGTCCTTAATGGTGACAGGAGAGATAGCACTGCCTTTGACAAAATACTGTTGCATGCTAGCCTCCAATCACACCGGAAATATCCTTGGTTTTCTTAAAGACACAGGCATTCCATTCCCCTTGAATCATGTGGGTTTCAAGGAAAAATCCAGCTGACTCAGCCGACTCGCGCACCATGTCCCACTTGTCCTTGATAATGCCACTCATGATGAGGTAGCCTTCATCCTTGACCAAGCGGTAAGCATCCTGTGTCAAATGAATAAGGATATCCGCCAAGATATTAGCTACAATCACATCTGCCTCAATCTCAACACCCTTAAGCAAATCACCTGCAGCTACATGGATGTTTTCCATGCCAGGGTTGAGCTCAATATTTTCCTGAGCCACACGAACCGCCACATCATCCAGGTCGTAAGCGAAAATTTCCTTAGCACCAAGTAGCGAGCTAGCAATAGAAAGGACACCTGAACCAGTCCCCACATCTAGCACCGTTTCGCCACCACGAAGAACCTGCTCCAAGGCAAAGAGGCTCATCTTGGTGGTTGGATGCGTCCCAGTCCCAAAGGCCATGCCTGGATCTAGCTTGATAATCTTTTCTCCCGCAGTCGCCTCATAGTCTGTCCAAGACGGCACGATAGTCAAATCATGAGTGATACGAGCGGGCTCATAATATTTCTTCCAGTTGTCTGCCCAGTCTTCCTCAGCCAAGGCAGTCGTCCCCATTTTGACCTCTCCCAAATCCATAAAATCTGTCAATTCTGCCAGACGTGCCTGTAAGTCCGCCTCAACCACTGCCACATCAACCGTGTCAGGGTAGTAGGCCGTCACCACAATTTCTTCTTGCTGCTCTACCTCTGGGAAAATCTCACCAAAACGATCCACATTCCCCACATAGTCCATACTATCTTCAATCGCAACACCTTGCGCTCCTAGCTCGATCAGGAGGTTAGAGACTAGCTCTTCTCCCTCACGCTTTACTGTAACTTTTAACTCTTGCCATGTTTCCATATTTAAGATACCAAGCCCGTAAAACACAAAGTCAAAATAGGAACTTCTCTGAAGACGCTTGTGTCTACGTGAAGTTTATCTTTTTGGCACAATGTTTAGGGCGGGTTCAGTTTAGAAATGTAACCGAACCATCCTTTCTAATCACTTACTTTTAAATAATCTTTTAATCTCTCTTGTAACTGAGGTACTACTTGACTGGATGTCAAAAATTCCTCAATGTTCATCAGTTTATAGGCCTGTCCTTCATCACCAAAGGTGATATTGTCAAACTGTTCTTGACTTAGCTGACCAACCATAAAGACAGAGTGCCGACCTTCATAGAGCATACTTGGATAAACCTTACTCCAAAGCAGACAATCCTCAGTCAAATGAATTCCCAGTTCTTCATAAACTTCACGCGCCACACATTCAAAAGGACTTTCATCCCCCTCTCGCCCACCACCGGGCAGTTCCCACATATTAGGCCAGGGAATGCTTGCCTTATCATCGCGTAAGATAGTCAAGAGCTTATCCCCACAAAACAAAGCAATCTTACAGCCTGTGAAATCAGAAATTTCTATTTCCATATTAGACTCCTTCGGTTAATTCCTTTTCCAGCTCGGCTAACCAGTTTTGATAATAGATTTTCTCATCCCGTAACATCCGGCTACTATTCATTTTATATCTAGCAATCTTCATAGCTTTGTGAGTTTGAACTACATCTTTCCTTACCTTAAATTGATACCAAGCTTGAATGACCTGCATATCTGCTGTTTTTATAGATAAAAAGGATTTGACCCCTCGAATACTTGCATATTCTTCCGCTTTCTTATTATCTCCTTCTATCAGAGCAATTTGAAGAAGGTATAATTGAGAAATAGTTTTAGACATTGAATTATTTGTTTTCTCTAGCACAGACTGAAACTGTTGCTTTGCAAGCTCTATATTATCATCCAATATGAATACCAATCCCTGAAGAGTCTGAACACTTTCTGCAAAACTCCCTCTCACATCCTCATCAACAGGCATGATAAAGTCTTTTAAATCATATTCTTGAGGAGCTAGTAAGGTCTGGGCAGAATGCCTCAATATCAGGTAGGCGTATTTCGTATTTTCAGGGTGTTGTAGCAATTCCCAGATTTTTGCTCCATCGGTGATACCGACTGGTAAAGCGTTGTTTAGAAAGAAAGATAAATTCAGAAAAATCCAAGTACCAGCAAAATACCAACTTCTTGTCAAAAATCCAAACAATATCGCCAATAATATCAAGCTTAGATGAACCAGCAAACCTCCTGATAGCATCAGGATGATTCTTTGATCGCTTTCATCTTCTTTCAATCCAATATACTGAGCACCAACATTTTTCAGAACGGCTGTTCGACTAAGATGAAACCTACCTGACTTTTTGGTCAAAAGAAAATGTCCTAATCCAAAAGCCACCAGCCGATAGCCTGTCAAGTAGCCACAAAAAGCATGACCAAACTCATGAAGAATAAAGATTAAATACATGCTTAAAAGAGCGAAGGAATAACCAAAAGTGAATGCTAAAACTGCGGAATACCCCAACTCTGCAAATGCAATGGTTCCACAAGCAAAAGCTATCATAATAAATACAAAAGCTAGCACATAGATTAAATAAGTCCCTATTTTCTTCATATACTTCCTCACTAGTTTCTAATACCTCGGATAAGGGTAAAATTCTCCCTCTTCCAAGCCGACTTTTCCTTCTTCAAAGACTTCTTGGTTCCATTCCATGACGAATTCTTCTGCTTCTGGGTCTTCCAAAAAGTCCATGAGGGCATCTAGTCCAACCTCGGCAGTATCTTTAAGGAATAGCGCAAAATAAGCTAAAAATTCACGAGAAAAACCTTTTTTAGGCAGGTAAGGGATAACCGTCAAATAGTCTTCCTCATTGACTGTTGATTTGGCAGGATTGTAAAAAAGCACTGCTTCTTCAAAGAGAATGTCATCTGATGAAACCTCTCCATCTTCATCCACCATCTCCACACCTGCAGCATTTTGCGCTTCCAATAGAAAACTCACTTCAACCGCGTGATTGCGCTTGTCCCAACTAATCTCAAAGTCAAAAGGAAAATTCTTCTCCAACTCTTCCTCTAAAATATCTAAAAATCCATATGTTGCCATTTTGTCCTCTTTCTATGCGACTCTTTAATCGCCCCGATTGCTCGGAAATATGCTAAAATAGATACTACCATCTTACCACATATACATCAGAAAATCCACGTTAGAAAGGACTGCTATGCCAGACAATCTCGCGCTTCGCATGCGCCCTAAAACCATCGATCAGGTCATCGGTCAGGAACATCTGGTCGGGCCTGGAAAAATTATCCGCCGCATGGTGGAAGCCAATCGCCTGTCCTCCATGATTCTCTATGGCCCTCCGGGAATCGGTAAGACCAGTATTGCCTCTGCCATCGCTGGGACTACTAAGTATGCCTTTCGAACTTTCAATGCGACAGTAGATAGTAAAAAAAGACTCCAAGAAATCGCGGAAGAGGCTAAATTTTCTGGTGGTCTCGTCCTATTGCTAGACGAGATTCATAGACTAGATAAAACCAAGCAAGACTTTCTCCTTCCTCTCTTGGAAAGTGGACTAGTCATCATGATTGGGGCTACAACTGAAAATCCTTTCTTCTCTGTCACTCCTGCCATTCGTAGCCGTGTTCAAATTTTTGAGTTGGAACCTCTGTCTAACCAAGACGTCAAAGAGGCTCTTCAGATAGCTCTAAGTAGTCCTGAGCGTGGTTTTGATTTCCCAGTAGAACTAGATGAAGATGCGCTGGATTTCATCGCAACCTCTACAAACGGAGACCTTCGCTCTGCCTTTAACTCACTGGATTTGGCAGTTCTATCTACCCCTGAGAATGACGAGGGCATCCGCCATATCACCCTAGACATAATGGAAAATAGTCTTCAGAGAAGCTACATTACCATGGACAAGGATGGAGACGGTCACTATGATGTTCTATCTGCCCTGCAAAAGTCTATCCGTGGCTCAGATGTGGATGCCAGTCTTCACTATGCTGCCCGCTTGATTGAGGCTGGTGATTTGCCAAGTCTCGCTCGTCGTTTGACTGTTATCGCTTATGAAGATATCGGCTTAGCCAATCCTGAAGCTCAGATTCACACCGTGACTGCTCTGGATGCTGCCCAAAAGATTGGGTTCCCAGAAGCCCGCATTCTCATTGCCAATATCGTGATTGATTTGGCCCTTTCTCCAAAATCCAACTCAGCCTATGTAGCTATGGACAAGGCACTTGCCGACCTCAAAACATCAGGGCATTTGCCTATTCCTCGGCACCTGCGTGATGGGCACTACAGTGGAAGCAAGGAACTGGGGAATGCCCAAGACTATCTCTATCCACACAACTATCCTGGAAATTGGGTCAAGCAAGACTATCTACCAGAAAAAATTCGTAATCATCACTATTTCCAAGCAGAAGATACTGGTAAATATGAACGGGCTTTGGCTCAAAGAAAGGAAGCTATCGACCGTTTGCGAAAAATCTGAAATCCTTTTCAAAAAATTGCACTTTCCTCTTGATTTTTTTTGAAAAAGTGGTATTATATAAACATAGAAACGCTGTGGTGTACGACTTCACACTTAAGTGTTGACCGACTATTTTTTGTATTATTAGGGAAACAAAAGTCTTCTAACAGCATGTAGGCCGTCTCACACGGAAACAGCTTCAGTTAGAGCGAGTTGCCCACCTGCTTAATTGCGCGGGTTCAATACAAACCGTGAAGTTTCGGCACCAATACAGCTTTTTTCTTTGCCTCCTTAGCTCAGCTGGCAGAGCAGCGGACTCTTAATCCGTGGGTCACAGGTTCGATCCCTGTAGGGGGCATCTAAATACAACAGGAAAAAGCCTTGTAAATCAAGGCTTTTTTTGCTTGTCTATAACTGATTTACCCCATCATTTGTCCCACATTTTAAATCTATCTTTTCTTTTTGAATCAAATTACATCTTAACAAATAGTGTAAAGCCAGTTACTTTTGCTTTGATGCCATACAATATTTTCATGTAGAGAAGACAAATTTTATCTTCTCTTTTTATTTTCAAAATGATAAAAACTGAAACTTCCAAATTGTTTATTTATTTTATTTACATTTTCTATAAAAATAAGTATAATAGTTTTATTATCAGACTATACTATATAGGGGGTATTGAAATGAAATTTTCTAATCGTTTACTGCTATTCCTTGCAGGAGTTGTTTTTGTCCTTTTAGGACTTTTCCTATTTACACACCCAGTAGCTAATCTTGTTGCTTACAGCTGGTGGATTGCATTTGATTTACTGGTTTCTTCTATAGCAGCTCTTTTAGGCTATTTCTCTGCACCAAAAGAGCTTCGCTCACCTGTTTATCTTTTCCAAGGGTTTGTTAGTCTTCTCTTAGCTCTTTACCTCGTTGCTTATGGCTTTGTGACCCTGCCGGTCGTCATTCCAACTATTTTAGGAATTTGGTTAATTGTAGAAGCCATTATAGTTTTCTTTAAAGGCAATCGTCTGGGATTGATTTTCCCTATTATTGGCAACCATATCATGTGGATAGCGTTGCTTGCATTTTTACTAGGTCTAGTGATTTTGTTCAATCCAGTAGCTACAAGTGTCTTTGTCGTTTATGTCGTTGCCTTTGCATTTTTAATTGTTGGTTTCACCTATATCCTTGATGCCTTTCGTAAATAATCTAGCTGCCATTTTGGGCATATTAAAAAAGCTGGGAAGTTACATTCTCAGCTTTTTATTTGCCTTCTTAGATCAGTCGGTAGAGCAGTAGACTCTTAAGCTATGGGGCGCAGGTTCGAGCCTTGTAGGGGCATCTAAATCAACAGGAAAAATCCTTGGTTGCAAGGCTTTTTTTGACGTCCAATAGCTTTTTGTAGCAAAGTATTTAAAAATAAAAGAGAAGAGAATCTCTCACTCTCTTCTCAGTATATCTTATTAAATTTAGTTTTTCTTAATCTACCTGATTTTCCTTTGCGACGACAAATTCTTTAACCAGTCGATAGATAACAGCAAATACGGGGGTAAAGAATATCATTCCAAGTAGTCCGAAAAGATTCCCTCCAATACTAGCAGCCGCAAGCGTGAAAATAGCTGGCAAACCAATAGATTGACCTACAACTCTAGGATAAATAAGGTTTCCTTCAATCAGCTGTATAACTTGATATAGAAGAAGAGAAAGTAAGGCTTGAGTAGGACTCACTGTGAAGATAAAAATCGCTCCCACAACACAAGCAATCATAGGCCCTACATAAGGAATGAACGATAGCACTCCTGCAAATATACCTGTCATTACCCCATAAGGTAGTCCAAACAGGCTGTAGACAACCGCTATCATAACTCCTATGATGACTGCTTCAATCAGCTGACTCATCAAAAATTGGTCATAAGTCTCTAGTGCTACTTGTCCAATGTAAGTTAACTTTGTCACCACTTTCTCTGGAAATATAACTTTTAGAAGTCTACTCGTCATCGCTGCCAGATGTTCCTTACTGGATAAAAATAAAAAGGTAAAGACTATAATCAAAAAGGCATTCATCAAACTTGAAAAAATATTGCCGATATTACTAGTCAGACCTGATAAAAAACCTATCAAAGCTTGGCTAATAGAACTAGATTGTCCCTGTATGCCTGATACGATAGTTGACAACATGTCTTTGGTTACAAATTCCGAGCTGTCTAGCAATTTCCCAAGTTGAGTCAGGACTGTTGAAAGGACTGCTCCCAGCTGACTAATAGTCTGAGCAAGGGTTGGAAGCACCAAAACCAAAAGACAGATCACGATTAAGATAAGAGATAGGAAAACAAGCACCATAGCAATCGGACGGCGCAACCCTGCCTTTACCTTCATTTTAACTAGGAATTCTTCAATTTTTTTCATGGGAACATTGAGCACAAAAGCAATGACAGCACCATAAATCAAGGTAGAAGTTACTTCAAAGAGAGATACTGCCCCTGATATAAAGCTTGATGCATTCAGAATTACAAGAGTAACCAGCCCTATAAAAAGTATTAATGGGGTGTATTTTTTTACTAAATTCATAAATTCTCCTTAATAAACATGTTTAGATACGACTATACTATTTGGTTTTTCAAACTCTCGGTCAAGGTAAGCTTGGTAAGTTCCTGGTGCGATAAATCCTTTGGGTGAGAGGATATCGGTGCCAGCCTGACCGACTATGGTATCAGCCAAGAGCACACAGTTTGTAGATAAGACAAAGTAGGATTTAAACTTAGATTTGATAAATTTATAAAGTTCCCCATCTGTCTCATGTCTGATTTTATAAGCGTAGGTGTAGTCTTCCTTACCATCACCTGTCATGATTTTATCTGCACTTGGCTCCCATGGAATCGTCAGTTGTTTCAATTCAGCCAACTTTTTCTGAACTGCTTTTTCCATTTCAGGCGTCAAATCTATCCCATAACCAAAAAGCGTTTTTTGACTCTCACGTTTACATAGGTCAATGTACTTGTCACGATCACAGAAATATAAGACACCATCTCCTACCATGCCAAATAAGGTCTCAGAAGACGGATCATAGTTGCCATAAGAAATAACACGGCCTTGATAGCAGATATCCACATGACCAATTGCCGAAAACAGAGAGGTCTCAGCTGTATGAACAAAAATTTCAAGCTCCGCTGTCTTACCAGACTTCACCATTCCAAGATGGATATCCTCTCTCTCATCAGCATTTTCCTGCATGAATTTGTTGATTTTTGCTAAAGTTCTTGCAGGGATGAGAGCGGCTAGGACAATAGGTAAGCTCATTCTTACACGACGTTTGAGATGGTTTTTCCCAATTTCCCCTTCAAATAAGAAACCGTCACGGATATTGGACAGACCATAAAGGAAAAAATAAGCCCCTAATACAAAGAGTTGAAAGACAGAATTTCCTGTAGAGGACAAAAGACTAGTCCCACCAAGAAAAACTAGTACGAGTCCATCTAGTAAGAGACGAAAACGAGGTCGAATTTTGTTTTTGCGGTAGAGAACATAGGTGACAAGGTTAATACTAGCATGAAAAATCTGATAAACTCCAATCACAAGAGCCAAAATATAAATCGGCACATCCGTCGCAAGATTGGAGCCAAGCAAATATCCCAGCACTAACAATTTAACCAGTGCAACTCCCAAGGTGTCCGTTGACTGACTTTTTTTGAAAATACGTAATACTAAATCTAAGACCGTTGCTATCCAAGCTAAAAACAGAACCAGTCGAATAACCGTTACTGGCAACCAAGTCCCCGTGACCATCAAGATGAGACCTAGCAGAACAAACAAGAACCCCTGAGCAAGTAATTTCTTACCTGTCAGACCTAAAGATAGAATTTTCGCCATATAAAAACCTTTCAACAATAAAAATTAAACACTCCGATTAAACTGACTAGTAAATAGCCAACACTACAAACAGCCTGTGCCAGCAACATATGGTGACTAGAAATGACTGTAGTAATGTCACCATCTTGTCTTATGCACTTCTAAAATTTGTTATATTGATTAGAAACCAGAGCTTATAAAAACTAGCTAAACTCGAGAGATAGACACAATTGCGACGAAAAAATGTATAACCAATTCAACTTGTTAAGGTAAGAAAGCATTATTTCCAATCTATTAATTATTCATCTATTACCTATTATGACACAATATTCCCTATAGTTCAACTTTTTACTTGTTTTTATATTACACGGACTAAAAAGTTTTCAACAGTTGATTGCATTTGTTTTAATAAGTTTTAACCTTTCTTGGTTAGATAAAAAAAGAACCATACAGTTTAGAATCTGTATGGTTTTTGCCCCACTTTTGTCCCATTTTTAAATCATGACATTGAAAATACCTAAAATCACTTATATTTCAATATTTTTAATTGCTCTCAATATGAAAGTCCTTTCCAAATCCCTGTAGGGGGCATCTAAATCAACAGGAAAAAGCCTTGGAATCAAGGCTTTTTTGTGTAGTCTTAGCACTAAAAAACGATAGAAAAAACGCCCCTTCTGAACTGCGCCACATAAAGTTATTTAAGCATCTCCCTTTTTTTTATTACCATTTTCTGTTATAATAAATTGTACTTCTAAAATAGAAATGTCTTAAGATGACAACTCTTATTAAACATAAACGTGTAGAATTTTCAGAACTTTTTTATGACCTAGTTTTTGTTTTTGCAATTTCAAAAGTAACTACTTTAATTGACCATCTTCATAACGGTATTTTGACTTGGAATTCTTTCCTTGATTTTTTCATTGCTACTTTGTTTCTCATCGATTCCTGGATGATTCAAACCGATTATACCAATCGCTATGGAAAGAACTCTTTATTTAACATAGTAATCATGTTTATCAAAATGGGAATTTTACTCTTTATAGCCAATATGATTGGACCTGATTGGCAACAATATTTTCATTATCTCTGTTGGGCTATTGGTACATTAACCCTTACCTTATTTTTTCAATATTTGGTTGAATTTTTTAGAAAATCAACCGATGATGCTAATCGGGAAAGTATCAAAGGTTTTCTATGGATAACAGGTCTAGGAAGTTTAGGATTCTATCTAGCAGCTCTTCTTCCTATTTACCTTAGAGTCTATATCTTATTTGCTAGTATTCTGCTAACATTTATTATGCCAAGTATCTTGCTTAATAAAGATAAGCATTACCAGGTAAATCTCCCCCATTTAATCGAGCGCATCTCCCTTCTTGTCATTATTATGTTTGGAGAGATGATTACGGAGCTAGCTAACTTCTTTACAATCGAGAATTTCTCGATTTATTCGGTTCTTTATTTCATTATTATGATTTCTCTGTTCTTGTTTTATTTTGGTCAATTCGACCATGCTATTGATGAAAAATCTAATCAAAAGGGACTATTTCTAATTTACAGTCACTATCCTATTTTCATTGGACTTCTTATGATGACCGTTTCGATGAGTTTTCTTCTGAATCCTGAAGCTAATCGTCTCTTTGCAACCAGCTTCTCTTATATCGGATTTGGCCTCTTTCAAGCTGCTGTCCTAGTAAATGGGCCCTATAACAAACACTATCTTCGCTATTCGAAAAGTTACTACTGTGTCCAAGCGACACTCTATCTGGCTTCCTTTATTCTCTCTTTAATCTTTGCTTCTAATCCTATAATAGTAGTGAGTATAACAACCATTTTAGCTCTAGCTATAGCCATTCATTTTATTTATTTTTATATGACACAGAATAAAAAATATTCCAAATCTAACTGGGAGTTATTTTAATGAGTTTATAACATTAAAAAGCTTTGGGAACCAAGGCTTTTTTTCATTAATTTGTTTTTCCATTTTATCCTCCGATTTGAACTCGCACTGACATTTATTTATAACAAAACTATATATCTAGAATAGCATAATCATTAGGTATTATAGGTTTTCAAACCAAATACGAGTCATTCGTTTTTGCCCCACTTTTGCCCCATTTTTAAATCCTGACATTGAAAACACCTAAAAGTATTTCCCTAAAATCAGCTATATTTCAACATTTTTGTTTATTTTCAATATGAAAAGTTCTTACAAATCCATGTAGGGGGCATCTACATACAACAGGAAAAGCCTTGGAATCAAGGTTTTTTTCGTATCTTCTACAAAAAAAGCAAGAGTTTTAGAGGACTATGACTCTAGATGTACATTTTACTTAAATGACTGAAGGTCTTTTCTTAATAAAAACACCCCAAAAATTAGATTTTTTCTGTCTAACTTTTGAGGTACAGTTCAAAACGCGAAATAGCATTTTTTATTTTAGGTTACTAATCTAATCGAATAAACATCATGGCATTTAACAAAGATATGAGTGAGACCGTGTTTATATTATTTGAATAGATCAGTCTCTTATTTTCAATCGGAGGAATAATAAAATTAGAAATGATGATATCATAAGGCGATTCTTCTAAAGATTCCTTTGATAATTCTAATTCAGTCCAAACTTCAAGTTCAAAATTGTTGCTGCAATAATAAGAAAGTGTCTCTGCAACGGATTTTGCATGATACTGATCAAAATTACTCATAACCAGAACCTTCAGCTTTGGCTGATTTTGTAGTAGATTAAGCACCAAATGTTTGGTATGAGTGATGAAGGTATAAGATAGATGATTTACCATCATTGAACTAGAACAAACTTCAAGAGTCTCTAAATAATGAGAAAGCTCTTTTTTTACATCTGAAACAAATTTAGGGAAAATATTTTGAAAATTCCTGATTGTATTCCCTTTTTGATCAAATAAAATAAACTCAGTGGACAACTCTTGACGATACAGATGTGCGGTATTATGCAGATGCCAAATCAGATTATCCTTATTCTCAATCTCAATCTGATACTTGACTGAAATCTGATCAATAAAATCACTCAATAGATGGTAAGATTTTTCAACATAGCTATCCTTTTTTATACATTTCATAAAGAGGCTTTCATCTATGAAAAACATTTTTTGAAAGTAAGACACAAATAATTGGCAAACAACTTCTTCATCTAAAGAGATATTGTATTCTAATTCAAAATTCTTAGCAACACCTTCTATTCCTTCTGCCTGCATTAAAAAATCCAAACTTTGATCGTTAAAAGAGTCTTTCTCTACTTCCATGAAATGACCAAACTTTATTCTATATAGGTTCGTAACTAGGAGCAATTTTAGCATTCTATGAGTTGACAAATTCATTGGAAAGCTTGTTTCCTTATAAACCAATTCTAGCAATTGAGACAAGGGCTCTGACGAAAAATTTTCAAATGGCCATTCTAGGAAATAATATTTTTCTGAAAAATATTGTGCAAAAAAGTAACGAATGTCTCTCTCATTTCCAATGATTTGAACAGGGGTCAGACTGATTTCAAATTGAAATTGCCTTTTAATCACTTTATTGATTTGGCTAATAATACGATAGAGCGAAGATGAACTGATATAGAATTCTTTACAAATACTTTCAGCTTGACAACCTTCATTAAAGAAGATAAATTCTAAAATCGAAAAATGAGTTGAATGCTTAAAGAAATGATGGTAAACCATTTCAATATCACTATCATCGGTATTAATAATGCGTATACCATTAGTCGAAGAATGAAAAATCAAGTCAGGAAAAGCAGATTTAACATGGGATAGATCATCTTTGACTGCATGTTCTGTACAATTTAATAACTCTGCTAGTTCAGAACGATGAAACCATCGTTTATGTTCAAATAATAATTCTAATTGCCTATGACTTTTTAGATAATAAATCTCTCATGAATGTCTTTCTCTTTTTATAAATTATCGGATTTCACCTCTTGCAATTATACCACAAAGAATAGGTATAGCATGATATAACAACTTTTACTAAGATCCTTTATTTCGTATAATAACACTAGGAGGCAATATATAAACAATTTTCTTATTTTACCGTCTATTGAGGGCGTAAATACAGAATCAAATTCAAGTCGAAAGATTATATTTTTAATTTTAAAAATTATATAATAACCAAAATAATTGATTTTTTTTATATTAAAATTATATAATAAGCAAAATAATTGATTATTTTATATTAAAATTATATAATAGCGATAATCAAAGGAATTGATTTATTTTTTGATATTAAAATAAAAAAGGAGGGTAAGCAATATTGTGGTCAATCATTGCTGGAGGTCTTATTGTACTTGTAGCAGGTAGAATCACTAAAAAAGGTAGTTCTATGGGAATCGTCGCAAATGTATTCGCTGGTTTAGTCGGGTCATCTGTAGGACAATCCCTCTTAGGTAGTTGGGCCCATCCATCGCTGGAATGGCTTTGATTCCATCTATTGCAGGAACAGCAATTGTTGTTACTGTAGTATCATTCTTTACAGGTAGAAAGTAAACTTTTCGCCAGTAAAGTTAGCAAACTATTTTTAAATCAATGACGAGAAAAATAGTTTAAATGTTAAATCGAAAGGATTGTATATGTCAAAAGCAAAGAAAATATGTTTCATTATTTTCTGTATTTTAATCTTGACAATTTTCCTTCCTGTTTTGATAGATTATCATCAAGTTAGTGATCTAGGCATTCAGCTATTTAGCTGGAGACAGAATCATTTCGTTGAATTCTATCTCTCTAGATATATATTCTGGGGGATAGTGGCTCTATCAACTTTAGTTTTGTTATCGATGTTAGTTGTGTTGTTTTATCCTAAACGTTATTTGGAAATTCAACTTGAAACTAAAAATGATACATTAAAATTAAAGAATTCTGCAATCGAAGGTTTTGTTAGAAGTTTGGTAAGTGATCATGGATTGATCAAGAACCCAACTGTTCATGTAAATTTACGAAAAAATAAATGTTTCGTTCATGTAGAAGGTAAAATTCTTCCTTCGGACAACATCGCTGACAGATGCCAACTAATTCAAAATGAAATAACTAATGGATTGAAGCAGTTTTTTGGTATTGAGCGTCAGGTTAAACTAGAAGTTCTAGTAAAAGACTACCAGCCTAAACCAAAACCTCAAAACAAAAAGACTGTTAGTCGTGTGAAGTAAGGAAGTAAAAAATGGAATGGCTTAAACAATATCGATATCCAATTATCGCTGGTCTCATAGGCGTATTTCTCGCTTGTTTGATTATCTCCTTTGGCTTCTTCAAAACAATATTTGTATTGATTTTAGGAGCACTGGGAGTTGCAGCTGGATTATATATCGAAAAAAACTATATAGATAGATAAATACATAAATAAATAAATAAATAAAAATTACTAATTTAATCAAAGGAGTTTCATATGTCAAACGAAAAAAACATTAACACTAACGTAGAAAAGAAAGATGCTACTGCTGTAGCTCACGAAATCAAAGGGGAACTTACTTACGAAGATAAAGTTATCCAAAAAATCATTGGTCTGTCACTAGAAAACGTTTCAGGTCTTTTGGGAATCGACGGTGGTTTCTTCTCAAATCTTAAAGAAAAAATCATTAACAGCGATGACGTAACAAGTGGTGTTAACGTAGAAGTTGGTAAAACACAAGTTGCAGTTGACTTAAACGTTATTGTTGAGTACCAAAAAAATGTTCCAGCTTTATATTCAGAAATCAGAGAAATCGTATCTTCAGAAGTTGCTAAAATGACTGACTTGGAAGTTGTTGAAATCAACGTAAACGTTGTCGACATCAAAACTAAAGAACAACATGAAGCAGACTCAGTAAGCCTTCAAGATCGCGTATCTGACGTTGCTGAATCAACAGGAGAATTCGCTTCAGAACAATTCGAAAAAGCTAAAGCTGGTCTTGGATCTGGTTTCTCAACTGTTCAAGAAAAAGTTAGCGAAGGTGTAGAAGCTGTTAAAGGTGCAACAACTGGTGTAGTATCTCACGAAAAAACTCGTGTAAACTAAGATAAAATAAATATAACAGGAGAAATTATCATGTCAGTAGAAGAAAAATTAAATCAAGCTAAAGGTTCTATTAAAGAAGGTGTTGGGAAAGCCATCGGTGATGAAAAAATGGAAAAAGAAGGTGCAGCTGAAAAAGTTGTTTCTAAAGTAAAAGAAGTTGCTGAAGATGCCAAAGACGCTGTAGAAGGTGCTATCGAAGGTGTTAAAAACATGTTGAGTGGCGACAATAAATAAGGCTAAAAGTTACTTTATCTTTTTAGTAACATTAGTCAAAAGAGTCTGAGTCAAGATGATTCTCAGAAAACAAAAAGCTAGAGATTTCCAATTGCGGATCTCTAGCTTTTTAATTTCACCTCTTTCTCTTATTATATTTCAGCAGGTTGTTGACCGTTAGTACGAATCCCATGTCAATTCTCACTTTACGCTCACCTCTAAGATGACATCTCTTATAACCAAGCAAACCTTTATCTGCCCAAAGACAGATTTCATATCAATCTTACGTTTAGCGAAAATTTGTCTACCCTTGGAAGATAAAAGTGCCTGATATTCTTTAGTTTTTAAACACTGGTAACGTTCATTTATATACAGTCCCTTTTGAGGGGCTGATTCAGGTTCATCATCGCAGTCAACATTGATTTCAAGGCTGTTTGCTCCTATCTCCCCTTTTTCATGATGTATTTTCGTATAGGTGTTTCAACCATTTGAACGATTTCAAATCCTTCTTTTTGGTAAAGCTTGTAAGCTGTTTGATTTGCCTCAAAGACATTTAGAGAAATAGTATCTATGTCTTCATTTTCAAAGGCCAAACTAAGAAGTTCCCTTAAAGCCTGGCTACCTAAGCCCTGCCCCTGTTTCTGGGGGTTGATGAAAAATCTCCCGATATGAAGATTCCTGTCTTCTTGCCTGATTTTCTGGATAAGCCCGACAAACTCTTGTCCTTCAAAGATTGAAAAGACTCCTTCCAAATCTTGCAAGGCTTGAAGGGTCAGTGGAAAAGGAATCTTTGGTCCCATCCATTGTTCTTGAAAAGACTTGCCAAGGGAGTTGGACCATTGGCATACGAGCTGAGCATTTTCTGTGCTCACCTTTTCTTCAAAACGAATTGTCATCTTGACCTCACTATCTTGTTTATGTTTCTCCATTATACTACTTCTCCTATTTTTTACGAATAGATAAGTATGATTGATATTTATTTTTTTCTTATCGGGAGCATTTTCGCTTCCTTTCTCGGTTTGGTCATTGACCGTTTTCCTGAGCGATCCATTATCCGATCTGCTAGCCACTGCGATGCCTGTCAGACTCGCTTGGGTCCCTTAGACTTAATTCCTATTGTATCTCAAGTCTTCAATCGCTTTCGCTGTCGCTACTGCAAGACTCCTTATCCTGTCTGGTATGCCCTTTTTGAACTGGGCTTAGGACTCCTCTTTCTGGCTTGGTCTTGGGAATTGCTTTCCTTGGGGCAAGTCGTCCTAATCACCGCTGGTTTGACCTTGGGCATCTACGACTTTCGCCATCAGGAATATCCCTTACTAGTCTGGATGACTTTCCACCTAATCCTAATGGCCGGATCTGGCTGGAATCTGGTCATGGTCTTCTTCCTTGTCCTTGGAATTGTGGCTCATTTTATCAATATTCGCATGGGCGCAGGGGATTTCCTCTTTTTAGCTTCTTGCGCTCTCGTCTTTAGTGTAACGGAGTTACTGATCTTGATTCAGTCTGCTTCTGCGATGGGAATTCTAGCCTTTCTCCTACAAAAGAAAAAGGAAAGACTTCCTTTTGTGCCTTTCCTCTTACTTGCTACTTGTGTGATTATTTTTGGTAAGCTACTGCTTGTCTGATAAAGTCCTGAATCGGCTCTCCTTGGTGGAGAGCTTTTACGATTTTTGAACCGACGATAACGCCATCTGATACCGCATTGAAGCGTTCTACATCGGCTTGACTAGATACGCCAAAACCTGTCAAGACTGGGATATCGGCTACTTGATGCAGTTGTGCCAAGTGCTTGTCCAAGTCTGCACGGTAATTGCCTGATTTCCCTGTCACCCCATTGATGGCAACCGCATAGACGAATCCTTCTGCTCCTTCAATCAACTCTTTCTGACGCTCAATCCCTGTGGTCAAGCTTACTAAAGGAATCAAAGCAATGTCTGTGTCTGCCAAAAAAGGCTCTACAAAGTTGGCATGCTCATGAGGCAGGTCTGGAATAATCAAGCCCTTAACCGCTGTATCTGCCAAACCTTTAACAAAATTCTCCACACCGTACTGAAAGAGGGGGTTGAAGTAGGTCATGATGACCAGCGGAACCTCTGTTTCAATGGTTTTCAAGGTTTCAACCAAAGCCTGGGTAGAAGTCCCGTGGGCTAAACTGCGCAAGCCAGCTTCTTCGATAACAGGTCCATCTGCAACAGGGTCTGAAAAGGGAATGCCCACTTCAATGGCAGAGACACCCAAATCTTCTAAAAAGTGTATTGTTTCTCCGAGTCCATCCAAACCTTTCTCATGGTCTCCAGCCATGATATAGGGAACGAAAATTCCTTTTCCAGCTGCTTTAATAGCGTTCAATTTTTCTGTTAGTGTCTTAGGCATGAGTTTCTCCCTTCTTTGCTGCATCTGCTTCCAAGCGGTCTTTGACTTGAACCACATCCTTGTCACCACGACCTGATAGACAGACAATCATGGACTTGTCTGGACCGAGTTCTTTGGCCAATTTCACCGCAAAAGCAATAGCGTGGCTAGATTCCAAGGCTGGGATAATCCCTTCCACACGAGACAAGAGTTGGAATCCTTCCAAGGCTTCTTCGTCTGTCACAGGGACATAGCTGGCACGTTTGATATCGTGGTAGTGAGAATGTTCTGGACCGATACCAGGATAGTCCAAACCTGCTGAGATAGAGAAGGCTTCAAGAATTTGACCATGGGCATCTTGGAGCACATCCATGAGGGAACCGTGAAGGACACCAGGACGACCCTTGGTCAAGGTAGCTGCGTGGTGCTCCGTATCCACACCAAGTCCAGCCGCTTCAGCCCCATACATGGCTACTGACTCATCTTCTACAAATGGATGGAAGAGCCCGATAGCATTCGACCCACCACCAACACAGGCTACTAGAGCATCTGGCAAATCTTGACCTGTCAAGTCACGGTACTGTTGTTTAGCTTCTCGACCAATAACGCTTTGGAAGTCACGAACGATTTCTGGGAAGGGATGAGGTCCTAAGGCAGAACCAAGGATATAGTGGGTATCATCGATATTAGCTACCCATGAACGAAGGGCTGCATTGACCGCATCCTTGAGCACGCGCGAACCGTCTGTCACTGCCTCAACCTTGGCTCCCAAAAGCTCCATTCGGAACACATTGAGGGCTTGGCGTTTGACATCTTCCTCACCCATGTAGATAGTACATTCCATGTTAAAGAGGGCTGCAGCAGTTGCAGTTGCCACACCGTGCTGACCAGCACCTGTTTCAGCGATAATTTTCTTTTTACCCATGCGTTTAGCCAGAAGAACTTGTCCCAAGGCATTGTTAATCTTGTGGGCCCCTGTATGGTTAAGGTCTTCACGTTTAAGATAAATCTTGGCTCCGCCGATATGCTGGGTCAAGTTTTTTGCGTAGTAAAGAGGAGTTTCACGTCCCACGTACTGACGCAAGAGTTGGTTTAATTCCTCTTGGAAACTTGGATCTGCCTGACTTTCACGGTAGGCCTTCTCCAACTCCAAAACTGCTGTCATCAATGTTTCTGGGACGAAACGTCCTCCGAATTTTCCGTAAAATCCATCTTTATTTGGTTCCTGATATGCCATGCTTTACCCTCTCTATAAATCTTCTAATCTTTTCATGATCTTTTTGTCCATCTGTCTCCACTCCGCTCGATACATCTACTGCATAGGGAGTAAAGTGTTGAATTGCTTGTACTACATTGTCTTCCTTAAGCCCACCTGCGATAAAGAAGGGCTGAGCGAGTCCAGTCGTATCCAGTTGAGCCCAGTCAAAGGTCTGTCCACTCCCAGCCACAGGGGCATCAAAGAGTAGATAGTCTGCCTGAGAATTGGGCACATGACCCTCTCCATCCACCTGCACAGCCTGAATACTGGCGCAAGGCAAATTCTCAAACACATCATCCTCCACCTGACCGTGAACTTGAACCAAATCTAAACCAACTTTATCAATCGCTTCTAGCAGTTCTGCCCGACTTGGTGAAACAAATACACCAACCTTTTTTACGTCTGAAGGGATGAGCTCAGCCAGATTAGCAGCCTGATCCAAGGTCACCTGTCTTTTACTAGGTGCAAAGACAAAACCGATGTAGTCCGCTCCTGCTGAAACGGCTGTTTTCACCGCTTCCTTGGTCGATAATCCGCAAATTTTAACCTTTGTCAATCTGCAACTCCTTGATTCTCTGGGCTACATCTTCTGCCTGCATGAGAGCTGTCCCTACTAAAATGCCGTTAAAGTATGGTGCTACTCGCTCTGCATCCTGCCCTGTGAAAATAGCCGATTCAGAAATATACAAGCAATTATCTTTGAAGTGTTTAGCCAAGTCTACACTGGTTTGTAAGTCAACTTCAAAGGTGGTCAAGTTGCGGTTATTAACCCCAATAATCTCAGCACCAAGTCTGTGGGCCACCTCTAGTTCAGCTAGATTGTGAGTCTCCACCAAGACTTCCATACCAAGCTCTGTCGCGTAGTCATAAAGTTCCTTGAGGCGTTCTTCTGACAAGGCAGCGACAATGAGCAAGATGACTGTTGCACCTGCATTGCGAGCTCGAATGATTTGCTTTTCATCGATGATAAAATCCTTGTTGAGCGTCGGAATCTCTACCTGACTGGAAATCTCCCGCAGATAATCCAAATGTCCTTTAAAGAAAACCTCATCAGTCAAAACAGAAATCATCACTGCACCGTTTGCTTCATAAGTCTGGGCCTGTTGCACAATATCCACATCGAGATTGATATCTCCCAGACTAGGGCTAGCTTTCTTTACCTCAGCGATTACCTGTAAGCGTTCTTGATGATTCTTCAAAAAGTCAGCCAAGCGATAGGTCTGGCGCAAGGGTTGGATTTCCTCCAGCTCCATCTGCTCAACCTCACGCGCCTTCTGCTCCAAAATTCGTTCTAAAAATTCCTGACTCATTTTTGGTACTCCTGTAACAGTCTGAGTTTTTCAAGGGCCTTGCCACTAGCTATCACTTGACGAGCCAAGGCAACTCCTTCCTTAATACTAGCTACCTTACCATTGGCATAGAAACCAAGACCAGCATTTAAGACTGTCGTTTCCAAGAATGGACTTGGTTCATTTTTAAGAACGCTGAGCAAAATTTCTGCATTTTCCTGAGCATTGCCACCACGGATATCTTCGATAGCGTAGCGCTCCATCCCCAAATCCTCTGGAGTAAAGCTTGACAAGGTGATTTCGCCATTTTCAAGAAGAGCAATCTTGGTGGTTCCATTCAATCCAGCTTCATCCAGTCCTTCTGGCCCAGCAACCACGATGGCACGTTTGCGACCCATATTTTTCAAAACCTGAGCTGTACTTTCTAGAAGTTCTGGACGACTAATACCAAGAAGCTGTGTTTCCAAAGCCATTGGGTGAATCAGGGGACCAGTCAAGTTCATAATGGTTGGAATTCCCAATTCCAAACGAGCTGGCATGATGTATTTCATAGCTGGATGCATATTTTTGGCAAAGAGAAAGACGATTCCAGTTTTATCAAAAACCTTACCTAGTTCAGCTGGTTTGAGGTCTAGGTTGATACCCAAGGCTTCGAGAACATCTGCAGAACCAGATTTAGAAGAAATCGAGCGGTTACCGTGTTTGGCCATATGAACACCGCCACCAGCCAAGACAAAGGCTGCAGTTGTGGAAATGTTAAAGCTGAAAGACTTGTCCCCACCTGTACCACAGTTGTCCATGGCATCATGAATTTCAGTTGGAATGTGTTGGGCATGGCCTCTCATGACTTGAGCAATGGCTGTGCGTTCTTCAGGTGTTTCCCCCTTCATCTTAAGAGCCAAGAGAAGAGAAGCAATCTGCGCTTCAGTTACACGCCCAGTTACGATACGCTCAATGACATCCGTCATTTCCACACCTGATAAATTTTCAAATTTTGCTAATTTTTCAATAATCTCTTTCATCCTAGTTTCCTCACTTTACAACCTTCTCGATAAAATTTCGAATAGAAGACAAGCCGTCTGGCGTTCCAATACTCTCTGGATGGTACTGGAAGCCATAAATTGGAAATGTTTTATGTTGAATCCCCATAATAGCTTGGTCATCAGTCGAACGAGCTGTCACCTCAAAGTCTTCTGGCATTTCTTCAATCAAAATACTGTGGTAACGCATGACCGCACGGCCATCCTCAATACCTTGATACAAAACAGATGGCGCTTCAAAGCTGATATTGCTCTGTTTCCCATGCATGACTTTGGGAGCTAAGCCAAGCTTACCACCAAAGACTTCTGCGATGGCCTGGTGACCCAGACAAATCCCAAGAATCGGCTTTTTGCCAGCAAAGTCACGAATCATATCTTCCATCTTTCCAGCATCAACCGGCCAACCAGGACCAGGAGAAAAGACCAGACCGTCTGCTTTTTCAGCTTCTTCGTAAAGCTTAGGATCATCATTTCTCAAGACCTGAACTTCTGCAAAATTTCCAATGTATTGAGCCAAGTTATAGGTAAAAGAATCATAGTTGTCAATCAATAAAATCATGGTCTTAGTTCTCCAATTCTAGTCATAGATTTAGCCTTGTTAATGGTTTCTTGGTATTCATTTTGGGCGACAGAATCGTAGACAATTCCTGCCCCAGCCTGCACATAGGCTGTTTGATTTTTGAGAATCATAGTTCGAATGGCAATGGCGAAGTCCATATCGCCCGTCGCAGACAAGTAACCGATTGCTCCTGCGTATACGCCCCGTTTTTCTGTTTCCAGTTCATAGATCCGTCTCATAGCTCGAATCTTTGGTGCTCCAGAAACTGTTCCAGCAGGAAGTGTTGATTTCAAGGCATCCATAGCAGTGAGTTCTGGAAGCAAGCGCCCCTTGACAACACTGGTCAAATGCATGACGTAGCGGAAGAGCTCTACTTCCATATACTTGGTGACTTGAACACTGGCCGTTTCAGAGATGCGACCAATATCATTACGTCCCAAGTCTACTAACATTCGATGCTCTGCTGTTTCCTTTTCATCAGAAAGCAGGTCTGTCGCCAAAGCCTTATCCTCTTCTTCCGTAGCGCCTCTTGGTCGTGTCCCTGCAATCGGATTGGTTGTCACGGTGCCATTTTTAACAGAAACCAAACTTTCTGGACTAGCACCGATGATTTGATAATCACCAAAGTCATAGAAATAAAGGTAATTAGATGGATTGGTCACGCGGAGATTTCTGTAGAAGTCAAATGGATTTCCAGTCACTTCTGCTGAGAAACGCTGGCTAAGTACACATTGGAACATATCCCCGTTACGAATCAAATCACGAGCTGTTTCCACCATTTCCTCAAACTTCTGAGGAGCGATATGGGGTTTGAAGTCTAACGGAGATAGATCCAAGTCTTCAAATTCATTTGGAGCAGGAATGCGTAATTCCTCAAGCACTTGGTTCAAGGCTTTTTCCAAGTCTTCTTGACTGCGCTCGCTATAAAGAGCATCCTCGATGACATGGATTTTTTCCTTCTTGTGGTCAAAGACCATGTAACTCTCATAGACGAAGAAATGCATGTCTGGCGTCCCAATTGTATCCTCAGGAATTTGACCAATTTCTTCATAAAGCGAAATCATATCGTAACCAACAAAACCAATTGCCCCACCACCAAAAGGGAGGTCTGAATGGTGCTGGCTCTTATGAGTCACTTCATAAAGAAAATCCAAGGAATCACGATCAATCACTTGACCATTTTGATAAAGAATCCCATTTTCAAACTTAATCTCAAAAACTGGATTATAAGCTAAGATAGAAAAACGAGCGGTTTCCTTGTCTCTCGGAATACTCTCTAAGATAACCTTGTGTTGCCCCTTTAGGCGCATATAAGCCAAGATTGGTGATAAGACATCTCCATGAATGATTCGTTCCATTGTAATTTCCCTTTCGATTTTTTTCTTTGTAGACTTTTAGTCTTGATTTATGATTTTTTTCTATTTCCCTTAAATAGTGCGGACGGGAGGTAAAATTATCCAGTGGATGATTTTAGAAATCCATGAAATGAAAGACCTAATTTTTGAGCTCCTCGCTCATTCATTTCTAGGCTCAGGCTAAAATAGTTCCCCGAACTATTTTACTCTCAAAAATTCCGTTCTAGAGAAGCATCTTTGCTTCTCTAGAATACCACTATGGCGGGAAATATCTTTTAAAAGCTCACTTCGTTCGCAAATTTTTTGTAGCAGTCTGTTTAATGATTAAAAATAATTTAAAACTGAATAACTGGACCTATAATAAATATGTAAAAATCCCCACGCAAAATAACTTGCGTGAGGACGAAATTCGCGGTGCCACCTCAATTATAGGATTTCTCCTATCTCTCATTCCTGTCTCAGATACCTCCTGTAACAGGCTGTGCGATAAAGGGCACTCCCTTGAGAATTATGTTTTCTTCTCTCGTTTTAGATGGACCCAACCTTACAGTTTTCTCTGCTTGTTTCCAGCAACCACAAGCTCTCTGTGAGAGAAAGGAATGTAATTTTTCCATCTATTATTTTTTAGCTTCTAGGTAGTCTGCAATCGCAGCTACATCCTTGTCTCCACGACCAGAGACATTGATGATGATAATCTCATCTTTACTTAGTTTTGGTGCACGTTTAACCGCTTCTGCGATAGCGTGTGAGCTTTCAATCGCTGGGATAATTCCTTCTGTCTTGCTGAGAAGGAGCAGGGCTTGAACAGCTTCTTCATCCGTCGCAGCCACATATTCCACGCGACCTGAGTCTTTGAAGTAGGCGTGTTCTGGACCAACACCTGGATAGTCCAAACCAGCTGAGATAGAGTAAACTGGAGCCAGCTCTCCATCTTCTTTAAAGACTGCATAGGTCTTCATTCCGTCGACAATTCCGATGCTACCTTTTGTCATAGTAGCTGCGTGCTTGTCTGTATCAAGTCCGTGACCAGCAGCTTCGACCCCAACCAATTTGACTGCTTCATCAGCTACATACTGAGAAAAAGCACCGATGGCATTGGAACCACCACCTACACAGGCAATAACGTAGTCTGGTAAACGGCCTTCTTTTTCTAAGATTTGACGGCGAGATTCTTCACTGATGACTTTCTGGAACTCATGGACAATTGTTGGATAAGGGTGAGGTCCCACAGCAGATCCCAAAACGTAGAAGGCTTCCAAATCATTCATCCATGCTCCAAAGGATGCATCAACCGCATCCTTAAGAGTTCGTGTCCCCGTTTCAACTGCGTGAACAGTTGCTCCCATCATCTCCATACGGAAAACATTGAGACGTTGACGCTCCACATCTTCTGCTCCCATGTAGACATCACAAGCCATACCAAACTTGGCTGCAGCTGCTGCAGTCGCAACACCGTGCTGACCAGCTCCTGTCTCTGCGATAACCCGTTTTTTACCCATACGTTTAGCCAGAAGAATTTGCCCTAAAACGTTGTTGAGTTTGTGAGAACCAAGGTGGTTAAGGTCTTCGCGCTTGAGATAAATCTTAGCTCCACCTAAGTGGTCTGTCAAACTTTCCGCAAAATAGAGCGGTGTTTCGCGACCGGAATAGTCCTTCAAGTAATGGCGAAATTCTGCCAAAAACTCTGGATCATCCTTATACTTGTCAAATGTCACTTCCAACTCATCCAACAAAGCCTGAATCGGCTCCGGTACAAAACTACCACCAAATTGTCCAAAATAACCTTTAGTTGTCATAAAATTTTCCTCTTTCTGTATTGGTTCCAAGATATGAAAAAAGCCCACACACAGAAAATTACTCTGCGTGAGGGCGTTGGTAACGCGGTGCCACCTCAATTATAAAGGGAATATTCCCCTTTACATCTCTACCTTGTCTAACAACAAGTTGCACTGTAAGGTGTGCGCACCGAATTTTCATTGTTTCAAATTCATTTTCAAAATCAGCCCACTTTCACTACTTCCAACCACCTGTTCACAATCACCACAGGCTCCCTGAAGATCAAAAATAGTTACTTTTCTGATTTGTTGAACTTATTTTAATACTTTGTTTTTTCTTTGTCAAGACTTTTTTACAATTTTTTTGATAAAGCTAGCACTTTTTCAGAAACTGTTTTGAAAGTCTCAATGATATAGTCCACTTCTTCATCGCTTAGTTTAGTATGAAGAGGGAGCGTAATTTCATTTTCAAAGAAGGCATAGGCCTTAGGATAATTCGCCATATCAAAGCCAAGATTCTTATAGGCTGTCAAGAGCGGAAGCGGTTTGTAGTGGACATTACTTGCAATTCCTGCTTTGGCCAATTCTTGGATGATAAGATTGCGTTCTTCTAAGCTTGCTCCTTCTACATGGGTGATGTAGAGGTGGCGTGAAGATTCGACAGTTTCAGTCTTGTGTGCCAAAGGATGGATGCGAGAACCTGCAAAACCACGATCATAGCGGTCCACAATGTCCTTACGACGTTGTAGCAAACTTGGGTAACGGTCCAATTGTACCAATCCAAGTGATGCCATAATATCGGTCATATTGCACTTGTAGGCTGGGGTTACGATGTCGTATTCCCATGAACCCAGCTGCATCTTAGCAAGAGCATCCTTAGTTTGCCCGTGAAGGGAAAGAATTTGGAATTCCTTGTACATTTCTTCGTCATCAATCGCTGGATTGGCTTTCCAAGTCGCACTTCCACCTTCTGCAGTTGTAAAGTTCTTAACGGCATGGAAAGAGAAGGAAGTAAAGTCAGCGATAGAACCAGCTGGTTGTCCTTTATAAGTAGATCCCAAAGCGTGGGCACTATCAGAGACAATCACAATACGGTTAAAGGCCTTTTGCCACTTGCTTGAAGCAGTAAAGAGGTCACGTTTCTTCTCCACTACTTGGAACAAACGGTCGTAGTCGCAAACAATCCCTGCGAGCTCTACTGGGATAATCACCTTAGTCTTTTCAGTGATGGCTTGCTCCAGCAAGTCATAATCCATCTCAAACGTATCTGCTTGAATATCCACCATGACAGGGGTCGCTCCTACGTGAGTGATGACACTACATGAAGCTGTATAAGTCATAGCTGGAACGATGACTTCATCTCCAGGACCCACTTTCAAAACACGCAAAATCAACTCCAGAGCGGCTGTCGCAGAGTTGAGACAGACAGTCTTAGGTGTCTGTGTGTATTGAGACAAGCGGCGCTCTAGTTCTTTTGTCTTAGGACCTGTTGTGATCCAACCAGAACGCAGGGTATCCGCTACTTCAGCAATTTCTGCTTCCGTAATATCGGGTGGTGAAAATGGAATATTGTAATTTGGCATTGATTTGCTCCTTTTATCTGTACTCATTTCCTCATGACTACTTTATTTTAGTACTTCAAACACGGTTTGAAACATGATTTTGATGTCTCCAAGAAAACTAAATTCTCGGAGATAGTCGAGGTTATAGCGCATCTTTTCAGGAAGGACGTGTTCAACATAGGCTTGGTCAACTGATAGACCTTTCTCCGTCATTTGACTGATGATGGTGTCCTCATCCTTGTAGTTGATGCTGGCTGGAGAGGTAATCCCTGCTGGCAAGAGCAAGGTCGCCATCATTTCAGGGCTATACTGCTCTGTGTAACGTGGCACTTCAGGTCGCGTACCAACAAAAGACATTTCGCCTTTAAGGACATTGACCAGCTGAGGCAGTTCGTCCAAACGCACACGGCGGATGAAATTACCAACCTTGGTAATGCGGCTATCGTTAGCAGAAGTCACCAGACTCCCTTTTTTATCCGCATCCGTCACCATGGTACGGAACTTCCAAATCTTGAACCGACGGTTATACTGGGTCACGCGCTCTTGCTTGTAAATCACTGGCCCCTTACTATCCAACTTGATCCAAATGCTCAAGATGAGAAAGAGGGGAGAGGTCAGAACCAGTAAGACCAAGGCTAGAACCCAGTCCAAACAACGCTTGAAAATCAGCGAACCCTTCCTTTTAGAGACAAGCTGGTAGTAAGACTCAACCTCGCTTGATTTCATTTCCACGGGCAAGTCTTCCCATTTCAGCATGCTGTTTCTCCTTTGTTTTTATTATACTATTTGTCAACATTTTTCATTATACCACAAAATGGAAAAGGCGGTGAAAGAAATCTGTAATTTGAAGGATTTCCTTCTTACACTCAATGAAAATCAAAGAGTATTAGGACATAGCCCCTGCCTGCAAGCTATACATCTTGTGATAGGTTCCTCCCAGAGCCAAGAGTTCCTCATGAGTACCACTCTCGATAATGCGTCCCTTGTCCAATACATAGATACAGTTGGCGTCTTGGATAGTAGAAAGACGGTGGGCAATGGCAATGGTTGTCCGTCCCTGTCTCATCTTAGCTAGTGAAGCTTGAACCAGACTTTCTGTTTCAGAGTCAATATTAGCTGTCGCTTCATCCAAAATCAAGATTTTAGGCCGACTGGCGACTGTTCTAGCAAAGGCAAGAAGCTGGCGCTGACCAGTAGAGAAGCTCGAACCACGCTCAGACACAGGAGCATCATAGCCCAGAGGAAGTTCTTGAATAAAGGAATCTGCATCCACGAAGCTAGCTGCAGCCTGTACCTGCTCATCACTAAGATTTTGGTACATGGTGATATTGGATTTGATGGTTCCATGATAGAGGAAGGGATCCTGCAAGACCAGCCCAATATTTTTTCTCAGTTCTTCCTGACTGTAGTCCCTAATGTCCACACCATCCAAGAGAACTCGCCCTGACTGAAATTCATAAAAGCGCATGAGGACATTGATAATAGATGATTTCCCTGAACCTGTATGACCCACAAAGGCAATGGTTTCACCCTTGTTAACAGAAAAAGAAATATCATCCAGAATCGGGTGTTTGCCATCATATGAGAAACACACGTGTTCAAAACGGATATTGCCTTCTTTGATCTCAGCTTGGCCATTTTCTTGAAGGGGCTCATAGTTTCTCTCATCGATTAAGGCAAAAACACGGCCTGCAGAAACCATAGACGTTTGAAGGGTTGAAAAGTTTTGCGTCACCTCAATCAAGGGATCAAAGAGGCGATTGATATACTGGATAAAGGCATACATGGTCCCTGCTGTTATTCCCAGATAAAGTCCACGGTAGCCAAAATACGCCATTAAAACTGCATATCCTAGGAGTTTTAGCAAACTCATGGCAGGGCGCAAAAAGAGGGCATCCAAGGCTACAGAACGGTTGGCATAGACCAAGTGTTCTTGATTAATCTCATCAAATTCTGCCTGCAGGCGCTTCTCTTGATTAAAGGCCTGGATAATCCTGATTCCCTCGATATTTTCAGCCAGCTTGCTATTGATATCAGACAAGAGACTTCTGGTTTTTTCAATGATTTTCAATGATTTTTTCCGATAGAGATTGACCAAAAGGAAAATCAAGGGGAGAAAGAGCAATACTAATGCTGTCAAACGAAAATCCAGAACCAACATGGTATAAAGAGTTGTCAGAAAGATGAAAACTGCTGAGATAAAGCTAGATAAAATCCCTGAAAACATATCACTGATGGTCTCGGTATCATTTGTCAAACGAGAGACGATAGAGCCTGCTGGCGTCTTGTCAAAGTAAGACATGCCCAGCTTCTCCATATTGGAAAAGGCATCCCGACGAATATCCCTAACGATGCTGTAGGATACCCGCGCAAAGAGAAGATTACCGACATACTGAACTACAGTTTGTAGAATATAAAGGCCATAGTAGGCCAGCAAAACGGTAATGGCTAGTTGGTTAAGATTACTCAGATACTGGTCGATAAAGTGGGAAGCCACAAGGGGAATGACACTTTTAATGACCGTCGTCGCTAGGAGAAAACTGAGTGCCAAAAAGGTCAGGAGGCCGTAAGGCTTGAGATAGGACATCAAGCGCTTCAATACAGTCCATTGTTCTTTCTTATTCTGCATCTTCTTCTCCTTTCATTTCCAGCTGCTGAGACTGGTAGGTTTGGGCATACCAGCCATCCAAAGCTAGCAAGTCTTCGTGTGTGCCCTGTTCAATAATTTGACCATTTTGCAGAACCAAGATTAGATCTGCATGGACAACTGCACTGAGGCGATGAGCCGTAATAATGGTTGTCTTGTCCTTTCGCGTCTCCTTGAGGTTGTCGATAATCGCATACTCTGTCTTGGCATCCACGGCGGACAAAGAATCGTCTAAAATCAAGATATCAGGGTCTAAAATCATAGCTCGACTCATGGCCAGACGCTGCTTTTGACCTCCAGAAAGACTGACTCCCTTTTCACCAATCAGTGTATCAAATCCTTGAGGCATGTCTACAATGTCTTGATAAACTTGAGCTAGCTTAGTCGCTTCCTCGACCGCTGAAAGGGGCAAGTTAGGATTGCCAAATCGGATATTGTCTAAAATAGAAGTCGCAAAGAGGAACTGGTCCTGAGGAACATAGCCCATAAGACTACGAAGATCTGTCAGACGATAGTCACGAATATTATGACCGTTTAGGTAAATAGCACCCTTATCCACATCGTATTCACGTAAGAGGAGCTTAATCAAGGACGTTTTTCCAGAGCCTGTTTGACCAACCAAGCCCAATGTTTGCCCTTTTTCCAGACTAAAGTGAACATTTGTCAGTGTTTCCTCATTTTCAAAGGCAAAGCTATCAATGACATACTGCAAGCGCCCATTTTCAATACTGTCTAGAGGAAACTCAGGGTCTTGTACAGGTGATTCCTGAGACAAAAGTTCCTCAATCCGCTGGTAAGAAACCTTCCCTCGCTGGGTAATATTAAAGAGGAAGCCGATGGCCATAAGAGGCCAAACTAGCATATCCAAGTAGCTGATAAAGGTAACTAGATTCCCAACGGTAATCTGCCCCTCCTGAACCATCAAAGAGCCCACCAAAAGCGTTAAAACATAGGAGGAACCAACAAACAAGAGAACCATGGGGTCAAAGAGACTATCGTATCTCATGGTTTGGAGATTCTTTTGGAAGGTCAATTCATTGACTGCCTGAAAGGACTTGAGCTCGTCCGCCTGGTACCCGAAAGACTTGGTCACTTTAATACCTGATACGGACTCCTGCACCTTGTTATTGAGTTCAGAAAAGGCAGCTTGGGATTCGCCAAAGGCCTTGTGGGTCTTTCTCCCTAGACGACTGGTCGCATAAGCCATGAAAGGCAGGGGAAGAATGGCAACCAAGGTCATCTGCCATGAAATGCTAAAGAGCATGGTCAACAAGGTCACTAAAGCTGTGATTGAGGCATCAACCGCTGACATAACCCCTCCCCCTGCCAGACGCGTTAAGGCATTGATATCGTTGGTTGCGTGTGCCATCAGGTCCCCCGTCCTATAGGTTTGATAAAAGGCTGGAGACATTTTTGTGAAATGCTCAAACAAGCGAGAGCGCATAATCTGTCCCAGACGGTAGGAAGTCCCAAGGATATACATCCGCCAAACATAGCGCAGATAGTACATCCCAAAGGCCGCAAGAAGCAAGTAAAATAGGTCAAGAAGGAGGTCCTGCTGGGTTAATTGCCCCGATGTGATAGCATCAATGACCCGCCCCATAACCATGGGGGGAATGAGGTTGAGGACGGAAACCAAAACCAGGGCCACAATCCCGACTAGATAACGGCGTTTTTCTAACTTGAAAAACCACCAAAGTTTTTGAATAATGGACATAAAATCCCTTTCTGATTGCAAATTGAAACCTGAGGCCAAGACCCCAGGTTTTTCTTATTCATAGGTTACGACTGTAACGGCACCCTTGTCATACTCAGCGATAAAGATATTAGCTACATTGTCATGTCCTTGCTTGTTGAGGTTATCAAGCAACCACTCTTCGCTACGACCAATCGATTCCAAAACATCTACTTGGATCACACCGTCAGTCACAACTGGATACTTAGGATTTTCATCTCCCATTTGGACCACGATGAGTTGGCCATTTTGCTCTTGCACAGCTCGTTTAACTTGCTTCATCTGGAAAATTCCTTGGCTACGAAGTTTGAGAGCAACATCTGCCGCAGACAAACCAACTGAACGACAGGCTTCTGGGTCAATCTGCCCATTTTTGATGAGCAGAGTCGGTTTCCCATCAATCAAGCGTTTGACAAAACGAACATTGTTATTGAGCCACTTGAGGGTCAAGACCAAAATCGTCCACATCATCAAAATCACTGCATACTGGAGAATACTGATAGAACTATTGTAAATCACCCCACCAATGATACCACCGAGAACATAGTTCTGAATTTGGTCTGTCGCAGAGTTAGGTGCCAGATTCCCCTTTCCTGTCACATTGATAACAAAAACAAGCGAGAAAAGACCCAAGGCCAGTTTGATTAAAATTTCCATGTAGTTGAGTGTCATTTGTTTACCTCCACCAATTCAATAGCGTCTGTTTGATGCAATTCTAATTTCTCTAAAAGATACTTGTCTGGTTGGCTCCCGTTCATGGCACGATAGAAATTTGAACCTACCTTGATAAGTGCTCCATCAGTGGCAGCTGAAGTATTGACATAAACTTCTGATTTATCCACTCCCAAGTCTTTAGAAATGACCTCTATGAAATGAAGGGAAGTTTGAAATTGATTGTTAGAGGCTTGATTGGTCTGGTATTTTGAGATTGTTACCAAAAGCATGGCTACCAAAGTCAAGGCCAAAATCATGACCAATTCACGAAACTTAGTTCCCTTTTTATCACGATAAGCCTTAAAAGCAAAAAATCCTGTGATAGCTAGGAGCACAATCCCAAAGCCAATCATGATGCCATTTTGCTGACTGATTTGGCTAAGTACATAGTCATATGAGTAAAATTTCATTTATTTTCACTCCCTTTCATAAAATCATTCTTCATTATAAACGAAAGAGAGTGATTTTTCAAGCCATACGTTGGGGAAATAGACCTTTTTTTGGTATAATAAAATCTATAATCTGAATGAAAAAGGTAACTTTATGAAACTTATCTCATGGAATATTGATTCCCTCAATGCTGCCCTAACTAGTGACTCAGCTCGTGCCAAATTGTCCCAAGAAGTCCTACAAACCCTTGTGGCAGAAAATGCTGATATCATTGCTATCCAAGAAACCAAGCTTTCTGCCAAGGGCCCAACAAAAAAACACCTAGAAGTTTTAGAAGAACTCTTCCCAGGCTACGAAAACACCTGGCGTTCTTCCCAAGAGCCTGCCCGCAAAGGCTATGCTGGTACTATGTTCCTCTATAAGAAAGATCTCACACCCACTGTCACTTTCCCAGAAATCGGTGCTCCTTCTACCATGGACTTGGAAGGTCGCATCATCACCTTGGAATTTGATGAATTTTTCGTGACCCAAGTTTACACACCAAATGCTGGTGATGGACTCAAACGCTTGGAAGAACGTCAAATCTGGGACATCAAATATGCAGAGTACTTGGCTGAACTAGACAAAGAAAAACCAGTTCTTGCAACTGGTGACTACAACGTAGCCCACAATGAAATCGACCTTGCAAATCCTGCTAGCAACCGCCGTTCACCAGGATTTACCGACGAAGAACGTGCTGGATTTACCAACCTCTTGGCAACTGGATTTACAGACACCTTCCGTCATGTTCACGGCGATGTGCCTGAACGTTACACTTGGTGGGCGCAACGCAGCAAGACTTCTAAAATCAACAATACAGGCTGGAGAATCGACTACTGGCTCACAAGTAACCGCATCGCTGACAAGGTGACCAAGTCTGACATGATTGATTCTGGTGCTCGCCAAGACCACACACCGATTGTCTTGGAAATTGACCTGTAAGGATTTTCTATATGGACTATAATGCAGTGATTCCCGAGTTTCTTGTATCGAATATGGAACAGTCTCGTTCCTTCTACTGTGATTTACTCGGCTTTAGGATTGAATATGAGCGCCCGGAAGAAAACTTTCTCTTCCTTTCTCTTGAAGATTGCCAGCTAATGCTAGAGGAGGGGCCAAAGGACCAACTAGCTGAACTGACCTATCCTTTCGGGCGCGGTGTCAATATTTCCTTTGGCATTGCAGATGTTCCTCAGCTCCACCAAAAACTGCTGGAAGCTGACTATCCTATCCATCGTCCCCTGACAAAAAGAGAATTTCGAGTAGGAGATAGCTTTATATATCCCCATGAATTTGCAGTTTTGGATCCAGATGGCTATTTTTTAAGATTTAGCGAGTAGAATAATAGAGACTGGGTAAAGTCTTTAAAGTTAAAAAGGCATATTGTCAAGTCTTGAAAAATCTTGATAATATGTCTTTTATGATGAAAAAATCTTCTAATACTCTTCGAAAATCAAATTCAAACCACGTCAGCGTCGCCTTACCGTACTCAAGTACAGCCTGCGGCTAGCTTCCTACTTTGCTCTTTGATTTTCATTGAGTACAAATGTTAGCTTACAATTGAAAATTTGTCTATTTTTCTTCATTTTGTTCGCTTTTAAAACCAAAACACTAACAAAACATTTGATTTCTAAAGTTATTTAGTGTAAAATAAAAACATTAGCACAAGCCTATATTAAATTGAATATCATTTTACTTGTTTATGTCGTGAATTGGCACGACGTTTCTACAAGGTGCCGGAACACCTAACAATAAGTAAGTCAGAGTGAGGTATGGTCGTTTTTGCCATGCCTATTTTGGGGACTTGCTTAGAGATTAAGTAAGTCCTTTTTGAATATTTTTAATATTTCCCTTAATTAGTGCGGACGGGAGCAACTTCCTCCGGAATTTCATCCCTAATTTTTGAGCCAAAAGTCTCAAAAATCCCGTCCTAGACAATAACAAGATTATTGTCTAGGATACCACTACAACGGGAAATATTTGATAAGACTCGCTTCGCTCGTACTAGTTTTATCAAATATATAGTACTAGCAAACTGGATCACTATAGAAACATTTAATCAACAAGTAAACTGGCTTTTAGACTTTAGGAGGTCTTATGAAATTATTAGAAGAGCGCATCCTCAAGGATGGGCATATCTTGGGTGATAACATCCTCAAGGTGGATTCCTTTTTAACCCACCAAGTTGACTTTAGCCTGATGCGAGAAATCGGTAAGGTCTTTGCGGAAAAATTTGCTTCTGCTGGCATTACCAAGGTCGTAACCATTGAAGCGTCGGGTATTGCCCCAGCTGTTTTTACAGCTGAAGCCTTAAATGTCCCTATGATTTTCGCCAAAAAAGCTAAGAACATCACTATGAACGAAGGAATCTTAACTGCAGAAGTCTACTCCTTTACCAAGCAAGTAACCAGCACCGTTTCCATCGCTGGAAAATTCCTCTCACCAGAGGACAAGGTCTTGATTATCGACGATTTCCTTGCTAATGGCCAAGCCGCTAAAGGCTTGATTCAAATCATCGAACAGGCTGGAGCAACAGTCGAAGCTATCGGTATTGTGATTGAAAAATCTTTCCAAGATGGCCGTGATTTGCTTGAAAAAGCAGGCTATCCTGTCCTATCACTTGCTCGTTTAGATCGTTTTGAAAATGGTCAGGTCGTATTTAAGGAGGCAGATCTCTAATGCAAACTCAAGAAAAACACTCGCAAGCAGCCGTTCTTGGCTTGCAGCACTTACTAGCCATGTACTCAGGATCTATCCTAGTTCCCATCATGATTGCGACAGCCCTTGGCTATTCGGCTGAGCAGTTAACCTACCTGATTTCCACAGATATCTTCATGTGTGGGGTGGCAACCTTCCTCCAACTCCAACTCAACAAATACTTTGGAATTGGACTACCAGTCGTGCTCGGAGTTGCATTCCAGTCGGTCGCTCCCTTGATTATGATTGGGCAAAGCCATGGTAGTGGTGCTATGTTTGGTGCCCTTATCGCATCAGGGATTTACGTGGTTCTTGTTTCAGGCATCTTCTCAAAAGTGGCCAATCTCTTCCCATCTATCGTAACAGGATCTGTTATTACCACGATTGGTTTAACCTTGATTCCTGTCGCTATTGGAAATATGGGAAATAACGTTCCAGAGCCAACTGGTCAAAGTCTCTTGCTTGCAGCTATCACTGTTTTGATTATCCTCTTGATTAATATCTTTACCAAAGGATTTATCAAATCTATCTCTATTTTGATTGGTTTGGTTGTTGGAACTGCCATTGCTGCTAGCATGGGTTTGGTGGACTTCTCTCCTGTTGCAGCAGCACCTCTTGTCCATGTCCCAACTCCACTCTACTTTGGGATGCCAACCTTTGAAATCTCATCTATTGTCATGATGTGTATCATCGCAACGGTGTCTATGGTTGAGTCTACTGGTGTTTACCTAGCCTTGTCTGATATCACAAAAGACCCAATCGACAGCACGCGCCTGCGCAACGGTTACCGCGCAGAAGGTTTGGCCGTACTTCTCGGAGGAATCTTTAACACCTTCCCTTACACAGGATTTTCACAAAACGTTGGTTTGGTTAAATTATCAGGTATCAAGACTCGCCTGCCAATCTACTACGCAGCTGGTTTCCTCGTTCTCCTTGGACTCCTTCCTAAGTTTGGTGCCCTTGCCCAAATCATTCCGAGCCCTGTCCTCGGTGGTGCTATGCTGGTGATGTTTGGTTTTGTATCTATTCAAGGGATGCAAATCCTCGCCCGTGTTGACTTTGCTAACAATGAACACAACTTCCTTATCGCAGCAGTTTCAATCGCTGCAGGTGTCGGACTCAACAACAGTAATCTCTTTGTCAGCATGCCGACAGCCTTCCAAATGTTCTTCTCAAACGGAATCGTCGTAGCCAGCCTACTTGCCATTGTCCTCAATGCCGTATTAAATCATAAAAAGAAATAATAAAAAGAGGTGCGAGCCTCTTTTTTGTTTATCTATATCCTTACCTGTCTATCTTCTGACCTCTGGCCTGTGACAAACATAGTGAAGGTTGCTTTGCAGACATTTCTGCCCTCTTGATTGGTGATATCCACATCCACTACACAGGTTGTACGACCTTGATGGACACATTCTCCTTTAATGGTCAATACATCGTCGAGTTTTCCTGCTTTGAGGTAGTTGATAGAGGATTGGAGCGTCACTCCATCTAGTCCTAGCGAGATGACTACCAAACCACTAATCTGGTCACAAAGGGTAAAGAGATAACCACCATGGGCATTGCCATAGTAGTTGAGCGATGAGTTGACTACTTTTGTCGTTACCACAACGTGACCATCTCTCATTTGTTCAATTTCGTAATTTTCAAAGGCAGATATAGCGTCAAAATGAAAATCTTTCATCGTTTCCTCCTGATATTTCAAACGACACTATGATACTACTTTTTATAGGACTGTGCAAGGAGAAAGCACCTAGTCTGGCAAAATTCCGACCTGCTCCACAAAGCCCATAAAGGCTGACTGTCCTTGTTCAGTCTGCTTATAGACTCCTGCATCCTCAAGTACACGCGCAAAGATAGCACCCACAGAGTCCTTGACGATTTTAAGGGCTTTTTCTTTATCCGTTAGGTCTGGATGGTGAGCTCTGAGTTGGTCTGCCCATTCCTGATGATAAACGGCAACTGTATCAGCTTCTCCCACTAGATAGCTAGCGACTTGCTCCACTTCTGCTTTCAGACGAGGTGGTAAAATAGCCAAGCCCATGACCTCAATCAAACCGATATTTTCCTTCTTGATATGTTGGACATCCTTGTGGGGATGATAGATGCCATCAGGATGTTCTGGTGATGTTTGATTATCTCGTAAAACCAAGTCCAACTCAAATTGTCCATTGCGTTTACGAGCAATGGGTGTGATGGTGTGATGCGGTGTCCCGTCTGTCTCTGCCAAAACTTGCACCCTTGGATCTGAATACTGGCGCCATTCCTGCAAAATCTTGTCAGCTAAGTTGATCAAATCTTCTTTGGAATCCGAAGTCAAACGCAACACTGACATAGGCCACTTGACAATCCCAGCCTTAACCTGCTCAAAACCAGTAAATCGGAAGGTCTTTTGCAGAGGAGCCAATTCCATAGGAAAGATATGACGCCCTCCCTGATAGTGGTCATGGGTTAGGATAGAACCACCGACGATTGGCAGGTCCGCATTAGACCCTGCAAAATAGCCTGGAAACTGCTCTACGATAGCCAACAGACGCTCAAAACTCTGACGACTAATGGCCATGGGACGATGCTGGCCATCTAAGAAAATACAGTGCTCATTAAAGTAGGCATAAGGCGAATACTGGAAGCCCCACTCCTGACCAGCCATTTCAAAACGGATAATACGGTGGTTACTGCGAGCTGGATGGTTAACCCGACCATGGTAACCTTCATTCTCTAGACAAAGCTGACACTGAGGATAATTGCTAGCTTGCACCAACTTGGCTGCCGCAATCTCTTTGGGATCCTTTTCAGGCTTAGAGAGATTGATGGTAATTTCAAGTTCTCCGTAGTCAGATGGAACACGGTAAGCAATGTTCTTAGCAATGGCCTTGAGTTTGATGTAGTCATTCTTCTGACTGAGTTGGTAAAAATCCTCTATCGCTTGCTCAGGAGAGTGGGCATAGGTTTCCCAAAAGTCACGATTGACCTGACTGGGACAAGGGGTCATCAAGTCCATCAGTTCAGCACCGAGAATCTCACGCGCAGTCTGACTATCTTTAATCGTTTCTAATCGAACGGCTTCCTCAACCAGTTGGTCCTTTAGGTCAATCAATTGATCTAGATCGGTCTCAACTTCCAAAACACCGTCTCCCACTCGTGCCAAAACACGATTGGTCAGATAGATTCGATCCATTTCCTCAAATGAACTTTCAAAAATGATATGCGTTACAAATTTATCTACTAAGGTCACTATAGAGCCTCCTTTTGACTAGTCAAGGACGCGAGTGCCACCTGCAACTTCAGCGATATAGAAGCTTGGAGCGTATCCAACTACTTCCTCGTAGTGTTTGCCTACAGCTCCCTTAAAGGACTCAACAGTATCTTTTTGAACCAAGGCAATGGCACAGCCACCAAAACCAGCACCTGTCATTCGAGCACCGAGAACACCTTCTTGATCCCAAGCTGTGTGAACCAAGGTATCCAATTCCAAACCAGTTACTTCATAGTCATGCTCCAGAGAAACGTGAGATGCATTCATCAAGCGACCAAATGTTTCCAAATCACCTGCTTGGAGGACTGCTTGAGCTTTAAGGGTACGTTGGTTTTCAAGCACAGCATGACGAGCACGTTTCAAACGATTTTCATCTTTAATCAGATAGCTGTATTGGTCAAAAGCCCACTCGTCCAATTCACCCAAGGTCTGAATATCCAAGGCAGCTTGCAACTCTTCCACTGCTTTTTCACACTCAGCACGGCGTTCATTGTATTTAGAGTCCGCCAATTCACGGCGTTTGTTGGTGTTCATGATAACAACGACATTGTCCTTCAAATCAAGTGGCACCAAGTCGTATTCTAGAGTATTAGTATCTAGGTAAATAGCACGTTGGTCAGCCCCCATACCGATAGCAAACTGATCCATGATACCAGAATTTACGCCGATAAAGTTGTTTTCTGTTTGTTTACCGATTTTAACCAAATCGAGACGCTCTAATTTTAAATCAAAGAGATGCTCTGCCACGACTCCTGTCAAGAGTTCCAATGATGCTGAAGAAGACAAACCAGCACCATTTGGGATATTCCCATAAACATAAAAATCAAAACCTTTGTCAATCACATGGCCAGCTTCTTGCAAGAAATGAAGAACTCCTTTTGGATAATTGGTCCAATTGTGCTCTTTTTCAAACTTGAGGTCAGCGAGAGGCACTTCGATAATGCCCTTGTCCTCAAAATTAGCTGAGTAGAAACGCAAGACTTGGTCGTCACGCTTGCGAGCTGCCCCATAAGTTCCCAAGGAAATAGCTGCTGGGAAAACATGTCCACCGTTGTAGTCCGTGTGTTCACCAATCAAATTGATACGACCTGGTGAAAAGAAGGTTTGGTCTGCTTCTTGACCAAAAACAGCAAGAAAGTCTTTACGAAGTGCTTCAGCAGTAAGATGTTGTGTCATATGATTTCTCCTTTGACTGTCCGTTAAGTCACCTTAACGTGTAATCGTTTTCTTCTATTGTATCCAAGGGATTTCCCAAGGTCAATCCTTTTTACTAAAATTTTACTAAACTATCGGTAAAAAGCAGAAAAATATGATATACTAACTTAAAAGAAGGAGGATTTATGGCTACCTTAAAAGACATTGCACAGCTAGCCTCTGTCTCTATCGCGACCGTATCCCGCGTCCTCAATCGCGACCAGAGCCTATCTGTTACAGAAGAAACCAGACACCGTATTTTAACCGTTGCTGAAGAGCTGGGCTACACCAAGCACCTCAAGACAGGCGAGTCACACAAGCCTAAGCAAAAGATTGCCATTATCCAATGGGTCAGTGAACAAGGGGAGCTGGACGACCTCTACTACTACCAGATTCGCCTAGGCATAGAAAAAAGAGCCCAAGAACTGGACTATGATATCTTGCGCTATTTTAATGACCATCCTTTTACACTAAGCGAGGAGGTGATTGGAATTCTCTGCATCGGAAAATTTAGTCGAGCTCAGATTACCGCCTTCGAAGAATACCAAAAGCCTCTTGTCTTTCTAGACAGCGATACACTTTCACTAGGACATACTTGTATTATCACGGATTTTTACACTGCCATGAAACAAATTGTCGATTATTTCTTCAATCAAGGGATGGACCGTATCGGGATTCTAACAGGTCTTGAGGAGACAACAGACCAAGAAGAAATCATTCAGGATAAACGTCTGGAAAATTTTAAGAACTACAGTCAAACAAAAGGAATCTATCATGATGAACTGGTCTTTCAAGGAAGCTTTACTGCCCAGTCTGGCTATGACTTAATGAAAGAGGCCATTCAGAGCTTAGGAGACCAACTGCCACCAGCATTTTTTGCTGCCAGTGATAGTTTAGCCATCGGTGCCCTCCGTGCCCTCCAAGAAGCTGGAATCAGCCTACCAGACCGAGTCAGCCTTATTTCCTTTAATGACACCAGCCTGACCAAGCAAGTCTATCCTCCCCTCTCCAGCATCACCGTCTATACCGAAGAAATGGGCCGAGCAGGGATGGATATTCTTAACAAGGAAGTACTCCACGGTCGCAAAATACCTAGCCTGACCATGCTGGGAACCAGACTGACTTTAAGAGAAAGTACAAGGAATGATTAAGATATTAGAATCTAGGCAAAAACTAAATTTCAAGATAAAATGAAGTAAATGTCCCCACAATAAAACGCATAGTATCAAGTTTTTTTAATGCCTGACACTATGCGCTTTTCACTTTTAAAGACTTTTCCCCAGCCTCTTTTCTAGTGTTGATGCCCATGGGGTTGCTCTAAGGCTGTTACCCTCCGCTTATGTTGCGCATGATTGCTTTGGCTGGTATCCACTTCGATTGTAATATTCTGCACACCTCTTTCTTCTAAGAGCTGACGCACTTGATTCTTTGTTTCCGTCATCTGCTCCCAATCTTCTAAACAGAGATGGATAATGGCATTATTTTCCAGACCATCCATGGACCAAATACTAAGTTGATTGACACTTTTGACATTGGTCAGAGCATCCAAATCCTTCTCCAAATCACCAGTCTCTACTCCTTCCGGCACAGCGTCCAAGAAAATCTTGAGTGTAGACCAAAAACGTGGAATGGCTTTTGTTAGAATGAAGATGGAAATGACAAGAGATAAGAGCGGATCAAGAATATACCAATCTGTAAATCGGAGGATAATCGCCATTAGAATGACAGCCAACCAACCAAGAGTATCTTCAAAAAAGTGCAGGCTGAGAATTGACTCGTTCTTTGTCTTTCCCTTGCGAACTACTAGACTAGCTAGCACATTAATACTGACTGCAATGATCCCTAGCCAGAGGATACCTTCATCATTAACGGGCTGTGGATTAAAAAGTTTAGTTATATTTTCCAAAATCACTAGGATGGATCCTGTGATAAGAATCACAGCAGTCACAAGTGCCCCTAAAAGACTAAATCGCTTGTAACCCAAGGTGTACTGCCTATCTTCTTCTCTATTTGAGATTGTTTCTAAAAAGGCCGATATGCCAATAGCTATAGCATCTCCCAAGTCATGGACAGAATCAGCAAGAACAGCACTCGAACCAAAGATGCCTCCTGCGATAAACTCAACAATAGCATAGCTTAAATTTAAGAAAAAAGCTACCCAAACAGTATATTTTGCCTTCATCTTTCTCATTCCTTTGTTATAATAGATTTATGAACACCTTGTTCATTATTATTATCTACTAAAACTCAAAGAAAGGATAGAAGCAAAATGTCAGCTTTATTCAGTTCTGAACAATTTGCCTCAAATGTCCATATGACTAATATTGACCGCCGTATCAGCAAAACAAAAAAAGCCATCTATCAAGCTTTTCTACAACTTTTGAACGAGAAGGGCTACGAATCCACTACAGTTCAGGATATCATTGATCTCGCAGATGTGGGACGATCCACCTTTTACTGTCACTATGAGAGCAAGGAACTACTTCTGGACGAGCTTTGCCGCTACCTCTTCCATCACCTCTTTGAAAGAGAGGAGTCCATTTCAACCGAGGATTATCTCGCCCACCTCTTTCTGCATTTTCAGAAAAATCAAGACCATATCACCAGTCTGCTATTTTCCAAAAATGACTACTTCCTCCGTCAACTCCATAAAGAGCTAGAACACCATGTCTATTCCCTGATGGCTAATGATTTAAAAGAAGCTCACCCTAATCTACCTACTTCTTACCTCCAACACTTAGTCGTGTCCAACTTTGTCGAGACATTGACCTGGTGGCTCAAAAAAGGACAAGACTTTACAGACCAGGAAGTTGTCCAATTTTATCTAGACCTTCTCATTCCTAAAAATTGAATAGCAAATAGAGCTCAGTTGCCTTATTTCTTGGTTACTGAGTTTTTTATCTTTTCAACAACAAAAGAGGACCCGCCGATCCTCTTTTTCATAATATAAAATCCTTGATTATCAACTCTGTCTGTTTTATCCCAAAACTTAAAACAGTACTTTCAAACATCTATTCTTAGTTAGGTAAATCCGTATTCTGCTTAGCAGCCTTGCTCCATTGATACCAACCAACTATACTGTTAATGAGATAAATCAAGTATTTCCCTTGGATTTGCAGGCTTTCTCCCCACCAGAGATAGATTGAAAAGACATTAGTTGCTGCCCAGAATATCCATTGTTCACGGTAAACAGCTGTCATGAGGATTTGGCCTACACCATTGAATGAGAACAGCGTAAGTTGGGAGACGAAGTTCGAATAGTGATGGGACAGTCTCCTAATTCAGAAAATTATACTGATGATCCTAATGGGCGCTAAAAATGCGAAGACCTATGAAGACCTATTTTGTATTAGTCAAACAAAAAATCCAAAAGAAATGGTATATGATTATGACCATGAAACAAAGTAAAATCAAACCGAGTGATCTGAGGAAGCACCCGATGATCATGAAACGTTATTAAACACAAAAGTCACCCATGTGAGTTCTTGCCAGAAGTTGAAGTTAATCCTTCAACCTGGAAAACCCGCAGAGGTGACTTTTTCTATACATCTCGATTTTTCTGGCAATAATCATTAACCGATAAATATGTCTGTGAATCACCCAGCGACTCCGCTATGTCCATAATCCGTGGTGGTAGTAATCCCACTCGCTGGACAAGTTCGCGATCGCTGAACAATTCCCGTGGACTGCCGGCGAAGCTAAACTTCCCGTGTTCCATAACATATACCGACTCAAACTCGGCGGCGACCCAATCCATGTCATGGGTGATGGTCACAACTTGGTGGCCCGAATCAGCCAACTGATGGAAAATTGCGGTCAACTTGCGCCGGCTTTCCCAATCAAGCGACATCATCGGCTCATCAAATAAATAAATCGCCGGATCCACTGCCAAAACTGTGGCAACGCTCAACAGCTTGCGTTCCGACAATGACAGGTCATATGGACTTTCAGCTGTTTTATCATCCAAGCCAACTCTTTTTAGAGCCTCTAAAGCCCGCCTCGTAATCGTGTCGTGGTCATCCATGACCTGCGCAACACTCCACTCCACCTCTCGTTGAACGTTCGGATTGAAAAGCTGATCGTCAGGATTCTGAAAAGTAATCCCAACCTTCAGTAACTTTTCGACTGGTTTAAGATCATTAAAATTTTCTCCATCGATCTTAATCACACCGGTTTGTGGTGTCAGTAAGCCCGTCAACAATTTGAAGAGCGTTGATTTGCCGGCACCATTTTGGCCGACAATCGCCACCATCGGATCGGCGAAGTGTTTGTCTTCAACATCCAAGCTAAAGGACCGTTCCGGATAAGTGAACGTCAGGTGGCTCAGTTCAATTGTGGACATAACGAACCTCCTTCAGATCAGCGTAATTCACCGGATACCGGCCATCAGCCAAGTGCCAATCCATTTTTTGAGCAAGTTGCTGGATTGTCGGGGCTGGAATCTGCCAGTCAGCTACCAAATGATTAAACACCTCACCCGGCCTGCCCTGGGCTACCATTTGACCCTCGTGCAGCACCCACACAACGTCGGCGACTTCGCACAAATCGTCAATTTCACTGGTGACAATGAAGACAGTCGTCTCTTTGACTTGGGCCAGCCATTGGAAAAATTGCCGGCGGCCAAGGGGATCCATCTCACTGGTCGGATCATCCATAATCAAAACAGCCGGATTAGCCACAATCGCCGTGGCAATTGCCAACCGCTGGATCTGACCACCGGAAAGGCTCTCGGGACGCAAATTCAGCTGTTCAATCAACCCCATTTGCGTGGCAACTTCTTCAACCCGTTTTTGAATCAGTCCTTCAGCCATTCCCTGATTAATCAAGTCAAAGGCGATTTCATCGGCAACCGTATCTGCCAACCCGCTTAGTTGGCCAGCTGGATTTTGCAGTACAACTCCATTCATGGCATTATAAACGGGCCAATTGTCGGACACTCGCTGGCCAAACATGTGCCAGTCGCCCTCAATCTCAGCAGACACAATTTTGGGAATGACCCCTGCCAGCACACGGCACAAAGTCGATTTGCCAGAGTGGCTATTCCCGATAATCCCAACCACCTGGCCGGTATGAACCTCCGCGTTAATCTGACGCAGTTGTGGTTGCTCAGTACCCGGATAACGGGTGGTCAAATTTTCAATTACAATCCGTTTATCTTCGTCCATATCTTCCACCCAATCAATAAAATTGCCAATCCAGTCAGACCAATGTGCAGCGTCCGCGACAGGCGATACACGCGCTGGGAGGTTCTGACAGTCCGGTTGAGATTATCAAAACCTCTCAGTTGGAGAGAAATCGACCGCGTCATCGATTGATCCAAGGTCTTAATCACCAATGGAATCAGAACCGGCAGGACTGACTTTAATTTCTGAATCAACGTTTTTTGCGGATTGGTTCCGCGAACTTTTTGTGCCTGCTGGATTTTCCGCATATTGCGCATCATTTCCGGCAAAATATAACACACCGACATCAGAACGTAGACGGTTTTATAAGACAATCCGGACAGTTCCAAATAGGCCGCGTTTTCTGAAATACTCGTGGTCACCATAAAAAAGCCACTGGTCAAAATAATCACCAATACTCGACAACCCAGAGTGGTGGCGTAAATCAGGCCTTCTTTGTAGAACGACACCCCAAGCACAGAAAACAGCACAGTTTGATTCTGACTGTAAAATAACCCTTGGATGATCAGCATGGTGCAAATCAGAAACAGGCTGAATCCCAGCGCCTTAAAGGTGGTAGAACTCAATTTGGAAAATAACAATAGCAGTGTTGCGACAAGAATTAATCCGGCCTGAAGCAATAAATTCATACTGGCAAAGCTCAACAACGTCATGTCCAAGATGAACAAGAGCTTAGTAATCGGATCGATCACCTGGTACCACTTGAGCTTGACCCGTGGCGCTCCAGAAATCAATGTTTTATCAGTCATCATTTATCATCTCTAAAGAAGTGCTCCATCCGCTTCGGCAGCTGACGATAGATGAAGAATGCCAGGTAGGCCACGCAGACTTTATCCAAAATATCCAAGACAAACTCATCGGTAAATGAGGCCAGCCACACTGGTACATGATTGGCGACCATTACCGCAAACAATGAGTCACCCCAAGCGATACCGGTCTGACCACCCCAAAAGATGACATTGAGAGGCGTTGAAATGACAGCTGAAACGATGGCAATAATAATAGCAGAAACAAATACTCGTCGCGCTGACGAGAACCACCCATTGGCGTGCAAAACTCCGACAGCAATCCCAATTCCGATACTGGTAATCGCATACACGGTTGAAATTGGCGATAAGGTCAGCCCATAGATCACGTTGTTGATGAAACCACTAATGGCACCGGCAACCGGCCCAGCCAACATGCTGGTAAGAAAGGTTCCCAAAGACCCCAGCCAAACGGGCAACTTTAACCCCTCCGCCAAGGCTTTGGCAACATAGTTAATCCCCACGGCAGCGGGAATCAAAGTCATGGTGGCAGCACTTAACTTAAATTTCCACATACTGGTACGATGAATCGGTTCTGTTTTCATAATCTTCTCCTTTTGTTTTTAAAGAGCCGTGTCTGGATAGACTTTCGGACGCAACGCTCTATTATATATCTACTGAACTGTCTATACACAAGATTTCCATCCTTAGTCGACATGAGCTGGAAAATCCTTATTTGTTAAGTAGTTCACAACACATTATACACCTATTTTGTGAATAGTCAAGTGTATTTACAGTAAAATTTTAGAAAATCCTGAAAATTTTCTCTTTCTTTCCATTTTAGAGGACATTTAATAACTCTAACATAAAAATGCTCAGACGAAATTGTCTGAGCATTCTTCTATTTAGTCGTTTAAGGAAGTTGAGTTCAGCATTTTTAAGTTATTTCTTCAACAAACCTTGTCCTTGTAGAAATTCCTTGGCTACTTGTTCTGCTGACTTGCCTTCGACACCCACTTGATAGTTAAGTTGGCTCATCTGACTTTCTGTAATCTTACCAGCCAATTTATTAAGAACTCTTTCCAACTCTGGATGTTTCTTGAGAAGAGCTTCTTTCATCAGTGGTGCCCCTTGATAAGGCGGGAAGAGTTGTTTGTCATCTTCCAAGACCTGTAAATCATAACGCTCCAATTCCGCATCAGTCGAATAGGCGTCCGTGATTTGAATATCACCTGACTGAATTGCCTGATAGCGAAGGGCTGGTTCCATGGTCGCCACATTGAGATTGAGACCATACATTGACTGCAAGCCCTTATTTCCATCTTCACGGTCGTTAAACTCGAGTGTAAAACCTGCCTTCAACTGCCCTTCCACTTTTTTCAAGTCCGAAATGGTCTTCAAGCCATATTCTTGAGCAATCTTTTTCGGAACAGCTACAGCATAGGTATTTTGATAAGACATGGGTTTGAGATAGGCTAGATGATCCTGTTTGGCAATACCATCACGCGCTACCTGATAAACCTGCTCTGGCTCATGACTCACTTTCGGTGATGGTTGAAGCAGACTTTCAGTCACCGTACCAGTAAATTCAGGATAGATGTCAATATCGCCTTTTTTCAGAGCTTCATAGAGAAAGCTTGTTTTCCCAAAATTCGGTTTAACAGTCGCAGTCATACTGGTATTTTCTTCAATCAGTAACTTATACATATTGGCCAAAATTTCTGGTTCTGGACCCAATTTCCCAGCAATAACCAAGTTTTCTTTCTCTTTTTGAGCCAAAAGGGCTGGACTATAAGACAGACCGAGCAATATTGTCACCAAGGCAAAACCAGAGAAAATCGTCCGCAATTTTGCTTTTTCCATCACTTTTAGCAGGAAGTTAAAGGCAATGGCAAGCACTGCAGAAGAAAGGGCCCCAATCAAAATCAGACTGGCATTATTACGGTCAATTCCCAAAAGGATAAAGGAACCCAGTCCCCCTGCACCGATCAAGGCCGCCAAGGTTGCCGTACCGATAATTAAGACAGCTGCCGTCCTAATCCCAGACATCATAACAGGCATTGCAAGTGGAATTTCAAACTTCTTGAGTCGCTCCCACCTAGTCATCCCAAAGGCAATCCCAGCCTCTTGTAGACTTGGATCAATTCCCTTGAGTCCAGTGATGGTATTTTGTAAAATCGGAAAGATCGCATAAATCACTAGAGCTGTCAAAGCAGGCAAGATTCCAATTCCCATCAAGGGGATAAAGAGTCCTAACAAGGCCAGAGACGGGATGGTCTGGAAAATCCCTGCAATCTGTAAGACCCAATCCGCCAACTTCTCATGATAGCGAAGATAAACAGCCAAGGGAATCGCTATAAAAATGGCCAGTAACAAGGTCAAAAGTGACAACTGCAAATGTTGAGATAGAGCTGTCAACCAATCACTAAAACGATCCTGAAAAGTTGCAATTAAATTAGTCATGAACACTACCTCCAAACAAGTCTGCTACAAATTCTGTGGCAGGAGCTTTTAAAATCGTCTCGGGATTCGCCACCTGGCGAATCTCTCCATCCTGCAAGACAGCAATACGGTCTGCCAATTTCAAGGCTTCATCCGTATCATGGGTCACAAAAATCGTTGTCATCCCAAACTCTTTATGCAATTCTTTCGTCAGAACCTGTAACTGTTTGCGAGAAATAGCATCCAAGGCTGAAAAAGGTTCATCCATGAGGAGAATCTTAGGCTGACCAATCATAGCACGAACAATACCAACACGCTGTTGCTCCCCACCAGATAATTCACTAGGCAAACGATGCCCATACTCAGCTACTGGCAAGCCAACCTTAGCCAAAAGCTCTTCTGTTTTCTTAGCAATATCTTCCTTGCTCCACCCCTTCATCTCAGGAATCAGGGCAATATTTTCCGCGACCGTTAGATTAGGAAATAGAGCAATAGCCTGTAAAACATAACCAGTAGAAAGACGAAGTTCACGCTCATCATAATCTTTGATTCGCTTGCCATCCATATAAATATTTCCATCAGTTGGTTCCAAGAGGCGGTTGACCATCTTGATCATGGTCGTCTTACCTGAGCCAGATGGCCCAACTAAAACCATAAACTCCCCATTCTCAATCTGTAAATTGACATCACTCAAAACATCTTTTTCTGTATAGCGTAGCGCTACATTTTTGTATTCAATCATTCTTTGTCCTCAATTTAAAATTTTCCTCGGTTGGTCAAGTTACCAAACTTTTAATAACTAATTTACCCCATTCTAAACCTCATTTTCCTGCTCTTTCAGATTAGCCAAAATTCTTTCTTGAAAAGCTTCAAATTGGCGAATTTCTTCCTCTGAAAATCCTTTGTAACAGATAGTATCCAATCTCTGACTGACACGTTGCCCAACTTCTTTCTGAGACTTGCCCAACTCTGTTAAAACTAAATACTTCTTACGCTTATCTTCTCCACACGGACTGACAGTTATAAGATTTTGTTCCTCTAGCTTTTTTATCATAGTCGTCAGTGTATTGTTAGCAAGCCCAGTCGCAAGTGCAATATCTGTCGCAGTTGCACAGCCCGTCTCACTATTCCATAAAACCGCTAAAATCTTTCCCTGTTCACTCCGATAAAGAGAGTCAGGGTCTTGTCTTAGTAACTTTTGAAAAATCCGCCCATTCAACAAACGAATATGATGGGCTACCAAATGACAATATTTCATGAAACCTCCAATTTATTTCTATATCGATACGAATAAAAAACATTATAATACTTATTATTTCAATTGTCAACTATTTCGATTTAGAACTATTTTTTCTCAGTAAAAAATCTCCTACTCAAGGTAGAAGATTTCAATCTTATAAACTTAATCCGTCATGTCCGATACCAACGTTCGATGCTCCAATGGAATACTGCACATAACTAGCAAGAAAATGAAACCTGACTGAATCCAGAAGAGGGCCAAGTCAAAGATTCCGTGCACAGCAACCACTGTAAGGAAAGATAGATAAAGACCAATAATCGGACGTTTCCCCGACTCCTGGCTCATATCCATCATCAAGCGAACAGGAGCAACAGAAGACAAAACTAATAAAATAGTCCCCACAATTCCGTAACTCAGAATCGTATCAATATAAAGACTGTGAGCATGTTCATGATAAGGAGCATTTATCCGAGGATACGAGTGCATGTAAGTCAATGGCCCTTCACCCCAGAAAGGATTTTGCTTAAATAAGGCCATCCCAGCATCCCAGATAGAAATTCGTTCTTCCATAGAAGAGTCTAAAGTCCCCATCCGAACTCCCAAATCACTGGAAAAGAGGAAGCTCAAGCCAATCGCAAAGACCCCAATACTAAGCCAAAAGGCCTTCCAGTTTTTAATGGTCGTAAAGAGATAGATGATTGCTCCAGCGATAATAGCAGGAAAGGCAGTTCGATTTTGAGTAAAGTTCAAACCAAAGAGATTCACAAAGCCTGCAAACGCACAGAATACTTTCAACCAATTCAATTTGGTCGTTGTAAACAGATAGAAGGCAATCATGATACAGAAACAACAAATAATTCCATAATAATTAGGATTAAAAAAGGTCACTTCTGCCCGATTCTGATGCCAGACCTGCATATTGGGTGAAAGAAAAGCATAGTTGAATTTCTTCACAATTTGGAAATGTTCTAAACTCGCAAAAGCAGCTGACAACACGCTACCAAACAAGACGAGCTGCAAAATCAATCGAAAGAATTTATGTGATAAAATCGACTGATAGTGCAAAAAGAAAACAGTAAATAGAAAAATTCCTACTGAAGCCACAAGACCCATCCAATTTTGTGCAAAAATGGATATAACAGTACTATAGCCAAGAAAAAGAAGCAGCATCGGATGCTCCCCCATTTTCTGAAGAATACTTTTCATGTCTCCTGTAAAAATCAAACTAATAATATATAAACAGAATACAACTACAAAAAGATAAAAGGGTAAAAAGATACTCAAGATAATTCCCAATAAAATCAGCTCTTTACTAGACAACCCTTTCAGCTTTTCAATAAAGCCTATTGATTTCAAAATGAATCCTTTCTCTCCAAATCAACTGATTCAGATAATAGTAAGCTATCCTATATTGTACCACTTTTTTAGCAATTTGAAAACAAAGGAAACGCTTCCTAAGTAAAAAAGGGAGCAAAAATACTGAGATTTCAAAATTCAAGCTTAATGACTACATTTACTCTAAGAAAATCATACCGTAAATACTAGGCATATGTTAAAATAGTAGTAATTAAGCAACTAGCCAAACTAGATTCAAATCACATACTATTCCTAAAGAAAGGAAACACTATGAAATCCTACCAAGCCGTCTACCAAATTCTAGCTAAAGAAACCGACTATATCAGCGGAGAAAAGATTGCAGAAGAACTATCACTGACCCGAACATCAATTTGGAAAGCCATTAAGCGTCTAGAACAAGAAGGTATTGAAATTGATAGCATCAAAAACAAAGGATATAAACTGATAAATGGAGACCTTATTATTCCAGAGATTCTAGAAGAAAATCTTCCAATTAAAATCAGTTTTAAACCCGAAACAAAATCAACACAACTGGATGCAAAAGAAGCAATTGATTTAGGGGATGAAGCAAACACTCTCTATCTAGCTTCCTATCAAACAGCAGGACGAGGTCGTTTTCAACGTTCTTTCTACTCACCCCAAGGTGGTATTTATATGACACTCCATCTTAAACCCAATCTCCCCTATGACCAATTACCATCCTACACACTACTTGTAGCAGGAGCTATCTACAAAGCCATTAAGAACCTAACATTAATAGATGTCGACATAAAATGGGTCAATGATATCTACCTAAACAATCATAAAATTGGAGGAATCCTTACTGAGGCAATGACGTCTGTAGAAACTGGCTTAGTCACAGATATCATTATTGGAGTAGGAATCAACTTTGCTATTAAAGACTTCCCTCAAGAATTAAAAGAAAAAGCTGCTAGTTTATTTAAAACACCAGCACCTATTACCAGAAATGAATTAATCATAGAAATCTGGCGCACTTTCTTCGAAACACCAGCAGAAGAACTATTATACCTATACAAAAAACAGTCATTCGTTCTAGGAAAAGAAGTTACTTTTACACTAGATCAAAAAGACCACAAGGGACTGGCTAAAGATATCTCAGAAAATGGCAAACTTTTAGTTCAATGTGATAACGGAAAAGAAATCTGGCTCAATAGCGGAGAAATTTCACTCAAGAGTTGGAAGTAATAATAAACTAGCACAACCATAAAATCGACAATATATAAAGATTTTAGCTTTTCTGCAGCCAACTACAGTTGACAAAGAGCCCAAAAAAACTTCAGATAAGTAATCCAATTAAGTTTTACAAATCTGAAGTTTTTATTCTACTATTCTTAAAAATATAAAAAAAGAGGGTTATAAACCCTCATACAAACGGAGAATAAGGGATTCGAACCCTTGCGCCAGTTACCCGACCTAACGATTTAGCAAACCGTCCTCTTCAGCCTCTTGAGTAATTCTCCTATTAATGGGCACGAGTGGACTCGAACCACCGACCTCACGCTTATCAGGCGTGCGCTCTAACCACCTGAGCTACGCGCCCAAGTTAAAAACTTGGTAATGTAATTTGAACAAAGTTCAAAGCGGGTGACGAGAATCGAACTCGCGACAACAGCTTGGAAGGCTGTAGTTTTACCACTAAACTACACCCGCATACATACTATTAATAAAAATGGCGCGAGACGGAATCGAACCGCCGACACATGGAGCTTCAATCCATTGCTCTACCAACTGAGCTACCGAGCCTTATTGCGGGAGCAGGATTTGAACCTACGACCTTCGGGTTATGAGCCCGACGAGCTACCGAGCTGCTCCATCCCGCGTTAATACAAAAGGAGGATGTGGGATTCGAACCCACGCACGCTTTTACACGCCTGACGGTTTTCAAGACCGTTCCCTTCAGCCGGACTTGGGTAATCCTCCATATTATTTAAATGGACCTTGTAGGACTTGAACCTACGACCACTCGGTTATGAGCCGAGAGCTCTAACCAGCTGAGCTAAAGGTCCAACAAGATCAATATAGCGGCGAAGGGGATCGAACCCCCGACCTCCCGGGTATGAACCGGACGCTCTAGCCAGCTGAGCTACACCGCCATGTATCGGGAAGACAGGATTCGAACCTGCGACACCTTGGTCCCAAACCAAGTACTCTACCAAGCTGAGCTACTTCCCGAGTTAAATAGAAAAATGCACCCTAGAGGAGTCGAACCTCTAACCGCCTGATTCGTAGTCAGGTACTCTATCCAGTTGAGCTAAGGGTGCTCATTAGTTTATGCCGAGGACCGGAATCGAACCGGTACGATCGTTACCAATCGCAGGATTTTAAGTCCTGTGCGTCTGCCAGTTCCGCCACCCCGGCCTCTCTAAGCGAACGACGGGATTCGAACCCGCGACCCCCACCTTGGCAAGGTGGTGTTCTACCACTGAACTACGTTCGCACTGTTTTCTTCTATCTAAAAATGCCGGCTACATGACTTGAACACGCGACCCTCTGATTACAAATCAGATGCTCTACCAACTGAGCTAAGCCGGCTCATTTATTATATCTTAATGCGGGTTAAGGGACTTGAACCCCCACGCCGTTAAGCGCCAGATCCTAAATCTGGTGCGTCTGCCAATTCCGCCAAACCCGCATATATGACCCGTACTGGGCTCGAACCAGTGACCCATTGATTAAAAGTCAATTGCTCTACCAACTGAGCTAACGAGTCTAAAATAACTTACGTTATCTTAAACGGTCCCGACGGGAATCGAACCCGCGATCTTCGCCGTGACAGGGCGACGTGATAACCGCTACACTACGGGACCTTTGGGAGTTAACGGGATCGAACCGCTGACCCTCTGCTTGTAAGGCAGATGCTCTCCCAGCTGAGCTAAACTCCCTAGAGCTAAGCGACTTCCATATCTCACAGGGGGCAACCCCCAACTACTTCCGGCGTTCTAGGGCTTAACTTCTGTGTTCGGCATGGGTACAGGTGT